>NZ_JBKGVE010000010.1:0-445046 GCF_046462495.1 Aquirhabdus sp. | reverse complement strand
GACTGCTGGGTGCGTAGCTCGGAGCTACCCATTTGCAAATCTTCGGGTTTGATGACGGAATCTTGGCAGACGAGGAGGGCATAGTGAATGACATTCTCTAACTCACGAATATTTCCTGGCCAATTATGTGATAGCAGCGCTTTATTCGAACTTTCAGAGAAGGTCGCTGGGGCATAGTGTAGACGGCTGGTATAGTCGCGTAGAAAGAATTCAGCCAGCGGTAAAATGTCCCCTGGACGTTCACGTAGTGGAGAGAGTTCGATTGAGGCTACGCGCAAGCGATAATATAAATCTTCGCGGAACTTGCCTGCAGCTACGGCGTTCTCCAAGTGTATATTGGTTGCTGCCACCACTCGGACATTTACAGGCTTTGCCTTACGTGAGCCCAAGCGGACAACTTCACGTTCCTGAAGGACGCGCAGAAGTTTTACTTGCATGTTTAAAGGAAGGTCACCAATTTCATCCAAGAATAAAGTACCGCCATCGGCTGCTTCAAACCAACCTGCTTTCGCATCGGTTGCGCCAGTAAACGCACCGCGTTCATGACCAAAAAGTTCGCTTTCGACCAATGTTTCTGAGAAAGCGCCACAGTTGACCGCAAGAAAAGGCCCTTGGTTACGCCGACTTAAAGTGTGGATATGACGTGCAACCAGTTCTTTTCCTGTTCCTGTTTCACTCATAATCAGGACATTGGCTTCACTGGGGGCAAGTCTTTCAATTTTCGCTAAAATTGCACGCGATTTTGCATCTTCAAAGACCAGCGCCTTTGCGCGAATTGAAGTATTGAGCGAACGTGCATTGGGATAGGTGAGCAATGCCATGAAGTGCGGCCTTATCTTAAGTATTTTCTAAGATACCAAATAACCTTTTATAGCTGAACCAAGAATATATGATTACCTTATGAGGTTATTGGTAAGGAGATTAAAGGATATTTACCAGTAGTGTTCATCATCGCAAGCTATCGTGTTTAGGGTTGCTCTCATCTTAAACGTGCGCTTTTTTAGACGATCTAGCGCCTCCAAGATAAGCAGCTTGAAGATGATCTTGTTGATTGAGTGTCGCTGCTTGACCCGAATGACGGACTTCACCATTTTCAATAAGATATGCAAAATCCGCATACTGTAGAGCCAAACGTGCATTTTGTTCAGCAATTAAAAAGCTAATGCCTTGTTGCTGATTGAGTGTATGCACAATTGCAAAAATTTCCTCGACAATCTTCGGTGCCAAACCCATTGAGGGTTCATCCAGAAGAATTAATTTGGGGTGGGTCATAAGCGCGCGACCGATTGCAATCATCTGTTGTTCACCGCCAGAGGTATAGCCTGCCTGGGTATCTCGCCGCTCCTTAAGGCGCGGGAAGTATTGATAGATCTTTTCAATACCCGTACGAATATCACTACGCGAAGGATTATTGACAAAGGTCCCTGAGCGAAGATTTTCTTCAACGGTAAGATGAGGAAAACAGCGGCGTCCTTCGAGAACTTGCACGAGACCGCGTTTAACTAAAGCTGCAGCATCTGTATGGGTGATATCTTGGTTTTGATAACGAATCTGCCCGCGTGTTAAGCTCCCGCGTTCAGATTTAACGAGCCGGGAGATGGTTTTCAATGTCGTGCTTTTACCGGCACCATTGGCACCGAGTAGAGCAACAATTGAACCCTCTGTAACATTGATGGAAATATCACGGACAGCCAAAATGGCTTGATCGTAAACTACTTCAATCTGTTGCACTTCGAGCAGATTCGTCATCAGATTGCTCCTTTATTTTTCAATCTTGCAATTGCGAGGAGTGATGCCTTTTTCCTTCGCGTATTGCTGAGCCGACGTTTCAATAATTGGACGCAGTAATGCACGATCCGCTTGAATCCAGTTACTGATCACATTCCACTTGCTACCATCCCATTGCTGGAAGCGTACGGCACCACCCCCTTCATGATCGGAGCATGACAGTTTGAGGGGTTGTACAAGTCCTAAGGCACCGAGTTCAGTCAAGCGTTTGTTATCGATATTCAAGTGTTCAAAACCCCAGCGGACTTCTTCGCCAGTCAGAGGACGCTTGCCATATTTTGCTTGTGCCACACGAACCGCTTCAACATTCAGGATTCCGTTCACCACACCCAGATTGTAATAGACTGTGCCAAAACGTTTAGGATCGCTCAAGTTACCTTTACCAGCATCTACTACATTTTTCTTGATGTCTTGCAGGACAGGGAAATTGGTGCCTGATGGATGGGTAGTAATGGAGATGAAACCTTTCGCGGCATCGCCTGCTGGGGCTGCGTCTTCTTCGGAGTTACTCCAAATATTGCCGATAATATGGTTAGCAGGGAAGCCAACCTTCTTAGCTGTTTTTAAGGCGACAGGATTCATTACACCCCAACCACGTAAGATGACCCAATCCGGTTGAATACGGCGGATGTTCAGCCATTGTGATTGTTGTTCATTGCCCGGGTGGGGAACTTCGATCTGAGTGGCTTCAAAACCGTATTTTTTGGCGAGGATATCAATGACTGGAATGGTTTCTTTGCCATAGGGCGAGCCGTGATATAGCACAACAATTTTCTTGCCTTTAAGCTTGGCTAAGCCGCCAGACTGCTGCCCAATATAGTTTACGATCGCAGAGACTTCGCTATACGGGTTGAGCTGTAGCGGGAAGACATAAGGAAAAACGCTGCCATCTGTTGAATCGGTACGACCGTGATTGATGGTAATCAGTGGGATTTTATCTGCAGTGGAGCGTTCAAGCGTTGCATAAGCAATACCTACGGATAACGGATTGGTCGCAGCGACAGGTGCACCATTAAGCCCTTTTTTTAAGCGTTCGTAGCATTCCACACCTTTTTCAACGACATATTCGGTTTCACATTCTGACCATGTGAGTTTGACGCCATTGACGCCACCATGTGCGTTGACATCTTGTAGATAGTCAATAAATCCGCCAAAAAATCCGCTACCCCCAGCAGCATAAGGACCGACCCGATAGCTTTGCAGCGGAAAGTATTGCTCATTGGCCGCATGCGCTGCTTGACCTGCTAATAGGCCGACAGCAACGGTCAGGGCCGCGAGTTGAAGACGTGAAGATGACATTATAGACTCCTGATTAATAATGAAATTTTAGGTTAGTGTTGATTGTTATGACGTAAAGCTTTAATAACGCAAAGGCCACAGCTTGAGGCGTTCTCTTAAATGGCGCCAAAGCCGTGCGAGACCATCTGGTTCTTTGATCAGAAAGAAAATGATCAAACTCCCAAAAATGATTTTTTGTAGATTTTGTAATAGCGCTTGATCAGCCCCCTGCCCGAATAAGGCGGTGCTGCCCAGACTCAACGTAATGGGTAAAAGAACGATGAACGCAGCACCTAAAAAGCTGCCAGAAATGCTACCCAGCCCCCCAATAATGATGATGAACAAAATTTGAAAAGATCGACTAAGGTCAAAACCATCCGGTTCGACAGTGCCGAGGTAGGCGAATGCCCAAAGTGCTCCTGCGATGCCGAGATAAAACGAACTGATTGCGAATGCCAGTAATTTGGTTCGTAAAATGGGAATACCAATACTTGCCGCTGCGGTATCCATATCACGAACCGCCATCCAGTTGCGCCCCAAAGGACTGTGAATGAGGCGATGGGCTGCAAAGCCGAGCAGAATAACGATGCCGAGGGTTAATACATATCGACCTGAAGGGGTATTGAAATCCTGCCCAAAAATCTCAAGTTTCGGGGCACCAATCACACCTGATGCGCTGTAATTCGAAAACCAGCCATATTGTGTCAACAGCCAAGGAACAAAGAATTGTGCCGCAAGGGTAGAAACGATGAGATAAAAACCTTTGATTCGAAGACTGGGTAGCCCAATCAATACGCCAAAGAGTGCTGTCACGATACCACCTAGGAAGAAGCTCACGAGTAGTGCAATTCCAGGAATACGCAGTTGAAAGTTATAAGCTGCAAATGCGCCAACGGCCATAAGAGCGGCAGAGCCCAGAGACAACTGCCCTGCATAACCGGTCAGAATATTGAGTCCTAATCCTGCAAGTCCCAGCACTAAAAAAGGAACTAGAATGGCGCTAAACCAGTAGTCTGTGCCAATGTGTGGAACTACGATCAAGGCAAATGCCAGTACCGCCCAAAACAACCAACGATCCTGTTTAAGGCGAAATAAACGATGCTCAGAACGGTAATCAGTAGTGATCTGTCTGGCTTGATTAAAGAAAATCATGGTTTAGACTCTCGCTACCGTTTTTTCACCAAACAAACCGGATGGTCTGATGAGCAGGAAAATGATCGCAAGGGCATAGGGAAACCAGTTCTCAAGCCCTCCACCGATGATGCCGCCCAGATAAATTTCTGCGAGTTTTTCTGAAGCACCAACAATAAGACCACCCACAATGGCACCGCTGATCGAGGTAAAGCCACCGATGATGAGGACGGGGAGAGCTTTAAGGACGATCAATGATAAGGAGAATTGCACGCCTAAACGGGCGCCCCAGAGTAAACCCGCAACCAGCGCAACAAATCCTGCCACCGTCCAGACGATAATCCAGATGTGGTTGAGGCGAATACCAATGGACTGTGCGGCAAGGGGATCATCAGCAACCGCACGTAGAGATAAACCAAAGCGTGTTTTGCTAAACAGCAGTGACAATGCGATCACCAGAAGTCCTGCGACCACGGCTGAAAACAAATCCAGCTTGCTGATCAGGATGCCAAAAAACTCAATGGGTTCATCGGGTATACCCAGCTCTAGACCATGAACTTGTGTTCCCCATACTGTTTGGGCTAAGCCTTCAATGATGTAGCTTAAGCCCAGTGTGGCCATGAAGAGCGTGATTACAGAGCGATTGATTAAATGCCGTAATACTAAGCGCTCAATTAAAACTGCAAGGATAAAGAGAACAACTACGGTAATGGCAAAGGCTTGCCAAAATGCAAGTCCCCGTTCAACTAAACTGACAAAGGTCAGCGCCGAGAACAGTACTAAGGCACCTTGTGCAAAATTGAAGACTCCCGAAGCACGGTAGATCAATACAAAGCCGATGGCGACCAAGGAATACATAATCCCTGCAAGCAGTCCACCAACTAGTACCTCTATAAAGAAATTCATAAACCCCTCAAACGATTTAATTAATGTCTGGTTTCTAACTGTTGTTTTTCGATAGGACTCTGGCCGAGATAGGCAGCAAGAACGTCAGGGTTCTGCCGAATTTCATCTGCGGTGCCATCACCGATTTTTCGGCCATAATCCAGAACAATGATGTGATCTGAAAGCGCCATCACGATGCCGATATCATGTTCAATAATGACAACCGTCGTTCCCAGCTCTCGATTCACATCACGGATTAAACGCGCCATATCCTGTTTTTCATCGCTATTCATCCCTGCCATGGGTTCATCAAGAAGTAGCAAACTCGGTTCTGCTGCAAGTGCGCGCGCAAGTTCAACACGCTTTTGTAAACCGTACGAGAGCGTACTGACGATGCTGTGCCGCCAAGGTTCAAGATGTAAGAACGCAATGATTTCTTCTGCACTTTGACGCTGAGCGTTTGCTTCTCGTTTTGCACGGGGGAGCCCTAGGAGGTATTCAGGCCATGTTGCGCTGATCTTTAGAGTGCGACCTGTCAGCACGTTGTCTAGTACGCTCATTTTTTTGAATAAGGCAAGATTCTGAAAGGTTCTGGAAATCCCAAGTTTGGCCGCGAGTTGTGGTCGATGGGACTTAAGATGTTGACCGTCCAGCGTAATTTTTCCACGATGCGGCTGATAGATTCCATTGATGATATTGAGCAGTGAGCTTTTCCCAGCACCATTCGGACCGATCAGTGAGCAGATCTCGCCACGAGCCACGGCGATGTCTAAATCTTGAATGACTTGAAGTCCGCCAAAGGTCAGAGAAATTCCTTCAAGTTTTAATAGAGGAGTTTGCTGGGTCACGACATCATCTCAACAATGGATTGCTTGGGTTGGGTTCAGATTGCTGTTTGTTTTTTTGTAGTTCGGATTGCAGCGTCTGTACGGGTGATGTTTGAGCTGGATGAGACTGTGTAACCCCTGTGGCGGCGAGTCTTTTGATACGAATGCCGAGACTGGCATAAAAATCTGCATGAGCTTTTGCTAACGGCTCACCGATTAATAACGCAGTCCTAAGACGTGCAAAACCAAGGTTCTCTCGTAAGACCCGGCGAATTAATCGCGTTAATATCCATGCCAGTGGGTTGTGAGTTTCTTGATTCCACGCCCATGTATAAATACGATAGGCTAGCGTTCCTGTCGTTGGTAGTTTCTGTTCAGCTAAATGAGCGACGCGTGCAAAGGTCGCATTTGTACCGAGCACGAGAGATGGGGATAGTTCTCGGCGATCATTGTCGCGTGTGGCAAGATTTTCCGGAAAGTTCAAGCGAAATCCGGCGACAAGCCATGGCGCAACTAAATAGCGTGCTTGTCCAGCGGTCGCAAATGCTCTGGCTGCAAGAGCATCTTCTTTATGAGTCAGCCCAGTTTGCTCAATCAGATGCTTTGCTTCATTAATCAGACGTTGATGGCTAAGTTTTTGATGAATAAGGCTGCCTTCGCTATCGAGTCCATAAAATACAAATGCAAATGCCTCTGGTTTGATTTGAACGCTTGGCAGCTCGACATAACTTGTTAACAGCTGATCGACTGATAATAAGCTGGGGAGCTTGTAGTGACTCAGTCCACGGGAATTTGCGTAAAGAATCAGTTGAGGTGAAATCTGACTTTCAATAAGCTGATCGACTTCAGCTTGACCTTCACTGAAGATAAATTTGGGGTTGATCCCTTTGAGTAGTACTTGCAGCTCATCATGGGTGAGATCTGGATCCAGAGGTTGTACTGTTCCTCCGAGTGACTGCACAGCAAGCGCCAATAGCAAAGCCTCTACACGAGGTCGGCTTAGCAGCAGCAAGCTTGAGTCGGCACTAAATCCCAAGCTGGCAAGAGCACTTGCGTAGCGCTGTGTTTGATTCAATAAATCTTGCCATGTCCATTCTTGCCAGATTCCAAGTCGTTTATGACGCAGGGCAACATGACGAGGCCGCAGAATGACCTGATTGCGCAAAAGCTCAGGAAGCGTTTGCGGCAGCTTTGGTGTGATTTCAGGCATTCTGGATTCCTCCCTACTCAGATTCATTGAGCAGTTGTGTGGTGACAGTTTTAGGCAGATTTACGTTGTTCTTCAGCCGCTTCCAGTTCACGAATTAAGGGCAGTACGTTTTTGCCAAAGTACTCAACTTCTTCATGAAAATGCAGGAATGCAGACAACACTAAGTCGACTCCAGCGGCTTTTAGGGCAATAATCCGTTCCGCAATCTGCAGTGGTGTTCCAATCAAATTGGTTTTGAAGCCGTCGTTGTATTGCACTAAGTCTTCAAAACTCGATTTAGCCCAGTTTCCTTCGCCTTCAGGGGATGACTTTCCAGCCTGTTTGGCGGCATCACCAAAAGCATTAACCGCCTCAGGATCTGCTTTTTCGATGATTTCAGCGAGCACTGCGCGTGCTTCTTCTTCCGTATCTCGAGCAATGATGAACGCATTGACACCCACCTTAACGCTATGGTTGTTTGCGGCAGCTTTTGCACGAATATCATCGACTTGAGTTTTGATGCCTTCAACGGTATTACCATTGGTGAAGTACCAGTCGGATACACGAGACGCCATATCGCGCGCAGCGCGTGAGCTCCCGCCCTGAAAGATTTCAGGATGCGGATGTTGTTGGAGTGGTTTAGGTTTTAAGGTGTAGTTATTAAAGCGATAGAAGTCGCCACTAAAGCTGAAGTTATCCGTAGTCCAAATGCCTTTTAGTGCACGGATAAACTCTTCAGAACGGCGATAACGCTCATCATGCTCTAGCCAATGCTCACCGATAGCCGTGAATTCACCTTTAAACCAACCACTGACGATATTGACGGCGATACGGCCATTGGTCAGTTGGTCGATGGTGGCAAGTTGCTTGGCTGCAACAGCTGGATTCCATGGGCCAGGTAGCAAGGCTGCGATCACTTTGAGTTTTTTGGTCGCAGCAAGCAGTGCGTGGCTAAAGGCGACGGGTTCGTGCTGAAAGTCGGCACCATAACCCGCTGTAAAGCGGATTTGCGAAAGGGCATATTCGAAGCCATTTTCTTCCGCGAGTTGTGCCAGTTTGATGTTGTAATCAATGTCCCAACTGGTACGTTGTTCGATTTTACTGACAACGAGTCCACCGCTGACATTAGGAACCCAATAGGCAAATTTAATCGGATCGGCTTGAGTAGTGTTATGAGTGCTCATGATGAATTTCCTTTTAAAAATAATTTGTTAAAGTTGGGCGAGAAAGGGTTGACGTAACACCGCTTGCTTACGTGGGTCGGGCTGGAGTAACCAAGGCAAAGCACGGTTGACTGCAAGTTCAATACGGTTTTGCAGTGCATCGTTATTGATTCGATAGTCGGTAAAGTCTTTGTCTGTGCCATAGACACCGATCGGCAGCGTCAATGATTGGAAGAAGCTGAATAGCGGTCGTAGTTGATGATCGATGACCAAGGCGTGCCGCTCACTGCCGCCTGTTGCTGCGAGTAAAATAGGGGTATCGATCAACGACTCATGGTCAACAAAATCAAAGAAATGTTTGAACAGCCCTGTATATGACCCACGGTAAACGGGTGAGCCTACAACTAAGAAGTCTGCGACCTCGATGGCTTGGATTTGAGCATAGATATGAGTAGGCAGATCTGTACGTGATACCACATTGGCCAGTTGTGGCGCGATATCGCTTAATTTGACAAACTGGACTTCGATTGGCAGCGCAACGGATAGTTCACTGACAATGGCTTCGACCAAGGCATCGGTTTTTGAAGGTTTATGCAGTGCGCCTGATACTGCGACGACTTTAAGGGGCTTGCTCATTTTGTTACTCCGTACATATTAAAAATTCAGTTAAAACAAACAAAAAGCATGAATGAAATTCCATAATCGCTGCTAAATCAGCAACCACTACGAGTAAAAGGTTGGTCTGGGTGGTTGATCATTGAGTGTCCAATCCCCAAGTTCGCGAATCTTGTAATCAATGGGATCATGGAGGGTATAAGTCCGTAGGTTGCGCCAGAATCGATCGAAGCCGAGTTCTGCTGCTGTTGATCGTGCGCCCATGATGTCGAAGATACGGGTTGTGATATCGAGGCCACCACGTCCTGAAACGACTTTTGCGGTTGCAATCGCGATGGCAACTTCGGCGCGTTCACTTTCGGTTAGGCGGGTATCGCGTGCCCATGCACGATCAAGTAGTTCTGCCGCACGATTATTTAAGGCTCTGGCGGATTCCAGCGTCACCCAGAACTCGCCACTGCGCTCAAGCGCATAAGGATCATTGGGTTGACGGTCCGCAGTGGATAGAAGCCAACGACGTGCTTGGGTTTGGGTGTAGTGTTTGGCCGAGTTAAATGCACCCTCAGCAATGCCTAAGTAGACATTGGAGAGGATCAACTGGGCAATCAGTGGGCGAAGCGTGGCAAAGGTATTACCCAGTGGACCAGGATTAACCAGAATTTCATTTTCTTCTACGCGTACTCGATTGAAATCAGCACTACCACTGTCAGTTTGGCGCTGACCAATATTGCTCCAGTCTTCGTAGAGGGTGATCCCTGCGCGTTGCGTTGGGATTGCGGCAATGACAAGGCGGTCTAGGCCATCCTGGCGTGCTGAAGCGATTAGCATGTCTGAGTCAAGAGCACCTGAGCAAAAGCTCTTTTTACCGGTAAAGTCGCGCCATCCTTCGTGTTGGACACTGACGGTTCGGGTATCAAGAGGGTTGAGAGCATTACCCCAAAACCAGTTTTGAGACACTGTTTGCTCAAAGAGATATTCCCACTGTTCAGGACTGCCAAAGAGGCGAACCGTGGCAAGCATGAGATGCTGGAAGGCATAAACATGTGCAATGGAACTATCGGCACGGGCAATAATCCGGACGGTCTCTAGCGTCTCTGCCCAGCTACCACCCAGACCACCGTATTGAGTCGGGATACTGAGCGTGAGTAAGCTACTGTCACGGATGATGTCTCGTTCAGCTTTAGGGGTACCGCCGATACGATCACGTTCGATCGCAGTTTGCGCTAACCATTCAGATAGAGATGTCGCAATCAAAATTGGACTATCCGTCACGACAGTAGGTTTCTTGGGTTGGTTAACAGACATGAAATGCTCCACAGCAAAAACAACGGTGCTTAGTTGTCTTTACTATTGCAGAGAGCGTGCCAGTTTTAATATATTGATTTTATTGATATAAAATATTAAATGTTGCTGAGGAAACAGCGATTATTGTTGAAGAGGTGTTGCTTTGGCAACAGTTGGTCTGCTGATTATTTTGCTTTATAGGTAGACCCTACAGACTTTGATGAGATGGCGTTCTGGTCAAAAGCTTCGTGTTTAAGTGCGATATGCTGCATATTCCTGATCAATAATGTATGGAGAGCTGCACGTGAATCAAAATTTAGAGCCTGTCTTGGGCACGCATAAAGCCATGGTACTACTGGCGAATGCATTGACTAAAGTAGGCTTGCCATTACTAGACAGTGCTGTGAAAGCATCTACGGTTCCTTTTACAACTCCTGAAATGATCCGCCCAAATATCCATTCCAAATATTATGGCTGGACACACTATGGTATCTTCTTTCCTGATTTGCCAACGCCTCATAAATATTGCAATATCATGACTTTGCTAGGGGCTACGGGAGCTACTATTTTTGATAATGATTATTTGATTAAGACTGACCCTCGGGATACGGCAACGTTTTTTTCTTCAACGGCAGCTAAAGGTGTTTACCATTATCAAGCCTACTCAATCGCAAATGAATGCCAGATAGTTGAAGAGGGCTCGCTGATTCAGTTTGGAGATCATCTCACCATTTCGGGGACTTATCCTGAATATCACGTTCGTGCGACCTATGGTGATTTTCAGCTAGATGTCGCTATCCAGTGTACGGATCAGGTGGGGTGGTTTTTACGTAATGTGATCTATGATCATTTCAGCTTACTCGCCAAATGCTCTGGAACGATGACGTATGCAGGTGTCACGACACCCATTGAGCGTCTATGCACATTTGAATATGCACGCTGTGTCAGTCCACATTCCGTGACCAAAAAGATTCTGCCAGATTCATGGAAACTGCCGATTGATTTCTTCACTTATCAGATTATTAATGCAGATGAATCAACGCAGATTTTGCTGACGGACGCACGTTCGCTTGGGACATCCGCTTTCAAGGGGATTCATATCCGTAGCCTGACGGGAGATGCACAGATTCATGTCAATGATGTCGACTTTAAGATCACTGCATATCAAGATAAGCCAGCTATCGACTCTGAAGGTCGAACCATGCGTTTACCAAAGACATTCTCATGGGTTGTCAGAGATAAAGGTCAAGCCATTTTAAGCATTAACTGTACGATTGATGCGGAATGGCGATATGGGCATGGGCGAGGCTATGCCAGTTGTTATCGTTTTACAGGAGAGTTCAATGGCAAGTCGTTTGACGGTCAAGGGTATATTGAATATATCGATTGTGAAACGTTGAGTCAGTGAATGTAGAAATAGCCATCTTGTTTCACTTACGGAGTCATCAATGTCCAATTGCACGCGATGACTCTGTTTACTATTTTAATGGCAAGCGATTGGTGCTTCCTCGAAAAGAGGCGACCAGGGTCTGGAGCGCGCCGCGGACTGATGGATCCACTAGACGAGAGTGCAGAACGACTTCCGAGTCTGGAAGTGCAGGAAAACCATATAGATGCCCCACTTCGACCGTATCTGCGGGTGCAACACTATGAGCAACGGCAGCTACGGCCAGACCGGCTGAAATGGCGGTTCCAATCGCCGTCATACCCCCTCCAATAAACACTTCAGTCCAAGCAATCTCAGCTTGATCAAGGATTTGTGTCACTAGAGTCCTGACTCGGCAGGAACGATCTAAAGAGGCAAGTCGTAAAGGCTTACCGACACAATACTCCCAGTGCGGAGCAGCGAACCAGCCAAAACGTTCTCGAATCAATAATTCTCCTTCTCGAGGATCATCCTCGCGGCGCACGATAACTGCGTCCAATTCCCGTTTATCGTAAGCATTCATGAGATTACAAGGGGAATCAATATGGATTTTAATGATTAATGAGGGATTGTAGTCATTCAGGTGGGCAAGCAATGTGGGGAGGCCAGGGCTAGTGACTTGGTCACTGATACCCAATGAAAGGGGTCTTAAGCCTGTCGATAGGCTGGATAAGGCAAGCTCATGAGCGCGAATGAAGTTGCGTGCAGGATTAAGGAAAGCACTGCCATGCATAGACAACTGAACTCGTCTGGGGGTTCGCTCCAAGAGGCGATAACCTAGGCTATCCTCTAAACGTTTAACCTTAACGCTGATCGCTGCTTGAGATGTCCCAATAGCCTGGGCAGCCTTGGTAAAGCTCCCTAGATCCGCGACCAATACAAAAGCTTGAACAGCCTCAACGTCCAGTACACTCACAGTTAGTTATCCATATTTGTTATGACTGAAATAGCTATACATATGTTTATATTATTATCCATTCTTTGCATACTAGCGTCAACACCGCGGCAACTGAAAACGGCTGTTGAATATATGGCAGAGCAAAGCATTGTTGTTTCTTTAATAGATGCTCTTTTCTATGCGTATTCTTCGAATAAAGTTCACTTTAAAATAGGTAGAAGCGCTATGACTTTTTCCTCCTCAAAAATGAGTACACATGCTCATCCACGTCAAAATATGATTGCACTCGTTGCGATTTGTTTAGCAACGTTGATGTTTTCTTTAGAAATTTCCAGCGTGCCCGTGATCTTGCCGACACTTGAGGTTTTATGGCATGCAGAATTTAAAGATATGCAATGGATTATGAATGCCTACACGATTGGTTGTACGACAATCCTGATGGCAGCAGGAACTTTGGCTGATCGTTTTGGGCGAAAGCGTATTTTAATCATCACATTAATTTTATTTGGGATCGCTTCGCTCATTTGTGGCTTGGCTCAGAATGTCAACGTATTGATCTGGGGACGATTCTTCCAAGGTATTAGTGGCGGCGCAATGCTCATTTGCCAGATTGCAGCGCTCTCTCATCAGTTTCAGGAAGGAGCAGAACGTAGCCGCGCATTTGCCATATGGGGAGTGATCTTAGGTATAGGCTTAGGGTTTGGCCCCATCATCGGTAGCATGATCATTGCGCTACTCAATTGGCAGTGGGTATTGTTGATCCATGTGCCGATAGCTGCTATTGCTGTCTTACTTGTCTCCACTCATGTGATTGAGTCCAAAGATCCTGATGCCAAAAAACTGGATATCTGGGGAGTTGTGACGTTATCTCTTTCTGTATTCGGCTTTGCCTACTTTATCACTCAGGGGCCAGAACTTGGTTTTGGCAGTACTACAGCGCTTGCCATATTCGTTGCATCAATCTTTGGTTTGTTTCTCTTCTGGACGGTTGAACAGAAGAATCCTTATCCGATGTTTGATTTCTCTGTCTTTAGAGCTCGTAATTTCTCGGGTGCGATTATGGGATCAATCGGCATGAATTTTAGTTTCTGGCCATTTATCATCTATTTACCGATTTATTTTCAGAGCGGGCTTGGATATGACGTTGTATCAACTGGCCTTTCATTACTAGCCTATACGCTTCCAACGCTGGTGATCCCTCCAGTGGCAGAGAGACTATCACTGCGTTATCAATCCGGAATCATTATTCCATTGGGGTTGTTCACTATCGGGCTTGGTTTTATGTTGATGTGGTTTGGTGCGAGTGTGACCCATGTCAGTTGGCTCACTATGCTGCCAGGTTGTGCCTTGGCTGGAGTGGGATTAGGTCTAACCAATACTCCGGTTACTAATACTGCCACAGCTGCTGTATCAAGCTCTCGTGCAGGAATGGCATCAGGAATCGACATGAGTGCACGCTTGATCACCTTAGCGATTAACATTGCATTGATGGGGTTCATTTTGCAAGTTGGTGTGATGTCCTATCTCAAGAGTGCATTAAATACGGCCTTTAACCCCACACAATTGCTGTTATTGTCCACAAAAATAGCATCGGGGAGTTTAACGTCGCTTACACAGAGCTTTCCTGCGTTGTCTGTATTGGATTCAACAGGAGTGATAGCGCATGCTGCATTAAACAGAGGCTTTACGCTGGTTATGCTGTATGGTGGACTCGGCGTCTGGATATTAGCTTTTCTAAGCTTCTTGATCTTTAATGTTAAGAGACGTCAGGTTGTTATCAACTGATGATATAAAAAAGAGCATGAAATGCTCTTTTTTATATATATGCACTTCTCAATAAGATTTTAAAAGATTTGCAGCAATCTGAAGTTCAGACGATTGTCTTCTTTAAAGCCGTTCTCAACTTTAATATCACGGCCATAGGTCAAGATAAATTGCGTTTTAGGCGCGACCCAAAAGGCACTGCCGAGCCAAAATTTACTTTGAGTCGTTGCATCACTTTTAATACCATTTTGTTTGGTCTCACCGGCATCCGCATAGGAGATCCCGGCACGGAGGTCTGCTTTAGGGCTCAAGAAATAGCGTGCATTGGTTTGAACCTGATAACCCAAATCCTGTTTTAACGTACCGCCAACGGCATCAGAGTTATCGCCATAAACAGTGACATCCCCTGCAACATCCCAGGCAATATCCGGTGTTAGACGGGTAGAGTAGGCAACTTGTAGTGTCCCTTTATAGCGATTTTCGCCCAAATTTAAGGCTTTGTTACGGTCATAGCTGCCTGTTGGCAAGTAGAGATAGGGGGCGATTGCAAAGTAAGTGTGATTGACCGTGTCATTCACCAGCCACGTTGGAATCGCCAGAATCGCGTCACCAAATCCGCTGGCTTTGCCTAGTCCACTGGCATCGTCTTTGGCTTTAAGTTGGCCAAAAGGCAGTAGGATTTGAGGCAGTGTTAATATGCCACCAATATCGGTGTAATGCACCAGACGCGCAATACCGATATTCGAGTCGAGTTCATTATGTCCTGCAACTTTGTCACTACCGCTATAAAGACTGCCGCGCTCTGCATGCTGAAGATAGAGTAGTCCTGCGGTCGTGCCCGCAGGCGCAGTGTCATAGTCCCCCGCATCAAGATCAATGGCTTGAGCGAAAGGTGAGATTGCCGCAGTAATGGTGAGTAACGCAATGCTGAGTTGTTTAGTCTGAATCATGATTGTTTGTCCCCAAGACAAAATTAAAAAAAAGGAAATGGTTTAGTTAAGAATTTATTCGCCGCCAGCTTCAAATAGCTCAAGTGGTAAGCCAACCTGACCTTTGCCAATCCACTCACGGGCGATGTTGTTGGATGGACCCATGCCAATACCAGCGCGTGCATCCCGGAAGAGACGTTCGAGCAGGCCACGCTTGTAGCCATAACCGCCACTGATATCGAGCGCGAGACGTGCAACTTTGTTGGCAACCTCAGCCGCATGAACCTTGAATTCTGTGAGCGGTAGTAGGATTTCACCTTGAGGGCGTCCTGCTGCTTCAAGTTCATTGAGTTGACGTGCAAGGTCTGCTTGCCATGGGCCTAAGCTTGAAACAAGAATTTTGGCTTCGCCGATTTGTTGGCGGAGAACTTGATAATCTGACAGGCTGCGATTGAAGTCTTGATGGGTGGTACGGGTTGCATACTTGACCACTTCTTCCAGTGCTGCTCTAGCAACGCCATGCCAAACTGCGCCTAAGCCGATTAAATAAACAGGCGAAACACCGTGATAGATGATGTCTTTGCCTTGGTTTTCTTCTCCTAGGCGATCTTTTTGCGGTACGTTGACGTTTTCATAGCGGATCGGACCACTGTGATTACCATGAACGCCCAGCGCTTCCCATACACCTGATTTGATGCCCGGATGCTTACCATCTGCGATAAAGAATGAAATCTCTGTTGGTCCTTTTGCTCCAGGGGTACGCGTTTGTACAAGATAATAATCTGCTTGACCTGAACTCGTGGTAAAGGATTTTTCAGCATTTAAAAGATAGTCATCACCATCTCGCGAGGCTTCACTAAAGTTGTACCACCAGTGACCACCAGATGCTTTTTCACTGGTTGAGTAGGTGCCGACTAGACCATCACGCGCAGTTTTGAGCCAGCGTGTCTTCTGATCTTCATTGCCGTAGAGCTGAATAGTTTTAAATGCGCCTGAGTGCATAACATAAACCAAACCAGTTGATGCACAGGCATGTCCAATTTCTTCAGAGGCTATCGCAAAAGAAACAAAATCGAGTCCAAGTCCACCGTCTTGTTTAGATAAAAAAATGCTATTCCAACCTGCTTTTGCCAAAGCATTTAAGTTTTGGCGAGGGTAGGTATAGGTTTCATCGATATGCGCTGCATTCGGGCGGATGGATTCATCTGCCAGTTTGCGAATATCAGTACGTACGCTGTTGTAATCGATCGTCATGGTTATCTCCGTTGAGTTTAAAAAATAAGGGATGAAATGCTGGTCATTTCGGGGAGGGGATAACCAGCACGCCATGCACTACGGATAGAGCAATCGATATGCCAAATTTAATTCATTGTTTTTAATAGTTTATTTTTAGTGACTAGGATGAGTTGCTGATCAACATGCAATAGTTTGTTGAAATGATGCTGCTGTGGAAGCAAATTGAAAAATTACGGGTGTTGGCTGAGCAACAATACGGACTGCTTGCCAAAAATTTAGCCAAAAAACGATCTATATTGCTTTTGAGTCTTAATTTATCGTTATATTTTCGGAGGATCTGCGCAGAGGTGTTGCTACAGCAACAGATTCGAGAAAGTGATGGGCGCTAGTTGCTGCTCCGATGGCACGTCAAGTGATTCAACAATATCTTTTTATCCATATATTCCCTATCGAATAAATGGATTGACCTTAAAAAAATTACTGTTTAGTTTGTTCATAACAGATTGATCTACCGATGAGAGGGCGTAATGAAAGTATTTCCCATCTTCATGATATTGATTTCTATGAGGGTAAGCGCAGAGCCCTTAGTGCTGCATCCTGATCAGTTGTCGGCAATTACCGTCTCTCCAGGTGTGACTCTCAAAGAGCTAACGGGACGTAGTGCTCCAGACACAGCAAAAAGTGATCTTAATAGCGTTGCTTTATTTCATCTAGAACCCGGTAGAGCCAGCGCATGGAGCTATAACAAAATTGGAGAAGAGTCCTTTTTCATTTTAAAGGGTCATGGCATGATTTGGACTGGCAACTACTCGCAGGCAGTGAAAGCAGGCTCATTTATCTTGGTTCCACCCAGCACAGTGCGCTCCATCCGAGCTGCCCAGAATGAGTCATTAGAGTTTTATGCGATCACTTCACCCGCATGGAGTAAAGAGGATGATGTCTTGACCTCTGCACCTGAGGGTGCACCTCAGTAGCCGCACTTTTTTGAGCACGGCCCTAATGCCAATTGATAATATAACCATATGTGAATTTGTACCTTCAGTTGACAGAGCTCCGCATGTGTTTATTCTTTTCATTGACTGAAAGTGCAAATGGTCTTGCTTTGCATCATTAATTTATAAAAGAAAAATTTATGTTCGACATTCAAAACTATGGCAGCTTTATTGCCGCAATCATGATTTTCCAATTGATCCCTGGTCCTGCCACATTCGCTATCTTAAACGCAACATCCAAAAATGGACTAAGCGCAGGGTTTGCGGCCGTTGTTGGGACGCTGCTGGGTGATTTATGTTTTATGGTTGCCGCAGTGGTTGGTTTAGCCGCAATCATGCAAGCCAATCCAATCATCTTTCAAGGGCTCCAGTGGTTTGGTGCTGGTTATTTGTTGTGGATGGGGTTTCAGCTTATAAGCACGAAAGTGCAAAGTCTATCAACTCGTCCTGAGCCTGTTAAATCGGCTTGGGTCTATTTTAGACAAGCATTTGCCGTGTGCATGACAAATCCCAAAGCAGTTTTGTTCTTCGTTGCCTTTTTTCCTCTTTTTTTGCATCCTGAATCATCACGTTTGACATTATTGATCATGATGCTACATGTAACAATTTTGAGTTTTCTTTATCAGGCAGGTTTGGTGCTGATTGGCAATCAAATTTCGATTCGTTTGAAGTCCGTTCCTTCAGCAGGCAAAATCGCCAGCAGGGTTGCTGGCGGTGCGCTGATTTGTTTTGCCGTGAAACTAGCGATTCATAATCTATAATTCGCCAAGAAACACTGACTAAAACAGAGCAGTCTTTATGAGATCACGGGGTGATTAGATGTTGCATTACTTTTATGACTGCTATTGGAGCGCCAATTCAATAGGGCGTATAAGGCGATGGCAATAAACGTCGCCGTACCAATTCCACCGAGATTGAAATGACCGATGTGAAATGCAAAATTACCAGCACCGCAAACCAGAGTCACTGCGGCGACAAGGAGATTACAGTTATCACTAAAATCAACCTTATTCTGAATCCAAATTCGGGCACCCGCAACTGCGATTAAACCAAACACCACAATTGCAGTCCCCCCTAGAATAGATGCAGGGATGGTATGAATAAGGGCGCCAAATTTAGGGGAGAGTCCCAGAAAAATCGCTACTCCAGCAGCGGCGACAAAGACCAGGCTTGAGTAGACGCGCGTAGCCGCCATAACGCCTATATTTTCTGCATAGGTGGTCATCGCTGTACCTCCAACCGAGCCGGAAAGAGTCGTTGATAAACCATCTGCAAAAAAAGCACGACCAATATAGGGATCGAGATTTTGTCCCGTCATCGCGCTAACCGCTTTGATGTGACCAAGATTTTCCGCAACCAGAATAATCGCAACCGGCGCAATCATGATCATGGCATTGAGATCAAAGACAGGTTGGCTAAATTGCGGAATCCCAAACCAAGCCGCATGGGCTACACCAGTGAAGTCTATGGGTTGACCAAAGCCAAGCCCATTGGTTAATACGATATAAACAATATAAGAGGCAATGAGTCCCAGTAGAATGAGCAATCGCTGCACTAGCCCGCGAGTGAAGATCGCGATACCGCTGATGGACAGCACGGTAATCAGCGCGATGATGGTATCAAAGTCCGACCCAGAAACATCCTTTACTGCAATCGGTGCTAAATTTAAACCGATTGCCATCACGACAGCACCAGTCACAACAGGTGGCATGAGACGCTCGACCCAACGGGTACCGATTGCCATCACTACGAGACCGATGAATGCATACAGGAGCCCGCAAGCTATTGTTCCGCCTAATGCAATGCCGAGATTAGGGTTCGTACCTTGTCCAGCGTATCCGGTGACCGTAATGACTGCACCAATTACAGCGAAGCTTGATCCTAAATAACTTGGAACACGGCCACCAACCAATAAAAAAAATAATAAAGTGCCGAAACCAGAGATAAAGATCATGAGATTAGGGTCAAATCCCATCAGCAAGGGGGCAAGTACTGTTGCACCAAACATTGCAAAGGTGTGTTGTAGTCCCATAAGAAGGGTTTGTGGCCATGGCAAACGTTCATCTGTAGCGATGACTTGACCATCTTGATGCGTTCGACGGATGCTCCAATCAGGGAACCATTTTGTTGCCATTGTTTTCTCCAATGATACGAGCCGTAATAGATGATTACATTGTGGCTCATGATGGGGTTTATGCTAAAAGCGGGTATCGCCTATGCATAAAACTTAAATCACTCAAACATTTAGGAAAAAATAAAATGGCGATCAGCCATATTTAATTTATCCATATCCTAAAAAGTTGATATTTCAACCCTTTGGGTAAAGCAGCAGTTTGATCTACCGTATTTCGATACGACAATAATGCTAAGACTCATAAAAAAGTGCTATAGCACATCATCAGTTCGAAACGACATATGAGTATCGTCGCCAGCTTTGGTCAAATCATAGCGAATTAATCTTGACCAAATGGACTATTTTTTAAGTGTGAAAAGTCGATGGACGATCAGATGAAAATGTAATGTTGATTTGAAAATTTTAATTAGATTGTTTTTTGACCAAACATTAAATGAAATGACAAAAAAAAGAATTATTATTTGATCAATATTGTAGAAAAGTGATCGAAAGTGCGCAGTTTATGGCATCATGCGGTTTTAAGCTGGGGAGCCTAAATATAATGGACAATAATGAGTTAAACGAATCGCAATCTGGTGTGACTGCTGCTAAACCGATACGCGCCATGACCAAAAAAAAATTAGTAAAGGCTGATAGTTCAGTCCAAGCGGATGGTACAGAGTCGAGCTCTTTATCACCGTCTCGTCGTCAACGTTCAGTTGAACTGAAGACGAAAGCGATTAAAGATTCTGCGTTAGCTGTTTTTTCCATGTATGGATTCCATGGGAGTAGCCTTGAACAGATCGCTGAACTCGCAGGCGTTTCCAAAGCAAATCTGCTGTATTACTTCTCATCAAAAGATGATCTATACCTGTACGTACTTAGAGACATTTTATCGGTTTGGATGGCGCCTTTTGAAGCGCTATCTGCAGATCAGGATGCAGTATCATCCATTAAAGAATATATCAAACAAAAACTTGAAGTTTCTCGTGACTATCCACAAGCTTCACGTTTGTTTTGTTTAGAAATGATCCAAGGCGCACCACTTCTGAAATCACTGCTTGAAGGTAAGTTGCGCAAGCAAGTTCGCGAGAAAGCCAAAGTGATCAAGGCTTGGAGTGATGCTGGTCAAATTGCGCCGATTGACCCATTCCATTTGATTTTTACCTTATGGGCAACCACGCAGCATTATGCAGATTTTCATGTTCAAATCGAAGCGATTACTGGAAAAACACTCGATAATGATCGTTTTCTGAAAAGTACGGTAGAGAATATTCAATCTTTAATCATTAATGGTTTACGTCCGCGTAGCGAGTAAACCCGAATGGTTAAGTCAAAAAACCCGCTATGTTAAGCGGGTTTTTTTAGCTCAAAATTCCTCAGTCGTTTTAATAGCATCAGGTAGTTCTGCAGGTGCTTTCGTTTCTGCTTCACTTGCGGCTGCATCAATTTCAGCTTGGCGTTTTTTACCAAAAATGACGGTACCCTCAATCGCAAGCGAGCTCAAACTTTGTTCTATAACTTCACTGCCACGAGTCACTTTGACTTTGACCGGCATATTACGGTAGTCCGGTGCAAGCCATATGTCGGTTGTTATCGGTGAACCGCTGGTGTTGACACCATGAATATGCAAGGTCCGGACCTTCCCGACAGGGAGTTTAAGCAGTTCTTCATCAAGGAGTTCAAAGTGTAGGTTATAAATTCCCGTTCCCAATGTCAGTTGCATGTCTTGTGATTTATCACCATATGCCAAAGCCATTTGAAAACCGATGCTAGCAACATCTTGAATCTTCGTATTGAAGGGAAGCTGTTTTAAATTGCTGGGCTTGCCATAATTGATTATTTTTGCATTGTGGTCAAAATCGACCATACGAATGACATTGCTATTCAGCAGAACACGGAACTGATTGGGCTGTAGTCCTTGTTCTGTTATGGCACCATCACTGGTTACACGAACCTTGAAGCCTAAAGCACTGGCCTTATCCGTAATGCTATAACGTCGACCTTCCATACGCCATTCACTATTCATATTCAGGCTAAAACCATAGCCCGAGGTCTTATAGTTGGCTTGAATTTCCACTGGAAAGGGTGGGGGGGCATCCGATGGTAAGTTTGGCTTAGCTACTGGTTGAGCCGGCGCAACAGAAGGTTCTACATGGACTGTAGTATTGTCGATAAGGGTATTTTTTTGTAAGTCATAGGTTTGTTCACTGTCGTCGTCGTCAAGTGATACAGGACCACTAGGTGATGTCTCAGGTGTTGCGATTAATTTGTCATATAAATCATAATCAGGTTTTGTTTCACCCTTATGGGTCCCTTTAGCCGTTACTTTTTTTGTTTTGCTTGCAGTCGTAGCCTTTGGAACTTCTGAGCGAACCTTTTCTTTAGGGGGCTTTGCAGGTGCGGTAGGCTGATCTTGAATCAGTCTGATGGTCATGATCTCAGAACGTTTTGTTGGTTCGTTATTAGATTTTTGGCCGAGGTTAAGGCTTACTTTAGGTACAGCTTTGGCTTTTTTGCGTGCAAGAACTTCATCTGGGGTTTCTGGATGAATCAATTGAGTGATTTTTTCTCGCAAAGTGTTAATAATATCTTGCCATGACATATCCAAGACTACAGGGATTCCGACGATCAGATGCAGCACAAGCGAAAGTATCAGTGCACTGATGACTAAAAGTCTTCTTTTAGGTGTACGTCTAGCGGAGGTCAGCATATGTCAGCGTTTAGATGAGTATCTATCATGGAGTCTGGTTGCAGAGTGTAGCAAACGTAAATCGTATTTGTGTTGTCTTCATTTAAGTGCCTTACAATTCTCGCGTTAGATATTCTTATAGGGCACCTAACATAATACGTGCCTGCCGAAGTTCAATCACGGCATCTTGAAGTTCATTGGTGAGTTGATATTGTCGCCGTCTAATTTCCTTACTCCGTGTTTCACTTGTTTTTTTGTCTTGTAGTTCATTGCTTAATGAGTTTTGTTCACTATGGAGTTGATCAATTTTCTGATTCGCCTGGTAAACACGTTGTCCCGCCTGGGCAAAGGGGTAGAGGCCGTTTTGCAGCGGCAATGGACAGACATCAAGATGATTACGCCCAGCCAGTGCATCATCTAGGATCCGATGAGGCTGACAATAGTAGCCGACTCCTTGTGCATAACCGAGGCGATAGGCATGGATATTATTGGGGGTGACGACGACTGTATTTTTGCTGCAACTATCCACGCGATCACCAATATTATCAACTCGACCAGCATTTCCGTCTTGTTGACCAATTTTGTTCCAATCAGCAGTTTGGCATTCACCCGCGCTCATCGTTTGGCATCCTGTTAATAAGGCGCTAGAAATAATTACCGTAATCGTCAACTGTTGTTGAATATTCATTATTCGATTTACTCCTCTCACAAATCCTTATTGTTGAGAAACTTTTAGAGATTACGTGCATTGTTTTTATATGGTTTGTCGTGCACTTATTTTTGCGTCAAATAACTGGAGTCCAGCCAAAGCCAGACTGGCTTGCAAGAGCAAATCTTTAGGTTTTTCTAGACCAACGCCCTTAATGGACTGATCACAGCGCAGGAGTAACTCGAGCCAACTTGTCGTCTGTGTACGTTTAATCCGGCGCATGGTTTTTTGATAAAGACTTTGACGGTTAGACCAAATGCCTAAAGACTGATAATTCGGATTGGGGTTATCCAGCAACTGAAGAATAAGACGCATTTCTTTAGAGATCGTCCATAGAATCAAAGATTCAGCTTCGCCAGATTCAAATAAGTAATTTAGAATTTTGACCGTACGTTCGATATCACCCAGTAATGCTGCATCGGATAAATCAAATAAGCTGTAACGTGATTGATCCGAGAGGGCTGGAAGTAGTTTTTCAATATCAATTTGTTCATCAGGCTCACTTAAAAACGATAGGCGAATGAGCGCTTGATGTGCCGCGAGTAGATTATTTTCGGTTTGGGAAATCAGCATCTTCCATGCTTCAGATGTGAGCTCAACCTTCAATGTTTTGGCTTGCGTTGCCAGAAAGTCTTGTCGCTCTCGATCATTTTGTAGTGCGAGAGAAACGACCAATCCGTTGGCATCTAGCAATTGAAAGAATTTCGTTTTTTGAGCCGTGTGATCCTGTTTAGGCATATTGATGATCAGAATGTTGTCACCTGGCGATTGAATAAATCGCTCCAGTGCAGCCATTCCTGCCGCATCTGGCTTATGGTTTCCGTGTATTTCAAGTGCCATGGTACTTGAAAATAGCGACAAATTATCGAGCTGGCCCAGCGCTTCACGCCAGTCTGCACTACTGGTTAAATCCACACGTTGGCGCTCTATATTCTGTTCACGCCAATATTTTCTGCATTGATCAAGCAGACTTTGCGCAAGCAAGGGCTCATCGCCATGCATCAGCCATGCGCCAGAAGCACCGCTGATGCGTTTGCTTGCATTGAGATAGTCTGCTTTCATACAGTTACCATCAAGAGATTATTCCAGCCCAAAACACAAGGTTAGGCGTCTGACGAATCATCAACTCGCTGCTTGCAATGCTGGCAAGCGGCCCGTGGATACTTGTCTGACGATTTGTCGGGCAGCATCTTGGTAAAGCTCAGTTTGTAGCATGGTCGATTGCTGATCTGAGATACTGACCGTGTTGCGATTATACTGATAGCTACGGCGCGAAGTGACTGTTCTGGTTGCTGTAATCGCTTCACCTTGTGCATTTTCCAGGCGATAGTCTGCTTCGACACCAATTTGAATTTCAGTCAATGAACCTGTGAGTTCTTGGCGAGTTGGTCTTACGGCGAGTACATGTAAACGCGGTGAACCTGAATCATCCAGTTTAACATTGAGCGCCGTGAGCTCTGCGCGGATCCACGCTTTCAGTTGTGTACCTTCAGGAACAATGACTTGTAAGTTACGATAGGCTTCGGGCATTGCAAAGTTGCCACTGCCGCGTAGATGAAAGCCGCATGCACCAAGTAATATAGCCATCGAAAATACGATGATGACTCGAAGGTTGTGTTGAACACTGTGCGTGATCGTCATGGCTTTGCTCATCATTGTTGTATTCATATCCACTTAAAGTGGCGAGAATCCAGTTTTTAGACGCTCACCGTTAAATATTAATATTGCAGCGAGTCTAATCGCTGCAGCAGATTAAAACGATTACAGTACCAGATTCACCAGGCGGTTTTTAACGACAATTTCTTTTTTTGGTGTACTGGTTAAAAATTTTTGAATGTCAGGCAATGCTTTTGCCAAAGCCTTTAGTTCCTCATCGCCGATATCTAGTGCGACATCGAGCTTACCGCGTAGTTTCCCATTGATTTGTACCATAATCGTTTGGTTGGCACGAACTAAAGCGCTTTCATCAACCTCAGGAAATAATGCAGTAGTCACATCAATGTTGAATTTTGATAATAAATCTTGGGCAAGATGTGGAGCAAAAGGGGCAAGCATAATCAACAGACCGATCAGCGCCTCGCGCTCAACAATCTGTTCATTCTGATTTTTTGCTTCAAATTTGCCAATCGCATTCGACAGTTCCATTAAAGCTGCAATTGCGGTGTTAAAGGACTGACGACGTTCAATATCATCAGCGATTTTTTGAATTGTTTCATGTAACTTTCTGCGTAAATCACGCGTTGATTCAGAGAAGGCCACATCACGACTGAGAGTAAGCGAAGAAAGATCAGTTTGAACAGATTCTAAATGCTGTGTGGTTTGACGCCAAACACGTTTTAGGAAACGGTTTGAACCTTCAACTCCCGCATCTGACCATTCTAAAGACTGATCAGGTGGAGCCGCAAACATCATAAAGATACGCGCAGTGTCGGCACCAAACTTATCAATAATTGCCTGAGGATCTACGCCATTATTTTTGGATTTGGACATTTTTTCCATACCACCAATAATGACTGACTGACCATCAGCAGTGAGCGTCGCTGACAAAATACGACTACGCTCATCTTTCTCAAGTGTTACATCGGCAGGGTTGATCCATGTTTTTTTACCTGCATCATCTTCACGATAAAATGTATCCGCCAAGACCATGCCTTGTGTGAGGAGACGAGTAAATGGTTCATTGCCTTGAACTACGCCTTCATCACGCATGAGTTTATGGAAGAAGCGTGCATAGAGTAGATGCAAAATCGCATGCTCTACACCACCTACATACTGATCGACAGGCAACCAACTTTGAGCAGCCTGTGGGTCGACTAAACCGTTTTGATATTCTGGCGAGGCGTAGCGTGCGTAGTACCAACTGGATTCGACAAAAGTATCCAGCGTATCGGTTTCGCGCTTGGCTGCTTGACCACAGGTCGGACAAGTTGTCTCATAAAATGATGGCATTTTTACTAAAGGATTGCCTGAGCCGTCAGGGACAACATCAGTAGGCAGCACCACGGGTAACTGATCTTCTGGAACGGGTACCTGTCCACAAGAAGGACAGTTAATCATTGGAATTGGGCAGCCCCAATAACGTTGACGCGATACGCCCCAATCCCGCAGACGGAATTGAACGCGACCTTTAGCTTGATCTTGAGGTTCAAGTTTTTCCAAAAGTTTGACAAATGCACCATCAAAGTCTAGACCATTTAATTCGCCGGAATTGATTAACGAGCCGCGTTCGGTATAAGGCGCATTTGCAGTATCAAAATCATCGGGTGCTTGGATGACTTGCTTGATTGGCAAATTATATTTTTGAGCAAATTCAAAGTCGCGTTCGTCATGAGCAGGTACGGCCATGACCGCACCTGAACCATAGCTCATCAGTACATAGTTTGCGACCCAGACTGGAATATTTTCGCCAGTCATGGGGTGTTGAACAAATAGACCGGTTGCCATGCCTTTCTTTTCAGCCGTCGCTAGATCTGCTTCTGCAACTGAACCCATGCGACATTCGTCATTAAAGGCTTTGAGTGCTGGATTGTTTTCAGCGGCTTTGACCGCGAGCGGGTGCTCAGCGGCGACTGCAACATAGGTGACACCCATAAACGTATCAGGACGTGTGGTATAAACAGTCAAATTGCCGTGTTCAGAAGGGAAGGTTAAGTCCATACCAGTGGAGCGACCGATCCAGTTCTTCTGCATCGCAACAACTTGTGGAGGCCAGTCGGTGAGTGTATCGAGATCATCCAGTAACTCTTGCGCGTAATCGGTAATACGGAAGTAGTACATCGGAATATCGCGTTTTTCAACCAATGCCCCTGAACGCCAGCCACGACCATCAATCACTTGTTCGTTAGCAAGGACTGTTTGATCGACAGGATCCCAATTGACTGTGGAAAGCTTGCGATAAATTAAGCCTTTTTTATAAAGTTGAACAAACAGCCATTGTTCCCAACGATAGTATTCTGGCGTGCATGTGGCAATCTCACGATTCCAATCAACAGATAACCCTAAGGACTTGAGCTGATTACGCATGTAGTCGATGTTTTCAAAGGTCCATTTGGCCGGTGCAACTTGATGTGCAATCGCAGCATTTTCAGCAGGTAGACCAAAAGCATCCCAACCCATTGGTTGTAGAACATTTTCGCCTTTCAAACGATAAAAACGACTGATGACATCGCCAATGGTGTAATTTCGAACATGGCCCATGTGTAGTTTCCCTGATGGATAAGGAAACATAGATAAGATATAGCGATTTTTTTTGCTTTGATCAGGCGTATTGCTAACCGCGAATGATTGGCGAGCATGCCAGTCCGCTTGAATACGCGGCTCTATCTCGCTCGGTTGATACTCCACAGGGCTAGCTTGTGAGAGGGTCTGAGTATTTTGGTTCGGGGTCAACACGGTATCTGTCATGGTACAAAAAGCTATGTCAAAAAGAGATTTGCCATAGCATAGCCGATACCATGCCGAGATTGGGAGTTGCTAAGGTTGGATTAGCATTTTTTTTGCGCATTGGGTAGTTTTTTGCTGTACCTAACGAATTGAGCAGGGTACAGCGGTGGTAAAACGCTTTTATCTTTTATTTCGGACAGTCATTTTGTATTTGGGTGGTTTGTTGCTGTATGCGACTAGCCTTATCTTCTTCGGTTAAGTAAACGCGTTCGCCATCTGCGCCATACGTGCGTAAACGTTGTCCACTTTGAAGTTGAGTCAAAGAGGCTTTTAGTTGCACGCATGCATCGCTGTTTTTTCTACGTCGTTCAGCATCTGCTGCGGCTTCTTCTTTGGATTTGGCTGCTGCTTTTTCATCTGCGGCGACTGCTTTTTGGTTTGCCGAGGAAAGAGCAGACAGTTTTTTGATTTCACTAGCGCTATCTGTAGGGACATGCGTATTAACATCTAATTTCTTGACTTGTTTTTGAGGAGGCGGTGTTTGAGTGTAATGGGTCGAACCCTGTTCATCAGTCCATTTATAAAAAGGTTGGGCATAGCTCATCCCCACACTCATGATTAGCGTTATAACAGGTGTGAGGGTCAGTATCCATTTTTTCATGAGCTAATCCTTGCTTTAAATGTTGTGGTGTTTTAACCATTAATTCGTAGTACTAAAAAGGATTAATGGCATCTTTTACAATATATTCCTTAGACTAGTTGGCTAGCCTCATTCATTTGGCTACCGCTACAGCACCTTCTGTGATGGGCGATGCATTTGTCGGCGCTGGATTAACTGGCGCTGCTATTTCAGGAGCCCCAGCAGGGATTTTGGCTGTTGTGTCTGCAGCTTTAGATGTTACAGATGGTACAGGCGTGATGTGATGACTAACAGAAACCGTTTTAAATTTCTTTTTATTGCATCCCGTCTCCGGTGCAAGCGTGTAGCTCACTGAACCATTACTATCAATTGATTTGCAATATTGTTCCGCATGAGCAACACCAATCGATGTTGTACATAGACTTAGCACTAAAACTGACATAGAAAAAAACTGTGCAGCCCGTCCGTGGCTCATTTTATTAAATAGTGTGAATTCGTGCACTTAAAACACTCCTTGGATTGTGTGCGTGTATATATTAGTCAGGATTAAAGCATATTTTTGCCTAAAAAGGATGTCTTGATTTTTATAATTGTTTTGCTGGCTAGCTCTTGACTGTGGTTGTTAAATTGCCGAAAATACGGGACTGATTTTTAGATCAGTTATTAGACGTCTATGCCGCCCACCCTTTGGCGAGGATGTCTTTTAACTTTGGCGAACATCCGCTCTATCGCGAGCCGCTGTTGATGCTTGGGGCATTCTCATCCGAATGCGCTGTATGTCCTATTCTGGTCACACTTACCAGCTTACGACTTTCTGCTCTGCCGTCAAAATTCTGCTCGTCTATGAGCTTTCTATATAATTGTCTGGATTGCATACTGCTTTCTGGGCTGATGTTGTTTTTCTATTGCTTTGTTGTCAGATACAACATCGATAGAATCACAACGAATTGTTCGTCATGAGTACGACTAGGGTGAGTTAAATTGGAACATACTTCAGAAAAACAGACTGCTGCAGATACGCGCAGTACCGATAAGAAAACAGAGTTACTCTCTGGCGGCGATATGCTGATCCGCGCACTGGCTGATGAAGGCGTTGAGTACGTCTTTGGTTATCCAGGTGGCGCCGTACTGCATATTTACGATGCGATGTTTCGCCAAGATAAAGTCCAGCATATTCTCGTGCGTCACGAGCAAGCTGCGGGTCATATGGCCGATGCATATTCGCGTTCAACCGGTAAAACTGGTGTGGTTCTTGTTACCTCAGGCCCAGGTGCGACCAATACAGTGACCGCGATTGCAACAGCCTATATGGATTCGATTCCTATGGTTGTTATTTCAGGTCAGGTTCCTTCGCATCTGATCGGTGAAGACGCTTTCCAAGAAACCGATATGATCGGTGTTTCTCGTCCAATCGTAAAGCATAGCTTCCAAGTTCGTCACGCCAGTGAAATTCCGATGATCGTCAAAAAGGCGTTCTATATCGCGGGTAGTGGTCGTCCAGGTCCAGTCGTTATCGACATTCCAAAAGATGTGACGAATCCTGTCGACAAATTTGCTTACGAATACCCAGAAAAAGTCAAACTACGCTCATATCTGCCGCCAGGTCGTGGTCATGCAGGTCAGATTCGTAAAGCGATTGATGAGCTTCTCGCTGCCAAGCGTCCGATTATTTATGCGGGCGGCGGTGTTGTACAGGGCAATGCGTCACATCATCTGACTGAACTTGCTCATTTATTGAATTATCCAGTCACCAATACGCTGATGGGCTTGGGTGCATTCCCAGGTACTGACCCACAGTTTGTCGGTATGCTCGGTATGCACGGCACTTATGAAGCCAATATGACGATGCACCATGCGGATGTCATCTTGTGTATTGGTGCGCGCTTCGACGACCGTGTGACCAATAATCCGGCCAAATTCTGCCCAGATGCCAAGATCATTCACATTGATATCGACCCTGCCGCGATTTCAAAAACCATCATGGCGCATATTCCTATCGTTGGTGCGGTTGAACCTGTATTGGCGGAAATGTTGACCCAGTTGAAACAATTGGGTGTCAACAAACCAAACCCAACTGAAATTGGTAATTGGTGGAGCCAAATCAACGAGTGGCGTAAGCGTCATGGACTGCGTTACGACGCGCCTGCTGCAGGTGAAATGAAGCCTCAGCAAGTCGTTGAGATGCTGCACAAAATAACCAATGGAAAAGCCATCATCACCTCAGACGTTGGTCAGCATCAAATGTTTGCTGCGTTGTATTACAAATACGACGAACCACGTCAGTGGATTAACTCTGGTGGTCTAGGCACCATGGGTGTGGGCTTACCTTATGCAATGGGTTGTAAACTCGCATTCCCAGAGCGCGACGTCGTCTGTATTACTGGCGAAGGCTCGATTCAGATGAACATCCAAGAGCTGTCAACCTGCTTACAATATAACTTGCCTGTTAAGATTTTGTGCTTAAACAACCGTTCACTCGGGATGGTGAAGCAATGGCAAGATATGCAATACGAGGGTCGTCATTCAAGCTCGTACATGGAATCTTTGCCTGACTTTGTAAAACTGGTTGAGGCTTATGGTCATGTCGGTATGAAAATCACCGACCCTGCACAGTTAGAAAGCAAAATGGCAGAAGCCATGGCGATGAAAGACCGTCTGGTCTATATGGATGTTTACGTTGATCCGAAGGAACACGTTTACCCGATGCAAATCGCTCAGCAATCCATGCGCGATATGTGGCTTAGAAAAGGGGAGCGCACATAATGCGTCATATTATTTCTGTATTGGTTGAAAACGAAGCGGGCGCCTTGTCACGTTTGGTTGGTTTGTTTAGTCAACGTGGTTATAACATTGAAACACTGAACGTTGCACCGACTGAAGATGAGACGTTGTCACGCCTGACACTGACTACCTATGGTAATGAGCACAAAATTGAGCAAATTACCAAGCAACTGAACAAGCTGATTGAGGTGGTCAAGGTTGTAGATCTTTCCGAAGGTTCACATATCGAACGCGAACTGATGCTGATTAAGCTCAAAGCGATTGGTGCTGCACGTGCAGAAATCAAACGTACAGCTGATATCTTCCGTGCCCAAATCGTTGATGTCACGCCAACGACTTATACGATTCAGATTGCTGGTGCGACCGATAAGTTGGACGGTTTTATTGAGGCCCTCGCTGAAAACACTATTCTTGAAGTGGTGCGTTCTGGTGTTCTGGGTGTTGCGCGCGGTGAAAAAGTACTGAGCGTTTAATCGATTACTGAAAACCCCAGAGTCCTTTGGTCGAATAACCTTTTGATCGAAGGAAACACTTTATAAAAGTTAGTCTTTGGGATGCATTTTTAGGCATATTTTGAGGTTTAAACACTAAAATCTTGCCATTCGTCGCTGCAATTTAGTCGTATAACTGTTAAATTGCGCGCCATAAATGAATACTGCTTTAAATGTTTTAAACGAGATATTTCTCTACATTGTTTTTTTAATGATAGTTGCCTATTTGTTTTTTCACTAAAGATTTACTGGAGTTTGCTGCATGAACATTTTTTATGATAAAGATTGTGATCTTTCCCTGATTCAAGCTAAAAAAGTAGCCATCATTGGTTATGGTTCACAAGGTCATGCCCATGCACTGAACTTGAAAGATTCTGGTGTTGATGTTGTTGTCGGTCTGCGTGCAGGTTCAACCTCATGGATCAAAGCAGAAAACTCAGGCTTAAAAGTTAGCGAAGTGAAAGACGCGGTTGCATCTGCTGATGTTGTTATGATTCTGACTCCAGATGAATTCCAGTCAAAATTGTACCGTGATGAAATCGAACCAAACCTGAAAAAAGGCGGCACATTGGCGTTCGCACATGGTTTTGCGGTTCATTATAACCAAGTTGTACCACGTGCTGACTTAGACGTGATTATGGTTGCACCAAAAGCACCAGGCCACACTGTACGTTCAGAATACGTTCGTGGCGGCGGCGTTCCTGATCTGGTTGCGATTTACCAAGACGCTTCTGGTAAAGCACGTGATTTAGCACTGGCTTATGCATCAGGTGTGGGTGGTGGTCGTACGGGTATCATTGAAACCACATTCAAAGACGAAACCGAAACTGACTTGTTCGGGGAACAAGCGGTTCTGTGTGGTGGTGCTGTTGAGCTGGTTAAAATGGGCTATGAAACGCTGGTTGAAGCAGGTTACGCTCCAGAAATGGCTTATTTTGAATGTCTGCATGAGTTGAAATTGATTGTTGATTTGATGTTCGAAGGCGGTATCGCTGACATGAACTACTCAATTTCTAACAACGCAGAATACGGCGAATACGTCACTGGTACTGAGGTTATCAATGAACAATCACGTGTTGCAATGCGCAACGCACTGAAACGTATTCAATCTGGAGAATACGCAAAAATGTTCATCGCTGAAGGCGCTGCAAACTATCCATCCATGACTGCACGTCGTCGTAACAATGCAGCACATGGTATCGAAGTGACTGGTACTAAACTGCGTGCCATGATGCCTTGGATCCAAGCCAACAAGATCGTTGATAAAACCAAGAACTAAGATTCTGGTTTGATCAAATGATAAAAAATCCCGCTGAATAGGCGGGATTTTTTATTGCGTGAATGATGGGTTGTGGTAGTGTTGTGCTATAAGTTTTGTAAGATTACGCGCATTATCAATTAACTTGGCACATATTCCGCATGGTTCTTTGCGGATGATATTTCTTCACTCAACCGATATTAGAGATCATTCTCATGAAACCTAACATGCTACTCACAGCGATGCTGATCACCATCCCCTTATTGATGTCTGGTTGTAAAATTACGATAGGGGATAGCTCAAGTGATGAGGTGAAAGGATCAGGAAAGATCGTGACGGAGTCGCGAAAAATCGCTGATTTTACCGCGATCGATATTGAGGGTGCCGCTAATGTTAAGCTTCGTCAAGGTGCTGTGCAGTCCATTACGATTTTCGGTGATGATAATATTGTGCCGTTGATCACCACGAGCGTGAGCAATGGAAAACTCACCATTAATAACTCAAAAAGTTATTCGAGTGATCATAATGTGGATCTGGTGATTGTTGTACCTAAGATCGAAGCATTAACTGTAGAAGGATTTAGTCAAGTTGACCTGAAGGAAATTAGCAGTAAAAAATTAGACGTTAAAATTGATGGTGCCAGTGTGATTGGCGTACAAGGGGCTGTGGATAGCTTTGATGCAGAGGTGAATGGTGCAGGCAGTATCGATGCTGGGAAGCTGATCGCAAAGGCGGTTACAGCAGAAGTGTCTGGCGCAGGATCAATCAAAGTGAATGCGGTTGATTCTTTAGATGCCAGTGTGAGCGGCGTTGGAAAGGTGACCTACGCAGGTGATCCAAAGTTGAAGACGAATATTTCAGGATTAGGCAGTATCAAAAAGATTTAATTTAAGCCAGTAAATTTTTTTTTAACACATGATTAGAGATCAACTTATGTCTATCATCAAGCGGAGCCAAGTGATGGCTATCGTTTTTTCCTTTTCTATCCCATTTGGATTAGCAGGGTGCAAAATTGGGCTTGATGATCTTGTGAGTGTCAAAGGATCGGGAACAACGCTGACCCAGACTCGTACGCTTGGCAGTTTTTCTGCCATCGATCTTGAGGGGGCAACAGACATCCAGATTACCCAAGGTGCAGTTCAATCCGTGCGTGTCACGGCCGATGATAATATTGCCCCGCTGATTACCACGACGGTTAAAAATGGTCGATTAATTATCAGTAGTACTAAAAGTTATTCGACACAGAATGACGTTAGAGTCACGGTTGTTGTGCCTAAGATCGAAGCTATCGAAATCAATGGATCAGGGGATGTAGAGTTGAGCGCGATTTCCACAAGCAAATTGAAGACAACCGTATCTGGTTCGGGAAATATCACCGCTGAGGGACGAGTGGATACTTTTACTGCGATTGTCAATGGTAGTGGCGATATTGATGCTGAAAAACTTTTGGCTAAAAATGCCACGGTCAGAGTGACGGGTTCTGGTTCGGTCGTGTTAAACAGCTCTGATACACTGGATGCCGACGTCACTGGTAGTGGGGATATCTCGTATGATGGTGCGGCAAAAGTGAAAGCGAGTATTACGGGTTCAGGCAGTGTGGATCATCTCTAATTGATCTTGAAGAGGGATTTAGCTGGGTGGTTTGTGATGAGGTATAAATCGCGATTTAAACTGTGTAATTCGTCGGACACTTATACAATATCACTTTGCCGAATCGTTTATATTGTGTAGCATCATCGGTAAGATTTAAAGGAAAGAATCCGCTTGTTTTTTCGCCGCACGTTGTGAATTTCGCATGGGATTTATGGGTGTAGAAAAACTGCATACCTATCACGAGCATAGCCATCCCATGAAGCATTTATATCAGTTGGTGAAGCGCACTGCGCTTGTTTTTGTTGATTTCTCATTTAACCAACGCGTTACGATTCTACAGCTCGTTCCGGTACTCTATTTTTTACTTCTTATTGCTTCAGCGGGTATTACCACGCACTTTGTCTGGTCTGCATTTGATGATTCGGCACTGCGTGGATGGTTATATGCGGTTGCGTCTCCGGTCATTTTTATTGTGATGGCGGCAATCTGCCGCGTGCTGCTTGAGTTGCTCATCATCATCGGTCAAGTGGCACAGGATATTAGTGTAGTCTCCAGTATGAGCTCTGCCATTAAGCAAATGTCCTCTGACACACAAGCCATCGCGGCGATGGGGCGTTCGCTGGATGAAATTTCTTTTGATATTAAAAATATCGCTGGTATGCGCGGATCTCTGACGCAGATTGCTAATGTAGTTGAGCATATTGAGACGATCGCAGAGATGAGTGTATCTATAGAGAAGATTTCAGCACTCGGGGAGAATGTTGATTTAATTTCAACGGTTCAACAATCGATTGAGAAAATTGCCGATTTAGGGGCACATATACAGGCGATTGCAGAAATGCGCTATTCCCTAGAGAAAATCTCCGCGTTGACCGATAATATTGAAGCCATTGCAAAAATGAGTGAGGCGCTTGATAAAATTTCAGAAATCGGTGATGTGGTTTCTAAATTAAGACGTGTGCCTTTTATGCGATGAGGGAGTTTTTGCATATAAATAGTTTAAAATTAGTAACTTAGTGAAAAGCAAGTTTAAGCCTGAGCTTGAAGTTTTAAAATAAAGATAAAAAACAACAACCGTAAACCGTCATCATCCCGTCATCAAATCGTCAACTGGCTGTAAAGTGTACGGCGTAATATTCATTGATAATATGAATAAGAGTCTAACTCATCAATGAATGCTGTCACTTATGGTTTGATGCGAAGCAATCCAGGTGAAAAAGGTTTGCTAAAAGAAGTCGAGGTGCCGCAAAGCGAAGCACTACGAGACGATTCAGCCCAGCACTATTCGGTTCAGCCCCTAATTCCTCCCTATGATAATCAAAGTGAACACTATCCATTTGAATCAGAAAAACCCCTACGCATAGCGCTGGTCACCGAAACTTGGCCACCAGAGATCAACGGTGTGGCGCACTCGGTATTTCAATTGGCCTCGGGTTTAAGAGACAACGGTCATTCATTGTTTCTTATTCGTCCGCAGCAGGTTCTTTCTTCTATCAACTCTCCGGCAGAGCAGGAGTTGTTGGTTCGCGGATTTGCAATCCCACGCTATCGCGCATTACAGTTTGGCGCACCTGCGTATTATCATATTAAAGAGGCTTTAAAAAGCTATCAACCTGATGTGGTCCACATCGTCACTGAAGGGCCACTTGGTCTTGCGGCTCTCTTCGCAGCAAGACATTCGGGCATTCCAGTATCAAGTGGATTCCATTCCCCATTCCACGAGTTCAGTACGCATTTTGGTCTGGGTTTATTGTTGACACCTATCATTGCTTATCTGCGATTTTTCCATAATCGCACTGATATGACTTGTGTACCGAGTGAAAAAACACGAGCACAACTACAGACACTGGGTATCCGTGATCTTGCTGTCGTCTCACGTGGTGTCAATGTCGCTCAGTTTAGTCCTGTGCATCGTGATATGGCTCTTCGTCAATCTTGGGGCGTCAGTGAGCACTCTACAGTTCTACTGTATGTTGGGCGGCTATCTCCTGAGAAAAATATTGATTTGGTCATCGCAGCATATCGCGAGCTACAACTTGCTCAGCCTCTTCGTGCAGTGCAATTGGTTCTCGTTGGGGACGGCCCGGATCGTGCCCGACTCGAGAAGCTTGCACCTGATGCGATTTTTGCCGGAATGAAAACGGGTAGTGCATTAGGGCAACACTATGCCAGCGCGGATGTATTTGTGTTTGCAAGTCAGGTGGAGACGTTTGGAAATGTTGTTCTTGAAGCCATGGCCAGTGGATTACCGGTGCTTGCTTTTGATGATGCAGCAGCGGGTCAGGTCGTCGAGACCAATCACACAGGTTGGTTATGTGAATTGAAGAATGAGCTGAAATTTGCGCAGCTTGCCGGACAGTTACCAAAACAGAATCGTTTACAAGAAATGGGCAAGTACGCCTGCGAACGCGTACAGGCTATGGGCTGGCAACAAGCTGTGGGTCAATTAGAACAAGTGCTTCAACAGGTTAAACAGCAGCACGGTAAGCGAACACACACAGCATTAAATGAATCCATATCATTTGATGGCACTGGAAACTCACAGACTCCGCAAACCATAAAACAGGAGGAATTATCATGAGTCGTTGGCAATCGACAGTACTCCAAGTCCAGGATTGGGATTTATATTGGTGCCTACGCTTGAATCGCTATTCTACGCGTCAAGCCGTTGCACGGACTTTTAAGCTGATTAGCCGTTTGGGTGATGGTTGGTTCTGGTATGGACTGACACTTGTTATTCTGTCTATTTACGGGATGCATGCATTACCTCTATTAGGTCAAGCATGGCTCACCAGTATTACGGGTTTAGTGATTTATAAGCTTCTAAAACATAAGACATTACGTCCACGTCCATATCAGGTTCATCAAGCGGTGATGCTCGGTGAGCGTCCATTGGATCACTTTAGTTTTCCTTCGGGGCATACCTTACATGCCGTTTTATTCACGGTCATGCTTGGAACTGATTTCCCAGTCTTGCTTCCGATTCTTGTCCCGTTTATGTTGCTCGTTGCATTGTCACGTGTCATTTTGGGTTTGCACTACCCAACGGATGTGATTATGGGTGCCGTGATTGGAGCAACACTTTCGGGGCTTTCACTTTGCTTCATGCTGTAGAGGCTGATTTCAGTGTCATTCCGCATGAGTTCTATTCAAAGCTCATGCGGAATATAATGATGTGCTCTTCATTTATAAATATTTAATCCAAAAAATGCGTTACTATACAGACAATATAAGTTGTCAATATAGCCCTACTTCATGAATGATTTATCGCAAACCTTTCTTGTGTCATTTCAAAATTCTGCCGTCGCTTTGGCAGTTTTGGGTTCAGGGGGACTTCTTTTGATAGGCCTCCTAACGGGGGTATGGAAGTATCTTGCGATCATGAGTAGTGAGAAATCTCGTGCGCCTTACTATGTCGATATCGCACATCGTGCCTCACTGATGTACTCGTTCAGCGCACTTGTACTTGCTGTGCTGGCAGGATTATCGGTCTGGTCGCCAATCCATAATTTTTGGGCAGTTACAGCTAACTTGGTCTATTTTGTCGCTGCGATTAGTACCTATGTGATTCATGGTGCTCTGCGCGATACCTCCAATCAATTGGCAAGACCTCATCGATTGGGCAAGGCGACCTTACCGAATATTTTGATTTCAGGATTTATGTGGTCGCTCATTGTGGCTGAAGTTGGCGGAACGGTGGTGCTTTTATCGGGTGCCACAGTCCGTTTATGGCCAGTTATTACACAGGTTTGATTGTGAAATATATTCTAATTAAAAAAAGCTTGGCAAGTTTATAGCATCGCCAAGCGTTTATTTTTCATAATAATCAATGTCACGAATCCAAAACTCATGAATGCACAAGTGACGATAACCAATGCCAGATTGGCGAGTATGCTAAACATCAGTCCGTGTACAACCAAGCCCATGACGAGACTCAAGGCAAACTGCAGTGCGCCTTGCAATGCACTGGCACTCCCAGCACGATGACCTTGTTGAGATAAAGCAAGGGCATTGCCGTTTGCACCCGTTAAACCTACTGCCGCAACAACGCCAAACAGCCCGATCATCACCAAAGGCAGTGTCGCTAGGCCTGTTACCGCGAGACCCAACAACCACAAGCCGCTGATGGTCTGCAAAATGACCCCTGCATGAAGAAGCTGCAAGATGTGAAAGCGTCCAACCAAACGCCCATTCACCTGTGACATGCCAATGACACCCAATGCATTGACCCCAAAGTACCAACCAAAGTTTTGTGGCAAAACACCAAAATGATCAATCAGCAGAGCGGATGCGGCCCCGATGTAAGAAAACATCGCCGCATAGGAGAAGCTTCCAACCAATGCAGGTGTTCGAAAGCTTGCATCTTTCAGGAGTCTTCCGTAAGTCACAAAGACATTTTTGAGATTGAGCGTCTGGCGTTTTTCTTGATGTAAGGTTTCCTTAAACCCAAAATGGATTGCCACTAAACTGATGAAGCCCACGGCTGCTAACATCGTGAAGATGCTGTGCCAGCTAAAGTGAATGAGCAACCAGCCACCCAGTAATGGTGCAAGAATAGGAGCAATGCCCATAATTAACACCATGCTAGAGAATGCCTTGGCGGATTGGGCTGGAGATAGACGGTCGCGAATTGCCGCACGGACGATCACCATTCCCACGCAACCGCCCAGAGCCTGAATGATTCGGGCAATTTGCATTTGCTCAAGACCTGCCGCAAAAATACAGGCTATGGATGCGAGCGTAAATAACGTTAAGCCAAAATACAAAGGCGGTTTGCGTCCAAATCGATCACTGACAGGCCCGTAAATAAGCTGACCGATGGCAAGGCCACAAAAATAAGCCGGAAGCGTCGTAGAAATGGCACCTGTGCTAACACCAAACTGATGCGCCATGCTGGGAAGAGCAGGCAAGTACATATCAATCGACAATGGCCCTAGAGCCGTCAACATGCCAAGCAGTGCAATCCAGACCATGCTATAGGAATGATGAATGGTTTGAGCAGGAGTATGCGATTGCTGTGGAAATTTAGAAGACATAACGCAAGTAGAGGCGAACAAAACGCTAGTTTAGCAATATCGAGAGGATTTTTTTAGCTTTAGCCTTGCTATTTTTGTACCATTTGGTTCAGACAAAACTAATTACAAGCTCTGAGCAACGTCAAAGCTTGTCTTTTATAACTGTTATTTAGGCGTGTGCAGGCGTTTGAATAGTGCTGAGGGGAGGCTGTGGTACAGCATTAAGATCGAAGTTAAAGAACCCCATTTGGTTGCGGATCGTGAGCGTCGAAACCATCAGTTCTTCATCGCCGTTAATTTCTGCAAATTTTTCTGCTTCGTTCAGAATGTCATTGCAATAAACAGCATCGTTGACCAGTAGCGATAGCTCGATGGTGCGATTCATTTTACGGCGCAGTTTGGATTTAAACTGTGTCAATTGATGTAATTCTTCATGAGTAAGCATCGTCTGCCTCCTTGGCATTAACGTTATTTTTTTGCTTTAGCAATTTTTAGCCTAGCGGCTTTGTTTTAATTGGTATTTTATTATAGACCTAAAGAATGACGGCTACCTTAGGTTTGTGTTTGATTTTTCAAGTGTTACTGCTTCAATATCTGTCAGCTTATGCTTACAGACTGAGGTAAAGCGGAGGCCTTTTCAAAGCGCTTTGATGGCGTTCACTAAGTAAAAACCCAGAGCGGTTGCTGTAATTGAGCCAATCACATGTAATCCAATCAAGAAAAAAGCCATCCCAATACGACCATTATTCAGCAAAGTAAAACTTTCAGCGGAAAATGTTGAAAACGTAGTGAGTCCACCCAAGAAACCTGTTGCCAGCAATAGGCGCATTTCAGTGCTGAGCTGTTGGGTGGAGGCGAGTACGAGACCCATCAAAAAACCGCCCAAGACATTAGCCAGTAAGGTTCCATAGGGAATCGCTGGATGGACTGCATTCAGCATTTGTGCAAAGAGTAGTCTGAGCATTGCCCCTAAAGCTGCGCCAATACTGACGAGGATCCACTGCATACAGACTCCAAATGGGGAAGATTGATCAAGATAGTCATCATATTTTAATGCGTTTTTAACACGGATATCGAGTAGATAAGGGTGATTTAAGGTGATGGAATAGGTAAAATATGCGCATCGACCTTTAATTAAGTACGCGCTACGCTGGAGTTTATCGTATGAACCATCCGAGTGATCTACACTATACCAAAAACCATTCATGGGTGCGTTTGGAAGGCGATATTATCGTCACGGGCATTACTGACTATGCCCAAGACCAATTGGGGGACTTAGTCTATGTTGAAGGACCTGATGTCGGCAAAAATATGACTGCAGGCGATGAAGCTGGATTTGTTGAATCGGTCAAAACTGCATCAGATATTTTTGCGCCAATCGATGGTGAAGTGATTGCCGTTAATGAACTGCTTGAAGAAGACCCAGATTTGATCAATACCGACCCTTATGGTGATGGCTGGATCTATAAAATCAAACCCGTATCCGTTGCTGATCTTGATGAACTGCTCGACGCTGATGATTATGAGCAAGTGATTGGTTAATCGATTTTAAACGTTATTGAATAGTTTTAAAAAACAGTTCAATGGGTATCGATTTTAGAACGCGATGATTGAGAGTCTATAAGAGACCCCTCGATCATCGCGTTTTTGTTGATATTCTGTTTGTTGTGACCGAAATAATGCTTTAATTCAATGATCCTTCTAATTTTTATCACTGACATTCGACCATGAACCAGCGCAACAAAAATAAGCATCAAATTACGGGTCTCATTCATCACCCATACCAAGCGCCTGATGGTTTTTCGGCAGTTCAACCCGCTATCTATAAAGCATCTACGGTGATTTTTCCTGATATTCATGCGATGCATACGCGTAACTGGCGTGTGGGCAATAATTACAGCTATGGTCTGCATGGCACGCCGACGACATTTACTTTGCAAGAACGGATTGCTTCCTTAGAGGGCGGCTTATATGGCCTTTTGGCGCCTAGTGGTTTAGCCGCCATCAGCCTGATCAACATTGCGCTGTTAAACCAAGGCAATGAAGTACTCATTCCGCAGAACTCTTATGGTCCTACCCTGGATATGGTGCGACAGGTTCTGGGTCGTTTTGGGGTCAGTGTCTGTGTTTATGATCCCATGAAGCCAGAGCTTCTTGCAGGTTTAATCCATGAGCATACCAAGCTCATCTGGCTTGAAGCAGCAGGTTCGGTGACAATGGAGTTTCCAGATTTATCGACCCTCATTCAGATTGCACGTCAGCATCACATCGTGACGGTTTTGGATAACACGTGGGGAGCAGGACTCACTTTTAATGCTTTCGATTTACCGCGTGGCCAGTCTGTTGATCTAACCATGCATGCCCTGACTAAATATCCGAGTGGCGGTGGAGATGTGCTAATGGGGAGTCTCGTGACGCGAGACGAGGCGCTCCATAAACAACTCAAGACCACACAGCAATTGATGGGGATCAATGTTGCAGCGAATGATGCAGAGATTGTTTTGCGATCATTGCCGACAATTGCGGTACGCTATGCAGCACAAGATCAAGCGGCTAGGCTACTTGCAAGCTGGCTACAAACCCGATCAGAAGTTGCCCAAGTGCTGCATCCTGCACTACCGCATGCAAAAGGACATTCACATTGGCTTGAGACGTGTTCTGTGGATGGCAGCAGCGGCAAAGCCGCAGGCCTGTTCAGTATCATTTTTAAACCGGAATATACTACAGAGCAAGTTCATACATTCTGCGAGCACTTGAGTTTATTCAAACTTGGGTATAGTTGGGGAGGGCCCATGAGTTTGGTCGTGCCCTATCGCTTAGAGAGTCTACGTGTCGCTCAGTTTGGTGGTATCCCTGAGTACCTCGTCCATGGTGGTCTGGTTCGCTTCAGTATCGGGCTTGAGGATGTGAATGACTTGCAAGCAGACATCACTCAAGCACTTTTAGCGCTGTAATGATTTGATCAGAAGGCTGTATTTTTTATGACTACACCATTAATTCAACATGGGCAGCCCCGTTATGGGCGATTTAAATCGGCACCTTCAGCCATTAATATTGAAGACTTTAAACTACAAACCCCTTTTGAACGTTCAATATCTGGACTGAGTGCTTCATTAAAACGTCAGTTGGGTTTTAAGTCATTTCAGTTTATCAGTATCAATAACCAAGATGTCATGATTGGACTGGCCATCGTCGATTTAGGGTGGGTAGGTAATGGCTTCTTTTATATATACGATAAAAATGATTTAAAATCAGCTTCAATTCAAGAGATATCCCTATTACAACCATTTGCCTATCAAACACATGTCGGCCTCCCTGCATCCCAGACACAAAGCTCTTTTCAAAAAGGTCAATTCAGAATTGATATTCAAAGTAGGAACAATAAGCGCGTGGTCAAAGTTACCCACGCAAAACAAAATCTACTTGAGGCAGTGATTGAGACATCAGAGACCGAACCGCTCGCATTGTGCAGTCCTACTGGTGCGACGGGCTGGACTTATACGCAAAAGCAAACGGCTCAGATTGTCCATGGTCAATATTTACATCACGGGCAACAATTTGAAATCTCCCCTGCACATGGTTTTCTAGCGGCTACGGATGACAGTTGTGGTTTTATGAATCACAAGACATCGTGGCATTGGCTCAGCGTGTCTGCGACACTGAAAAGTGGACAGCGTGTTGGCGTTAATTTTGCGATGGGCGTAAACCAAACTTTTGGTAGTGAGAATGCACTGTGGATTGACCATCAAATTTTTGAAATCCCGCCCGTGATGTTTGAACGAGTAAAGCCGACAGGTTTGAATGATGAGCCAAGCTGGCGTATCTATTCAGCAGATAGTGCGATTGATTTGACTGTGCAGACGGGTTGGTGTCGGCAAGAATCTTTGAACTTGGGATTAGTCGCCAGTCATTTTAATCAGTGGGTCGCTCATGTTTATGGTCAGATTAATACAGATCAGCATTCAGTTATTTTTGATGGTGAAATGGGATTATTAGAAAAACATTTTGCAAAATGGTAATTTATATTGTGATTGTATAAATAATATCTGCATCATTTGAATTGATAGAGTAGTAATTTTTATTTTATCTCTGCTATTTAATATATAAATATTATCTGCTTTTTCATATAGCCTAATATAGAAGAATGGCATCATTATTGCTCAGGTTCTCATATAATTTACCATCTGGTTAAAGACTATGAGAATTCATGTACTGCCTCGAACAATACGAGCCATCATTTCTGGTGGTGCTGCCAGCTTAAGTGTGGTGAGTTATGGGCTGATGTTATCCAATGCCCATGCTGATGATGCAAAGGTTGAGCGTGTTGAGGTTACGGGATCATCCATTAAAGGCGTGGCGGCCCAGAGTGCATCCCCAATCACCATCATTAAAACAGAAGAACTCGCAAAAATGGGGATTACGACCGCTTCTGAAGCGCTTAGTCGAGTCTCTGGCAACCAGTCACAATTTACGGCATCAAGTGCCGTCGGACAGAGTGGAACCATAGGTGCCTCAGCAGATATGCGCGGCTTGGGCTCCAACAAAACGCTGGTACTTTTAAATGGGCGCCGTCTCCCCAATAGTCCGTTTGAGGGCTCAAGTGTCGATCTGAATATTATACCGATTGCTGCTTTGGATCGTATTGAAATACTCCGTGATGGTGCCTCTGCGATTTATGGGACGGATGCGATTGGTGGCGTCATCAATTTTATTACAAAGAAATCCTATCAAGGCTTAACGACGACGTTCGAAGGAAGTCTGCCGACACGAAGCGGTGGGGGCAGCCAGACTCGTTTTAACATCGCGGGTGGGTATGGGGATTTGAACCAAGACGGTTTTAACCTGTTTGGTATCGCTGATTTTCATCAACAGCAACCTTTGAATGCAGCTGATCGCAGTTTTACCAGTGCTGGCGGTATCCGACCCGATCTAGGTATGTTCCAGACCAGTGGTAGTGGCTATCCAGCAAATTTCTATGATCCGGGTGCAGGCCCAAAAGATGACAGTGGCAAAGCGCTTGGTCTGTCAGGAAATCCTTATGCCGCGGCAGGATGTGTATCGCCGCATTCCATTCCTCAAGGGGGGGCCTGTCGTTATAATTATGCCTCCGTGCTCGGTATTGTGCCGCAAACTAAACAGACGGCTTTACTGGGTAAAGGCACGCTAAAAATCGATGACAATAATCAAGTTGGTATCGAGTATCTGCACGCAGAAACACAAAGTATGGTCTACCAAGCTGCGAATCCTTTTGCATCAGGAGAAGGCTTTTTTCTACCGAGCACAAGCAAGTATTATCCGGGAAACGGCATTACGCCGGCATTTCTTGGCTTAAGTGGACAAGATCTAACGCTGGGCTACCGCTCTGAGTTGGCTGGACGACGCCAAGACGAAACCTTGAATAAAGCCGATCGTTTATTGTTTTCAGCAGAAGGAAACGATTTTGGTTGGGATTATAAAACAGGTGTTTCGCTGACGCGCAGTACGCAGCTCCAGCGTTTAGTGGAAGGATTTCTCAATGATGATTTAGTCCGCAGTTCTTTAGAAAACGGTACGTTAAATCCTTTTGGACCACAAGCTGCTGGTGATGAGGGAATCTACTCACAACTTGCGCTTCGAGGTCCCTATTTGGATGCAAAAGCGACAACAGCTGCGGTTGATTTTACCGCTAGCCGTGAGATTGCTCAGCTCCCAGCGGGTGGCGTGGGATTAGCGGTAGGCACATCGTGGCGGCATGAGAACTCAGCGTTTAATGTCTATCATGATGTGGCAAACCTATCGTCTGGTACGGGTTATGCTGGTTCACAGTCAATCGCAGGGCATCGCGAAGTCAGTGCTGTTTTTACAGAATTACAAGTTCCTATTCTAAAGAGCTTAGAGGCTCAATTTGCTCTACGCTATGATAACTATAGTGACGTGGGCAGTACCACAAACCCTAAAGTCGCCTTCCGATGGCAGCCTTTAAAGGAACTGATGTTCCGAACCTCTTATTCGACAGGGTTTCGTGCACCTAGCTTATATGAGTTAAATCAGCCGCCTACGCGAGTCGAGACGGGGAGTTCGCAAAGTGATCCGATATTGTGTCCCAGTGGTGTTGTGGCGCCCGGTGGCATTCCTTCTCGAGATTGCAATCAACAAATGTTTAAGCTGAAGGGCGGATCAAAAGACTTGCAACCTGAGAAGTCCAGATCTTTTACTGTTGGAACTGTGGTTGAGCCGATGAAAGACCTTACGCTATCTGTCGATTACTGGAATATCCTGCTGAAAAATCAAATTACACAGATGTCCGAGTCGCTGATCTTTGGTGATGGCAATAAGTATGCTGCTGATTTTGTACGTAACCCAGATGGATCGTTGAACTATATCCTGAATCCTAATCTTAACCTGGGTAATGTCCGTACATCTGGCATAGACCTCGGTTTTGGCTGGAGGCTACCCGAAACGGCTTGGGGGCGTTTCGGTCTCACTTTAGATGGTACCTATGTCAATCAATATGATTATCAGATTGAACAGGGTGGTGAGTACATCAGTAATCTTGGCAAGTATGGTGCGGGGGTCAAAGGCTTTAATGGTGGGGGCGGCGCGATCTTCCGTTGGCGCCATACTGCGGGCATAAACTGGTCATTAGCTTCATGGAGTGCAGCACTTCAGCAAACTTTCCAATCGGGTTATTTAGATCAAAACACAAGTGCCGATCCGGGATATGATGACCACCATGTGGGTTCGTATACGATCTATAATTTGTCTGGGACTTACTCAGGAATTAAAAATCTGACGCTGACATTAGGCATTAAAAACCTGTTTAATAAAAATCCACCCGCTTCAAATACGACGGATAATTATCAGTTTGGCTATGACCCTCGCTACGCTGACCCACTGGGGCGGGTATTGTTCCTGCGTGGTACCTATAAGTTCCTGTAAGATTTAAAACCAAAGCAATAAAAAAGCAGCCTAAGCTGCTTTTTTATTGGGATTAAATGTCTTACATGTTTGGATAGTTTGGACCACCGCCACCTTCTGGGGTTTCCCAGTTGATGTTTTGTGCAGGGTCTTTGATATCACAAGTTTTACAGTGTACACAGTTCTGCGCGTTGATCTGGAAGCGTGGCGCACCTTCTGGTGTAGTCACGATTTCATAAACACCAGCAGGGCAGTAGCGCTGTGCTGGCTCTGCGTACAATGGCAAGTTCTGTTCGATTGGAATCGATGGATCACGCAGTTTCAAATGGACAGGCTGATCTTCTTCGTGGTTAGTATTTGATACAAACACGGAAGACAACTTATCAAATGACAATTTGCCATCTGGTTTTGGATAAACAGGTTTAACTGAGTTTTCAGCCAATTCCAGCGCTTTAAAGTCAGGTAGTGGGTCCAGAATGGTGAATGGCAATCTGAAAACATTCTGATCGATGAAGTTATATCCACCACCAATGACCGTACCAAAGCGATGCATGACTGAACCGAAGTTACGTGCTGCAAAGAGTTCTGGGTAGAGCCATGATTCTTTGAATTTCTCGGTGTAGGCAGTGACTTCATCTGACGCGCGACCAGCTTCTAAAGCTTCAAATACCGCTTCAGCACAGAGCATGCCTGACTTCATTGCGGTATGAGAGCCTTTGATTTTTGCAAAGTTCAAGAAACCTGCATCATCACCAATCAAGCAGCCACCTGGGAATGTCAGTTTAGGCAAGGCCAGTAAGCCGCCTTTGATCACTGCACGTGCACCGTAAGAAAGACGTTTACCACCTTCCAAGTATTGGCTAATCACAGGGTGATGCTTGAAGCGTTGCATTTCATCAAATGGCGACATGTATGGGTTTTTGTATGACAGATCAATGATCATACCCATGGTCACTTGGTTGTTTTCTGCGTGGTATAGCCACCAGCCACCAGTCGAACCGGTTTCGGTCAACGGCCAGCCTGAACCGTGCAGTACCAAACCTTCTTGGTGTTTAGCAGGATCGATTTCCCACAGTTCTTTGATACCGATACCGTAGTGCTGTGGCTGTGAGTCTTTGTTCAGATCAAAGCGGCTCATCAGTTTTTTGCCGAGGCTACCGCGACAGCCTTCAGCGAAGAGGGTGTATTTGGCGTGCAGTTCATAACCTGGAGTAAAGCTAGGCTTTGGTTCACCTTCTTTATTGACGCCCATGTCGCCAGTTTGGATCCCTTTCACGCTACCATCTTCATGGTAAAGGACTTCAGAGGCTGCAAATCCTGGAAATACAGTAACTTCGAGTTCTTCTGCTTTGGTATTCAACCAGCGGACAACGTTCCCCAAGGAAACAATATAGTTGCCTTCGTTGTGCATGGTTTTAGGGACGAAGAAATGCGGAACTTTAATACTGGCAGTTGCCGAAGTCAGCATGTACACATCGTCTTGTTTGGCAGGAACGTTGAGCGGTGCGCCCAGTTCTTTCCAGTCAGGAAAGAGTTCGTTCAAGGCACGTGGTTCGAGCACCGCACCAGAGAGGATATGTGCACCGACTTCAGAGCCTTTTTCAACGACACAGACTGAAAGGTCGGGCATATTTTTTTCTATAGCCAATTGACGTAGGCGGATTGCAGCAGAAAGTCCTGCCGGGCCTGCGCCCACAATCACAACATCAAACTCCATCGATTCACGTTCGATGTGTTCCATAAGGTTTCCTCTTTTAAGCGGGTGGCTAGCAACATGCGAATTACGCTGTTGCGACGCTGCCCGAAGCATGAAATCATTGCTATTCGGCATAGCTGCGGTGGTATTATAAAATCAATGTGGCTTGATACGCTACATTTACACTCAAATTACATGCGGTAACTTGCTTTTTTTAGCAGAGTATCCCCTGATTAACAGAGCGAAGCCCTCTTTGCATCAAGAATTGAAGGTCTGCTGACCCTTTAAGTCAGTGTATACAGATTTAGATGAATAATGATTTTAATTGCTTTTCTAGGACAAAAACCATGACTAAAATATCCCCCCCACAGGGTAATTTGGGTCAATCAACTGCTCCAGCCATCGATGAGTCTTTGAGTCAAAACGTGCCACTGAAGAAAACGGGTGGTTTGGATTCTATCTCTCGTTTGCTGGTGGGTGCTGACGGAAAGCCAACCAAAAGTCTACCTCCGCTTGAAAAGTGGAATCCCGAGTATTGCGGTGAGATGGATTTGGTGATTCGCGCCAATGGCGAGTGGTGGCATGAAGGGACGCGGATGACACGTGAACCTTTGATCAAACTGTTTTCTACGGTGCTTTGGCGAGAAGGGGATGAGTATTTTCTAAAAACACCCGTTGAAAAGATCAAGATTCAGGTGGTTGATGCGCCGCTGATGGTGGTCGATGTTGAGCAGGTTGAGGATAATGGCCAGACTTTCGTTCGCTGCACTACCAAGACGGGCGATGTCGTGATTGCAGATGCAGAGCATAGCATTGAGATGCGTGAGTTCATGATGGATGGTGTTAGTGAGATACGTCCTTATATTCGAATTCGTCGCAATTTAGATGCTTTGATACATCGCAATGCGTTCTATCATCTCGTGAATTGGAGTGTGCTTGAGCACACCGATGCAGGCGAGGCGATGGTTTTACGCAGTGGGGATGAGCAATTTGTTTTGGGGTTGGTATAAGTTTGATCTGTGCTCTATGTGTGATCAACTGAAATAATAAAGCCAGAGTTTTTTGGAGTAGCGAGTTGTTAGATAAACTTCAGCATTTGGGGCATTCAGATGCGCCGATTGGCGTGTTTGATTCGGGAATTGGTGGCTTATCGGTTGTCGCAGAGTTGCGCGCGCTATTGCCACATGAGTCTATGGTTTATCTTGCTGACACAGCGCATGTACCCTATGGAACACGTCCTGATGAAGAAATTCGTATACTCACTGCTTGTGCCGTAGAGTGGTTATATCAGCGAGGTTGTAAAGCAGTGGTTGTTGCATGTAACACTGCATCTGCTTTTAGCCTGACGCATTTACGTGCGCGATATGGTGAGTCTTTTCCTGTGATTGGTCTCGTACCTGCGGTTAAACCCGCCGTGCAAATGTCCAAGAATAAAAAAATTGGCGTGCTTGCGACTCAAGGCACCATGCGTGGGACATTGCTCAAAGATGTGATTGCCGAAGTGGCTGTGCCCGCAGGTGTTGAAGTTTTTACTGTCGTGAGCCCTGCTTTGGTTCCCTTTGTTGAAGCGGGTGAGCAAGATTCTGCTGCCTGCTATGCAGAGCTTGAGCGTGTATTAGCACCACTCGTTGAAGCAAAAGCTGAAGAGTTGGTATTGGGGTGTACGCATTATCCATTCTTGGCCTCCAGCATTCAGTATGTCTTTCCAGATACCTTTCATTTATTAGATTCAGGTGCTGCTGTTGCTAAGCAGACCGAGCGAGTACTAGCACAGCGCGGATTATTGACTTCTGCAAGTGGGGTTGGGACGTTGGATTGTTTTGTGACGGGTGAGGTTGAGCTGGCTGAGCGCGTGATGCGCAATTTAGTCGATTGGGACTTTAAGGTTGAAACTGCGGTCTATGATTTGTTGAGTGTGGCAGCGGCGCAGTTGAAGATTGCGATTGGCTGATTTTTAATGATCAATATTGTTGATGTTCGTCGGCTTCATTGAGCGAATTCAGAAAGAGAGTCGTCGTCAGCCTCTCATCCGATCCTCACCTACTCTCACAACCTCTTCAATATGCCCCACAATCTCCTTCCAAACCCCAGACGGAAGGTTATGTCCTAAACCCTTTATCAACACCAATTTTGAGTTTGGTATTGCAGCTGCGGTAGCCCGCCCGCCACTAACATTGCACATCACATCAGCAAGACCGTGAATAACCAGCGTCGGCACATCAAGACTGCGCAGTCGTTCAGTACGATCTCCAGATGCAACCGACGCGACAGCTTGTCGAGCAATCCCAACAGGATCATAGTTTCGATCATAAGCGCGCGTAACACGTTCAATCACTTCTTTTGGTTCAACTGGAAATCCTGGTGACCCCACAATGGAGATTGCCCAGACTTGGCGATCAATCACTTCTTGGCGAGTGACAGCCGGCGGACCACCAAAGAGCGCTTTGATCGTTTCGGGGGTAGCTTGACCAACCTTCATATCACCTGTGGTGGACATCATAGAGGTTAGTGATCTGACACGATCAGGATATTCGAGTGCAATGGTCTGTGCGATTGCTCCACCCATGGATGCCCCAACCAGATGCGCGCTATCGATGCCGAGCGTATCCAGCAGTCCGACAGCATCCGCAGCCATATCGGAGAGGGTATAGGATACAGAAGATAAGTCACCGCCAAGTACGGCTGGCAAGTCTGGTGTGGGTGCTTGAGGAAAGTGAGAGGATAGGCCGACATCACGATTATCAAATCGGATTACGTGTAGCCCACGCTCAACCAATGCTTTGCAAAGGCCATCAGGCCAGCCAACTAACTGTGTTGCTATGCCGTGGATCAGCAATATGGGTGGCGCATCAGGATCACCGAGACGTTCATAGGCAATATCGATTTTTGCTGGGCCGACATTTGTTGCGATGGTTTCATGTGGATTCAAGAGAGGCTCCTGACGAGATCGAAACAGGGAAATGGTGCGGTGTTGCAGGGTAAGGGGTACCGCGTTGTGATTCTATAGCATTGATTTTATTGCCGTTGATTCGCCATTTGACCTGAAACAGCGAATCAACAGATCGACTTACTTAGTGCTGATGTCCTTCATGAGAAGGCGTTTTAAACAAATGAGCATCAGGGTGATCCATCTCACAACCCTCAGTCTCACATTGTAAGGTCACATGCTCAAGGCTATGTTCCTCAGCCAAGCGGGCTTTCGCTTGGTTTAAGATAGTTTGAACATCACCTGTTGGACACACCAGATGCGCAGTCAGACTGATCTTGCCACTGGTCAATGCCCAGATATGAAGATCATGGATACTTTCAACACCATCAATGGTTAATAAAGTCTTCTCGACTGCGATGATATCGACTTCTGCGGGCACACCTTCCAGCAGAATATTCAAGCTATCGCGCATCAGAATCCATGTTCGCGGAAGCACCCAGAAGCCGATACCCACCGCAACGAGTGAGTCGACCCAAGTCCATCCGGTAAATATAATGACGACGGCACCGACAATCACGCCAATTGAGCCTAGTAAGTCACTCCAGACTTCAAGATAAGCGCCTTTGACATTTAAGCTGTCATCTTTGCCACCGAGGAGCAGCTTCATGGAAATCAGGTTAATGATTAAACCTAATGAGGCAATGATGAGCATGCCTTTGGTCTGTAACTCTGGAGGTGAGCCGAGACGCTGCCAAGCTTCATACAGGATATAAAAGGCCACAACAAACAGCAGCAACGCGTTAAACGCCGCAGCGAGAATTTCAAAGCGATGATAGCCAAAGGTTCGCTTGCGATCTGCGGGTCGTTTGGCAACATAGATCGCTGCCAAGGCGATGGCTAGTGCTGCCGTATCGGTAAACATATGGGCAGCATCGGAGAGCAGGGCAAGACTATTGGTTAAGAGTCCACCGATCACTTCGACGATAAGAAATGTAGTGGTTAAGCCCAGCGCCCACCACAGGCGATGCTCATTACCAATCTGAGGAATGGCGTGACTATGTTGATGATTACCGCTCATGATGAGCTCCAGCTGAAAGTTGTTGAGACTCGGAGTGAGTCACGTGTTCTTCTGACGATTCTAACTGTGCTTCTTTACGGTAGATTAACCGATAGAGCACAGGTAAAACCAATAGGGTGAGCAGTGTTGAGGAAATAATTCCGCCGATGACCACGGTTGCAAGCGGCCTTTGAACCTCAGCCCCTGTACCTGTGGCAATTGCCATAGGTACAAAGCCTAGTGAGGCAACCAGTGCAGTCATCAGAACTGGGCGTAGGCGTAACATCGCACCTTGCCAGACGGCATCATTCACTCCTAAACCCTGTCTGCGTAAATCACGGATGAAGGACAACATGACCAAACCGTTGAGTACGGCGACCCCCGATAGGGCAATGAAGCCCACACCCGCAGATACTGACAACGGAATACCACGCAGCCCCAAGGCTACGATTCCACCTGTCAAAGCAAATGGAATCCCTGTAAAGACGAGCAGCGAATCGCGGACATTACTAAACATGGCGTAGAGCAAGGCCAATACCATCGCAAGGGCAACAGGGATTACGATGGTGAGCCGTTGGCTGGCCGACTTCATGTTTTCAAACTGTCCGCCGTATTCGATCCAGTAGCCTGAAGGCAGTTTGATATCTTTGGCCATTGCGGATTGCACGTCACTGACAAAAGAACCCAGATCACGGTTTTCGACATTGGCGGTCACCACCACACGACGTTTGCCCATTTCACGACTGATTTGGCTAGGGCCTGTAGTCTCTTGAACTTGAGCAACATTGGATAGCGGGATCGTTCCACCGTCTGCCAGAACAAGCGGTAGATTGGCTAATACTTCAGGACGTCTGGCTTCCGCAGACTGGCGAATCACCAAGGCAAAGCGGCGATCACCTTGAAGGATTTGACCTGCTTCAGTGCCACCGATTGCAGAGGCAACGGTATCCTGAATGTCCGCTACCGACAGCCCATAGCGTGCAGCCGCAGCACGATCAATATTGACTGCGATCAATGGTAAGCCTTCAGTTTGCTCGACTTTGACACTGGTTGCCCCCGTGACTTGACGTAATCTTGCTGCTACTTGATCCGCAGTACGAGTCAATGTCGCAAGATCCTCACCAAAAATCTTGATGCCTAGATCGCTACGCACGCCTGAAATCAATTCGTTAAAGCGCATTTCAATCGGCTGCGAAAACTCCGAGATCGTTCCAACTTGCTGATCCACAACAGCGCTGATTTTTGCCTTCAACTCATCCATTGAAAGATTCGGGTTAGGCCAATCCTTCTTAGGCTTCATGATGATGATGCCGTCTGAAATGTTAGGCGGCATCACATCTGAGGCAATTGCTGCCGTACCTGTACGCGCAAATACAAAAGCAATCTCTGGGAATTTAGCTTTAAGTTCGCTCTCCAGATGCGTTTGCATTTTTACAGATTGATCGACGCTGGTACTCGTAGCTCGAATCGATTGCAAGGAAAAGTCTCCCTCACTCAAGGTCGGTGCAAACTCGCTACCTAGACGAGGAACCAGTAATAAAGATAAGACCACCAGACATACCGCAGTCACAAGAACGATCGGGGTTTGCTTGATGGAAACGGCAAGTGCAGGACGATAAATCTTCTGTGTGATGCGCATGATAAAGTTTTCTTTTTCCTGCACCTTGCCCGTGATAAATAGGGCGACCGCAGCAGGAATGAAGGTGACGGATAAGATCATGGCACCAATCAATGCAATCACCACCGTTGCAGCCATGGGATGAAAGAGTTTTGCTTCAACGCCTGTTAACGCGAAGATTGGCAAATACACCACCAGAATAATCAACTGTCCAAAGATTAGCGGACGACGTGCTTCTTGCGCAGCGATGAATACTTCTTTGAAGCGTTCTTCACGGGTGAGTAGGCGTTTAAGTTGCTCTTGTTTATGGGCAAAGCGGCGAATACAGTTTTCGACAATCACCACCGCACCATCAATGATAATCCCGAAGTCGAGCGCACCCAGACTCATAAGGTTTGCACTGATTTTTTGTTCAACCATTCCAGTCAGGGTAAAGAGCATCGATAAGGGAATCACCATTGCTGTGATCAGGGCTGCCCGCAGATTTCCCAAGAACATAAACAGAATCGCAATCACAAGGAGCGCACCTTCCATCAAGTTCTTCTGCACAGTTTTAATGGCTTTATCAACCAAGACCGTACGGTTGTAGACGGTTTTGACCACGATACCTTCAGGAAGAGTGCGTTGAACCATATCCATCCGATCGGCAACCGCTTGTGCGACGACGCGACTATTGGCACCCATGGTCATGAGTGCAATGCCGAGCACGGTCTCTTTTCCATCCAGTGTTGCCGCGCCAGTGCGTAATTCCTGACCGAATTGAACGGTGGCAATATCACTGATTTTGATCGGGACACCATTCGCACTGCTGATGGCCGTATTGCGAATATCATCAAGTGTAAGGAGCTGTCCCGGTACGCGTACTGTGAGCTGTTCACCGCGCTGATCAATGAATCCTGCACCACGATTGTTGTTACTGGCTTCCAGCGCGGTTTTGAGTTGTGCCAGCGTCAAGCCACGCGCGCTCAGTGCATTCATATCAGGTGTTACTTGATACTCACGCACTTGACCACCGATGGTATTGACCTCTGCCACACCAGGGACATTGCGCAGTTGTGGTCGGATGACCCAGTCCTGAATCTCGCGTAAGTCAGATTCATTGTAGGGCGTGCCATCGGGCTTCTTCGCTCCAGGTTTGGCTTCTAAGGCCCATTGGTAAATCTCACCCAAACCGGTTGATACCGGAGCCATGATTGGATCAATGCCGGCAGGAAGCTGACTCCGAACCTCTTGAAGTCGCTGGCTGATGAGTTGACGCGCAAAGTAGATGTCGGTACCGTCTTTGAAAATCACGGTAACCTGCGACAGGCCATAACGCGAGATTGAGCGGGTATGTTCAAGATCGGGAAGGCCAGCCATTGCCGTTTCGACCAGATAGGTAATGCGTTGCTCGGATTCCAGTGCGGTATAGCCAGGTGCAGCGGTATTAATCTGCACCTGAACATTGGTAATGTCTGGAACCGCATCAATAGGCAGTTTCTGATAGCTATAGGCTCCGATTGCGATCAGGGCGACAACTAGTATCATGATCCAGCCGCGCAAACGGATGGAACCCGCGATCAGGCGGTCAAACATGCCTGTGGGTTGATCGGAGGTTTCTGTGATGGCTGTTTGGTTTGCATGATTATTCATGTTCAGCCTCACTTTTAACGACTTCGGACTTCAAGGTAAAGCTTCCTGAGGTAACATAGCGCTCACCTTTGTTTAAGCCTTGAGTCACGGCAATCAAGTGGCCATCGGATAGGGTGCCAACCGTTACAGGCTGTGCTTTAAAGCTGGTTTTGCCATTGGTTTTAGATTCGATAAAAACGACGGTTTTATCTTTGATGGTTTGAATGGCTCGTGAATCAATCACAATCGGTGTGACTTGTGCTTCACCTTTCATGCGGACTGTGACGAGCTGACTTGGACGCAGATTGCGCTCACTGACCACCAGACGTGCACGTGCGATCAGGTTACGTGTTTTGCTGTCCGCACTTGGCGTATAGGTCAGGAGACGTGCCGACATCGGTGGTTGATCAGTATTGGTCATCACTTCAAGTGCCATATTTGGCGAGAGCTGACCCGCAAGTGTTGGAGGAACAGCAAATTCGACCCATAGTGCATCTAGCTTGGCGATGGTAAAGAGCTGATTGCTGGATTGGACGGTTTCACCAACGGTGAGGTCTTTCGCGACCAATGTTCCGTTGGTCGAGGCGGTTAGCGTCAGTCTACCTGTTTGTCCTGTCGCACTTGCCCCGTAGGCTTGCAGTCCTTCACGTGCTGCGGCAACTTCGATGTTGGCTTGCTGCCAGCTATTTTCAGCCTGCAAGTAGTCTTGTTTGGCGGAGATGCCTTGTTTCCAGAGCGTGAGCTCACGGTCATAGTTAGTTTTTGCCAGCGCCAAACGAGAGTTAGCGGCCTTAAAGCTACCCTGTAGCTCGACCAGTTGAGGTACAAGGAGTGTCGCAAGTGACTGACCTTTTTTGACATATTGTCCCGTTGCAACGTGGACGCTTTCAACACGTCCAGCCAGAGGAGAGGAGATATGGGACTCTTGATCCGTATCCAGTTTTAACTCGCCCGGCAGATCCAGTTGCGTTGAGAGTTTTGCCGAGTCAACGGTTGCAATCTGTAGTCCGATACTGGCGATCTGCTCGTCACTCAAGGCAATCGTTTCGATCTCATCATGTTCAGCTTTAGTCGTGGCTACAGGTTTTGCTGTGGTTGCGACTTCAGTCGCTTCAGGTGCTGGCAAAGCGGGTTTACGCAGTAGCCATAGCGCCAATAGCACAGTCACTCCAATAACGATTGCCAGTATCAGCAATTGCCTGGATGAAAATTTCGACTTCAAGGCAGTCATTAAGGATTTTAGTTGTTGAGAGATAGTCATGGCGTAGCTCCTGACAGGCTGGCTGCATCGGCCATTCCTTCGTTAAGTAAAGAGGTATTGAGCGTATCGGGTAGGACGGGGCTTGCAGGATCTGCATCAAGGGCTAAGCCAGACAGGACCGCTTCAATTTGCAGCGCGGTTTGCCAGCCTTCAGTCAGTGCGGTTTGGGCCGACTGCTCTAACTGCAATAGGTCGCGCTGGGATTGTTGAACCTCAAGAACGCCAAATTTGCCTTCCTCAAAGCCGAGAAGCATCTTTTTCTGGACGGTGCGAGCTTGGGGCAGTTGTTGATTAAGGATGGATTGGTAGCGCTCAGACTGATTGTCTGCCTGAGCGATGAGTCGACTGAGTGTCTGCTCACGTTGCAAACGCGTCATCTGAAGTTGTTGTTTCGCTAGAAGCTGTCCAGATCGGGCGGCAGCGACTGCACCCTGATTACGTGAAAAGATCGGGATAGGCACGCTTAAACCCACAGTGACTTGCGAGTAAGTCTGAGCCGTCGGATCAGCAACCCTGCGCATCCCGACACTGACAGTCGGCATGCCATATGCTTGTGATTCTGCCAGTTTAAGCTGGGCATCAGACTCTATGACGGCGCGCTTTGCCAGTTGCTGGCTGGGATTGTCTGCGAGACGTTGCGTCAGTTCAGCACGATTGATCGCAGGCCACGCGGATGGAGAGGAGGTCTTGGTAAAAGCAGGGCTTGGATTGCCCCAATACCGACTGAGATTTTGACGTGCGATGTTCAATGCATTCTGTGCATTTTTCGCTTCGCTATCGGCTTGAAGCTGACTGATCTGCATCCGTGTCAGTTCAACTTCCGCGATTCGCCCAGCCTCAAAGCGACGCTTGGTCACCAGCACACTTTGCTGGCTGAGCAACTGTTGCTGATGTGCAAGATCAAGTCGCTGTTCGGCAATAGCCACTTGCCGATAAGCCGCCATGACCATCAGTTTGAGTCGTGCTTGATACTGGGATTGCTGGACGCTTTCGGTATCTAATCGTGCTTGTGCCAACTGTTGTTTGGCAGAGCGTACGCCAAAGACATCCAGTCGCTGGTTTACCGCAAAAGACTGCTCCTGTTGATTGGACTTTAGACCTAATGAGGAAACGGAGAGCTCTGGATTGATTCGTAAGCCACTTTGCAGCAGCTCTGCTTCTCGAATTTGCTGACGCGTAGCCAGCATATTTTTGATCGGGGTGTAGTTTTCTGCTTGCTTAAGTGCATCTGCAAGCGAAAGGGGGGCTTTAGGCTCAACCGTAACCATTTGATCAACTGCTTGCGCAGAAGGTTGAATCTCAAAAGCTGGGTTGGGATTGTCTATCGGGACAACCTGTGCGTTTAGTGCCATCGGAACAACGCCGATGAGGGTCGTTGTCACCAACGGTAAATATGCAAATATGCCGCGCAAAATAATGCTCCTTAAAACAGGAAGTCAGGATTTGGCGGGCAAATTAAAGGGATCTAGATGAGTGCTACCCCGCCAATAGCGGCGGGAGACCAGCGTGGCGTTTCGGGGAGATCAAGGATTGCAGACTCATAGCCTGGCGGCGGGAGTGACGGGGGGATACAGGCAAAGCATTGCATGATCGTGATCGGAGCAATGTCGGTGACCAGTTCTAAGCCATGATCAAGGTGACCGATATGGTCGCCATGATTGATATTGACCTTCTTGTCGATACTAGCTTTGTCTTGGCCAATAAAGTTCTCTGAAAGCCCGGCACCATGTTTGAGGTGCTGATGATGCCCCCAATGCCATGTGGTGGGCTGGCTTTCATGCTGACAAAACTGCGCCGCCACACTCCAAGAGCCTTGGATTGGCAGCCATGTCAGTAGCAAGAAGATGAAAATGGTTCTCATATAGATAATTGTGAAGTAACTTCTGGTCGATGTCAACGCATAGAGTATGAGCAATTTGTAGACAAGGAAAAGGGCTCATAACGCCTGCCATGAGCTGTAGCGGTGTTTTAAGGGGGCTAGTGATTAAAAAAACTATTGGCTTTCCCGCTTGCGGGGAGAAGCATTGGCGTTTCTAGTTTCGTTCATGAGCTTGCATAATGTATTGTGTTCATTTAACGCCATTACGGCAATGACAACGGCATTATGCTGTCTTGAACAGCGTGATTTATCCACGAGTCTGACCATCTCACGCGTATCATGCTCGCGACTAGACTTTGCTAAAATCGCATTGACGAGAGCATCATTATGACCAGCGTTGTTGCTATAAATGAGTCGTTGAGTATTCATAACAGCCGTCCTAGCTGATGGGAAAATGATCATATCACGCAAAAAATCTCCCTAATTTGTAATGTGTATCCAAACTTTTCAAGGTGATTAAAGGCAGGATTAGGCATTTGTTTACGTAGATTTTTTTGGGATTGTTAAGAATTGTTTATCGCATGGGGAGACAATATGTTTTTTATCACGGGGACAGAGTGTTTATCTTCTAGATTACTCAATGCGTAGAGGATCATTTTTTATGTGATGATTTTGTAAAAATATGGATTTATCTTGAAGGTTAGTTTTTTTAAGTTTAATTTAAGTTTTTGACTATAAAGATTTATTTTATAATATTTGGATGTTCAAGGATAAAAAGAAGCAATGCCATTAACATCAATATTCTTATAGATTTCACTTTGTAAAGTGTACTCTCATTCATAGCCCTATTCATCGCAAGATCAAGCCATTAAATATTAAGAGCGCATACCTATGAACTTAAATCGCCATCAAATGAAGCCGAGCAAATATGCTATAGCACTTGTTTTGACCTTTTCCATGAGTGTGGCTCTTGCGGCTCCTCCTACGGCTACGGATTTGATTGATCAAAATACGGCATTTATAAAAATAGATAAAGTAAATACCGCAATTGGTAAGCAATTTGGAATGCATTTTATTTCAACGGTAACGGTGAATGGAACAATATGGGTTTATTACATTAAGTGGGAGAGGAAGCCAGGTGCTAAGGATGTAACAGGCGGGGTTGGACTTGCAACGACAACAGACGGTTTAAATTTTCAGGACCATGGATTTGTGTTGGAGGCTGGACAGGCTGGGGAGTGGGATAGTCGTATGGCTTCTTTTCCTGGAGTTCTCTATGACAAAGGGACTTTTTATATTGTTTATGAGGGTGCGGGTGATGCAAGCTCTCCCGGTAATGTTGGTCTTGCGACGTCACAAGATGGTATTCACTTCGTTAAGCAAGGCAAGATTCTGACCCATGATTCAACAGGTTGGGAGAGCGTGAATATCGGCACGCCAAGTTTGTATAAAAAAGGCTCAAAGTGGTATCTCTACTACCATGGTTTTGATGGCAAAACTTGTCAGGTCGGAGTCGCTGTTGGTAAAAATTTGAACGCGTTGGTTAAATACTCAGGGAATCCCATCATCAGTTCTGTGCCTGGTTCTTGGCAGGCCGGCACAGTCGGGCGACGTAATATTATTAAAAGTCATTCGAGATACTATATGGTCTATGAGGGTAGTGAAGCAATGCCGTATGCCACGGCAAGATGGGCTTCAGGGGTGGCATCATCGACTGATCTTTTACATTGGACGACCTTCAGTCAAAATCCTGTACTCCCTCAAACTGCAAAATTTATGAGTAATGATGGGCCTACTTTTGTCAACATTGATGCTAATAACTATATTTATTATCGAATCAATGGCGCGAGTCGTAGAGCGCTCATTGCAAATGAGCAGTATGGTGGATTTGATCAGAAATGGGATATGCAGGACCCTAAAATCTCACATAAAGTAGGCGCCGCTGCTGGTGGAAATAGCTGGGCGGTAAGTGAGCAGGATCCTGCGGGCTATATGCAGTATGGTCCGTATGTGTCATCACTGCTTGTAGGTGATCAGGTTGCAACATGGAAGCTAAAGGTCGATAAAAAATCAGTTGGCATGGGTAAGATTGTGCGTCTTGAAGTGGCTGATGCCGATGATGGTGGAAAAATCATTAATCAGCGAGATGTACTGCGCAGTGAGTGGAAAAAAGCGAATCATTATGAGTATTTTTCAGTTCCCTTTACCTTAGATAAGTCCCGTCAAGGACACAGAATAGAGTTGCGTGTGTGGTCATATGGAGGGGCGAATGTGAAAGAACAATTGGTTGGTATTAGCTGATTTGATTGAGCAGGAATAAAATTTATTCGCTAATTAAGCTATGAATGTTCCGATTCATGAATGATAAGGTGGCTTAGGTGTAGGAGCCAAGTCATCTAGGGGTCTCTTCTCAGCATCTGTATTACGTATGCGATGTGGCAATGCCGGAGATGTGTTCGATAGATTTTTAATGAGTAGTTTTAGTCATCAAGGCATCATGAGTCTCGTAACCGCGCGCATTCTTCTGATCAGTCCGAGGCTTTGGCGACGATCCTGAATCTCATCGGTTGATCGTTGTAAGACTTGCGCTAACTGATCTATCGCTAACTCACAATTTTCAATTAAAAACTGATCCTCTGATGTCGTCCAATCCTGAGCGATCTTGGCTAGATATTTCTTGGTTTTGATAGCATGTTTAAATTCAAAGAAGTTTATGGCAAGTAATTTCTTTTGTTCCTCATCCGAAAAGTCATTGCGTAAGCACTGCTCAATCAGCCACGCGTAAAGTAATGAACTTTCGGCAACGTGAAGCGCCCAGTGACGTTTGAAATGTTCGAGCGCTTGTTGGTAGAAATCATCCCAGTTTAATCCTAGCAAAATCTCTTCGAGATCTTTATTCATCATCAATTCACCACCGGAATATCATTCCAGTCACATAAATAATTCGGGGAGCGATGCGCTTGAGTCATCTCCCAGCTTTGACCTTGTAAAGCGGAGACACCAATGCCTAAGGATTTTTTACTAAATCTAGAGGCCACTTTCTCCAACGTTCCCATGAGGGCTTCGTGTTTTTTTGCATCAATCGGGTCCGGTTCAAATAAAGACAGCGATTGCACGCAGGTTTTTTTGAGGGATATCGCAGATAAAATTACGCCCGCTTTTTGATAATCGTAACCCGCTTGATAGATTTTTGAGGCGGCCGCCCGTGCAGCGTGCGCAATCAAAAGGATGTCATCACTTGCATCTTTTAAAGTCACGGTGAAGCTTCTATTTGTGTTTTGCCGATCTTGCTCTCGGTGGCGATTGGTCGTGATATAGACTGTAACCATCGAGCAAACAGATTCATCTGCACGTAGCTTGCTATGTGCGCGGGTTGCAAATACGGTAATCACCTCATGGAGTTTATCCAGCTGTGAGATACGCTTGCCAAACGTACGAGAAGAGATGATCTGCTGTTTGATCGCAGCCTGTGTTTCTAACGTCAGACAACTGATACCTTGAAGTTCCATCACCGTACGCGCAAGGACGATCGAAAAGTGCTTTTTAATCTGCATTGGATTGGCCTTGACCAGATCGGCAATGGATTTGATCTCCATTGCCCCGAGTGCTTCAGCATGCTTGTGCCCGACACCCCAGACTTCACGGGCTGGAGTCTGTGCCATCCATGCAGTTTTTATTTCAGGGTCGAGGTCTAGCCAATTACAAACTCCATTGAAGTCAGGCTGTGACTTTGCCCAATAGTTAGCCAATTTGGCTTGTGTCTTGGTGGTGCCAATCCCGACGCAGACCGGTAGTCCAATCCACTGTTTGACACGTTGACGCATCTGCTGCGCATACTCAGTCAGATTAAATAAGTTTTGATACTGAGTAAGCTCAAGGAAACACTCGTCAATCGAATAAATTTCTTGTTCGGCAGGGGTGACAAAGTCACCAAGAATGCTCATAAAACGATTCGACATTTCACCATACAGAGCATAGTTACTCGATAACGCGATAATCCCATGCTGCCGAGCCAAGTCTTTAAATTGATACCACGGACCCGCCATACGAACACCTAGTTCTTTGGTTTCTTTACTGCGTGAAACGACACAACCGTCATTGTTCGAAAGGACGACTACAGGCTTATCCTTCAATTTGGGATTAAAAACCCGTTCGCAGCTCACATAGCAGTTATTCACATCTACCAGCGCATAGACCTGATTCATGATCTCTTCCGTTTGCGTTTATAGACATTCTTAATCACGGAGGTCACAACACCCCAGACTTCGATGTCTTCATTCTCACGGGGATAGATCGATTTGAACTCTGGATTTTCTGCACGTAGCCAGACTTTTTGCTGGTCTGATTCTAGCGCTTCAATCATCAGGGTTTTGACCGTGAACTCATTGTTGATTAGCGCAATCACGACATCACCGCACTCGGCAGTTATAGAGCGATCAACAACCAGTTCATCATCAATTGAAATCCCTGCATCACGCATGGACATTGAATTTACACGAACAATAAATGTAGATTTCTTGTTTTTAATAAGATGTTTATTGAGATCAATACTACCATCCATATATTCAGTCGCAGGCGATGGAAATCCTGCTGAGACGCGCTCTAGTGCGATCGGAATGTGATAAGTTTCTGTCGTGATCTCGACAGGCTTGATCTCAAATGCGGTTAGAGGATATGTAGAAGTCATTTTAAATAGAAGTACGATTACGTTAGATATATCTTACATAATTTTAAGTGACTTTGCATATTTTTATTGTTTCAACCGAGGATCGGCGTCTTGTTTTTGAATCTTCTGATGCAAAAAAAAACCGCAAAGCTGCGGTTTTTAAAGGTGTTGCTCGTAAGAGTTTATACTAGCACTAAGGTAACATCGATATTATTGCGTGTTGCATTAGAGTAGGGGCATACGATATGCGCAGCATCAATTAATTGCTGTGCTTGAGTACGGTCCATGTTCGGTAGGTCAATACGTAGCTCCACTTCAATACCGAAACCAGTTGGGATGGGGCCAATACCAACCGTGCCTTCTACACTGGCATCGGCTGGCATGGTTAATTTATCTCGACCCGCAACAAATTTCATCGCACCGATAAAGCATGCGCTATAACCTGCTGCAAACAATTGTTCTGGGTTTGTGCCTGCATCCCCGCGACCACCCAGTTCTCGGGGTGTGGTGAGCTTGAGATCAAGTGCACCATCAGTAGAGGTTGCACGGCCATCACGACCACCAGTAGCTTTGGCATGGGCTTGGTATAACGCTTTTTCAATAGACATGAGAGTCTCCTTGTTTGATTGCTTTTCATATATGTATTTCGCAGTATGTGAAATACTATCGTGTATATTAATATTGTGTACGATATTAATGGGTTTAAAAAAAGCAAACATCTGATGTTTGCGTTTTCTTAATTAGATGTGGAACATCTAATTTATTCAGCACTGTTAAACAGACGTTTACGTAGATCAACGAGGTTGTCGCGCAGTTGATCAACCTCTTCTCGCGAGTAGCCTACGCGTTCGCTAATGCATTGAGGAATGCTCTTGGCTTCTTCTCTAAGCGTCCTACCCGCATCGGTGAGCGTAATGATCACTTGGCGTTCATCAAGGTTAGAGCGCTGCCGTCGTATAAATCCACTCACTTCTAAGCGCTTGAGCAGTGGGGTGAGAGTCGTTGTTTCTAGGAAAAGCTGATCACAAATCTCTGAGACATTCACCCCATCTTTTTCCCAAAGCACCAACATCACCAAATACTGAGGATAGGTGAGATTAAGATCTTTTAGTAGCTTTCGATACGCTTTATTGATCCCAAGCATAGAGGAGTACAGCGCAAAACAAAGCTGTGCATCAAGGCTTAAGTAATCAGTATCGGCAGAGCATGTTGGATTCAATGTCTTCATCATAAAAATATATATCGTACGCGATATATTGTCAAGCGATATTTTTTAGTTTTCTTTTAAAGAATTTTTACCAAACAAGAAAATATGATTTATTTAGCTTTTTTTATTACTTTTTTGGATAGGGGATATCTCTTAGGCTTAAATGTCTATTTTGATAGGGCGTTATTCTTTTGAAATGCAGTAAGTTTTACTTCCTCCCTCTGCTCGGTTTAGTTCTTGCGTCATCAGGTTGTTCTCAATCAGAAAAATTACATACTGTTGTCGCTTATCAAACGGGTGTTGATCCTTCAAAAGTAGCTCAAGCTGAAGGCTTGTATGATAAAGAAATAGGCTCGCCTGTGGAGTGGAAACGCTTCAATAGTGGTGCGGAAGTCATTAATGCACTGGCATCTGGGGATGTTGATATTGGTAACTTGGGGTCAAGTCCTTTAGCTGCGGGCGCATCGCGGCAATTGGCGATCGAGGCCTTTATCGTTTCTGCAGAGATTAGAGGTGCCGAAGCCTTTGTCGTTAGAACAGGAAGTGAGATTAATAGTCCCGCTGATCTTATCGGTAAAAAGATAGCAACACCATTTGTTTCTACATCGCATTACAGCCTGTTGGGTGCATTACAGCATTGGCAGATTCCGACTTCTAAAATTACCTTAATCAACCTCAATCCATCAGAAATTAATGCGGCATGGCAACGTGGTGATATTGATGGTGCGTTTGTATGGTCGCCTGCATTAGCGGAAATCAAGAAGACAGGACACGTATTGACGAGTGCTGATGAGGTGGGCTCTTGGGGACATCCGACTTTTGAGGTTTGGGTGGTGCGCAAGGACTTTGCAAAAGCACATCCAGAAATTGTCTCAAAATTTGCTAAGGTGACTTTGGAAAGTTTTGCAAATTATAAGCAACACAAAAGCGAGTGGACGGCCCAGTCTGCACCAGTCGCTGCAATCGCGAAGCTAACAGGTGTTAAACCTGAGGATATTCCGACCTTGCTGGAAGGGGCGAGTTATCCTGATTTACAGTCTCAATTAAGTCCACGTTTACTTGCTAAAGGAACAGCCCAGGACATTGCAAAAACGGCAGATTTCCTAAAATCACAAGGCATGGTGAATGAAGTGTTAAGTGACTATTCGTCCTATGTCAGTACGCAATTTATTCAGTCCATTATTGCCCAAAAATAGAAGGATTGCAGATGTCTACTTTGGTTATCGATCAGATTAGCGCGACTTATCCGAATAGTACGCAGCCCGTATTATCTGATATTTCACTTTCCCTCTCGCCGGGTGAGTTGCTCGTTGTCTTGGGTGCATCGGGGAGTGGAAAAACGACACTACTTAATTTGATTGCGGGATTTATCGAGCCTTCAAAAGGTCAGATTCTGCTGAATGACCGACCTGTAAAAGGACCTGGAGCCGACCGCGGTGTGGTGTTTCAAGATGATGTCCTACTGCCATGGCAAGATGTGCAAAGTAATGTCGCCTTTGGTTTACAGCTCGCTGGTGTTCCTCTGCAAACTCGGCTGGAGAAAGTACAAGCGATTCTAAAGCGGGTGAGCTTAGAGGGCTTTGCAAAGCGCAAAGTCTGGGAGCTGTCTGGAGGGCAGAGACAGCGCGTGGGCTTAGCGCGTGCCTTGGCGTCTGATCCACAAGTATTGCTTTTGGATGAGCCATTTGGTGCATTAGACGCTTTTATTCGTGAGCAGATGCAGTGTTTGTTGCTGGATGTTTGGGCTGATACGCATAAGCCAGTCTTTCTGATCACGCATGATATTGAAGAGGCAGTTTTCTTGGCGACTGACTTGGTGATTCTAGCCCCCTCGCCACGAGGAATCGTTGAGCGAATCTCACTGGATTTTTCTAAGCGTTTTATTGCCGGCGAGTCTGCACGATCAATTAAGTCCGATCCGCAGTTCATTGCTGTGCGTGAGCATGTGTTGCAGCGTGTGTTCGAGCAGCATGTGCATACGTTAAACAATCAATCTGTTTCAGTTTAATCGAGAGCCCACATGAACAGACCGATAACAGACACGCAAGTCGTTCCTCACGTTGAAGTTGCGCTTCAGACCACTACCAAGAAAAAGCCAAAAGTCTTGAGTTTACGATTGAATACTTTATTGATCAGTGCAACGACGCTGTTGGGTGTACTCCTGATTTGGTGGCTTATTACGACATTGGGTTGGATTAAGCCATTATTTTTACCGGCACCATCAACGGTATTGGCTCGATTCCTGAGCTTATCCAGCGATGGTTATCTGGGTACAAGTCTTTGGCAGCATACGGGGGCGAGTCTAAGACGGATCAGTTTGGCTTTATTGGCGGCGATCCTGATCGCGGTGCCAACAGGTATTGCGATTGGTCAGAGTCGTGTAATTCGAGGCATCATTGATCCACTGGTTGAGTTCTATCGACCCATTCCGCCGTTGGCATATCTGCCTTTGATTGTCATCTGGTTTGGAATTGGTGAGTTTTCTAAGATATTACTGATTTATCTGGCTATTTTTGCTCCCATCTTCATTGCAACTTCGACAGGTGTGCTTGCCGTTGATCAGAAGAAATTATTAGCGGCAAAGTCCTTAGGTGCGACTCAATCTCAACTCATTCGGTATGTGGTTATCCCGAGTGCGTTACCACAGATCTTGACGGGTATCCGTATTGGTCTCGGTGTGGGATGGTCCACTTTGGTTGCTGCTGAGCTGATCGCGGCAACGCAAGGGTTGGGCTTTATGGTGCAATCTGCAGCGCAGTTACTGCAGACTGATGTCGTCATCGTTGGTATTTTGATTATTGCCATCATCGCGGTGACGCTGGAGTTGGGATTACGAGCCTTGCAAAAACGCCTTGTGCCTTGGGATTACAATCTATAAGTCCAATCATTTGAATGTCTCATTTTCAATCCGGGGATTTCGTTCACCCCAATGCTTTCGAGTTTTGTTATGTCATCTTTTACCGCACCCATTCCTTCTGCGAGCACTTCCTCCACGTTTATGGGTATTCAGGTCACAGCCTTGAGTCCCGCTATCGGTGGGGTAGTTGAGGGCATCCATCTGAGTCAACCGATTACCGAAGAGGTCAAACAGTTTTTAGAGCAAGCACTGGTTGAGCATCAGGTCCTTTTTTTTAGAAATCAGCCTTTGACACCTGCGGAGCACTATCGTTTTGCTAAGCATTTTGGGGATCTACATATTCATCCGATATATCCCAATGTGCCTGAGCAACCCGAAATTCTGATCTTGGATACAGAGCGAAATGATTTGCGTGATAATGCGCTATGGCATACCGATGTTAGCTTTTCGGCAACACCTCCTTTAGGGTCAATATTAAGTGCGAAAAAGATTCCTCCAGTTGGTGGGGATACGCTGTGGGCGAGTGGCACGGCAGCGTATGCGGCATTATCTCCTGCCATTCAACAATTACTGACTGGTTTGACAGCACAGCATGATATAGCCAAGTCTTTTCCTGCGGATCGTTTTGCAACCAATCCTGAAGAACGTAGTCGTTTTGAGGCCGCACTTAAAAAGAATCCTCCAGTGACACATCCTGTTGTTCGGACTCATCCAATTTCAGGTCTGCCAGCGCTCTTTGTTAATGAAGGCTTTACCACCCGAATTAATGAGCTGTCTGACTCTGAAAGCCAAGCATTATTGGCATTCTTATTTCAGCATAGTCAACGTCCTGATTTTACCGTGCGTTGGCGATGGCAAAAAGATGATGTGGCATTCTGGGATAATCGAGTGACTTTCCATTATGCCATTGATGATTATCGTCCTCAGCATCGGGTCATGCAGCGTGCGACCGTCAATGGCGATAAGCCGTATTATCCTAAAAAATAATAGCGTGATTAAACCTTATCCTTTAGAAGTATTCGTTTATATTGTAGATGCAATATATTATTTCTCATAAGGTTATGGATTTTATGTAAAACGGATCGGTTAGTAAAAAATATATAATAATCGTATTGATTTTTACTTTTTATTAATCGTCTCTTTTTTAATTCTTAATTTGAATGTTTATATCATCTATAAATATATCGTTAAGGGGGATGGTCGTCTAAAAAATAAAAATCCTGACTTATTTATTTTTCAGGAAATATGATGCTTCGACTTAAAAAAAGACCTATTGCGGCTGCGGTATTGAGCTTGATCTATTGTGTGGGGGCTTATGCGGAAGATGTTGCCACCGATGCGGCACAAGCCGTAACGGTTTTTGGAACTCGTCAAACTCGGCAGGTTTCAGAAGTCGGCAAATCTGATATCGCCGATACTGCACCTGGATCAAGTCCACTGAAAGCGATTAGTCGTTTGCCAGGCGTGAACTTTAATTCAGCGGATACGTATGGTGGCTATGAGTGGGGAAGCCGAATCAGTATCCGAGGTTTTAGTCAAAATCAACTGGGCTTTACCCTCGATGATGTGCCGCTTGGGGACATGAGTTATCGCAATTACAATGGTCTACACATATCACGGGCGATCTCATCAGAAAATATTGCCCGAGCTGTCGTGTCACAAGGGACTGGTGCCTTGGGCACGGCATCAACCAGTAATCTGGGAGGAACCTTGCAGTTTTACTCTTTAGATCCATCTGACAAAGCGGGTGTTAACCTACAACAAAGCTTCGGACAAGACTTTGCCAAGCGTTCTTTTGTACGCTTAGATACGGGGCTGATTGCGGGTAGTAATACCAAGCTGTCTTTAAGCTTCACTGATCAAGACTCTGATAAATGGCGCGGTGATGGCGCTCAAAAACAACAACAGTTCAACTCCAAACTGGTTTCCAACTTTGAAAATGCCAAGTTCAGTGCATTCTTAAACTGGTCAGATCGTAAAGAAGTGGATTACATGGATCAGTCCAAAGATAGCATTCGTCGTTTGGGCTATAACTGGGATTATTATGCGCCGAACTGGAATACAGCAATCAATTCAGCTAAGCATCAATGGGCATCGGGTGAAACCTCAGAGGATGATGCGTACTACAATGGGTCGGGTCTACGTGAGGACTGGCTTGCAGGCGCAACACTGGATTATTTCTTGACTGACCATGCATCAATCAAAACGACGGTCTACCATCATAATCAAGAGGGGACGGGTACATGGTGGCTGCCGAATCCGCCCGTCGTGAATGGTACGCCTGTACTTCCGATCGCTTTACGCACACTTGAGTTTAATATCAATCGTTCTGGGATTCTTTCGGCGTTGACGATCGAAAGTGGCATTCATACCTTTAATACGGGTATTTGGTATGAGCGCAATGATTTTGATAACGCCATGCGGTTTTACTCACAGGATTCAGGCCCCAGTTCTCCTTATGAGCGTCCTTCAGATCCGTATTTAACGCGTTGGGATTATAACTTTCAGACCGATACCATACAGTTCCATGCCCAAGATACGTTGAAGCTATCAGATCAATTAACGGTTAACTTCGGCTTTAAGACCCCGCGAAGTACCACGTCTATCAAGAGTTATAACGATACTGCAGCAAGTTTCAGGCTGAATGGCTCATTGACCGCAACAAAGAACTTTTTGCCACAAGCGGGGATTAACTTTAAGCTGAATGAGTACAATGAGTTGTTTGCAGATGCTGCGCAAAATATTACGGCGTATCGCGGTGTGATCAAGGGCGGGGCTTCACCGTTTGATACCACGCAAGCTGGATTTGATGCCGTGAAGCAGACGATTCGTCCTGAGGAATCGATTACGACAGAAGCGGGTTGGCGCTATCATGATCGTGAGTTAGAGAGCTCAGTGACGGTATATCATGTTGATTTTAAAAATCGTTTATTGGCACTCCAGCAAGGAGCTGCAATCATTGGTAATCCTTCCATACTCTCCAACGTGGGGAAGGTTGAGACTAATGGGATACAGGGTTATTTTGCATGGTCACCCCTCTCTCGTTTGAAATGGAGTAACTCCCTGAGTTATAACGACTCAAAATATAAAGATGATTTCACGGATAATGGTGTAATTTACCACAGCTCAGGTAAACAAGTGGTCGATGCCCCGCGCTGGATTGGTAGCTCTGAATTAACCTATGATAATGGTCAGGCTTTTGTTCATGTTGGCGTGAATTACATTGGTAAGCGTTATTATACCTATGTGAATGATAACTCGGTTCAAGGGTATAGCTTGTGGGATTTGGGCGGTGGATATCGCTGGAAAAATGTTGGATACGTGAATGAATTAAACTTAAGCTTTACGGTCAATAACGTACTGAATAAGAAATTTTTTGTATTTGGCGATAATCCATTTCCTTCTAGTGATTCATCCGGTACGTCGTATAATCTCCTTGCCGGTGCGCCACGGACAGCATTTTTGACCTTAGGGGCTAAGTTTAAATAATTGAACTGACCCATCTTCTTACCATGGATTTATTGAAATGAGTCCATGGTTCTTTTTTATCCGGTGTATACGTTATGAATTGGACTTATCTTGCCATCGCAATTATTTCCGAAGTGATTGCGACTTCGGTGCTGAAGTCCTCAGATGGATTTAGCCATCTCCTGCCTTCTGTTGTGGTCGTGGTTGGATACGGCATCGCCTTCTATTTTCTGTCTTTAACCTTACGTACCATTCCGATAGGGATTGCTTATGCCATCTGGTCGGGTGTAGGCATTGTACTCATCTCGGTTGTCGGCTGGGTTATCTATGGTCAGAAATTAGATTTAACGGCGATTTTAGGGATATCGTTGATTACTGCAGGCGCCATCATTTTAAATCTCTCCTCTAAAGCCTAAATTAAAAATGCCTTTTTTTACGTTGTCAGATATTTGAAGCTATAGATAACATCGTCATGCCCTTCATTTTATTATATGCTCTCCATAACGTTTAAATCATTCACAGGACAACTCCATGAGTTTCCCGATCCAGCAGGCGATGTTTATTCTAGGGCGATTTTGCATATCGCTGATATTGCTTGGTGCGATGATCTGGGGTGGTTTTGCGCTCTGGTATCAGTTTCCGAGCGTACCGCTTGCTAAAGTTGTTGCGATCGTTATATGGGTTGTCTTGGGTGGATTTGCATTGTGGCAAGTATGGGGAGGGCAGGTCAGATGGCCTGCTTTACTTATTTATGCGGTTGCTTTTGTCGGCTTACTGGGTTGGTGGAATACCATCCAACCTTCGAATCAGCGCGACTGGGCCGATGATGTCGCGCATGTTTTACATGCGGATGTTCATGGTGATCAGGTCACTTTGGATAAAGTGCGGAATTTTAACTGGCGTACCGAGACACAATATGATGCGCGCTGGGAAACACGGCATTATGATCTAAAGCAACTGGTATCTGCTGATCTGATCCTATCCTATTGGATGGGACCTGCCATTGCGCATACCTTGGTATCCTTTGGTTTTAAAGATGGCAGTCATGTGGTCTTCTCTCTTGAGATTCGCAAAGAGCGTCATGAGAGTTTTTCAGCCATAGGCGGATTCTTTCGTGAATTTGAAGTCGTGATGATTGCTGCTGATGAGCGAGATATTGTTCGGGTGCGCAGCAATGTTCGCGGCGAACAGGTCTATCTCTACCGACTGAACGTGCCACAGCAAGATTTACGCTTGATGTTCCTCAACTACATGGATGAAGCAAAAGCTTTGGAGGACAAGCCCAGTTTTTATAATACACTGACCACCAATTGCACCACCATTGTCTATGATTTAGCTCGACGTATTTCTCCGACCTTACCGCTAGATTACCGCTTAATTTTGTCTGGTTATTTGGGGGAATACGCGCAGGATGCTAAGTTATTAACCCCAAACTATGATTTCAAAACGCTACAGCAGCGGGGATATATCAATCCACGCGCAATTGCTGTTGGGCAAGATGCTCATTTTTCAGAAATCATTCGGCAGGGCGTTCCGGGTATTGCTGTAATCAAAGCACCGACCCAAGAAGGAACACCGTGATGCGGGTTTTGTACACGATGCGGACATGGATGTTGTTGGCGGGCATCAGTCTCGGCTTGTTAAACGGTTGCGCAATGGTCGAAGTCAGCTCCATGCGTCCGACGGACTATATTGCACTGCAACGTGGCGATATCTTGACGACGAATAAGCTGAGTTCTGCAACGATCGATGTATTGAATGTCGTTGATTTAGATGAGGCGCGCTGCCGTAAGAAAGTCGTTGAATGTATCGCTGCGATCAAAAGTACTTCAGGGCTAACCGATGAACGACGTTTATCGAGTTTATCTGAACTCTGGATGCTGGCAGCCATGAATCATCCCGTTCAACAAAGTTCAACGGATATCGAAGCCGATATTGATGCATGGCTGGAAGTAGCACGTTATGCTTATGCCTATCTATTTTTTACAGGACGTACTCCTGGTGAGCGTGCGTTTGAAGACCGTCAGACGCAGGTAAAAGATTATTATAATTATGCGGTCCAGCAAGCGACGATCTTATTGTTTCATCGTCAAAAAACTTTGTATGGGGCAAATCCAAATTGGGTTACGAATGAGATCCAGATCGGTCATTGGACTGTGGATGTTGATCGATCCAATCTTCAGAATGTGAGTCAGGTTCCACAAGAGGTGATTCCAGCAGCATCATTACGTTTTAATGGATTACGCAGTGTTTATCGACGCGATGGCTTTGGGGCTGAGCTTGTCGCTGTCATGCCCCAAGCACCTTTGGGTGACAGCATGACAACGCGTTTGAATAAGCTGCTTAAACCCGCGAAGAAAACTGCCGTTTATAGTGAGATGCCTTCACCAGAGGTGACGGTGATGTTCCGATTCGTTGGTTTTACTTTGCCGGAAGTACTAGCTACGCATCATTTGCAATTGGCAACTTATGACCCCTATATGCAATCCCGAGTGATCATTAAAAATCAGACAGTCCCCCTTGCTGCAAATTTTACTGCAGGTTATGGGCTGTGGCTTGCACGGTCAGGCTTTGCAACTCAATCACTTCGGACCCTGTTTGGTCGTTCAGAAGGCATAACCACGCCGCATGTGTATCTGATGCAACCTTATGATCCTAAGCGCCGTATTATTGTCATGTTACATGGTCTGGCCAGTAGTCCGGAAGCATGGGTGAATGTCGCCAATGAAGTGTTGGGCGATGAAGCCCTACGCCAGCATTACCAAGTCTGGCAGGTGTATTACCCCACCAATGCGCCCATTGCGTATAACCTTGCGTTGATTCGTGATGCGTTGGATCAGACCTTACAACATTTTGATCCTACAGGTAAGGCACCTGCTTCCAAAGATATGGTGCTGATCGGGCACAGTATGGGCGGTGTCATTTCTAGGTTACTGGTTTCAACCGCCCAAGATCAATTGTGGAGTGCTCTATTTGAAAAAAGGCATATCGATGCCGATCGGTTGGCAAAACTCCATGATCGACTGGATCCCTTGCTCACCTTTAGGCCAATGCCAAACGTTGAGCGGGTTATTTTTATAGCCGCACCGCATCGCGGTACGCCTTTTGCGAGTAATACCATTGGACGTTGGGTGGGTAACTTGATCAAGTTACCCATAAGTTTGCTCGATCGTTTTGACGATGTTGCGCAGATTTTGACAGAAGGGAATATCAATCTTCTATCAGGTAAGGATCGGATGGTTCCAAATAGCATTGATAATTTGAAGGATACCGATCCGTTTGTTCGAGCGGCTGCGACCTTGCCGATTTCACCTGAAGTTAAATATCATTCGATTATTGCCAAGCGTAAAGCATCTATCCCCCTACTGGATTCCGATGATGGAGTGGTGCCATATCGTAGTTCTCACTTGGATGGGGCGCTCTCTGAAAAGGTGATTATCTCCTCACACAGTGTACAAGACACACCACAGTCTATTTTAGAGATACGGCGGATCTTGCATGAGGATTTGGGAGATTCGGATAAAGCCTCATTTGATCATTCTGAGGCTGTGACGGCATATTGATCTATAGAGAGGAGGAATTGAATTCTGTGTAAGCGTATCGTATGTATACAGCTTTAAGTTGCCTAAAATATTGGTCAGAATAACATCGATGTAGATAACATAATACGTATAAAAGTACTGCTGCTATAAATATGTATTTAAAGAAAATGTGATGCAACTGACATAATACTTGTAAAAGTACTACTGCTATAAAAATATATTTAAGAAAAATGTGATGCAGTTAACATAATAATTATAAAAGTGTCCATTGCCTTAAACAGTTACTCCAAAGAGGCACAGATATAATCCCTTGTCTTCGACATATTCTTAAATTAAAGAAACCATTATTTAGATCTTAAGAAATAGAAAATTATCAAAATCTTAGATCTATTTTTTAGAGATTAATACCTTGGCTATACATCATTTGGCATCTATTGACCCGACCTCAAAAATTGACCCTTCGGTCAGTATCGGTGCTTATACAATCGTGGGCCCTCATGTCACGATTGGTAAAGATTGTGTTATTGGGCCCCACGTTATCATTGACCGCTGGACGAGAATAGGTGCACGCAATCGCATCTTTCAGTTCGCGACCTTGGGAGGAGCCTGTCAGGATATTAAATATAAAGGTGAGGAGACGTGGTTAGAAATCGGAGATGACAACATTATTCGTGAATCTTGTACATTACATCGCGGTACCACTCAAGATCGGGCACTGACAATCATCGGCAATTCAAATCTATTTATGGTGAATACCCATATTGCCCATGATTGTGTGATTGGGAGCCATTGTGTGTTTGCCAATAATGTCAGTTTGGCCGGTCATGTCAAAATAGATGATTTTGTCATTATTGGTGGGCAGACGGCAGTACATCAATTTTGTCAAATTGGGTCCTACGCCATGATTGGTGGGGTGAGTTCTGTTTATAAGGATGTGGTTGCCTATGTCATGGCACAAGGAAATCCATGTACGGTACATGGGATTAATGTTGAGGGCATGCGGCGTCGGGGTAACAGTCCTGAAGCAATTGCAGCAATAAAACAGGCTTTTAAAATTGTGTTTCGTGAAGGATTAACAAAAACAGAAGCAATTCACAAATTGACATCCGAACTTTTGCCCGCGCATCACGAAACAAGATTAATGATTGACTCCTTAGCCAGTTCAACACGGGGTGTGGCGCGCTAAAAACTGTAGTTAATATTGGTTTAGATCACTAATTTTCAGAACGTCTCATATAGCAGGAAACTCTATGATCTCAATTCTATTCACTAATATTGTTTTCTCTGAACGAACCGGTACAGAGATCGCAACCCTAGAGCTTGCTTATGCGCTACGTGCGCGTGGTCATCGTGTTGCGATTTTTAGTCCGATGCTCGGGCCAACGGCGCAACGCGCGAGGGCGCTGGGGATACCTGTCACCAATAATATTGAAACGATTGGTTTTAAGCCAGATGTGATCCACGGGCATCACAATACAGCACTGACTGTTGCGTTGATTCGTTTTCCACACACGCCTGCTCTTTTTGTTTGTCATGATACGATGCATGCTTTTGATTCTGCGCCACCATTGCTCGAGAGAATTACTGCTTATGTCGCAATAGATGGCGCCTGCCGTGATCGACTCGTTGTCGATGGTGTTGACGAGTCCAAAATTCAGATGATCCCAAATGCTGTCGATATGGCTCGTTTCAAGCGTCGAGATGTTTTTGCAGAAGTTCCTAAAAAAGCATTATTAGTCACAAAAAAGGATGCGGCATATATCACTGAAATTCAGGCGGCTTGTGAAAAGAAAGGGATAGAGCTTGAAATTGTAGGGGCTGGTGTTGGTAAGGTTGTTGATAATCTTCATGAAAAGTATCTGCAAGTCGATGTGGTATTTGCATACTCACGTAGCGCTATGGAGGCTATTGGAACAGGGGCTCAGGTTATTTTGACCGATGAGTATGGATTTGGTGGTGTTGTTTCAACCCAGATGATTGCAGCTGGTCTAGACGGTCCGATTATGAGTCGAAATATGCTTGAATCTAAAGTGACCCGTGATGTCATCATAACGGCTTTAGAACAATACGATGTCGTGGACTTGCAACAATGCTCATTAGTAATCCAGGAAAAATTAGGAATGGATGCCGTACTCACGGCGTGGGAAAAATTATATGAAAACGTGATATCGACTTGGAAGTCTATTAAAAAGCGGGCAATCCATGATGACGCTAAGCTAGCTGCATATATTTCTCCTTTCTTACTTCGGTTGAATGAAAAATATCAAGAAGAAAACAGTACGAGTCAGGACTATCAATTTGATGGTTCTGATCCAAAGTTAAAGAGCCGCGTTGGTCACCTTGTGGGTACTGCAATGCATACTACGGGTAGAGCGGGCTTTGTCTTATTTGGTCCCTATCTTCCCTTAAAAGCTGGGCTATATCAGATCAAGATACACGGTCAGATCAAGAAAATTGATGATGCCATTAAGTCCTATGTGGATGTGGTCTGTAATCGAGGGCTTATTGTGCTGGCTAAGCAAAACTTGGAAAATTCGTCAGAATCTCATATCATCGCCGATTTCAAAATTATGGTTGCTGAGGATATTAGTGATTTTGAAATGAGGGTATGGGCTTCTGCTGAAGCACACTTCCTTGTTAAAAAGTTGCAAGTGACTCGCTTATCTAATTCAGATCAAAATTTGTTAGGTGTCGCCGTATAACTATCTTAGGAGTGAGCGATACATCATAAGCACTCCAGTCTACAAACTTAATTTGTGACGATGGCTATGATTCGTGTATTGATAATTGAGAGTTATCCGTAGAGAGAAGGGGACTGAGGCTAAACTTTATGGATATCAGGTCGTTGATATCCCCCTTTGATCCCTTCTTTGGAGAGCACCCATTGCCAAAGCTGCATGTCTCGGGCGCGAAATACCCCTGCGCACAGTAGTAAGTAATAACGCCACATTCGATAGAACCGCTCGCCGTATTGGTCTTTAAATTTAGGCCATGCGGCTTCAAAGTTGGCATGCCAAGCCATAAGCGTTTTGTCGTAGTCAGCACTGAAGTTATGTAAGTCTTCCGCCACAAAAAGACCATCTATCGCATCGCCAATCTGACCGATAGACGGTAAGTAACCATTCGGGAAGATGTACTTATCAATCCATGCGTCGGTATGAGATCTGCGCTGATTTTTGCCGATGGTATGTAGTAAGAAAAGTCCACCCTCTTTAAGACAACGATGGGCAACAGTCATGTAGGTTTTATAGTTTTTATAGCCGACATGCTCGAACATCCCGATACTGGCAATACGGTCAAAGGGTTCATTGATCGAGCGATAATCCTGTAGACGAAACTCTAAGGGGAGACCTGCATAGCGATTTTGAGCCCAGTCCGCTTGCTCTTTGGAGATCGTAATCCCCACACATTCCACACCATAGTGCTCAGCGGCATATCCCATCAAACTGCCCCAGCCGCAGCCAATATCCAGTAAGCGCATACCGGGTTTAAGCTGAAGCTTACGGCAGATCATATCGAGTTTAGCGTCTTGGGCTTGCTCTAAATTCTTTGCACCGCTCTGCCAGTAACCACAGGTATAAGTCATTCTTGAGTCGAGCATGCTGGCATAAAAATCGTTGCCAATATCGTAGTGGGCTTCACCCACTGTCCATGCCCGTTTTAAACTTTGCAAATTAAACAGTCTTGCCCGTAAACTCAGTAAGATCATACGTAAGGGCTGAATTTTTTGATCAAGGTGGGCATGGAGAATGCGGTAGAAGAACTCATCCAACTGATCTACATCCCAGTCTCCATCCATATACGATTCACCCAGTCCAAGATTGCCCATAGACAGCACGCGTGCGGACACTTTTGAGTTATAGATTTGCATATCCCAAGGGCGATGACCACCAATAGTGATATCTGCTTGTCCGAGTAACTCACTCAATGCTTTTTCTTCAGAGGTTTTCTTAAGACTGGGGATATTGGAAATGCTATTCATTGCGGTTACCTTGCGTAGTTATATTCGTGATGGGAGATATAACGGTATCCTGAACAACTTCAGATAGGGATGGGATAAGGCTATCCACCGTATCAAGCTGTTCACATGGCGTCTGTACGCTAGCCAACAGACAGAGTCATTTAAAAAAGAGTGAACCATATAAAATATGGATCGTAAATAGGTTATTTATTAACCTATATGGTATTTTTGAAATCATCATAATTCGATTGTTCATATCCCTGTCAGAATTCCTTAATACGTACCACGTATCCTGTTTTACATTCGTCATGATGTGATAACTAACAGGATGCTCAGCCATGTCAAACCCATTTAACACGACTCAACGCGTTTTCCGTTTGAGTTTGCGCACGACATTATTCGGACTGGTATGTGGCGGTCTTCTGTATGGTTGTAACGGATCCGATAATGATCTATCTGTAACGCCGTTGATCACCAATGATGCTGCTACTGCAGATGCTAACCTTCAGGCAGCATGGGTGACGATAGGGGATAACAATCAAGCCATTGCTCGTGTCATTACCAATTACACTCCTGCTTCAAGTACAACTGACGCCAATGCTGTGTGCCCACTATTAACCGTCGATGGGCTTCAAAATCGTATGACGTTGCGTGTTGGTGCGGGGAATTTGCCATTGCGTACGACAGCCAGTGATCCGGTTGATTCAAAGCCATCCAGCTTTCCGGTATCCGTTTGTGAAGCTAATCTAGCTGCGACTGCGAAGCAGGCGAGCGTGGGCTTGCGCACCTTGCCATTGCCCAAAGCAGAGCCTCAACACATTCTTGTACTGGGCGATACGGGCTGTCGTCTGAAGAAAAGTGGCAATGCCTATCAAGCCTGTAATGACCCAACGGCTTGGCCGCTGTCTACAGTCGTTGCATCCGCCGCGAGTTTGAATCCAGATTTAGTGATTCACGTCGGGGATTATCATTACCGTGAGAATTTGTGCCCATCAGATATCACGGGTTGTAAAGACAGTCCTTGGGGATATGGTTGGGATACTTGGCAGGCTGATCTGTTTAAGCCAGCGGCGGCATTGTTTGCCAAGGCACCTTGGGTGGTGGTACGCGGTAATCATGAAGAGTGTGCACGAGCAGGTCAAGGCTGGTTCCGTTTTCTAGATCCACGGGCGTATAGCGACGCGCGCTCATGTAATGATCCAAGCAATGATAATGTTGCCAACTATAGCGATCCCTATGCTGTGCCACTCGGTGCGGACTCACAGATTATTATTTTTGATTCGTCTAAAGCCGGTGCAAACGCACTCAAAACGACAGATCTTCAGTTCCAGACCTATCAAAAACAGTTTCAGACAGTCGCTGCACTTGCGGCTAAAACCAGTGTCAAAACAACCCTATTTACCAATCATCATCCGATTTTGGCTTTTGCCCCGATTGCCGGAGCCAATCCTGCACCGGGCAATCTGGCCTTACAGTCGGTGATGAGCAGCCTAAATCCCCAAGCCTATTATCCAGCAGGCATTCAATTGGCTTTGCATGGTCATGTTCATGATTTTCAGGCCATCAATTTCGCCAGCAATCACCCTGCAACGATTGTTGCGGGCAATGCCGGTGATACTTTAGATGTGGCACTTCCTGATCCACTACCAACGGGCGCAACGCCAGCGCCGGGTGCGGTTATCGATAAGATTACCCATCACAGTACTTTTGGCTTCATGATAATGGATCGTAATCCTGCACCTGCAACAGGCTGGACTTATAAGGCTTACACAACGACAGGTAAACTATTGACGACGTGTACTCAAACGGGTCGCCAGATTGCTTGTGATAAGACAGGCTATATCACGCCGTGATTGTTGGTGTTAAACCGCGCTGGGTGATGATGAAAGCGATACTGACATTTTTTGCGTTCAGTATCGCGAGCGGAGCCTATGCAGCAAAAGTCGATTCTGCGAAAGGTGATAGTCGGGTTATAGCGCATATCGGCGCCACGCCACAGTTCAAGGCTCAAATTGACCCAACTACAGTTACTTTTCGTCCTGATCCTGCATTAGTCGTTTTGGGACGACAAGCTTTCTTTGATCCGAATCTTTCCGAGCCTCGGGGCACGTCATGTGCTGGGTGTCATGATCCGGTACGTGCATTTTCACCCACCCTGAATGCACAATCACGTTTGGTCGGCACGCCTCAAGGCAGCAGGCTTGGACACGTGAGTGTCCGTAATGCACCGTCACTGCTGTATGTGCGTTATGTGCCCCAGCGTTATTTCTTTCAAGATGATGATGATCCCTATCCATCCCCATTTGGCGGGTTATTTACAGATGGACGGGCAAATGATTTAGCTGAACAGATCCGTGGACCTTTATTCGATGCAAACGAAATGAACAATGCATCGCCACGTAGCTTATTACGTAAAATCAAGCCTACGCCACTGGGTCAGGCGCTATCTACGCACTTTGGTCAAAGCGTGTTAAATAATCCAAATCTATTCGTCCAGCGTCTAGGTGAAGTCTTTGCGGCCTATCAGCAAAGCGATGAGATGGCGCCTTTTAGCTCACGATTTGATGATTATTTACGCAAGCGTAAGCCTCTAACTGCACAAGAGATGCAAGGTCTAGCGGTCTTTAAAAATCCAGATAAAGGCAATTGCCAGTCGTGCCATTTGCTCAATGACACTTCGAATCGCCCAGAAAGATCACTCTTTACTGATTTTGGTTATGACGCGATTGCTGTACCCCGTAATCGTGCTTTAGTGGCCAATAGAGACCCACGGCATTTTGACAATGGTTTGTGTAAGACTGCGGCCCAATTACATTGGTCCGATCCCAAGCAGTGGTGTGGCTACTTCCGCACACCGACACTGCGTAATGTCGCGGTGCGCCAAAGTTTTATGCACAATGGGGTGTTTAAGACTTTACGCGAAGCGGTGGCTTTCTACGCCACACGTTCAACCGATCCCAAGCATTGGTATCATGGTCAGCAATATTTTGATGATGTCCCCAAAGCGTATCGCGCCAATATCAATATTAATTCGACTCCGCTTAACCGAAAAGTAGGGCTTAAGCCTGCATTATCCGATACGGATATTGATGACCTCGTTGTATTTTTAAGGACGTTGACCGATGCGCGCTATGTCTCACAGATGTCGCCGCTTAGAGATCAACGCGCTATCATGCCATAAGTCCTTATATCTCTAACTGTGCGAATACTCTTTCTGCATTGGCTGAGCACTCTAAATGCTCAGGCTTATTTTCTATGGTTTCAATCATAGATAAGAGTTGGGCTTTGTTCTGGGTTAACCGCTGCTGCAATGCATCAATCTCGATGACCTTTTGTTTAAGACGGATGAGCAGTTCATCGTGGTGCGAGCCTTTTGTATTCTCGGGCAGCATATTGTGGATTTCTTCTAACGTGAATCCGACTTGCTGGGCACAAGTGATGATGCGTAATAGCTGCAACGTTTGCGCGGGATATTCACGATAACCATTTGCCTGACGCTGCACTTTGCCGATCAGACCACTTGCCTCATAAAACCGTATGCGAGACGAGGCGAGTCCACTTTGTTTTGCCAGTTCGCCGATTTTCATGGGTGACTTCGTAATATAAGCTTGACATTAAAGTTAACTTTAAACTTATGATCGACATCCCGTCAAGGAGATCTCAAACATGATCGCATTTCAGGCTTTAACGTTACCCAATGGTTCTATTATTCCTAATCGTATCGCAAAGGCTGCCATGGAAGAAAATATGGCAGATGCGGATCAAGCACCTTCTAAACCCTTGATGCGTCTCTATCAAGCGTGGGCAGAAGGCGGTGCGGGTTTACTGTTGACTGGAAATGTCATGGTTGATGGCCGAGCGATGACGGGACCTGGCGGCGTAGTATTGGAAAATGAAAAAAATCTGGATAAGTTTCGTCAATGGGCACAGATCGGTCGTTCCAGAGGTGCGCAGTTCTGGATGCAGATTAATCATCCCGGACGTCAAGTCCAAGCTGCGATGGGTCAAGAAACTTGGGCGCCATCGGCGATTGCGCTGGATCTGGGAAAAATGTCCAAATTCTTTGGTCAGCCAAAAGCCATGACGGAGACTGAGATTGCTGAGGTCATACAACGCTTTGTGCATACCGCGCAGTTGGCTGAGAAAGCAGGTTTTACGGGTGTAGAAGTGCATGCTGCCCATGGCTATCTATTGAGTCAGTTCTTATCTCCGCTGAGCAATAAGCGCATGGATCAATGGGGTGGCAGCTTGGAGAATCGTGCCCGATTACTTTTAGAAATTGTCAAAGCAATACGCAATACGGTATCTCCGCAATTTGCCGTATCCGTCAAACTCAATTCCGCGGATTTCCAGCGAGGCGGTTTCAGTGCTGAAGATGCAAAGCAAGTCGTGGAAATGCTGAACGGACTTGCCGTAGACCTTGTTGAGCTATCTGGGGGCAGCTATGAAGCTCCAGCCATGCAAGGAAAGGCTCGGGATGGGCGCACTCTGGCACGTGAAGCCTATTTTCTGGAGTTTGCAGAAGAGATTGCAGCAATTGCAAAGATGCCTCTCATGGTGACTGGTGGTATTCGACGTCATGAAGTGGTTAAGCAAGTGATTAGCAATGGTGTGGCCATGGCAGGAATCGCGACAGCGTTAGCGATTGATCCGAATCTGCCGCAAAGATGGCGAGAGGGACAGAGTACTGCGCCCCAGCTTGCGCCAATTAAATGGAAGAATAAGACTCTGGCATCACTTGCGAATATGGCCATGGTCAAGTTTCAATTAAGCCGACTTAGTCTTGGACGCCGCCCAAAACCCAGTGTTTCTGCATTTTGGGCACTGTTACTCCAGCAGTTTGCGACTTCACGGCGTACTCGGCAGTATCGTCGCTGGATAGAAGCTCAAATTAAAAAATGATTTTTTGAGAAGAGGTTCAAGTTGCGTATGATAGAAGGCTAAAGGCAGTTATTTATTTTTAATTAAGTATTTAATTAATATGATAAATAGTTGTTTTTGTCCTTTGGAGGAGAAAATAAGAAAAAGATTCCAAATGGATGGTTTTGTAACGGGAATGACATTGATTTAAGCAAGAATGCTGCTACTCAATTTTCATTGTCTTAGCGATTACTCATGCAAATCAACTCTCACCACTTCAATCTTAATGTTATTTCACAGAGCATCCTGATTGTATTGGCAGCAACCTGCCAATATGGATATGCTGCAGATAGTACACCGAGTAGCGATCCTCAGATTGCTTCGGCAAAAACGACAGACTCCACGCCGCTAAATAATGTGGTGGTCATGGCTAAAAAGACCACGCGTTCAGCAGTGTCTCTATCGGGGACCGAAATTCAAAAAGCTCTGCCGGGTGCAAATCCGTTAAAGGCTATTCAGACTTTACCCGGGGTTTATTATGTGACAGCAGACCCTTGGGGAAATAACGAACAAAATGCTCAGCTTTTTGTCCATGGGTTTTCTCAACAGCAATTGGGATATACCTTTGATGGGGTACCGCTGGGTGATCAGCAGTACGCAAACTATAATGGTTTATCCCCTCAGCGCGCAGTGATCAGTGAAAACGTCAAAACAACGACTTTGAACTCCGGTGCTGGCGATCTCTCTACGGCATCCACGTCCAACTTGGGCGGAACGATCAATATCCTGTCTTCGGATCCCGCTAAAGAAAAAGGCCTGCAATTCAATGAAACTTTGGGAAGCTATGACACGCGCCGTACTTTTTTGCGGGTAGATACAGGAGAGTCCGAAAGTGGTAACTCGCTGTATGCTGCCTACGCCAATCAGCGTGCGCGTGCTTGGGACTTTAATGGTCGACAAGGCGGTAACCAGTTCAATCTCAAGTTCCAGCATGCGGATGATGTTGGCAAGCTGACCTTCTTCTATAATTTTTCCGACAAGATTGAGCCAAATGAAGACTCTGATTTGTTTGGTATTGGAGCAGGAGCACAAACCGGGGCGACACCTTACACCCGTCCTTTCCTCTATCCTGATTTGAATCTTGCTCTAAACTATCTGGGTAAGAATGGTGCCTTGCCAGCAGGTGTTGGTAATAATTTCCAGAATTACTACAGTGCGGCGCAGCGTAAGGATCATTTGGCTTACCTGAAGTATGAGTGGAATCTGGCTGACAATATCCAGTGGTCAAACCAGATTTATTATCATCATGATAATGGGGCAGGCTTAGTTGCGGGGCCGATTTCTCAAGCCGGTTTGCCTGCGTTATTTACCGTATATTATCCCGGCCAGAATTTGAGTCAGCTCTTTGGTGGTTCGGGTTATGCAACGCGCGAAACGCAGTACAATATCAATCGCTTTGGCTATTTATCTAAATTGAATGTTGAACTCGCTGAGCACAGTATCGAAGCGGGCTTCTGGTATGAACATAATCAATCCACGATGACTCGGATGTGGTTCCCATTCTCCGCCAGCAGTCCGACAACCCCTTATGAATCTGAGCATAACCCTTTGATCGTGCAGTATGAGGGCGTAGCCAAGGTTCAGGAGTTCCAGCCTTATATTCAGGATCAATGGCATATTCGTCCTGACCTGACATTACTCGCTGGTGTGAAAGGGTCGTATCAGTTCGCGGGTGGAACCGTGCCCGTACAGCAGGTCAATGCAGCCAGCAATAAAAATCCAACACTCTATCCTTCGGGCACTATCGACACACGCTTTAACTTTTTACCCAATTTCGGCTTAATCTGGAAGGTAACACCTGAATCTCAAGTGTTTGCCAATATTCAGAAAAATGCGCGTCAGTTTCCAACTAACATTACCAATGCACCCTCTCCATGGAGTGTAGGGAGTCAGGCGATTTTTGATAATATCGCAGCCAATGTGAAGCCAGAGACATCTTGGACCTATGAGCTTGGATTACGCTCACAGAACCGCTTTGCGGACACGTATGGCGTGACTGGTCTAGATAGTCAGATTAGCTTGTATCATGTGAAGTTCTCCAATCGTTTGCTTTCAATCAACCCAACCCCTCAATTGGCGACCTTTGTTAGCTCCAGTGCGCCAATTGTGCAAAACGTCGGTGGTGTAACAACTGATGGCATTGATTTGTCTGGCACGATCTATCTTGGATCACACTTTAGTCTCTACGACGGTGTGTCGTATAACCGATCCGTATATGACAATGATTACACCAGTGGCACTACAACCTATTCAACCTCTGGCAAGCTGATCCCAGCGACCCCAGAGTGGATGAACAAAACGGTTGCCAGTGTAAAATACGGCAGCTTTGAAGCGCAGGCCATCGGTGATTATGTCGGCAAGCGCTATGTGACTTATACCAATGATGCGGCGGTAGCGGGTTATTTCTTACTGGGTGCGGAGGCCTCTTATCAGTTGCCAAAAGCCTACGGGATAGATAGCAAGCTGAGTCTGAACGTTACTAATATCGCAAATAAGAAAGGGTATTCCAGTTTGGTTGTGAATGGTCCCGTCTATGCGACTTCAGGTTATGCGGCATATCCTCTGGCGCCAAGAATGTTCTTTATTACTTTATCGACCAAGCTATAAGGTCATTGGGGTTAGGCATGGGTTGGTGTAAGACATGCCAACTTATGGGGCTCTAGACCTAACCTTTATATTATAAAAAACGCCCTGATGATAAAATCATCAGGGCGTTTTTATGATTTTGATTTAAGTGCTTAAGTGGCTTCTTCAGCGACAATCTCTTGTAATGCGACTTCAATTGGGCGATTTTTGAAACCTATATCGCGCTCTGCTTTACTATTATCTGTGCGGATCGCAATAGGAAGTGGGGCAGATAAGACTTTAGGTCCGTATCCTTTGGCTTTAACCAATGCCTTGAAGAAAGTCGAAAATTGATGCCCTTCACCGCAGACGTTATAAGACTCACCGATACTGGCATCATTCTGGATGGCGCCAACCACCGCATCTGCAATATCGCCTGCATAAACAAATGGTAGTGAGATACTCGGCAGAGGCAAGAAGGGGAGCTTCAGCAAACGATACATCGGTTTTAAAGTATTGTAATCGCGCGCGCCGTAAACCAAGCTCGGACGCAGAGCAGTCATATCGAGTTGTAGGCTATGCGCGAGTTCCCAGCCCAGCACTTCACTGACTTGTTTAGTCGCACGATAGGGTCCACCTTGACGCTTGGCACCATTCAATTGTTTCTGATGCTCATCCATGGGATGCAGAATCGACCAGCGATAGATGCCAAAGGTGCTGATCTGAATAATACGTTGCACGCCGGCATCATGGGCAGCCTGATAGACATTGCGAGTGCCATCGAGGTTTGCTTTTTCATGTTCTTCCCAAGCCATCATACTTTTTGTGGCAACATACATCGCTGCATTGGCGACTACGGCATCACACCCCTGAAACGCTGCGGTCAAGGCAGCGGTATCCGCAAGATCCGCCTTGCGAAACTCAACACCTTCCTCTGCTAGAAATGCGGCTTTAGCAGGATTACGGACCACGCCGATCACATGAGCGCCAGCTTTTAGTAGACTGCGGCAAATATATACGCCGATCATTCCACTGGCACCCGTGACTGCGACTGTTTTTCCTTTGAGGCTACTCATTGCGTATTCCTTCTTTTTTATCTGTATCGTAGGTTTTGTTGATATGTTATTTGGCTGGGACATGTGTGGTGGTGACTTCTGCAATCAGGCGACCATTGCTCCCCGTCACGGTGGTTCTGACTACAGTCACGCTACGTCCCTTTTTGACAAATACCGAATTCGCTTGAAACACGCCATCTTGCTGATTGCCCAGTAAGTTGGCATTGAGGTTAATCGCCAAGGGAAAGCCGGGTTGGCCTGGTGAGAACTCGGCAGTACCCGCCGCAAGTACGGTCGCAACCACATCTGCAAACCAGAGTATGGCACCCGCATGAGCAACCCCAAAAGGATTTAAGATGCCTTTTTGTACAGGCATTTCAGCAATCACTTTGTCACTACTTTGCTCAATGATGCTGAATTCGATTTGTCCTGATATTTTCATGATTGTGTCCTTATAGAGTCTAAAAAGCATAATGCCTGCACACAACTTACAATGCAATCGAGCATCTTAACCAAGCATCAACGAATCCGACACAAGTCTAAAACGAATTTAGGCGACCTTCATTCAATTGCTAAGTTAGCCCTAATCCGCAAACTGTTTTAATGACCATAACGAATTTAAGCAGTGGTCATAGAGTCAATAAGTTCTTAGGCTTTTGATGAGTGAACATCCGATCAGTATTTTAATTATGCTTAGGAGTAACGATCATGAATAAGATGATAATTGCCAGTGTTTTTACCGTAATGAGTGCTCTAGCCGTTCAACCAGCTATGGCTGATTACGACACGGTGGGTTCTGCATTAGTTGGTGGAGTAGCAGGGGCCGTGATTGGTCATGCTATGGGTGGTCGAAATGGGGCTGCCGTGGGTGCCGCGATTGGTAGTGTGGGCGGAGTCGTACTTTCTGCGAATCAGCCACATGATTATGACCATCGTCCGGTTGTTTACAATCAACCCGCCCAGCCTGTTTATTATCAAGGTTATCCTGAGTATCAGCCTGTTCGTGAAGTTGCCTATCCTGTACGTCAAGTTGTCTATTATGGCAATGAAGACCGTGGCTGGGATCGTGGGCGCTGGGAAGAGCATCGTCGCTGGGAGCATCGTGAGTGGGATCATGATCAAGGAGAGCATCGTGGTTGGGATCATGACCGAAGTGATCATCAGGGATGGAGTCATGATGAGAATGAACAGGGATATGGTCATTACTAGACCGCTAAGTGCGGCGATGAAAATGGCATTGGTTCGATATAGAAATAATAAAGAAGGGGAACTCGGTTTTAATCGAGTTCTTTTTTTGACATGAATGAGATGCATGTATCTTAGACAAGTGAATTAAAGGCTTTTGTTCTTTTCTGAAAATTTTAAACGTGTGAGGTTGTATGAAAAGCATGATAAAGAATTAAGAGCAGTTCTTGAAAAAGTTGCTTATCGCAAGTATATTGATTATTAAATATACTATTTGGGGTGAGTGTAATGCACAGCATTGAACTCTCTGAACACAAAAATGATGCTCTTATCGTTGATTTACGTAAATTTTCTCGTCAGTTAGTACGAGAGCTTGGCTTTATGCGCAATACTTTGGCAGACAGCGATCTTGCCCCCTCTGCAGTTCATGCCGTGATCGAAATTGGATTAAATCCTGGAATTCAGGCCTTCGATTTAGCTGATCTTTTACAACTCGATAAGTCTAATACCAGCCGTCAGTTGGCGAAACTGGAGTCACAGGGATTTCTAAAACGAGAAGCAGATCGACGTGATGGACGCACAAGCCGATTATTTCTGACCGAGTCAGGTCATCAATTACGCAATAAGATTGACCAATTCGCGACGGATCAAGTCTCTGGTGCTCTTCAACAGCTCATGCCGGCTGATCAGATATCCCTGATTCGAACTCTTTCGCTTTACGCTGACGCATTAGCAAAAAATAACAGGCAGGATATGCCAAGAGTAAGTCGGATAGACGATCATATTCATCTGGGTTATCGCTCAGGATGTATAGGTGACATCGTTAGTTTGCATGCACGTTATTACGCTCAGACTTCGGGTTTTGGTCTTTTCTTTGAGGCGAAAGTGGCCTGTGAACTGAGTGCATTTGTCCAGACTTTGCCATCACCAAGCAAAGGGCTCTGGCTGTATGTTGAAAATGGTAAAGCGTTGGCTTCGATCGCTATAGATGAAGATGCTTCTTCTGGTATATCACACTTAAGATGGTTTATCGTTGATGATTCGCTTAGGGGAACTGGAGTCGGTCGTCGTTTACTTTCAATCGCGCTGGATTTTGTTGATCAGCGATTTAAGGAAACCTATCTTTGGACATTTAAGGGATTGGATGTTGCTCGGCATTTATATGAATCATTTGGGTTTAAGTTGGTTGAGGAGGCGGATGGAGAGCAGTGGGGAGGGCGTGTGACGGAGCAGAAGTTTTGTCGTTGTATTGAATAGGCCTTATTCGCGCTGATATTGAATAGTTTTTATAATCCTGTCAAAATCCAATCAGGAGTGGTGGTGCAATTATTATTGTATTGATTTTAAATGATAAATATGGTCGGGACGGAAGGATTCGAACCTTCGACCTCTTACACCCCATGCAAGCGCGCTACCAGGCTGCGCTACGCCCCGAGACATTTATCTCGTTAAACAAACCATTTACTTAAAGGTAAACAAGCCATTTAGCGAGCCGCTAGTTTAGCGATTTTTATTCGTTTGTCCAGAAGCGGAATGCAATTATGCGCTGGTTTTCTCGCCAAAAGACTTTAAACGCTCAATCTGACGTTCATTTGCCTTGTGTGTGAGTTCATGCATCACGTCGATAGCTTGATGGACATCTGCCAAAGTCTTTGCATTACCACCGCTTAACATCTGACGCCAAGAGCGTGCACCCACTTGGTATTGAAACAAACCCAGCAAATGTCGCGTCATGGATGATAGGGCAATGCCGTGTTCCATTTGTTCTGCAAGATAAGGCATGTATTGCTGCATGATGGCAAAACGATCGGGTAACGCATGCCCATCTATGACGCCAGCCTGCGCCAAGATATACGGATTGTGATAAGCAGCCCGCCCAATCATCACACCATCAGTCATGGGGAGCTGTTGCTCAATTTCTTCGGGTGTACTGATGCCCCCATTGATCTCGATGGTGAGGTGAGGACGTTCTTGTTTTAGACGATAGACATCTTCATAGCGGAGCGGAGGAATATCTCGGTTCTCTTTAGGACTAAGCCCTTGCAGCAAAGCTATGCGTGCATGAACGATAAAGTGACGACAGCCAGTAGCCGCGACAGTATCAACAAAGTTCAGCATATTTTCATAACTGTCTAAATCATCAATCCCGATGCGATGTTTGACCGTCACGGGGATGTCTACTGCATTTTGCATGGCAGCGATGCACTCGGCGACAAGCTGCGGCTCAGCCATCAAACACGCGCCGATCTTGTTGTTTTGCACCCGATCCGAAGGACAGCCGACATTCAGATTCACTTCGTCATAGCCGTAGTCTTGTGCCATCTTGCTACAGGTTGCGAGTGCTTGAGGGTCGGAACCGCCCAACTGCAGTACGACTGGATGCTCGGAATCATTAAAGCGTAAATGACGATCCCGATCACCGAAGATCAATGCGCCAGTGGTGACCATCTCGCTATAGAGCCAAGCTGTGGGATTAAATAGGCGTGCAAAGTGACGATAATGACGGTCCGACCAATCCATCATGGGGGCGACGGAAATTCGCTTTGGTGTTTGTAGCTCTGTAGATGCCATTATGCCGTAGCTCCCGCTTTTTCAATTTGCTTGGCTGGGCGTAGTGTGATCATCAGTACGCCGATGATATTTAAGCCGCAGCCTAACCATTGTATCACTGACAACGACTCACCTAAAAATGCCACAGCAAGTACAACCGTAATAATGGGACCTCCAGCACTGAGCATTGCTGCTTGAGCTGCCCCCACACGTGCAATGCCTTGCATTAAGAATGTTGCGGGCAGCACCGTGGAAAAGATGCCCAGTGCAATACCAAGCCCTAAAACTGACCACGAGAAGTGCGCAAGACTAGCAATTGGTGCGGGCTGTACGATGAGGTAGTGAATGAGTGATGCAATACAGGCAACGCTCATGGCAAGGCCTGTAAAGCGCCAGCTTCCGAATCGGCGAATCAGTGTCGGCGTCATGACCAAGTAGAGCGCGTAGGCGACTGCACTGGCAAAAACAAAGAAACTTCCTGCCCAGACGTTACTATGTGCTTCTGCCGCTTGAGCGCCTTCACCCAGCATCACAATGATTGTTCCGCCATAGCTTAAGGCAATAGCGAGGATCGTGCGTAGGTGAATGGCGCGTTTATGCAGTGCGGCCATCATCAGCACAGTCAATGTCGGATAGAGAAACAAGATGATACGTTCAAGCGAGGCGGTGATAAACGTTAGTCCAATAAAATCTAAAATACTGGCGAGGTAGTAACCGATCAAGCCAGCAAGTAACAATAGCCCCCAATCCTTCACGCTCGGTGGTGTTGGATTCTTGGGTGCGATATAAGCGATGAACAAAAAGAACGGCAGTGCACTGACCATGCGTAAAGCCAATAATGCAGGTGCACTGAGTGTCGGATCAAGACCGTAAGCAGTTTTAATCAGAATGGCTTTGATGGCAAACAAAAAGGCTGACAATAAAACACAAATTGAGCCAAAAAGGACATGTTTGCGTGGATAGAGGGGTGACGAACTGGGCATGAGCGAGATAGCAAACCGTGATACAGCGAGGGCGTGGATTTTGAGCTATTTATGATCAAAATTCAATGCGGAATTGATCCAGTTGGCAAGTGTATATGGCTTTAGCCAATAAGATATTAAAGATGCCAATTTTATATTTTACAAATACATCCAATTCAAAACAGTTATCTTCGTCTAATATTAGACGAAGATAACTGTTAATTAGATGATGGATATGGGCAAGGTTGCTGCACTGAAGCAGTCGATCAGTTGTTTTGCATGGATCATCTCTAATCGCCAAGAACAGTTGTAAGCAAATAATGTGATCAAAATTAATACAATAGATCTTTAAGGGTGGGGGTATGGAAGTACTGGTGTTATTTGCAGCCGCGCTGGTTTTATTCCCTTATATTGCGGTTATCGTACTCCTGATTCGTACCTCCGATCTGCGTAAAACGTTGAATGCGCGCATAGACAGACTTGAAAAACAACTCAATCAACCGATCCATCAACAGCAAGCCACATCAACAGCATCTTCAACGGCAACAATCGCAGCGATTATCGGCTCTTTAACCCCACCTGCTGCATCATCCACGATTGAATCCTTGCCTCAGGTCGCAGTAGTTGAGTCTGCTATCTCTCAATCAGGTCTGCCATCTCCAGATGTCCTAAACTCACAGATTAAAGATTCCATCTCTGAACCTGCGTCGATTGTTCCTCAAGCACCTTCTCAGAAAGCTATATCAAATCTTGAGCCTGATGAACGCTCAACGGATGTGGTGTCATCGGTTTGGCGTTCCTTATTGGCTTGGTTTCAAGGCGGTAATGCAATTGTTCGTGTGGGTGTGATTGTTTTATTGATTGGCGTCGTGTTGCTGTTGCGTTTCGCCAGTGAGCATGTTGTGGTTCCGCTCGAAGTACGCCTTGCTTTGGTCGCATTTGGCGGTTTTGTTCTGACCTTGCTTGGAATTCGTTTGGTCGCAAAATCAAACCCGGCGCAGGGTATGCAAACGACTTCTGAGCCAGAAGTACACGATCTGGGTGATGTGAAAGAGGCAGTCGTTGCGGCGTTATCGCGCCGTGGTTATGCTTTGAGTTTGGAGGGAGGGGGGCTGGCGATTTTATATCTGACCTTGTTTGCTGCCTTCCGTTTATATCATCTGCTCCCGGATATGCTGACTTTTTGTTTGCTGGCGACTTTATCTGTCATCACTGCTGCACTGGCCTTAAAACAAGATGCATTTCCTTTGGCGTTTATGGCTTTTGCGGGCGCGTTCTTAGCACCTATTCTAACGTCAGATGGCAGTGGTAATGTCGTGGGATTGTTTAGTTATTATCTCCTGCTGAATACCGCAATTGCTTGGCTTGCTCATTATCGGACTTGGAAAGTCTTGAATTTACTCGGGGCATTTTTTACTTTTGGACTTGCCGGATTCTGGGGGTGGCAGCAATATCATATCGAGGCATGGGAAACGCTTGCGCCTGTGCTGCGTTGGCCACTTGAAGGATTATTGTTGGTTCATTTGGCATTGTATTTGTTTATCGTCATCCGCTATAGCCAGCAATTGGCGAAGTTGAGGGCGAACAATCGGTATGTTCCGGTTGTAGATGGGTCACTTTTATTTGGTGTGCCGATATTAGGCTTTGGTTTACAGGCGGGGCTGCTTCATGATTTGCCCTATGCGCTGGCGATTAGTAGTGCGGTGTTGTCTGGTGTCTATCTATTGCTTGGGCGCTATCTCTTACGTCAGGGGGGCTCCCTACGGTTATTAACCGAAGGGACTCTAGCCTTGGGCGTTGGCTTCTTGGCCCTAGTCTTGCCCTTGGCATTGGATGCACAGTGGACATCGGCAGGCTGGGCGGTGCAGGGTGCTGGGCTTGTCTGGATCGGGCAGCGTCAGCAGAGACCTTGGTCAGTAGCTTTTGGTTTACTCCTACAACTGATTAGTTGCGCTGTACTGGCTTGGATGACGCTGGATAACAGCGGTTCCATTAACATTGGATTAGGTGTTTTGGCTGCCACGCTTTTAGTTTCAGCGGCGTTGCTTCGGATTCAGAATACATCCTCGTATGAAGTCTCATCTACGGATCAACCCGTAAAGTCTCCTCGATTTTTGGGTCTTGCAGGTATTGTGCTGAGTGTGGGGCTAGTCGCCAGTGGTTTGTTTATCGATTCAAATTTATCCAAAATTGATTATTTTGCAGAGAGTCATTTAGATTCTGTATTTGCGATGCGTATTGCAATCGATCTCTTGATAATCATTGCTGCTGGTTTGGTTTTAGACCGATTATTGGACTGGTTTGAGATTAATTGGGCTGTGCGCTTATTGTTACCTGTAACGTTGTTGGTTGTTTTAGCAACCTTTACAAACCATTTATTCTTGCCGCTAAGTCTTGCTTGGATCATCTTGGGCACGCTATCGCTGATTCGCTTGGCAACGGTCATGTCAGAAAATAGTTTAAGCCACACAACAATAAAACCGAGCTCCAGTCGTGGGGATCAGGTGATTTGGGCTAGCGGTATTTTGCTACTTGCTACATGTGAGTTCGTCATTTTATGGACGATTCCCGCATTGATTCCCGCATTATTGATTCTCGGATTTATCGCTCTGCGACATATCCCTGCTTGGCTGAATCAAGATCGTCTATTGAAAGATTTAGCGTTACCCCTTCTGGTTTTATTTGGGGTATGGGTATTTATTGCCAATATCGAGGTCGATGGTCGATTCTTTGGATTGGTGTATGTGCCGCTAATCAATGCTTTGGATATCACCTTTGCTTTGGTTGGTTTTGCGGCTTTGCGTCTATCTTCTTATGCCGCACTTCCATTTAAAAAAATTATTTACGCGGCCATGGGCGCTGCGGTTTTCTGGACCCTGACCGGGATCGTTGTGCGCACCTTACATGAATGGGCTGGTGCGCCGCTTTGGCCTGATGCGTGGCATGACGATACTGTGCAAACCTCACTCACCATTGTCTGGACTTTGTTGGCATTGCTCTTAACGGGTATTGCAAGTCGTCGTGCTTGGCGTGAGGTTTGGGTTGCGGGCATTGTCTTGCTCGTTTTGGTCGTGGTGAAATTATTGTTGGTTGATTTATCCCATGTAGGAGCGATGGCGCGTATTATCTCGTTTATCGGTGCAGGGTTGATTATGCTCTTAATCGGCTATATTGCCCCTTTGCCTCCTGCTCGCGCAAAACAAAATGAAGTGAATAAAAACGGTACACCGCAAATTGACGGTAGTCATGAAAAAATAGTAGATCAGAATAAAGTAGGGACAGCCCATAATGAATAAGATGAATATGGCGGGTAGTGCATTTCAAAGTCAAAGTGCCGCCCGCAAACGAATTTATATCGCTTGCTGCTTATTGGCAAGTTCGTTTGTCGATGCTGAAACTGCACCGATCCATGTTCGTATCCCGATTCAAATCGTTAATGCCACCCCCTCTTCAAATTCGGGCATTCAGAAAGTTGATTTACCCCTTAATGTTATTGCGCTTCTTAATAGGCACTCCAATCATGATGATCGCAACTATCAGGTTCTGGATGCAAATCGACATGTGATGCCTATTCGGATCAAGACCCCAATGGAGCCCGCTCAAGAAGAGGTGGTGACGTTGCGTGCTTATCATTGGCCTGCACAAGCGCCTATGACATCAAATGATGCGGCACGTCTTGAGTTTCAGCTTAGTGATGGACAAACCCAAGCAACCGTGACATTGCCTTCAAACTCACCTAGTAATGCTCAGCTTAAACAGCTGGAGCAGGCGGGCCATGGTAAGGATCAAAAGTGGTTACTTGCGATGCCCGTGCAGGCCAATCAGACGATCGATAAAACCAGTGATGTGCGTAAGATTACGTTACTGTGGCCCAAATCTGCGCTGTCGATGGATGCGACTTTAGAGGGGAGCGATGATCTGGTCAGTTGGTCTCAAGTGGCGACGGCATCCTTGCTTGAGACTGCGGAGCCTGCCGCGGATGATCGGCAACTCAAACAAAGCAGTATACAAGTGAGCGAGCAGTATCGCTATTGGCGACTATCGCTGTCTGCACCGCTGGCACTAACGGGCGCCAATTTGACGATTGTGGTACCCGAGAAGAATGTAATACAAACCCAGAATGTAGTTTTCCAGCCGAATAACCAGCAAAGTAGCCCGCAACAAACGAGCGCTCAGATTGGTGAGTGGTTATTAGATATTCCGATTCCAGTTGCGGCATCTGCTGTAAAGTTCTCAATCCCTGAGAATCAGGTCTGGTCTTTGTCATTGTCTGCACTTTTGCCAGTACAAAAAAGTGATCGACATGCGGTAGATAAATGGCAACTGCTGACACAGCAAAGCCTGCATCATTGGAAAAATCCGCCAGTGGGTCAAGAGGCCGTTAAAGATACACTTTGGCTTGTTGATCAAAGCGCTACTGATCTTGATCAGTCTTTACTTAAAGCGGTGAGTTGGAAGTTACAGGGCACAGGTCCACGTACTGCGCCACTGCCTGCGACCATTTATGGCCCAACACAGGCATTATATTTTTTAGCCCAAGGTCAAGCGCCTTATCATTTGGAAATTAATAGTCCATCGGATAATAATTTGTTGGATTCAGACTTGCCGGTAGATTTACCTGAGGCTCAAGCCGCACAATTGGGGGCAATCCAGATTATTCCCCAGACTATTCCTTGGCGTAGATATGGTCTCTGGGGTGTTTTAGTCATCATTGTGACCGGACTTGGATTTGCAGCATGGCGTTTAATCCGAGGATTAGATCGACAAACGGATTGATCGATAGGGTAGAACTGTTCAAAAATCAATAAACCGACTTTGTAAAGTCGTGCAACCTGATGGCAGGCAGCGTATAATCGCGTTTTGATGCTGCCATATGTTCTAGCCTATGTTATATGCGTTGACTCGCCCTGCACTGTTTGCACTCGATCCTGAACGCGCTCATTATGCGACGTTGGCTTCCATCGCATGTGCGACCCGATTGGGTGTTCTGCCACATCTTTTTCCAAAAATTACTCAACCTCTGCAATGCATGGGGCTTACTTTCGATAACCCCGTTGGTCTTGCTGCTGGGCTTGATAAAAACGGCGATTACATCGATGCATTGGCCGCTTTAGGTTTTGGTTCGATAGAAATTGGAACGATCACGCCTCGTGCGCAACTTGGTAATCCTAAACCGCGTTTATTTCGCCTGCCGCAAGCAGATGCGATTATTAACCGCATGGGATTTAATAACGCTGGTGTCGATGCTTTGGTTGCGAATGTGCAGAAAGCAAAGTTCAAAGGTGTTCTGGGCATTAATATCGGAAAAAATTTCGATACGCCTGTGGAGCGCGCATCAGAAGATTATTTAAAGTGCATGGACAAAGTCTATGCACACGCATCTTATATCACCGTCAATATTTCCTCTCCCAACACGCAAGGTTTACGTTCGCTGCAAAGTGGTGACGCCTTAAGTGAATTGCTTGAAACCCTAAAAAATCGTCAGTCACAGTTACAGACTGCGCATGGTCGCTATGTGCCCTTGGCGCTCAAAGTGGCTCCAGACTTAGAACCAAGCGATGTTGAGTTCATTAGCCAACAGCTTTTACGTTTTGAGATTGATGGACTGATTACAACCAATACAACGTTGTCTCGTGTTGGGGTCGAGTCTTTACGCCATGGCGCTGAAGCTGGGGGCTTATCGGGTAAACCTGTTTTCGCAAAAAGTACGCAAATTCTTGCAGATTTCGCCGCACGTTTGGAAGGCAACATTCCATTGATTGGGGTTGGTGGAATTACCTCAGGTGCTGATGCTAAAGCAAAGATTGATGCTGGTGCGACATTGGTCCAGATTTATAGCGGTTTGATTTACCGTGGACCTGAATTGATTAATGACGCGGTTCGGGCATTGTCCTAATGGATGGTCTGAGTGGCTTTTCCGCCCTAGATATCGCGATCGCAGTGATTGTACTGTGGAGTTTGTATCGCGGATTTAAAGTTGGATTGGTTCAGTCGCTTGTCGGATTGTTAGGTTGGTTTGCCACTCTTTATATGGGCACGCACTATGCGCGGAATATGGCGCATGTTTTTGCAGGTGTGGTGACTGACCCTGTTTTGCAAACGGCTTTGGCGTTCTTAGTCATCGTTCTGCTGATGTTGACCATTGTTTGGGGCTTTAGCATGTTGCTGAAGTCTTTGATTGATGCTTTAGCTTTGACGCCTTTAGAGAAATTAGCAGGCGGTGTATTTGGCGCTGCGCGTGGTGTATTGATTGTGTTGGTGGTGATGAGTCTGATCGGCTCTTGGGCGAGTAAAGAGAAATGGTGGCAGCAATCTATTTTAGCCCCGTCTCTTTTGCCCTATGCACCGCTTGCAATCAATGTCGGACGTGATCTGGCAACGACAGCATGGGATGAATTGAATTCAAAACCCCACGCGTCAGAGCAGAGTCCGCTTGAAATTAAGCAGCATCACCCCGATGTACAGCCCACGCATTAAGGTATCGTGATTCTTTTTTTAGCAGTTCATGCTCAAAAAAGAATCTATAGTAAATCGTGTTGTACAGATTGTATTGTTCATTTTATTTTTGTTCCAGCCATCCGCGAGGTTGTTATGTGTGGAATCGTAGGCATTGCCGCTCAAACGCCAGTTAATCAAATGTTATATGATGCTCTGACGATGCTCCAACATCGCGGGCAAGATGCGGCAGGGATCGTGACTTTTCAAGACGGTCGCTTGTTCCTGCGCAAAGAAAATGGCATGGTGCGTGACGTGTTCCATACCCGTCATATGCGCCGGTTAGTTGGCAATTTTGGCATGGGTCATGTCCGTTATCCAACGGCAGGTTCGAGCAGTTCCGCAGAGGCACAGCCATTTTATGTGAACTCACCTTATGGGATCACGCTTGCACATAATGGCAATTTAACCAACGCCGATAAAATCGCAGCGACTTTATTTCGCTCTGATTTGCGCCATATCAATACCGACTCGGATTCGGAAGTATTGCTCAATGTGTTTGCGCATGAACTGCAAGCACTGGGTAAGGAAAACCCGAACGAAAATGATATCTTTGATGCCGTGACTAAGGTCTATAGCCGCTGTGAAGGGGGCTATGCTGCGATTGCTATGGTCACTGGTTATGGCCTGCTGGGTTTCCGTGACCCGCATGGGATTCGTCCACTGATTTACGGTGAGCGCGATGCTGAAAACGGTAAAAAAGAATATATTTTAGCGTCTGAGTCCGTCGCGATTACCTCGCTGGGCTTTAATGTGGTACGTGATATTGAGCCGGGTGAGGCGATCTATATCAACTCGGACAGTCAAATTTTCACCAAGATCTGTGCAAAGAATCCGGTCTATAATCCGTGTATTTTTGAGTACGTGTATTTTTCACGTCCAGACTCAACCATTGATGGTATTTCAGTCTATAAATCACGTATGCGTATGGGTGAGAAACTGGCGCATAAGATCCTGCGTGAGTGGGGCGAAGATCATCAGATTGATGTGGTGATTCCAATCCCGGAAACCAGTCGTACGGCTGCACTTGAACTCGCATCATTATTGGGTGTGAAATATCGCGAAGGCTTTATGAAGAACCGTTATATCGGTCGTACCTTCATTATGCCAGGTCAAAGCCAGCGCAAAAAATCAGTTCGTCAAAAACTCAATCCCGTAGAACTCGAGTTTAAAGGGAAGAATGTATTGTTGGTTGATGACTCGATTGTACGGGGTACAACGTGTCATGAAATCATTCAGATGGCACGTGATGCCGGTGCATTGCAAGTCTTCTTCGCATCCGCAGCGCCACCTGTGAAATTCCCGAATGTCTATGGCATCGATATGCCAGCAAAAAGTGAGTTGATTGCATCCGGTCATACGGTAGAAGAAGTACGCCAAATCATCGGTGCCGATCGTCTGATCTATCAAGATCTGCAAGATCTGATTGATGCCGCACGTGAAGGTAATCCACATATTGAGCGCTTTGATTGTTCAGTATTTGATGGCGAATATGTCACGGGCGGAATTGATGAAGCGTATTTAAATAAACTTGAAAAGAGCCGTAATGATCAGGCGAAATCAGGTGGTGTGACGCTGGTTGAAGTGATGGGTGATACGCCTGTGGATATGACTGGGGTGAAAGAAGAGGCTTGATTTGATCAATTAAGCGGTTGTTCTTCACGTTTGAGATATAAAAAAGAGTCAGTTCAGAAATGAACCGACTCTTTTTTATTGTGTTCGAAGATCCAAGCCTTAATGCAAAAATAGTCGCTCTGTTACCATGACTAATGGTTTTTCTAGAGATCGTTGCAGGCGCGGATGTAAGTCCAGCGGTTTAAGCAACATCTTCATGGTCATGCTGGCAGGAATATGTCTGCGCAGGAGTTTTTGTGCACGGCTACTGACTAGCTGGAATTCTGAGTCGTTATCGATGAGATCTGGATACTTGGTATTAAAGACATGACGCAGAGCAATGTCACCATCCTCATTTTTGATCTCACGTACTCGCCGAATCAGTGCACTTAATATCGAAAGTCGACTGAGTTTTTCTACCTTTTGATAGCGTTTAAAATGATGAAGAAAATTTTTGTAGTGCCGTACTTCATCATTTTGAATGTATTTGGTGAGTTGCTTCAGCACTGGCTCCTCAGCGATTTCGTTCAGTGCACGATATAGACTTGCGGTTCCTGTTTCGACCACACAGCGTGCGGCTAATTCAAGGCCACGACTGCTTTCCAATTGCTCGGTTGTACATATCTGACCATATTCATTCCAGAAGGCTTTAAAGCCCTTATCCCAATCAAAATCGGGCCAGACATGTTTCACATAAGTGGCGAGGGCTAGGCCATGCTGAAGTTCTTCATGCTCCCAGTGATCACCCAGCCAAGTTTGCAGTATGTCATTTCCACCAAAGTGGTCGACCAGATTATGGGTGTAAAAATCAGATCCACTTTCGACAAACGAGGCGCTACATAACAAGAAAAATAAATCTTCATTGTGACGAATTTGCTGTACATCAATACGGTCGAAGTCGAGGCTTTCAAGCGTCCAGGGTTGGGTCGAAGAATAGCTCATGTGATGTCCTGCATAGTGCCTACCAGAGTGTTATGTATAAATCATGACAGGAGCAGCGATTAGTGTGTATTGTATGAGTGTTACGGTGTAAAGTTTTTTGTTGTTCAATGGGTTGGCGCATGCATATGTTTTTTAATGTGATGGATTTAAAAACTGATCACAGAGGATATGAACCGCGGGTGCCAGTATGCTAGAGTCCTGCCAGTCCAACCATGCAACTTCACTGATTTCTTGCAATGCTCTGGGTTGATTTGTCCACTCAGCAGCAAAACAAATGAGTTCAACTTCCCCAGCCTGACCGTATGCAGGCCCTTGAATGGTATATAAATAATTTATAGATTCAGGGTGTAACGTAATCCCCAGCTCTTCCAAGAGCTCACGCTGCAAAGCCTGCTCAGGGAGCTCGCCTTGCTCAATCTTTCCTCCCGGTAGATACCAGTGCTCATTTTCTCGGACTCGGACCAGTAAGAGTTTGTCGTTTTGAACGGAAACAAGGCAAGCGCAGCGTAAAATGGTCATGGCATTAAAATTAAGAAGCAAGTAAGAGGGAGGGGAGTTAATGTTTGCGCTGTCTTACGCAAGAAATTAGCCAAGCAGTGATGGCACCGAGTGTGGCAATGGCCATATCTTTATGCGCATCCCAGACATCACCTTGCTGACCATTATAATTCTCAGCATCTTTAGGGGACATATCAATTGCGATCACCCATTCAATGAGCTCATAAAACATGCTGGATGCCATGACGAATTGAATGACGAGCAATGCAACCTGTCCACGACGTGCTTGTGGTAACCACACCGAGAAAAAATCAGAGATGATTTTATAAAGGAGTAGCCCATAAGAGAGGTGCACCAAGCGATCATACATATTGCGTGACCAGCCAAAATACGCATTGATATCGACATGCAATAAATGCTTAAACCAGTTGTTGTACGGGACGTATGAATAGAGATAGTGCGCGCCAATAACATGAATCAATAAAAAAATAATACACAGTGCAAAGCCAGTACGACTCACATAGTGTTTATAGGTGAGCCATAGAATCAATAAGACACCAAGTAGGGTGCCGGATTGATGCAGAAGATAAGCTGGCATTTCCAGTGGGTGGATTGAAGCGATCGCCGAGGCAATCACAAGTAAACTGAGCCACCGCCAATGAAATGAATCAGGCTTCGGGAACGGCACAGACGTTTTCTTTTGAAAGGATAGAGTGCTCATGGCTAATCCTTATTTCTAACTAATAGTTACATGAAACTTTATTGAATTCTATAACTCATGATAGACCATTAGTCGTCTATTTTCATCGCCACAAACTGACCTTCAAAATGCCCGACGTCTTGGCCTTGGTACTTCAACACACAGAGGATGGTAATGCGGGCTCGTCCACGGCGCTGCAACGTCTGAGTGAATTTATCCCAATCCAAAGGATTAGCGAGACTCGAGTGCGCGGTGAAGGTGCCATCAATGGGGAGGTCATATTCCATCTTATTGCGCTGGATGACGAGGCGGCTTTTAATGCCTTCACTAAGCAGGCGAGTATGCACAAATGCCCATGCTGCAAGGATTGCGACGGCCGATGCACTGCCACCAAATACTGTATCCCGATGATTGATGTTCGGTGCTAAAGGGGCGCTAACGACCACGCCTTCATTTGCAATCTCAAGAATGGAGATCTGCATAGCGTTGGTTAGAGGGATGTGCTGATGAAGGTAGAGTTCAAGCTCTTTTGGTGTCATGATGTATATCTCAGAAGGTTGATATACAAATATATTTATAGTTTTTGGGGTCTAGATGTTTTGCTATTGGCATCCTGCATCGTACTTGAGTAATCAATTCTTTTTTCCATTTCATTTTATGTCGGTCTGATCAGTTATATCGGTTCTCGTTGTAAAAGTCTATGGCATAAAAGGAGTATAGACAGGATGGTGACTTAAGCCCTCATCCTGTTTTGGGGTTGAATGGTTGGCTTATTTTAATTTAGCCAATAACTCAGGCAATGCTTTTGCCTGTAGTGCAGCACTACCCGTGTAGTTCGCAGGCGTGAGCAATGCCAAACGTGCACGATCCGCTTCCGGAACCGCAAGCAGTTCATTGCCAGCAATAAAGTCGAGCATCATTTGACGGGTCATTGCTTGACCGCGGGTCAATGCTTTCAGTTTTTCATAAGGTTGTTCAACGTTATAACGACGCATAACAGTTTGAATCGGTTCAGCCAAGACTTCTTGGGCATTATCCAAGTCGGCATTGATCTTGTCGGCATTCAATTCAAGTTTGCCAATACCCTTCAAGCAGGCTTCAAAAGCAATCAAACTTTGCGCTAAGCCAACACCCATATTGCGCAGGACGGTTGAGTCAGTCAGGTCACGTTGCCAGCGTGAAATCGGTAATTTTTCACCTAAGTGAGCGAGCACTGCATTGGCCAGACCAAGGTTTCCTTCGCTGTTTTCAAAGTCGATGGGATTAACTTTGTGCGGCATGGTTGATGAACCCACTTCGCCTTCTTTAAGTTTTTGTTTGAAGAATCCCAAAGAGATATAACCCCACACATCACGGTTGAAGTCGATCAGAATGGTATTAAAACGTTTTAAGGCATCAAACAGTTCAGCCATGTAGTCATGCGGTTCGATCTGGGTGGTGTAGGGGTTGAAGTCCAGACCCAATGATTCGATAAAGCTTTGCGCATGAGCCGCCCAGTCGATATCTGGATAAGCAGACAGATGGGCATTGTAGTTACCAACAGCACCATTGATTTTGCCCAGTAACTCGACTTGTTCAAATTGTTTGATTTGGCGGGCGAGGCGGTAGGCGACGTTTGCAAATTCTTTCCCCAGAGTCGTCGGGCTTGCTGTTTGACCATGGGTACGCGACAGCATGGATTGGTCAGCATGCTTAACTGCCAATGCACCAATTGCATCACGGAGCTGGCGCATCGAGGTAAGGAGAATTTCACGGCCACTTTGCAGCATTAATGCATGTGACAAGTTGTTAATGTCTTCACTGGTACAGGCAAAGTGGATGAATTCACCGGCATCTTTGAGTTCAGCAATATGAGCAATTTTTTCTTTAAGAAAGTATTCAACCGCTTTGACATCGTGGTTTGTCGTTGCTTCAATGGTTTTGATGCGTTCTGCATCTGCTTCACTGAAATTTTGAATAATCAAATCAAGTGCAGCATTGGTTTCACTGGAGAATGGCGCCAACTCACCAATAGCAGGGTGATCAGCAAGCGACTGTAACCAGTGCACTTCCACTTTAACCCGCGCTGCAATCAGACCAAATTCAGAAAGGTAAGGACGCAAAGCATCGCATTTATTGGCATAGCGGCCATCAAGAGGAGAAAGCGCGGTAAGGGTGTTTAACATGAGCATGGTTCCAAGTACAAAGTATCAATAACAAAATTAAAATGAGTGCATCAATAAAAATAAGTCTACAGCCGGATTAATATTTTCAATATTAAAGTTTTTTCAATCGATATCGTGCGATAGCAAGGGCACGCAAGTCTTCAATCATGGTTCGTCGACCTAAAATGAGTTGATAACGTCTCCCCCCCATTTCTCGCCACATATGAGCCGCTTGAATACCGGCAAAAAGACAAGCGCGAATACAATCGACATTGGCGGGGTCTGTCAGTGTGGTTTGCTGCCCTTTAATTTTTAAACGCGTGCTTAAGGTTCCTGCCGTGGCAAGATAAGTCGCAGCCATTCCAGCAAGGATGGAAGGATGGCGATAGCGCTGATCAAAGAAAGCGACACGTTGACTGAGCAGCTTTTGCTGTTGTGTCAGATGCGATACGAGTGCTGTTTTGCCATAAACCTTACGTTCGATTTGCAGCAGCGCAAATGCGTAGCGCATGGGTTCAGTAAAGCGTAGTACTTTTGCCTTAGGTGCCGGGTTTGCGGAGAAGGGAACGGTTAGGCAGTTCTCTAGGGTTTTCAGACCAAATGCCAGCTCATCGATACCACCTAGACGTTTTAAGGCATCCGTTTCTTCGGATAAAGAGATTTTTAATAATGAATCAAACGCGTCTTGATGACCGAGCAGTGCAGCATTGCCTTGTGATGCAAACGCATAGGCCAAGCCCGCCGCTTGGAAAATTGCGGCGAGTGCAAGTAGTTTAACCTGACGCGGTGTTGGCGCATTGGGATCGGGATTAAACACATTCATGAAATGCGTTCCAAGCTGGCTTGGTGACGATCACCCGCTGTATTTACGCTTGATAAATCGGTTTTTCCCGCATCTGTTGAACGAATGACACCACCGCCTAAGCAGACATCCCCTTGATAAAACACGACACTTTGTCCTGGAGTGACTGCACGTTGGGGCTCATCAAAAACCACTTTTACGGCGCCTTCAGCACTAGGGTCGACATAGATTGTACAGCCCTGATCAGTTTGGCGATAGCGTGCTTTAGCGGTACAGCGTAGCGGTTGGTCAATGCTGAGAGGGGCGTCGCCACGTACCCAATCGATAGGCTCTGACCGCAGGGTTTGGCTCAGCATCAGGGGGTGATTATGCCCTTGCCCAACGATCAATTGATTGGTGGTGAGATCCTTGGCCAGAACAAACCATGCGCCTTCGGCCTGGTCTTTTAATCCACCCACACCGATCCCACCGCGTTGTCCTAATGTGTAGTACATCAAACCGTCATGCGTGCCGATGACACGACCGGTATCCGTGATGATTTCACCTTTTTGCGCTGGCAAATATTGTTGTAAAAAGTCTTTAAAGCGACGTTCACCAATAAAGCAAATCCCTGTAGAGTCTTTTTTTGCCGCCGTTGAAAGCCCAATGGACTCTGCTTTTGCTCTTACTTGTGGCTTGACCAGCTCTCCGACAGGGAATAGGGTTTTCGCAATCTCACGACCATGGACTGCGTGCAGGAAGTAGCTTTGGTCTTTGTTATGGTCATCGCCGCGGAGTAGGTCGGCGACCAGTTCTCCCGATTGATTCTGTGTGACTGGACCGCGTCTTGTATAGTGCCCTGTCGCGATATAGTCAGCGCCCAGCGTTAGCGCATAATCTAAAAAAGCACGGAATTTAATTTCCTTGTTGCACAGGATATCAGGGTTAGGTGTTCGACCCGCTTGGTATTCTTTGAGAAAGTGTTCAAAGACACGATCCCAATACTCCATCGCGAAATTGGCGGTATGCAGCTTAATGCCCAAGGTATCACAGACGCTTTGCGCATCTGCCAAATCACGCATTGCGGTGCAATACTCAGTGCCGTCATCGTCTTCCCAGTTCTTCATGAAGAGACCTTCGACATGATAACCCTGTTCCATGAGGAGCGCTGCGGACACTGATGAGTCAACACCACCAGACATCCCGACCATGACAAACTTATGTCCGTGCTTTAAGTGATTTTCGGAAACGAGATTCATCGTGGTGTGCCTTTGACGCTATGATCTGTGGAGGATATTTCTGGTGTTTGAGTGCCTTGTGGATGCTCAAAAATCATTGTTAGAGGAAATTGTTGCCCTGATAGTGCATCCTCAATACAACGAAGAACAAGGGGGGAGCGTGCCCGTCCAGTGGCTTTTAATTCGTCGAGGGTCAGCCATACCGCACGGACGATTCCTCTATCCAACTGGTAAGTTGGATCATGTGAAACGACTTGTGCAATAAAGCACATTCGATAATAGGTACAGTCAGCATCATTGGGCGGCGTATAGGTATAAATACCAAGGACACTCTCGATCGAAACGCTATAACCGGTTTCTTCCAGAGTTTCGCGTATCGCAGCTTCCACTAACGTTTCATTGGCCTCGACATGACCCGCAGGCTGGTTAATCACCAGATACGGCAAGCTCATACTTTCTTCTTCGACCAGTAAAAAACGGACGTCACTACCTTCCACAGCATTATTTTGCTGAATAATGGTGGCGACAGTCACGTGAGGAGTCCAAGACATCATTGATTCCAAAGGTAATATAAGTACATTGCATCTAAAATGTAGTCTTTTAAATGCAATGAAAAGTTGCCCATTTATTGGATATTGACGAGATAAAAACCTCAAAGTCAGAAATCTAAAAATGTTCGCTTTTAACAGGTGATATGATAAGGGATTACGACTCAATTCACCATGATGTTATGAACAGTGGGGGTTGTAGAAGCGTATTTAAAGATTAAAAACAGGAGCTGTGCATGACTTCCTCGCATAATGATGCGGTAGCCTCGAATGTCTCGACGACATTGACACATCTGGATGCTCAGGGTGCTGCACATATGGTGGATGTTTCCGATAAAGCAACGACTCAGCGTACAGCCGTTGCAACAGGGTTCATTCAGCTGCAGCCAGCGACCATGGCTTTATTACGTGACCATGCCATGCCCAAAGGCGACGTATTGGCGACAGCACGTATAGCAGCCATTATGGCAGCCAAGCAAACGTCTAACCTTATTCCCTTATGTCATCCTTTACCCCTGACCAAAGTTGCTGTGGATTTACAATTGGTGGATACCCCTGTCCCCGGTGTGCAGATTCAAGCGACGTGTCGTACTACGGGTCAAACAGGTGTTGAAATGGAGGCCTTAACCGCGGTTAGTGTAGCGGGGCTGACGTTGTACGATATGTGCAAAGCCGTGGACCATGACATGGTGATTGGTGCAATTCAATTGATCAAAAAATCGGGAGGCAAACGTGATGTCAACAAAAGCAGCGACTGACTCAGTCGTGCCAGCCTCTAATTCAAACAGCATCAAGGTACTTTTCTTTGCGCGTCTTCGTGAAAAGATGGGTTTTAGTGAGGTGAACTTTGCATTGTCACAGGCCGTGACTGTAGCAGACTTACAGGTTCTACTCGTTGAGCAGTACCCACATTTTTTTGATCTACCACAGCCGATTTTGGTGGCTGTAAATCAAGAGTTTGCACAGCCAACGCAACTGATTTCAATCGGTGATGAAGTGGCTTTTTTCCCGCCAGTGACTGGGGGGTAATGATGTCTGTTTTCAATGTACCCATTGATATTGAGGTCTTTGAAGAACCATTCTCTCAGAGCGATTTAGAGGCTCGATATGCCAAACTAAACCTTGTTCATGGGTCTGTGGGCGCTGTCGTGACATTTTTAGGCCAAGTGCGTGCATCGGGTGATAAAACCGATGTGACTGGTCTGGTTTTGGAGCACTATCCGGGCATGACCGAGCGTGTTTTGCTTCAACATATCGAGACAGCCTCTACTCGTTGGCCGCTGTTGGGCGTGGTCTTGGTACATCGGGTGGGGGAGATGGTGCTGGGTGAGAACATTGTGGGTGTTATCGTTGCAAGTGCCCATCGACAAGCGGCATTTGATGCAGTGCAATACCTGATGGATTTTTTAAAGCATGATGCGCCATTCTGGAAACAAGAAGTGACCGAGAAGGGCGCAGATTGGGTCGAGCAGAAGCAGACGGATGTGGAGCAGGCGAGAAAGTGGTAAAGGCTTTTTCACTGATTCTGATCATTAAAGCTCTATAGGCAGCTTCGAATCGCTTCCCCATTCCGCCCAAGACCCATCATAAATACTAATATGCTGATATCCTGCTAAGTGTGCAGCTAGTGCGGGAATACAGGCAGTTACGCCTGACCCACAGGAGAAAATCATTTGATCTTGGGGGGCGGCTAAATTAGAAAAAATTTCTTTGAGTTCATCTTTTTGTTTCATGTAACCATTGCTGAGCACTTTGCCAAAAGGCAGATTCAATGACCTAGGAATATGCCCAACCCGCAGACCTGCACGTGGTTCAGCGACTTTACCGAGATAACGTTCTTCGGATCGTGCATCAATAATCGTATGCTCTGGTTTATTTAAGATTGCCAAGATGTCATCTACATTCACAAAACCATCAATCGCTTTTGCCGAGAAGCTACCAAGCTTTTCCGGAGTTGAGTAGGACTCAGACGTCTCAAAACCAGCTTTTAACCAAGCTGGTAATCCACCATCAAGCACTGCGACATCCTTGTGTCCCACACTCTTAAGCATCATCCATAAGCGCGGGCTGGAAAAAATCCCGTATTGATCATAGACAACGATCTGATCACTCGAGTTGATGCCACGCTTTTGCATTTGATCAATAAACGCGTCAAGAGAAGGCATCATATGCGGAAAAGAGGAGTCCTGATCAACCAGATCATGATCTAAGTCCACAAAAAGTGTATTCGGAATTCGCAGGTTCTCAGGGTTTTCAGTTGGTATTGGAAAGGGTGGTTTAAGTCCGGCCTCTAGAATTCTAATTTTGGGGTCATGCTGATGATTGTTTAACCACTCTACTGAAACGAGATCCGAGATCATTGCGTACATCCAAATAAAATGAGCGAAATAGATTTTTAATGGTTGTATCACAAAGCAATCCGCAAAGTCATTAAGTGGCTTAAGGCATTTTAAGAACCATAAGCAAAAAGCCCGAAATCAATTCGGGCTTTTAAGACTTACAGCAAATTATTTGAACAATTTGCTAAAGAACATTTTGATATGGTCAATCATACGGGAGAAGAAACCAGCTTGTTCAACAGGTTCCAGTGCCACGAGAGGGCGTTCAACCAGCGTTTTACCATCCAGTGTTGCAATGACCTTACCAACGACTTGACCCTTCTGAATAGGTGCAGTGAGGTTCGGGGAAACAGATAACGCAGTTTGCACTTGTGCAGATTGCCCACGTGGTAGAGTCACTTGCAAAGGATCGGTTAAGCCGACATTTACAGTATCTACTTTACCCAGCCAAATTGGTGTTGTTGCCAATGATTGGTTGCCAGGGCGAAGTGAGGTTGTTTCAAAATTGCTATAGCCCCAGTTCAAGAGAGCACGTGTTTGACCCGCACGCTCATTCATGCTCTTGGTACCAAAGATTGCGGAGATTAAGCGCATTGAACCACGTTTGCTGGAAGTGACTTGGCAGTAGCCAGCAGCATCTGTATGCCCAGTTTTTAAACCGTCAACACTTGGGTCGGTAAAAAGCAATGCATTGCGGTTACCTTGCTTGATATTGTTGTAGGTAAACCATTTTTCTGAATAGATAGGGTAGTATTTTGCGCTGTCTTTAATAATGGCACGGGCCAGAATTGCAGAGTCCAGTGCTGAAGAATAGTGGCCATCCATCGGTAAGCCTGTTGCATTCATATAATGCGTATTTTTCATACCTAGACGTTTTGCTTCGCTATTCATGACTTCAGCGAAGGCACCTTCATTGCCAGAGATATGCTCAGCAACAGCTTTAGAGGCATCATTCCCTGATTGAATCACAATACCACGGAGCATATCGAGTACGGATGCAGAGCCATTTAAGGGTACATACATGCATGATTCAGCACTGCTACCACGACACCAAGCCGATTCGTTCATACGAACCATATCGGTTTCTTTAAGGCGACCCGACAACAGACTTTGCTCAACGATATAGCTGGTCATCATCTTGGTCAGTGACGCAGGTGGAAGTTGCAAGTCAGGATTGGATGATGCCAAAACCTGTCCAGAGTCATAATCGACCAATACGTATGCTTTATTGTCCAGTACAGGAGGCGATGGGACGACAGTAACGGCTGAAGCGGTTAGCGACCAGCCAGTGAGAACGGTAGCAGCGAGCAGTACGGGAAAACGTGACATTAGAAAGGTCGACTCCAAGCATGATGGGACTGAGAAAACTAGCCGGATTCTAACAGACTCTAAGTGACGCGTACTATAAAACTGACCTACAACTCAGTGCAATCTCATGGACTTTTTATGAATTTGTATGAAATTTGAGGAGAATAGAAACGATAAAACCCATCTGTCAAAGATGGGTTTTAATGGATTCAATAAGTTACAGGTAACAATGTTTTATTGTTTAATTTAGTAATTAAGATCAACTAAAATTAAGCAACTTGCACAGGGATAATGTTAGCTGTGTGACTGACACTGTTATCTTCATTGCAATACACGAGTTGTGGCTTAAAGTTGACCAACTCTTTTGCTTCAAAATTACCGAAAGTGGCAATGATGATGATGTCGCCAACTGCGGCGTGGTGTGCAGCACCGCCATTTACAGAAATCATGCCTGTGCCTTCTTCACCGCGGATTGCGTATGTTGAAAACCGAGCACCTGTCGTGACATTCCAGACATGAATTTGTTCATATTCAAGAATACCTGCGAGGTCTAGCAGGTCACCGTCAATCGCACATGAACCTTCGTAGTGAAGCTCTGCTTGTGTAACGCGTGCGCGGTGAATTTTACATTTTAACATCGATGTTTGCATGGCGATGGTCTCCGTGGAGTAGGGCCAAACAGCACAAAAAGCGATCAATCATTGGTGTAATGACTGGCGGTTCGCATTGTGCCGCGTGTGACTGACTTGCACAATACTTATCAGTTAAATATTGCGACAAAACATTAATTTTAAAGCGACACCTTGGCTCTAAAGCGTATTATGTCGGCTTAAAACCATTCAACTGACTCATTGCACGTGCGATATCACCTTTGACGATCATTGGTGTAAGGCGTAGTGCTTCGTCTAAAGCCTGTTCAAGAATATCCTGTTCAGCTTTAGGTGCACGTCCCAGTACATGCCCATGCACTTTATCTTTGTGCCCTGGATGTCCAATACCGATTCTCAAACGATGAAAATCATTGCCAATATGTGGAGTAATATCTCGTAGCCCATTGTGCCCGCCGTGCCCACCGCCTGTTTTTAGGCGAATGCTGCCAGCGGGTAAATCTAAATCATCATGAGCAATCAAAATATTTGCAGGCGCAATTTGAAAAAACTTCGCCATGGGAACAACGGACTTGCCTGATAAATTCATAAATGTGCTCGGTAACAACAAACGCACATCCTGACCATCAATCAATCCACGACCCGTAAGTCCTGAAAAACGACTTTCACTCTTCAATACAATATTAAAACGCCGGGCAATGGCTTCTATATACCAAAACCCAGCGTTGTGGCGAGTCTGAGCATATTCCGTTCCCGGATTGCCCAGCCCTACAATGAGGGAAATACCCGCCGTTTGCTCAGACATAAGCGGACTAATTACTCAGCAGCTGCGTCTTCTGCATCATCAGCTTTCTGGCCTTTAGGCAGGTGGATGCTGGCGATTGGCAAGTCATGGCTGTCTGCACCGTGGCTCAATTGAGTCAGAGTTACACCTTTAGGCAATTTGATGTCTGACAAATGCAGCACTTGATCCAATGCAGTTGCACTTAGGTCAACTTCGATGAACTCAGGTAAGTTAGCTGGCAAGGTACGCACTTCAACGTCACTCACGAGAACTGACAATTGACCGCCTTGTTGCTTAACACCAACAGCAGTTTCTTGATTCACGAAATGCAGTGGAACACGCATCACGATTTCATGAGTCGCATCAACACGGAAGAAGTCAGCGTGCATTGGCGAGTTTTTTGCTGGATGACGTTGTAGCGCTTTCAACACAACTTGTTGTGCTTTGCCATCAACATTCAGGGTCAGAATGTGTGAATAAAACGCTTCGCTTTCGAGCGCTTTAACCAATTCATTCAGACGAATGCTGATTGATTGTGCAGCAGCAGTGCCGCCGTAAATCACGCCTGGAACGAGGTTTTGGTGACGCAGGCGGCGGCTCGCACCCTTCCCTTGCAAGTCACGTGCTTGAACGTTCAAGCTGAAATCTGTAGTACTCATGGTATTTCCTATTAAACAACAGTTTAAAGTCTCAAAAAAATGAGACTTCAGTGTGAAAAATGCCGAACTTGCGACCAGTCCGGCGGCGTTAAACGAGAAGACTCGCTTAATTTCGATGAATAACTTCCTAACGTAAAGTTATTCGAAACTTTCAAAAATCTTAGAGCAGCTCAAACATTGCACTGATCGATTCTTCGTTGTTGATACGACGAATCGTTTCAGCCAGTAAGCCAGAGATGCTGATTTGGCGAACTTTGCCACATTCACGGGCTGCTTGGCTCAGTGGAATCGTATCAGTTACTACTAATTCATCAATGGGGGAGCCGTTCAAATTATCAATAGCTGCGCCTGAGAGGACCGGATGGGTACAGTAGGCTACAACACTACGAGCGCCATGCTCTTTCAATGCGGCCGCAGCTTTACACAGGGTACCTGCTGTATCAACCATGTCGTCAACAATCACACAATCACGACCTGACACATCACCAATGATATGCATGACTTGAGCTTCATTGGCGCGGAGACGACGTTTGTCGATAATCGCCAGTTCAATGTCGCCGAGTTGTTTGGCAACAGCGCGCGCACGAACTACACCACCGATATCAGGAGAAACAACAATCAGATTACTGTTATGTGCCTTCTTTTTCAGGTCAGTCAGCAGGATCGGTGAACCATAGATGTTGTCTACAGGAATATCAAAGAAGCCCTGAATCTGGTCAGCATGCAGGTCTACAGTGAGTACACGGTCAATGCCAACGATACTGAGCATGTCTGCTACAACTTTTGCACTGATTGGTACACGTGCTGAACGTGGGCGGCGATCCTGGCGTGCATAACCAAAGTAAGGTAAAACAGCGGTAATACGACCAGCACTTGAGCGACGCAACGCGTCGGCCATTACCAGGATTTCCATCAAGTTATCATTGGTTGGTGCACAGGTCGGTTGCAGAATAAAAACGTCTTTACCGCGAACGTTCTCATTAATCTCAACGGCGATTTCACCATCAGAAAAACGATTGACTGAGGCTGCACCGAGCGGGACATGCAAATGACTAGCGACTTTCTGAGCGAGGTCAGGGTGAGCATTGCCAGCGAAGATGACGAGATTAGGCATAGCTCAAACCCTTATTTGAAATCAGAAAGTGGACTAAATGATGGAATTTAAAGATATAAAATATGGTAGGGGCGGCTGGACTCGAACCAACGGATGTCAGGATCAAAACCTGATGCCTTACCAACTTGGCGACGCCCCTATAGCGGCGGCAACTATAGTGATTACATGCTGGAATGTCAAGAAATTTTCTATATCTAGAAGCGATTTCTGGGCGCATAAAGCGCGATACAAACAAGCTGTTTAGTTGCCTTTATTTTTCTTCGCTTTTTTGCAAAGCGTTCAGTTAGTGATTGTGACATCTCTAAGCTTGATCAATGTGGCATGGACTTCTTTAACACTCAAAGATACAGCATGAGTTAAAAGTTGTCATGTTATGGTAGGGGCGGCTGGACTCGAACCAACGGATGTCAGGATCAAAACCTGATGCCTTACCAACTTGGCGACGCCCCTATATAACATTTCCACACTTCACCGTTTTCAATGTTTGCTGTTCGGCAACCATATCGACGGGGCGCAACTATAGCAAATTTAACGCAGAATGCACAGGTGATTGCCCAATTCCTGAGCAAACGAAACCATTAAAAGGCGCCTGTTCGAGTATTTTATCAGCAATTGAGCGAGTTGGGGTCATCAAAAACACACAAGCACCCGTTCCTGTCAGTTGCGGGATGGAGGTTAGATCAGGATTGTTCTGCTGGATGTTTTCTAAAAAACATAGCGCTTGATCGACTTTTGGATAAAGCGTGCGGACGATACCTGCGCAATCGTTATGCAAGAGATCTGATGTTGTTAAGTCATGCTGTGAGTGCGATGCAAGATAGTCACTCATGTTGATTTTTGGCGTTGAGCGCGGCAGGTTCGGATGAGTGAAAATCTCGGCCGTGCTTACTGAACAATCCGGTATCAAAACCACGAAATGCGATGGATCCAGTGGAATGGCTTGTAGTATCTCTCCAACGCCTTCAGCCCAAGCATTTTGACCACGAATAAACACCGGAACATCGGCACCCAGTGTCAGGCCGATGGCGGCCAGCTCATCCAGACTCAGTTTGGTTTGCCATAAATGGTTGAGCGCGAGCAAAGTCGTTGCTGCATTGGAAGACCCTCCGCCTAAGCCACCACCCATGGGTAGATTTTTCTCAAGAGTAATGACGGCACCCTCTTTACAACCAGTGACCTCTTGTAAACGTTTGGCTGCCCGAATAATCAGGTTCTGTGCAGGAGGGAAGGGTAAATCACTAATCAATTTTAAATCATTATCTGTCTCAAAACTGAGCCAGTCCATATGGTCGATCAGTTGAAATACAGTTTGCAGCAAATGATAGCCATCTGCACGTCGTCCAGTGATATGCAGAAAGAGATTGAGTTTTGCGGGAGCTGGTAAGCGTAATGGAGTCATTTCTTAGCATCCGAAACAGCACTATCCCCGGTTGTCTCCTGATGCTGGATCGTGAGAATGACACGATTTGATTGTGTGGTATCCGTGGGACTGAGTTGATTCATCACGAGTCGGATCGGGGTTTTAGATGAAGGTTGATTGTCATAACTAAACGTCACATCCCAACCGCCTTCATTTAAGGTTGCGAGGCGGTTTTGCGCATCTCGAGTTGATGTGCTATTGCGCTCAACAGCTCGACCTTCGATCCAAGAGGGTAAATAAGAAATGGGAGCAAGCCATCCTGTTGCGCGCGTGAGAAGTTCCTCGGGGGTTTCTGCTTCAAGTAAACCGGTCTTGGCACTGTTCAGTGACACTTTGCCCGGGATGCCTTCGATATGGGTCTGACCGATGCCGAGTGCCCCAGTGAGGTCGATTGCGAATCGATCCCCATCCTGAGCCCATGCATAGAATGCACTGCCACTTTGTTTTGGTGTTTTTACACCAATTTTTCCAGTAATACTAAAGTGTGTTGTTACTGAGTTAGGGGTGTTATTTCCTACACCCGTTGTTGTGATTACTGGTGATATGGGTATGGTCGGAACATTGGGGAGTCTAGGGACTCTCAGAGTTTGACAGCCTGAAAGGCCGATCAAGAGCGTGCACGCAAACCAGCTCGCAGGGTAAAACGATTTTTTATACGGCATAGTAGATATTTGATTCATTGATAGGTTTCATGACAGCGTTGAGAGATTTGCGCGTCCTACAGAGAGTGGAGGTGCGCTGTAGATTGGTGCGTTGATGTGCGGCTGGATAGTGGATAAATTGCTTGAAGTTGATTGACGAGCATCGGTTTGATCATGTTTTTCGAGCTGAGTCATGATTTTAGGATTGTTGGGGAAGTGTTGTTTGAGTTCACTAATCAACTGATTAAATTCTGCAATTTGATTATTTTTTTCAAGTGCGGCAGCTAAGTGTAAGCCGATATTGGCGCTGGGTTCAGCCGTGTAGGCGGCCTTTAGAGTTGTGATTGCAAAAGCATAGTCTTTTTGAATAAAAGCAATGTAGCCGAGTGTATCTAGAATTGCAGCTTGATTGGGTGCGAGTTTGTTGGCGCGTTCTGCAAAGGCTCGGGCATCTTTCAAACGACGATTTTGTTGCGCCAGCGCGAAGGCAAAGGCGTTGAGATAGACTGGGTTATCAGGACTTAATGCCAGTAGTCGTTCTGACTCCCGATCCAGCAATGCGCTTTCTTCAGGTTTAAGCGTCAAAATGCGTGCATAAATTAATTCGGGCTGGTTGGGTAGTCCATTAATGGCTTCATCTAATAATTTACGTGCTGTGTCGCTCTGTCCGTGCTCTTTTAGAAGTTGGGCTTGTAATAAGTATAAGAAACTGGCTTGTTCAGGGTGTTCAACACGCTCTTGGGTGAGTGCGGTGAGTTCATCATCTAATTGATTATTCGCCACCATAATGACAGCTAACTTCTTTTGCGCCTTGCGATACAGGTCTTCGCCCTGAACTTTTTGATAATAGCTAATGGCAACTTTGATATGGTTTTGTCGTTCAGCGGCAATACCAAGGTAGAAGTATGCCTGATCGACGTATTGATCAATGGCAAGCAGTTGCACGAGATAACGCTCAGCATCCAGCATGCGCTGATTATCGATACTGACAAGTCCAGCTAAGAGCAATATTTCGCCATCATTATTCCAGCGTCGGCTCATTTGTTTGAGGCGTGCCATAGCGAGGGTTGCTTGGTTGTTTTTGAGCAATAAACGGACTTCAAACAGTTGCAGGCTTTTATTTTTGGGCTGACGTTTAATTTCACTGGCCAAGAATGTACGGGCTTCTTTTAAATTATTTTGGTTCATTAAAATATTAATTTTAAGAGTGATAAAAGCAGTCACACCTGGTTTTTTACGCAGCGCGTTGTTGACTTCAACCAGAGCTTGATCGAGTTGTCCTGCTTGAACTAATAAACCTGCTTTGAGAACAGATAACGAAGGGTTATTATATTCTTTGAGGCTTTGTAAGGCAGTCAGTAGGGCGTTGCGATCTTTAGGATCATCAGGGGAGATTCCCACCACAATACGATCCAGGGCGGCGTTAGGGTCATATCTTAGAATTTTATCTAAGGTTTGGGCGGCGAGTTGGTAGTCATGGGCTTTAAGTGATAAATGCGCCATATAAAACAGTGCGGGAATATATTCGGGATCGACTTCAACCCAGTGCTTTGCAATCGCAAGTCCACCGTCGATATCATTGTCTTCCAAAGCAACAGAAAGTGCGCGTTCTAAAATGACAGGATCAGCAGTTTGCAGGGCTTGAGCGCGATATAAGACGACCCCTTTATCAGTCATCCCACGTGCGAGAGCCAGTTCGGCTGCAAACACATCTAACAACGCTGCATGGGCAGTGTTGATGAAAAAGGCAGTAACCAATATCGATGCAATGGATGCATGAATCAAGGTTTGATGGCGGATGCAAGAAGACCTTGATGAATCAAATTGGAGCAAACGAACCTCGCCATCCCAGTGATAAAAAAAGATCTTAATATAGTTTTAAAAACAATCCTCATATGCAAAGCAACGTTTGTGTTATCGCTCCGCATATCGCACAATACCATATTTGCGAGTGGCAATCGACGCACGATGGGTTTCTTTGCTTTAGGCATCAATCATACCACCGCACCTGTGGCTTTGCGTGAGAAAGTCGCGTTCGTCCCTGAACGTCTGGACGAAGCGTTACGTCATGCCCAATCGTTAGGGTTGACGGATGATATTGTCATTGTATCTACTTGTAATCGTACGGAATTGTATAGTATCACTGACTCTCCTGATGATTTGACAGAGTGGCTGGCTCATTCTCATGGTATCTCGTCGGACGAGCTTGTTGATCATTTGTATCGGCATGGTGAGGAGGATGCATTTATTCATTTGATGCGTGTTGCCAGTGGCATTGATTCGATGGTACTTGGCGAGCCGCAAATTCTAGGTCAAGTCAAGACCGCACTCCAATATGCACGCGATGCGGGGACGGTTACTCCCAAGCTTGCACGTATTTTTGAGCAAGTCTTTAATGCCGCAAAAAAAGTACGGACTGAAACAGCTATTGGCGCGCAGGCTGTCTCTTTAGGCTTTGCCGTATTGCAGCTTGCACGGCAGGTTTTTAGTGACTTGAGTGCGACCACGGTATTGCTTGTTGCAGCGGGTGAAATGAATGCGTTAGTGGGTCGTCATTTGGCAGAGCATGGCGTCGGTAAAATACTCATCTGTAATCGAAGCCCTGATCGGGCAAATATGTTGGCTAACGAATTGAAAGTTCATTTACCGGTTGAGGTTGTCCCTTTTGAACAGTTGGAGAGTGCGTTACCCCGCGCTGATATCGTGTCTAGTTCAACGGGTAGTATTCATACTGTGATTACCATGGATATGGTGAAGCGCGCGCTCAAAGCGCGACGTCATCGTCCTATGTTGATGGTGGATCTAGCTGTTCCACGAGATATTGAGCCCAGTATTGCCGAGTTAGATGATGTGTATTTATATACCGTGGACAATTTACAGGGCGTGATCGAAGGTAATCTCGCTCAGCGTCGGCAAGCCGCGGTTGAAGCGGAGGTGATGGTCAGTCAGTTGGCTGCGCAATACATGCAGGTGAATCGCGCACAGCAAGCTGGTCCTGTCATTGCCCACTATCGTAAACAGATGGATGAGCTCCGTCTGCAAGAGTTGCAACGCGCGAAACAACTGGTTGCACAAGGTGTAGCGCTTGATGAGGTATTAGATCGTCTGTCTCAAGCGGTCATGGCTAAGTTGTTGCACAGACCATCACAATTAATTAAAGAAGCCGCCACAGATGCGGACAGTGAACGTTTAACTTGGATTATAAAAGGCTTGGGGGCTGATCATGATGGGCAGAATGAATAGTTGGGGGCAGGGTTATCGAGAGGTGAGACGCTATTGTGCGGGCGCATGTTTATTGTTGATGTGTTTGGGGTATAGCGATGCAGTGCTTGCAGATTGGCAGTTTGATAAAGATAAAAGCCGAATCAGTTTTTTGACGACTAAAGAAAGCTTTGCTCAGATTAAGGGCGGCTTTCACAGTTTTGATGGACGGATTAAGGGCAGCCCTGAAGATCCTTTACATACCGCCGCAAATTTTATTATTCAAACCAGTAGCATTTCGACAGGGATCGGCATTCGGGATAGTGTATTGCGCGGCGCTGCATTTTTTAATGTGAAAGCTTTTCCGACCATGGAGTTTAAAAGCACTAAAATCACTAAGGTCGATGCGACTCATGCCACCGTGCGTGGAGATCTGACTATGCTCGGTATCACTAAGCCACTCGTTTTTGATGTGACTTTGGACAAGCCGACTGATACGGTGACTAAAGCGATTAAGATTAATGCGACAGCATTAGCGACGATGAATCGTTACGATTGGGGTATGACAACTTTTGTCCCTGCTGTGGGTCCTGAAATTACAGTACGAGTTGATGCGGTATTGATGAACGACGGTACTGATTCGGAAGAGAGTCCGCTGCGATAGTTTTGTCTGTTGGGTGATCTTTAGAGTATAAAAAAGGGCGCTGATCACTGCGCCCTTTTTATCATGACAGTCGTAATAATTTATTTCTCAACGAATGCGCGTTCAATCACATAGTCACCTGGATCGCCCATGCGTGGGGATACCGTTAAACCATGTTGATCAAGCATAACGGAGAGATCGTGGAGCATGGTTGGGCTACCACACATCATCACACGGTCAGTTTCTTTGTTAAAACGAGGTAATCCGATATCTTCAAACAACTTACCATTTTCAATCAATGTGGTAATACGGCCTTGATTACGGAAGGGTTCACGAGTCACGGTTGGGTAGTAGATCAATTTATCCTTGACTAGTTCTGCAAAAAACTCATCATTAGGCAGCACATTTTCGATTAAATCGGTGTAAGCCAGTTCGTTGACTTGACGCACACCATGCACCAGAACAACTTTTTCAAAGCGCTCGTAAGTTTCAGGATCACGAATCAATGACAGAAACGGTGCAAGCCCAGTCCCTGTAGAAAGCATATATAGGTTTTTACCCGGCAATAAGTCATCTAATACCAGTGTACCCGTTGGCTTCTTGCTCATCAGAAGCTCATCACCTACTTTAAGGTTTTGCAGGATTGAGGTCAGTGGGCCGTCTTGTACTTTAATCGAGAAGAACTCGATCTCGTCTTCGTAGTTGGCACTGGCAATCGAGTAGGCACGCAGCAAAGGTTTGCCATTAACTTCAAGTCCAATCATCACGAATTGACCATTTTTGAAGCGTAAGCCCGCATCACGGGTGGATTTAAAGCTGAATAACGTATCATTCCAATGATGTACATGAGTAATACGTTCGGAGTTAAATGCTGCCATAATGTCTCTATCGTGTGGTCGGATGTTGGAACAAGATTGTCAGCGTTTATGCCGGACAAATTTTATAGTGCAGTGCGGAAAGCTTGCGCTTATGCGCTATTCTACCGAAAAGTTTAAGTTGATAAACCGATTTCATTTTATTTTAGATATAAGGAAAAGTGATGAACTTAGGGTGTTTTGTATAGAACGACATTCCTCTGAGCACTTTTTAGGATTTTATGCGCGATTGTTTTACCCAAATCGATGATATTAAAAGATACTAAGACATATTTTTTAATCTTTTTTCACCTCAAGTTTTAGAGTCATTCATGGTTCATACCGCAAGTATTACAGTTCCTATTATTGGCTATGTACACACACCTTACGTTGAGAAGTTTGGGGTTCCACGTCAACCCAACCTGGTGGATGTTGAGGGGGTGATTGAGTTTGTTGCTCCTTATGATCAGCCAGCGGCATTTGAGGGGTTAGAAGGATTTAGTCATCTTTGGTTGATTTGGCAATTTCATCAAAATCGTGAATTAAAAAAGACGACTGAAGACATAAGCTCAAATAGTGAGTTATATGAAACATCTGCTGCTGAGTCATTTAGACCACAAATTCGCCCACCACGCCTTGGGGGCAATGAAAAAATTGGTGTTTTTGCTTCACGTAGCATGTATCGACCAGCCCCTCTAGGATTATCTGTTGTTCGTTTAGACCGACTTGAGGTGATTGATGAGCGTGTGCGATTGCATATCATCGGTGCTGATTTGGTCGATGGAACGCCGTTGATTGATATTAAGCCTTATGTGGCTTACAGTGATTCGATTTCAGCGGCAGTGAGTGGTTTTGCTGTAGAAGCGCCTAAACTGCATCCTGTATATTGGACGCGACTTGCACTTTGGCAAAAACATCAATTGATTTCACTTCATGTTCTAACCAGTAATCAGTTACCCTTGATTGAACGCATCCTTGCACTTGATCCGCGTCCTGCTTATCAGACCGATGGGCAGCGAGACTATGGAATGTCTTTTGATCAGGTTAATGTCCGCTTTGGTGTGCAATCTGATGTAATCTGGATTAAAGAGATTACGGCAAGGTAGTTTTATAACCAGAATGATGGATACCGAAGTGGGTCATGTTGTAATTGAATCGTGTGATATGGACTTGTAGAGAGCAATGGAATGAGTGTCATGACAACCAAAAAGAGATTTTCAATTCAAGTCGATGTGCGATGGTGCTTGGATGAGCTGCAGAAAGACGGACGAATCACGCAGCGTGATGTTAATTTGGTGACTACGACTGCACGACGTAAGGAGCAGAAGAATTGGCATCCACTTTTAATTATTGCTGATTTTGGATTGGTTGATTTATTACCACCACAAACGATAAGTACTTCAAATACACCAATGCCCGCTGTTGCGAAGTTAACCATTGAAGTTCTAACCCAATGGCTTGCGCAAAAAGCAGAATTGCCTGTTTATCGTATTGATCCTCTTAAAGTGAATGTGCCTGTAGTGACATCGGTCATGTCGATCGAATTTGCTGAACGGCATCAGATTTTAGCCGTTGCGGTTGATGCGGATACGGTGACGATTGGCAGTGACCAGCCCTTCTATGAGGATTGGCTGGATAATCTGGCGCATACGCTGAAGCCGCGTAAAATTAAGCGGGTGATGCTGAGTCCTGTGCAATTGGTACGTTATTTAGCAGAGTTTTATCAGGTTACTCGTGCAATTGCGGGTGCCAAAGGCAATGGCGGAAGTGAGACCGTTGCCAAAGGTGTAGAGGCGTTGTTACAGCTTGGGGATATCCAAAATCCTGATGCCAATGATCAGCATATCGTACGGATTGTGGATTGGCTGCTGCAGTATGCATTTGATCAGCGTGCTAGTGATATTCATCTTGAGCCGCGCCGTGATCAGGGTAGAGTCCGGTTTCGCATTGATGGGGTGTTGCACACGGTATATGACATGCCGGGACCGATTTTATTGGCAATCGTTTCGCGAATAAAAATTTTAGGGCGGATGAATGTCGCTGAAAAGCGCAAGCCCCAAGATGGTCGTCTAAAAACGCGCACACCTAAAGGCCTAGAAACTGAACTGCGCTTGTCAACGTTGCCGACCGCATTTGGTGAGAAGATGGTGATGCGGATTTTTGATCCCGAGGTCTTGGTTCGTTCATTTGAACAGTTGGGTTTGAGTGGTGATGATCTGGCCAAGTGGAAACAAATGGCGTCTCATCCGAATGGCATTATCCTTGTTACAGGTCCTACAGGTTCGGGTAAGACGACAACGCTCTACTCCACACTGAAACAACTTGCGACCGATCAAGTGAATGTCTGTACCATCGAAGATCCGATCGAAATGATTGAACCAAGCTTCAATCAGATGCAAGTCCAAGGCATGATTGAGTTGGGTTTTGCTGAAGGCGTACGTGCGTTGATGCGGCAAGACCCTGATATCATCATGGTCGGTGAGGTTCGTGACCAAGATACGGCTGATATGGCGATCCAGGCGGCATTGACAGGACACTTGGTGCTTTCGACTTTGCATACCAACGACGCACCCAGTTCACTCACGCGTTTGCATGATTTGGGTGTACAGCCGTTTTTAACGGCAGCAACTATTCTAGGTGTTATGGCTCAGCGACTGGTGCGTACTTTATGCCCGCACTGTAAGGTTGCGATTACGACTGATGCTGAGGTTTGGAATCAGTTGGTTAGTCCATGGAAAAGTGAGCCGCCAGCACAAGTTTATCAGGCTGTTGGCTGCGAGCAGTGCCGTGGAACAGGATACCGCGGACGAATGGGTGTGTATGAAATTCTGATTTTATCGACAGAAATGAAGCGTATTATCGGCGATGGTGGCTCACTCACCCAGATCAAGCAGCAAGCTTATCGCGAAGGATTACAACCGCTTCGACTTGCAGGTGCTCGCCGTGTTGCTGAAGGAGTGACGACGCTTGAAGAAGTGATGCGAGTGGTGCCTTTAAGCTAAGAAGATGCTTGATAACTTTGATTGAAATATTAGTTTAAGAGGATAGGCGTTTGTTCGATTATTTGGTGTTTATTGGTCGTTTCCAGCCTTTTCATCTCGGGCATCTAGCGGTCATTCAGACTGCATTAGCCCAAAGCCAACAAGTCATCCTCTTGATTGGTTCTGCAGAGCAACCACGGAGTACGCGTAATACCTTCAAGTTTCATGAGCGGGAGACGATGGTGCTCTCTGCATTTGAGCAGGCTGATGCGGCCCGAATTCGTTGTGTGCCATTGGTTGATATTCTCTATAACGATGTACGCTGGGTAAAATCCGTGGAAGACGCAGTGCACTCTGTGACGGGGGATAATCAAGCCTTAAAGATTGGTCTCGTGGGGCATTATAAAGATCGAACCTCTTATTATTTATCACTATTTCCGCGCTGGGAAACGGTATTTGTCGATAGTTATCAAGGGATTTCCGCAACTCCGATTCGTGACGCTTACTTACTCGGTGAGATGCCTACAGAGGCGCGTGTACCTGCCACTACTATTGATTTACTTGCTGCATTTAAGCAAACCGCTGACTATCAAGCCTTGCAGGAAGAAGCTCGCTACATTGTCGACTATAAAGAGTCGTGGTCACATACGCCTTATCCCCCGACGTTTATGACGGTGGATGCTGTATTGGTTCATTCTGGACATATCTTATTGATTGAGCGCGGGCATATTCCTGGTAAAGGATTGTTTGCATTACCCGGTGGTTTCTTGGACCCTGATGAAACGCTGTTTAATGCTTGTCTGAGAGAACTCCGGGAAGAAACCAATCTCGGGCTTGATGATGCAACGTTGCGCGCTGCTTATCGATCACAACGGACCTTTGATGAGCCACATCGTTGTGAGCGTGGGAGAGCGATTACGCAAGGTTTTTACTTTGAGCTAGATGGTTCTACACCATTGCCTGAGGTCCTTGGTGGTGATGATGCTAAGCATGCGTTTTGGTTGCCACTAGCTGAGGTGAGATCAGATCAGTTGTTTGAGGATCATTATGCGATTATTGATGAACTCGTCCTGAATAATTTATAAATCAGACTTCGTTATGAAAACAAAAAAAGCGCCTAATCTAGGCGCTTTTTTTCATCTCTTCAAAACCTAATGTGCTTCATCGATCCGATGCTCTGCACTGACAAACGCTTCAACATGCGGTGTCTGACCATGCAGTTTCAGTGGTTTGTTTCCTGTTAACGCGCGGAGAAGGACGTAGAACACCGGTGTCAGGAATAGACCAAAGAATGTCACACCAATCATGCCAGAGAACACGGCAACCCCCATCGCATGACGCATCTCTGAGCCAGCACCTGTTGAAAGCACTAGAGGCAGTACACCCATCACAAATGCCAGTGACGTCATGAGAATCGGGCGTAACCGTAAGCGACTGGCTTCAACAGCAGCCTGTAGCGGTGTTCGACCAGCAAACTCAAGTTCTCGCGCAAACTCGACAATCAGAATCGCATTCTTAGCGGATAGACCGACGAGGACAAAGAGACCAATCTGAGTAAACACATTGTTCTCACCATTCGATAACCAAACACCAGTCATCGCCGCCAAAATACCCATTGGAATGATGAGAATGATCGACAACGGCAACGTCAAGCTCTCGTATTGTGCAGCAAGCACTAAGAACACCAGTAGGATAGACAATGGGAAGACCCAAACTGCTGTATTACCTGCAATGATTTGCTGATAGGTCAATTCGGTCCACTCAAACCCGATACCTTTAGGCAATGTTTCCGCAGCGATGCGTTTGACGGCATCTTGTGCTTGTCCAGATGAATATCCCGGTGCAGCACCGCCACTAATATCCGCAGATAAGAAACCGTTATAGCGCATGGCACGTTCAGGACCAAAACTGGGTTTGATATTCATCACGGCAGACAACGGGATCATATCACCATTCGCTGAACGGACTTTCAGTAAGCCGATATCTTCAGCTTTAGCGCGGTAAGCTGCATCAGCCTGTACTCGTACCGAGTAGGTCCGTCCAAACTTATTAAAGTCATTGACGTATAAGCTACCGAGATAAATTTGCATGGTATTGAAGATATCAGGCAAAGCGACACCTAACTGATTTGCACGTGTCCGATCCACATCGGCAAAGAGCTGAGGCACATTGACTTGATAGCTTGAGAACAGGCCTGCTAATTCAGGTGCCTGACGTGCTTTGGTCAAGAATGCCTTGGTAGCATCATCCATCGCGGCATAACCAAGTGACGCACGGTCTTCAAGTTGTAGCTTGAACCCTCCTGTGGTACCTAAGCCTGGGACAGGCGGTGGCGGGAACATCAAAATGAAAGCTTCAGGAATCGCCCCAAACTTTTGATTGAGTTGACCTGCTATCCCCGCCGCACTCAACTCTGCAGTTTTACGTTCAGCAAAAGGCTTTAAGGTCACAAAGACGATGCCAGAGTTTGAGCTGTTGGTAAAGCCATTGATCGATAGTCCCGGAAACGAAACGGCACTTTCAACCCCAGGCATTTTCAAGGCGATATCGCCCATCTCACGGATCACCTTTTCGGTCCTATCTAAGGTCGCGCCATCAGGTAACTGCGCAAAGCCAATCAGGTATTGTTTGTCTTGGCCCGGCACGAAACCATTCGGCACGATTTTGAATAAACCGACCACAGCAATGACAAGGATGAGATAAACGCCCATCATGACGGCTTTGCGAGAGATAACGCGTTTAACCCCGCCGCTATAGGCGGTTGCCCCACGACCAAATAAGCGATTAAAACCACGGAATAACCAGCCTAGATATTTGTCCATCCAGCGGGTGAGCGCATCTTTCGGCTCATCGCGACCTTTTAACAACATCGCTGCAAGCGCTGGGGAAAGCGTCAGTGAGTTAAAGGCAGAGATGATCGTCGACATGGCAATCGTGAGGGAAAACTGCTTATAGAATTGCCCGGTCAGACCACTGATAAAGGCGAGGGGCACAAACACTGCGATCAGTACGAGGGCAATCGCAATAATCGGTCCTGATACTTCACGCATCGCACGATAAGTCGCATCACGTGGGGATAAGCCAGCTTCGATGTTCCGTTCGACGTTTTCAACAACCACGATCGCATCATCGACCACAATCCCGATCGCAAGCACCAGTCCGAATAGACTCAGAGCATTGATAGAAAATCCAAAAATGTGCATCACGGCAAATGTACCGATGACTGAAATCGGTACTGCCAACAATGGAATAATCGATGCACGCCATGTTTGCAAGAATAGAATAACAACGAGTACCACGAGGGCAATCGCCTCCAGCAGGGTATGAATGACAGCCTCAATCGATGCGCGCACAAACTGCGTTGGGTCATAGACAATCTTGTAGTCCATGCCCTCTGGCATATTCTTCTTCAATTCCGCCATGGTCTTTCGAACATTGTCAGATATCTGAATGGCGTTGGAACCTGGGGCTTGGAAGATTGGGATCGCTACAGCGGATTTATTATCCAGTAATGAACGCAAGGCATATTCAGAAGCACCAAGCTCAATGCGAGCAATGTCTTTTAGACGTGTCACCGCACCAGTATTGCTGGTTTTGACAATGATATCGCCAAACTCTTCTTCATTTTGCAAGCGACCTTGTGCGTTGATCGAGAGCTGTGTATCGACGCCAGCAAGGCTAGGGGATGCACCAATCACACCGGCAGCCGCTTGAATGTTTTGAGCACGAATAGCTGTAACAACATCGTTGGCAGATAAGCCCACAGCCGCTATTTTTTGAGGATCAAGCCAGACACGCATCGCGTAGTCGCCAGAACCAAAGAGTCCCACTTCACCCACGCCTTCCACGCGTGCGAGTTGGTCTTTCACATTAAGCACGGCGTAGTTACGCAGATAGGTCATGTCATAGCGGTTATTCGGAGACAACAAATGCACGACCATGGTCAGGTCTGGCGAACTCTTGATAGTGGTGAGACCGAGCTGACGTACTTCTTCAGGTAAGCGTGCTTCAGCTTGCGAGACTCGATTTTGGACGAGCTGTTGGGCTTTGTCTGGATCGGTTCCCAGTTTGAAGACTACATTGAGTGTCATCAATCCATCAGTCGTGGCTTGGCTGCTCATATAGAGCATCCCTTCAACCCCATTAATGGACTCTTCAAGTGGAGTCGCAACCGTTTCTGCAATAACCTTAGGGTTAGCCCCTGGATAGTTTGCTCGTACAACAACGGTGGGTGGAGACACTTCGGGATATTCTGAAATCGGCATCACACGCAATGCGAGTAACCCCGAGATAAAAATCAATAGCGACAAAACACCCGCAAAGATTGGGCGGTCAATAAAGAATTTAGATAAATTCATAGCGATAAGCCTGAGCGTAATATTTCATTAAATAGAGTCAACGCAACATGTGAAGCCATGTTTTATAAACCGTAAAATGCAAAAGCCTGTCATGACCAGCATGTCGTGCTGGTCATGGAGTAATTTCGACGAGTATCTTAAAATCAGAGCATCTTAATGACAGACATCATTAGGTCTCTGTTTTCATCGGAACCATTTGCGGGGCAATTAACGCACCTGGTTGCACGCGTTGTACGCCGTTGACAACGATGCGATCACCGACTTGGAGTCCAGAGCTGACAATGCGGAGACCATCTACTGCGGTGCCTAAAGTCACTTCACGATATTCAGCTTTGTTGCTGGAGTTAACGACAAAGACGAATTTCTTATTTTGATCAGTCCCGACCGCGCGTTCATTGATGAGGAGGGCTGGTTGAGTATGCGGCTGACCCATACGTAATCTTGCGAACTGGCCAGCAAGCAAACGACCATCAGCATTATCAAAGACAGCACGGACACGGACAGTCCCACTTTTCACATCCACCTGATTATCAACCAGTTGCAGATGCCCTTTAAAAGGAGTGTCACTGGTTGCAGCCGTACCCATCTGAATAGGAACGCTTGACAGCGCAGCGGTTGAGTTTGCTGGTAAGTCATTCAACACTTGGGTGACCACATGCTCATCGGCATCAAAACTGCCATAAATGGGGTTTACAGAGACCAATGTGGTCAGAACGGGAGATACGTTGTCGATTAATACCGAGTTGCCTGCGGTGATCTCTAACCGACCAACACGACCACTCACTGGCGCACGGACCTGGGTATAGCCTAAGTTCAGTTGAGCGGTTTGAAGCGCTGCTTGAGCACTGCGCAGGCTGGCATCCGCTGCATTTTTCGCATTGATGCTCGAGTCGAGATCTCGCTGAGCAATGGCTTGGACGGGAATCAGTTGACGTGAGCGGTCTAATTCACTTTTGGTAAATGTTGCTTGAGCCTGAGCTGAGGCCACTTGAGCCTCTGCACTTTTTACGGCAGCGATAAAGGGTGCAGGATCGATTGTGATCAGAAGGTCGCCTTTTTTAACCAGTGCACCTTCGCGGAAGTTTACTGATTGGATTGTTCCAGCGACGCGTGAGCGAATGTCCACACGATCAACCGCCTCAAGGCGACCTGAGAATTCATTCCAGATGGTGACATTGCTTTCTGCAACGGTTGCAACGGAGACTGGGGTGGCTTGTGGTGCAGTTGCAGCAGCGCCAGTCGCTGCCTTTGAATCGCATCCTGAAAGACCAATGCTAGTCATCGCAATCAGGGTAATGGTGGCAAACCATAGCGGATGCACACGAAATGACGTTGGTTTCATGATTTTTTCCTAGTTTAAACGGTAGAGCGGATAGATGGATTAGATAGATGTTGTTGAAAATATTGTGAGTAATAAAAGGGTATCGTTAGAAGTTTGATTGATTCTGTATCGATTGATATGTAATATATACAGCTCAAGAATCATCGTCAAGCATATTTGTATCGATTGATATGAAATAATTAAATGAACATCAATTTTCAAAAAAGAAATTGCTTTTCATGGAATACCAAGAAGAAAAATGAATGCCGCATAAGCATGGAAAGAAGTTTTTTAATCGCTATTTTTAATATTTTCTTGTGTGCTTCACTTTAGTCTGACCAGATTGCATTTTGATGACCAAGTTGAACCTTTTGGTGCGATCTGGATTGAGCGGTAAAATTAAATAAAATATTTTTATTATCAAATACTTGGTTTGTATTTGATGATGGGTAATGAAAAATTATAACATGAAATTTTATAAAACGATTCTAATATAATAAATATTAGTTTTATTAAACAACTACTTATATTAATTATTGATAACGTTATTAACTATGGCACATCAATTGCTTAGATAGACCATGTACGAGGTTTAAGTCGTATCTGCATCAAAATTTTCTCCTTAAATTTGACCTGTTGCTATGTCACTGACACGGGTTAAGTTCGCAGTGAACCATGAATTTTTGTGAGGTGCTTTTAAGCATCTGGTCTCGATAGTCTGTCTAATCATTGGGGTAGTCATGACAAATAAAGTGAGTGATTCAATCTATGCCTCTTTCGGCCCGAGTCGTCGGGAATTTTTAGCGAGAGCATTGGCTGTTGGTGGTAGTGGGTTTCTGTTGGCGAATATGAAGGCGTGGGGCATGGACATCGCCTCCACTCAAGATACGCCACCGATGTTACAGGGCAGTGGACAAGGTAAGACGATTGTTATTCTCGGTGCTGGCGTGGCGGGTATGACAGCAGCTTATGAGCTTAGCAAAATTGGTTATACCTGCAAGGTGATCGAAGCCCGATCTTTTGCAGGTGGGCGCTGCCAAACTGCTCGTAAGGGTAAGGTGCTTGAGGAACTTGGCGGAGAGAAGCAAACATGTACCTTTGAAGAAGGGCAATATATCAATTTTGGACCATGGCGTATCCCGTTCAATCATCATTCTACGCTGCACTACACGCGTGAGTTTGGGGTACCTCTAGAGCTGTTCAATAATGACAATGATGCTGCTTATGTGTATAGCGAAAACACCAAGAGCGCGCTGACTGGGCGCCGCTTGCGGATGTTTGAGGTGAAGGCGGACATGCGTGGTTATGTGGATGAGCTGTTGGCCAAGTCTCTGAAAAAAGGCATTATGGATCAACAAGTCACAGCAGACGATAAAGCCCTCTTGATCGACTATCTGGTGAATGAAGGCTATCTTTCTAATAAAGACCTTACCTATCGTGGGACTGAAGGTCGGGGCTTTAAAGTACAACCTGGTCCTGGGATGTCACCTGGCCCCGGAGTTCCATCCGATCCACTTGGTTTTTCTGATCTATTGAAGTCAAAGCTCGGACATATGTATCACTCGGTAAGTGAGTTCACCCAGCAAGCCACGATGCTACAGCCTGTGGGGGGAATGGATCAAATTGCCAAAGCATTTGAAAAGCGCGTCGGAAAAATGATTCAGTATCAGACTGAAGTCACTAACATCGTTAATCTGGCAGATAAGGTTGAGGTTCATATCAAAGACACGGCAACGGGCGTTGCCAGTAAGGTTACTGGTGATTTCTGTTTATGCACAATTCCTTTATCGGTGTTGGGTCAGGTCGAAAATAATTTCTCTGAAAAATTTAAAACCGCACTGCAAGGCGCCGCCTATGAGCCAGTCGGTAAGATCGGCTTGCAAATGAGTAATCGCTTTTGGGAAACGGGTCATGGCATCTATGGCGGACATATCCTGAATGACATTAAAGGCATTAATCTGATTTCAGTGCCCTCCAGTAATTGGCAAGGCAAGAAAGGTACGTTACTTGGCTACTATAACTTTGCCACCGATGCAGCAGAAATCAGCGCACTTAGTCTTAAAGAGCGTGCTGATTATGCGCTAGCCGCAGGCGAGAAAATATTTCCGGGTGAATATACCAAGTCATTTGAATCTGCATTTTCCGTAGCGTGGCACCGCGTGAAATATAATCTCGGTGGCTGGGCAACGTGGAGTGAAGAAACTCGCGCGAATGCGTATCCAGTCTTGGTTGAAGGAGAGGGACGTACTTTATTGGCTGGAGAACATATGAGCTATCTGGGCGGCTGGCAGGCTGGTGCAATTGAGTCGGCTTGGCAGCAAATTGAACGTATCCATAAACGTTTATCAGCATAAGGAGGAGCTCTAAGATGAAGTCAATGGTCAACAAGTCACTGTGGGTTGCGCTCATCACATTCAGTGCCAGTGCACATGCGGAGTCCATGTCAGGTAAGGATGTGTTCAGCAAGAATTGCGCAGCGTGCCATATGGCGACAGGTATGGGGATTCCCGGTGCATTCCCTGCGCTCAAAGGCAGTAAGTTTGTTTTGGGTGATGCCAATGCTGTGGTTTCAACCGTACTGAAGGGTAGAGGGGGAATGCCAACTTTTGCAGCATCATTGGATGATGACAAGCTTGCAGCCGTGGTCAGCTATGTTCGCCAATCATGGGGTAATCAGGCCACTGTGGTTACTGTACAGGATGTTAAAACGATCCGCGCCAATACCAATGCTATGAAAGTCGTCAAGAAAGAGCAACCGACAAACATTCACTAATCAAATTGAAGCCATAAAAAAAACTGCTTTATGCAGTTTTTTTTATGGCTCTTTATTTTGCGTAGAGATGCAGCACATCAGTAATTGACAGGCTGCGCATTCCGATTAGAACGTATAATTCAGGCGTGCATAGTAGTAACCGCCGTTAATCCCAAATGGTGAAAAGCTCGGGTAAACCGTCACTGCTGCATTATCCAAAGCTGCACGTTGTGCTGCTAATAACTCCGAACTGATCTTGTTTGGGTATTGATTGAAGAGGTTGTTTGCACCTAGTGTCACAGTGACTGATTTGGTGACTTTGTTAGAGACTTCTAAGTCGGTAATGATCTTCGGTTTGATTTTAGTCTCATAATAGGCACTGCCATCTTCGCTACCGAATTCTGATGATGCACCATAGAATGATTCACGTAGATTGATTGACCAAGGACCGACTTTCCATAGGGCTCCGAAATTGACACGGGATTTAGGTGAAGCGGTTTCGAGGTCAGAGATAGCCACTTTGTCGAGTAGTGTTTGCGGCAGAAGTTGGCTAGGGGCTTGGTTGATTTTTGTGACATCAACTTGGTTGTAGTTTCCTGCCAATGACCAGTCTACGCGACCATAGTCGCCATAGTCGCTTGAGTAGGTGAAGACAAGTTCTGCACCCCGATTACGCGTGTTCACTGCGTTTGAGAAAATATTAATCCCTGTCTGAGTGACCGTTGGATCTAGTGCATTACCATTGGCGAGGATGGCAGCAGTAACGGCAGGAGAGTTGATGGCACCGCCGGAACCATAGAGTGCACCACTACCTACGATGCGGTCACGGATATTGATCTGATAAGCATCTAGGGTGATGGTGGCTTTAGGGATTGGCTTAAAGACAAAACCAAAACTATAGTTCTGTGATTTCTCCGCTTTTAGACCATTAACACCAACCAATGCTGCACCAGGTGAATTTGGGGCAAGTTGCACAAAAGCAGAAGTTGGGGAGACGTTGGTTGCTGAGTAGTATTCTTCAGCCAATGTTGGGGCGCGGAAACCATTACTGATGGTACTGCGGAAGGCAATTTCTGGCGTGAAGTCATAGCGCCCTGTGATTTTACCGATTCGAGCACTGCCAAAGTCACTATAGTTTTCATAGCGCCCTGCGATATCCAGTTTCAACTTGTCGATCGGGGAGCCAGAGACATCAACATACAGCGATTTATTATTGCGACTATGATCGCCAGCGTCAGTCAATAAGAAGCCAGGATAGGATTGGGAGCCCTCTTTATAGCGCGAACCAGGATCACCCGCACCGATTTCATAGCCATCTCTACGGTATTCTGCCCCAAAAGCCACGTTGACTGGCGTTTTAAAGCCTACATCAAATTCACGACTTAAATCCAAGTTGGTCGTCCATTGGGTCGCTGTAAACTCACCGGCATGGAAATCAAGAGGTGTTGATCCTGTATCGTTATACAAAGAAACGTTACCACTATCGGCAACGCCAATAGACGATTTGTCACGGCCATAAGTCGTGCTTAAGTCCCAGTTCCATGCATCCAGAATTTTTCCTTTAATTCCTGTCGTCACGCCGAAGTCTTTTTCACTGATAGTTTCTTTAGGGCTGAAACCAAGCGGGTAGATGTCTGGCAGACGGTTCGGCATGCGATAATTTTCGAATGCATTCGCGGTTTTTTCGCCATAGGTTGCAAAGCTGTAGAGCTCGGTGTCGTTGCCGAAATCATAGCCAGCATTGACTGAGAAGATATTCAGATGATAAGCAGCATCACCAGAGATGTGATTCACATAAGGATAATCACCAGCACTGGTTAGCATGGGCATTTTATTTAAGTTAGTGTTATCGATGACACGTGGATCAATGCCACCGCGATCACTACGGCCATGAAATTTAGTTTCAGCCGTGACGTTGACATAACTGGCGTCATTAGGTGCAAAGCCAGCATTGACTGAGGCATCTCCAGTTCTACCGCCACCATCAAAGTATTGCCCGCCTGTGGTTGAGAAGCTGCCCCCTGATGTATCTTTTTTAAGGATGATGTTCACAACGCCGGCAATCGCATCGGTTCCGTATTGAGCTGCCGCCCCATCTTGTAATACTTCGATATGATCAATTGCAGAGACGGGGATAAAGTTTAAGTCCGCTGCGGCACCACCCTGATAAGGTCCACCAAGTACGGCTAAGTTTGAGGTGGTATGGCGACGCTTGCCATTGATCAGGACCAAGGTGTCGTTGGGGCTTAGACCTCTTAATCGTGCCGAAAGCGTTAGGTTAGCGGTATCCCCCCCAAAAGCTTGTGCCGTGAAAGAAGGCATATTTTGCGCCATGGCCTGAATCAGATCGGGCTGTCCAGTGCGCTTTAAGGTATTGGAATCCAATACCTGAATTGGTGAAGCACTATCAACGGCTTTTAAGCCACCACTACGGCGAGTACCTGTGACGATCATTGCATCTACTTTATCAGGTGCTGTAGCAACTTTGACTACAGGGGGTGTCGTGGTGGATGTCTCGGGTGCGGCTGTTGCTGCTGTATCTGTGGGCGTGTCAGCCATCGCTGTGCCGGACTGTAGCGCCAAGAGGAGTACGCCGCCTGATACAAAAAATTGCAGAGGCACAGATTTACCTTTTTTAAACAGATTAGGATTGCTCATTTGTGCCTGAGTAATCGCTTGAGATAACTTGGAGCGTATTGGTAAGCGTGAGTGTTTAGAGAAACTACGAATGATCGTTAACATGGGTATAACTCCTATGAGTCCTATAAGCTTTATGAAATCGAAGATGCAAGACGCCATAACCCGCAGCATTCAATGCTTTGCATGCGGATTGGTTTTAGAACAGGTACTTTTAGAGGTGAAGCAGACGCAGGTCTGGCGCCTTATTTCTTAGATTTTTTGGGTGGGGGTGTGACAACCTTCGCCGCAGTCATTTCGATTTCGAGTAATCCGCCGGGCATGGGCAATGCAGCGACTTGTAGTGCTGTACGCACGGGTTTGTTCGGTTGATCTGTACTACCGAAATATTGGCTATAGGCAGCGTTAAGGCCGTTGAAGTCCATTTTACCGTCTAACTTTGGATCGCCGACGAGGAAAACGTTGACCTTCACAACATCACTTAAGGTCAGTCCTTCGTTTGCTAGAAGTTTTTCAATCTTTTTGATAATGGAGGTGGCTTGGGTCTGCGTGTCACCGTATGCCTCTATTGAACCTTTAGGGGCGTCTGGATTGCTCACATCTGCCAGCGTTCCGCTGATAAAGGTGATCTTAGTGTTTGCTGGAATGCTGACTGCAAGTGAAATCGGGAAAGTTGAGTTAGGAATACCGGTCCGCTTAATTTCATCAGCATGAGTAACTGTCGCGGCAAATTGTATTGCCAACAACATGAAGCCTGTCATGAAACCCGAAGAGAGTGGAAATAAACGCATACAAAAATGGCTCCAATGTTCAGTTAGTCAATTAACGTGGAAACAACAGAAAACCGCTTGAAACTTACCTTCTTACCTCTATTTGTAAATAAAGCAATATGTGTGCCAAAATTGATATTAAATAAATTTTAACTATTATTGTGATGCAATTATTTGTATTATTTAGATAAGTTATGTTTTATTTTGTCTGAGTGGTTGGGAAAGTTTGAGAAAGCAATTGGATAAATTGGCATGAAAAATAACTTCTGAGCGAAGTGTACTGATTATTGTGCGTCCAATAGAGTGGCATGTTTTTTTATAGTGCAATAGGATTGTCATAAAGCATCATGCAATAACCCCCACTGTCATTGAATCCAGCGAAAACCGATATCTTCGCTGGAACATTGCATTTATTTTTTTGATTGTACTTCTGCGATAATTTGATCAAATACACCATTATCTGCAAAGTGAGTGGCTTGAGTTTTGGTCCAGCCGCCAAATTCGTCATTGATGGTAAATAGCTTTAACTTTGGAAACTTGCTGGCATATTTTGCTGCAACTTTGGGATCAATGGGACGATAGAAGTTTTTAGCGGCGATTTCCTGTCCTTCAGGGGAGTACAAGTGATTTAAGTATTCTGTCGCCACTTTGCGTGTGCCATGTTTGTCGACATTTTTATCCACGAGTGCAACAGGTGGCTCGGCCAGAATAGAAGTGGGCGGCGTAATGATGTCTACTTTATCTGGCCCAAGTTCTTTGACTGCAAGATATGCTTCATTTTCCCAAGTAATTAAAACGTCACCAATACCACGTTCTAAGAAAGTCGTGGTTGAACCGCGTGCGCCTGAGTCAAGTACTTTCACATTGCCATATACTTTTTTCACAAACTCGCGTGCACTGGCATCGGTGCCGCCTGGAAGCTTTTTCGCATAGCCCCAAGCCGCCAGATAGTTCCAACGAGCGCCTCCAGATGTTTTGGGGTTAGGGGTAATCACTTCGACACCTGGCTTGGTCAAGTCATTCCAATCTTTAATGCCCTTAGGGTTACCTTTGCGAACGAGAAACACAATTGTTGAGGTATAAGGCGTAGAACCATGTTGAAATTTCTTTTGCCAATCTTTGGTCAGTAACCCTTGATCCGCAATTGCATCGATGTCATAGGCCAGTGCGAGAGTTACAACATCTGCTTCCAAACCATCAATCACAGAACGGGCTTGTTTGCCTGAGCCGCCATGGGAAGCTTTGACGGTGACATCTTCACCGGTTTTGTTTTTCCAGTATTTAGAGAATACGCTATTGTATTCTTGATATAACTCGCGGGTAGGGTCATAAGAGACATTGAGAATGCTGGTTTCAGCCCAAGTGACGCTGCTCATTGCCAAACCCAGTGTCGCGACAAGGATGGCCAAACGATTTTTTTTCATGTTGAAACACTCAAATGTAGACGTTGGAGCCGCAGAGACTAGCGACTATATTATGAACAATGAAATAAAATAAAGTGCATAAGTTATTGATGAAATAGAAAAAGTAAAAATCAACAGTTCAGTGTTTAGAAGTCATCACGAAGAGAGTCAGGATTGTTTAAAAAACAACAAAAAAGGAAGCATTTTAGAGGGCTTATTTGATTAGCTAGCACATAATAACGGCTAGATGAGATAAAAATAGATAAGGTTTACATGAACATATTCTGAATCTGAAGTCTGTATGCCCTTGATTATTGAATAAATGGCATGCGGTATGCATTTTTAATAACAATCGTTCTATTCAATTATGTTTAAGGATCATTTATGCCAAACGATCATTTAACTCGAAAAACAGTGTCAGACTTTCCTCCTGAAGTACTTGAGCTGTTTGATCGCTATGTTCATGGCGGCATTAGTCGACGCAGTTTTTTAGAAAAAGCTGGAAAGTATGCGCTTGCAGGTGCAACAGCGACGGGGTATTTGGCTGCTTTAAGTCCAAACTTTGCACTGGCTCAGCAAGTTGCTGAAGATGATGTGCGCATCAAAACGTCTTTTGAGGAGTTTCCATCGCCCAATGGTTATGGCAAGTTACGTGGTTATCTTGCAAAACCCGCAAAAGCTTCAATTCAAAAGCGACCTACAGTGCTTGTCGTTCATGAAAATCGAGGTCTAAATCCTCATATTGAAGATATTACCCGCAGGCTTGCATTGGCCAATTTTATTGCTTTTGCACCTGATGCCTTATTTCCTTTAGGGGGCTATCCGGGCGATGAAGATAAAGCGCGTGAGTTATTTCCAAAATTAGATCAGTCTAAAACAAAAGAGGACTTCCTTGCTGCTGCTGATGTACTAAAGAAACTCCCTGATGGCAATGGGCGTGTGGGCGTGGTGGGTTTTTGTTATGGTGGCGGGATTGCAAACTTCTTGGCAACACGAATTAGTGATTTAGGTGCAGCAGTTCCTTTTTATGGGGCGCAACCTACGGCAGAAGATGCCGCTAAGATTAAAAGCCCTTTGCTTTTGCATTATGCAGGTCAAGATGAGCGTATTAATGCTGGATGGCCAGCCTATGAGACGGCACTGAAAGCTGCGCATGTCAAATATGAGGCTTACATTTACCCTGATGTACAACATGGCTTTAATAATGACACTACGCCAAGATTTGATGAGACTGCTGCAAAGTTGGCTTGGGATCGAACCATTGCATTCTTTGAAAAAAACTTACGAACCTGACTTGGGCAATCAATCAATTTAATGACGTGATTGGTTGTTTTCAAACAGCGCTGCATGGTATCCCTCCGTATTTCTACCGAGGGATTTTTTACGTCCAGAATAGTATCAAACCGAGCGCTTATATTAATCCATCATCGTTGCTGATAAAGCATCACATCCATTGAGTGGGAATGTTGAGTATTAAACATTCTTTGTTGCATCCCAAACATCAGTATGCATTCGATTCTTATCACACTTGGTGATATAGAAGAATATTCAATATAAATTTATGTTAAGTAATTTTAAATCAAATATTTAGTTTATCCATTTGAATCCAATATTGCAGCCGTGATCTCGAAAACCAAGCTGGCACAACGCATGCAACGTTGGAGTACGTATCGCAAAAATAACCAGTCAACTTTTGACGGTCTTTTCATTTTGCGAAGTAGTTTTTGATTGCGCCATGACTTAATTTTGAGAGCATTGCTATGAATAAATTTTCCCCTATTGTTTTATCTGTATTAATCAGTGTTGCTACAGGCCATGTTTTTGCTGCAGATGCCGAAGCTGCAAAACCGCAACAACCTGCTGAACATGCATACACTGCAAAATCACCGAAACTCAATCGTGCCCAGATCGATGCACTGCTTGCTCAACCCGAGAAGTTGGTTATCGTTGATGTTCGTCGCCCAGATGAATTATCCAGTGTTGGTGCTTTCCCTGCCTATTTAAACATTCAAGCTAAAGATTTGGAAAATCGTCTGGCTTATATCCCTAAAGACCGTTCGGTTGTCACGGTATCCAATCATGCGGGACGTGCAGGCCCAGCGGCAGACTTTTTAGCGAGCAAAGGTTTCAGAGTCGCTGGCGCAATTGGCGTGCAGGATTATGAAGCTGAAGGCGGTACTTTGATCAAAGTGACTAAGCCAGAACCCAAGCCATCTGCTGATGCAGGTGCGAAGGCTGCGCAATAATTTTATTAAAGCCGATCGCTTAAAAAAGATGGGTGAGGCGGGCCTTAAACTTAAAAAAGAGGCCTGCCAGATCACTTCAACGTATAACGATTAACTATGTGAATAAAGCCATGTCTCAGCTTATTGAATATGCTCAACGTATCGAAGATTCACAGCTTGCTACAGCATTGCATGAGTCTCTGTATGCTTTTCCTCTACTTGAAGGTACCCATCTTCTTGGTCTTGCTTTGTCCGTTGGACTTTTGGCAATCATCGATTTGCGATTATTAGGGCTCATTTTGACAGATATCCCTAAAGAGCAATTGTTAAAGCAATTAAGACCATGGTTACTATGGGGATTCGTGGGGGCCTTTCTGACAGGTATTGTTCTGTTGGCGTCAGAAGCTGCAAGCATTCTATCGAGTCCACCTTTTGCATTTAAGTTGCTCTTCATTCTTTTAGCTGGCATCAACGCGGTGATTTTTGAGTTTAAAACGGTTAGGGCTTGGATATTTAAAGGGACGGATAGTGTAGCGCGAGATAAATGGGCTGGCGGAATTTCTTTAGGGCTATGGTCTCTCGTGATTATCTCGGGGCGCTTAATTCCTTATTTTATTCCACATGGTTGATTGAAGCAGGAGTAAATCATTATGAGTGCCTTGGATATCGTTCATGCCTACGAGAAAAGCCCGTTAGGCCAGTTTTTTATCAGTATTGATAATGTATGGGTCATTATTTTTCAGATTGTTCATGTTTTCAGTATCTTGACGGTCTTGACAGCAATCATTGTATTGGCTTTCCATGCTTTGGGGTTGTTACCCATTGGGGAGAGTAACGAGCGCCTTGGGAAGCTATTTTTTAAGGTGACATGGATTGGCGTTATTGGTGCAATTATCAGTGGCAGCTTATTGTTTTTGACGAGTGCAACGCACTATTTTACCAATCGTGCTTTTCCGATTAAATTGATTTTATTGGCAATTGCAATTGTCGTGCAGTTTGTCATTTTTAAACGTTTTTTTCTGCGCCAGCCGTCTTATTTCATTTCAACCAAAGTGGTTGCCGTGCTTTCAGTTTTTCTTTGGTTTGCGACGGGCTTTGCGGGCCGTGCGATTGGATTTGTATGAGGGCTAATATGAAAAAGACAGCAGTTGCATTACTTGCACTTTTTACCTTATGGCCGCTCAGTGCTTGTCAGAAGAAGCCACAGTCTAACGCTCAAACATCCTCTGAGCTCCCCCAACCCGTAGCTAGCGTTCATGATTTGATGCTGACGATTGTGGATCCTACAGCGGATAGTCTATGGGATTCAGTCGGCACAATTGTGACCAAGGCTGGTATCGAGGAGCGTCGACCCAAAAATGATGCTGAGTGGGAGGTTTTACGTCAAAAGGCAATCTTATTAACCGAATCTGCGAATCTACTGGCGCTCAAGGGGCGGCGAGTGGTTAACCCGGGTCAGATCACAAGCGATACAGGCATCGAAGGTGTACTTGGTCCAGAAGGGATTCAAAAAGAGGTTGATGCTCATTTTGATCAATTCAGGGATAAGGCTTTGGCATTCCAGTTGGCATCCATCAAAACACTAAGGGCAATTGAAAAAAAGGATCCCGAAGAGTTTGTTAATGTCGGTGGTCAACTTGAGCGTGCTTGTGAAGGGTGCCATGTTGCTTTCTGGTATCCACCTTCAGCAAAAACGAAACAATAAATGACCAAGCAACTAAACAATAATTACAGTGACAGAGATTCTCTATTTCTACCCATTTGTTTAGCAAAGTTTTAGTCCACCAATCCATTTAGGAGTTTTGGTAAAGCATGAAATATTATTCATTGTGTTTGGCAAGTTTGTTACCGATAGCGGTATCTTGTTCTGCGGCAGATGCCATAAGTGCTCCAGCACCAAGTCCGGCTCCAACAGCAGTTCAGGCTCAACTGGCAGCCCGCGGTCCGTCCCTGACGCTAGCACTTGAAGCTGCGCAGAAAGCGATTGATACCTGTCAGGCACTCGATCAAAAAATATCTGTGAGCGTGCTTGATTCAGGTTCTTTCCTTAAAGTTTTACTTGCCTCGGATGGTGCATCATCACGTGGTGTACAGTCCAGCCAAAATAAAGCAATTACAGCACTGGCTTTTGGAGCATCATCTTCAAAAGTAGCCGATTTGGTCAAAACAGATAGCAAATTGAGTGAGAAGTTGGCGGCAAACCCTAACTTCAATACCCGTGCTGGAGCGGTCTTGATTAAGATTGGTGATGAGGTTATTGGCGCGATTGGTGTTGGGGGGGCGCGAGGCAGTGAAAAGGATGAAGCCTGTGCGATAGCGGGTTTAAATGCAATTCAGAGCCGAGTGAAGTAAGTTTCTAAGTCGAGTTACAGGATGTGCGCAAGATGAAGGGCGGCATAGATCCTTGCTTGCCCTTTCGTTATATCTCCTTTCTTCAAGTCCTGCGTATTTTGAATCCTCTTGCTATTTCGGCCGGAGGATTTTTTGTTGTGAGGCATCATTATTTTGATAACGAAATATGTTCTATTTATGAGTGCATTAAACTGATTTTGTTTATATTTTGTCGTTATTAAGTAGTGTCCATAACTCAACATTAAACCCTCTTTTTTTGCTGAATTATCAACATAAAAATACGCCTAATCTCATCATTTACTATTGAAAATTATTTCCTTTTTAAGTTTTAAAATTATATTTATTTGATTTAATTAATATTATTTATTTTTTGACACACTAATTTATTAAAAAGGATTCGATTAAAGCACTGGCATAGGCTTTGCTCCGTAGGCATATCCCGCGTAATTTTTAAACACTTGCTGAGGGAGTGTTTATTGTCGATTACGCCATAGGTTCGCCACTCTCAAGGAGATAAGCCATGTTTACCCGATCACCTGACCATATCTTTAACAGGTCTTTTGTTAAATCCGTTGCAGTCGCTACAATTCTATTTGCGATTGCAGGTTCGCAGTCTGCATCTGCTCATCATGCCTTCGCGGCAGAATATGATGGTAAACAACCCATTCATCTCACCGGTGTAGTGACCAAAGCCCAGTGGGTCAATCCACACAGTTGGCTATATGCTGATGTTAAAGATGCTGATGGCAAAGTCACGAACTGGGGATTTGAGTTCGGTGCGCCATTTTCTTTGAAAGAAAAAGGATTAAACAAGACGACTCTTCCTGTTGGCACTGTCGTGGTCGTGGATGGATTCCGTGCAAAGAGCGGACAAAATTATGCCTATGCTTCAACCGTCACTTTAGCAGATGGCCGCGTGTTTCAAACCGGTGGAGCGGGTGATGCGCCGACAACCGCAGGTGCAAAACAATGATGAATAGACAGCCTCATTTAGCGATAAAGACATCATTTGGTAGCACACTAAAAAATAGTTTGATCGTTAGTGTTCTCCTTTCATTGGGTAGCTTTGCTTTGCCTATTCATGGCTATGCGGCGGAAAAACTTGCGAGTCGGGCGTTAAGTCCAACATTAATTCCTAGACTTGCAAACGGCAAACCTGATTTTTCTGGAATTTGGCAAACAACCAGTGCTGCGGAATATGACTTGGAGCCTCATTCGACACGTAAAGATGCCCCGCCCAGTGCAGGAGTCATTGAAGGTCATGGCACGATTCCATACTTGCCAGCTGCGCTTGAAGAACGAAAAAAGAACTTTGAAGCGCGTGGAACTGATGATCCTCGTTTGAAGTGTTTTACCTTGGGTGTGCCTCGAGGAACTTATTATCCCGAACCTTTTCAAATATTTCAGCGCAAGCAGGATCTGACCATCCTTTATCAATTCGGTGATTCCGTACGCACAGTTTATACCAATGATACGAATCATCCCGACGATGTCGATGCAAATGATTGGTGGTTGGGTGACTCTCGTGGGCACTATGAAGGTGATACGTTGGTGGTTGACGTCAAAGATTTTAACGACCAGACATGGCTAGATCGTTCTGGAAATTTCCACAGTGATGCCCTGCATGTTGTTGAGCGTTGGAAGTTCATTGATGCAAATACGATTGAATATAAAGCAACTTTGGATGATGCCAAAGTCTATAGCCGTCCTTGGTCTCTCAGCGTCATTCTCCATCGCCACCGTGAGAAGGACTTCCAGTTGATCGAAAACTACTGCTATACGCTCGATTACGACCAGTACTACCCATTTCCCAAGCAGTGATCAATCCACGCGATGGTTCAATAATTGAAAGACAAATGAAGTGAGGAATTCATGAAAAAAATGAAGAGCCTAAAGCAGAAATGCTTGGTGGCAAGTACGTTGGTCCTTATTCCGCTAGCCGTCAGTGCTGCTGAAGACGGCCAAGCCGCATCTGTTGTTGTAGCCAAACCAGTTGTTTCGTCAGAGTCAAAGCCAAAAGCTGAAGGCGATAGCATCCGCTGGGAGAAAAAGTATGTCAATGTCCCAGAGGGGCGGTGGACAGGTCCGCGTCTAGCAGATGGGCAGCCTGATGTGCAGGGACATTGGTCCAATACAGTTTCAAACCATGCTAATTTTACTGATCCACAAGGCGGAATTCCAGGTGATCCACAAGGCCACCCGCCTAAGGGGACTCGTGCTGATCGTGCACCAAGTCGTGTAAGTGATCCTGCTGATGGAGAGATCCCTTATCAGCCGTGGGCACGTGCAAAGCAGCAAGAGTTTTTGCAATATTTCTTTAATGCTATTAAGCCTGAGTATATTGAGCCATTGGCACGATGTGCACCCGCAGGTGTGCCCAAGTCTTTTTACTGGCACGGTTATGAGATTCGTCAGTATCCAGGTTATGTGGTCTTTCTATTTAGCTCCGGAACACGTGTGATCCACTTAGATGGTAAGCCACACTTACCCGAAAATATTAAGTTGTGGAATGCGGATTCGCGTGGGCATTGGGAGGGCAATACGCTGGTTGTTGATGTGACGAATAACAATGGTAAAGCGCGTTTTAGTCGTACTGGAGATTTCTCCAGTGAAAATGTCCATATTCAAGAAAAGTATATTTTTGCCAATGATGGTAGCCGTTATACCTATCAAGCCTTGGTGACTGATCCTACGGTTTATACCCGGCCTTGGACAGTAACTATTCCAGCACGTCGCTATACCGCGAAGGATAAGCCAAATGGCTGGCACTTTGAGGTTTTGCTGAATACACGTGATGCCAAAGGAGGAGAACCGATCATTGAGCGCGATGAGCGGATCTGCGTTGAAAACAATGGTGGCTTTGGGCAAGGCGTAAAACACTAAATGAATGATTTGTCACTCCATGAGACCGGCACTTAAAGGTATTGGTTTTATTGGGTGACATTCTTCAAGTATTTCAAAATTTCTTTCGATACACCAATTGTTAATAAATATCAGTCTATGACTTGATAAAGTTTTATAAAAAAGGGGGACTTCGTGAATACAAAACATCTTATTGCTGTTTTTTGTGCACTTGTTGTTGCTGGGACTGTTTATGCGGAGAGTCGACCTGAAGAGATTATTAAATCAAGACAGGCTGCTTATGCTTTTCTCGGATGGAATAGCGCCAAAATCAGAGCAGCGCTTGATCCATCAGGGACATTTAATAAAGAAGACGTGATCAAATCAGCCAATGCAATTCAAGCGATTGCAAACTCTGGTTTAGGGGCTTTATATGTTAAAGGAACCGATCAAGGGACTGGCTTTCATGAGACCAAGCTCAAAGCTGAAGCCTTTGATCCTGCCTATGCCAGTAAATTAGCCGAAGTAGCAGGGAACTTTAATAAGGAAGCCAATACGCTAGCCGTAGTTGCTGCAACTGGAAATAAAGAGGCAATTAAAGATCAGTATTCCAAGCTATCGGCAACTTGCAAAGGGTGTCACGATAATTTTAGAGCAAAGAATAACTAAGCGTTGATAGAAGAGAGGGTCTGTACACTCTCTTCTATCTGAGTTGAATTAGAAATTTGGTGTTGAGGTGATAGCTAACGGTTGAGGCTTAGAAATCCAAGAACCGGTCATGATGTAGGTCACGAATATTGCAATAGAGATTGATAGGATTAATGCAATAGCTCTGCCGAGATATTTTTTATCTATTGATTCAGAAAGGCTTTTTCCTCCAGTAATCATCGGCCTGAGAATGGGATGTTTTTTGATCCAGACATGAATGCTAATCGCGATTAAATGTACGATGATCCAACCGATGATCAGATACTCTAGGAATCGATGGACATGGGTTAAACGGTCGCTGATTTCTTTATTGATGAGTTGAGCCAGTGGACCAAAGAATGTGCTGTCATCATTTGCAAATAGCCCTGTAGCGACTTGTATAGTTAGTATGCTAAGCAACAACAATATAGCAAGTGCTCCGAGGGGATTATGTCCCTCAGCTGTCCATTTCCCTTGTATGTAAAGTTTTAAGCGTGTGGGCGTCGGGAAAAAAGCCGTGAATCGAGAATGCCTAGCTCCAATGATCCCCCACACCAATCTAAATACCAATAATCCGCCAATGGCGATGCCGAATTGACGATGTAAATCCATCGCATTGAGTTTTTCACTGATAAATACCCCGATGATCGCAATGACAAGTAGCCAGTGAAATAAGCGTGTGGGTAAATCCCATATTTGTTTGGATTTCAATTTTATGTCCCCCTACCCCAAAAATGATTTTAATTAAAATATTGAAGCGCATTCTATAGAATTCATGGTTTAGTTATTTATAGCCTCTATAAATTATTTTTATATGATAAACAGAAAAAAATATATTAATATTTTACGATCTTTAGATGTTTTAAAAGTGTACAAAAAACATCAAGGGTAATATTTTTTGTTGATTTAAGTTCATCTATATAATTTATATACAAGTTATTAAAATTAATCTATAAATTATCTCTTAATTTACAATGATTTATTTTTGTCTATGAATTTATTTTTTTATGTAAATATTGGTACGCAGGTTGCAATAATTCTTGAATAAATTATTATTGTGGAGTTATTTTGTCGTGAAAACTTATGTTAATGAATTTTTACCGGGAAAGAGTAAGAAGGTATCGTCTTTTAATTATAAGCCAATTACCTTTGCGGTGTTGGCAACATTATTCCAGCTTTCAGCAAGTCAAATATCCTATGCCGCAGATGATTCGGTCGTAGCTGATTTAAAGTCTCAAATTGAGCAACTAAAGAAGGAGCTTGCTGCAAGCCAACAAAAGAACAATCCTCAGACAGATTTGGCTGCATCAAATACAAATGTTCCAGCATCATCGCCTGATCAGCAAGTCAAAAAAGAGGAAGAAGAGGCACAAAAAATTGATGGCGTTGTGGTCACGGGTAAGCGTCAGCGTAAACAGAAAGTCTTGCTCGAGAACCTTAAGGATGTTCCTAAATCGGTCTCCATTGTTTCGGGTGAGGAGTTGGATCATTTGGGTGCTAATAATATTACTGAGGTCCTTAGACGAGTGGGTAATGTCAACTTTAACTATGGTAACCCTCGAACGGGTAGTCTGACTTTACGGGGGATTACAACGGGTTCAAGTGATCAAATTGACCCAACGATTGGTACCGTACTCGATGGCGTAAGCCTAGGGTATACCCCGTTGGTTAATGGCTATGTCTTTACTGATATCGATACGGTTGATGTGACCCGGGGACCTCAAGGGACACAAGGGGGAAAGCCCTCAAATATTGGCCGAATTACGTTTAATACCAAAGCACCGACATTCACACCAGAAGCTAATTTTGCTTTGACCTATGGTGAGTGGAACCGATTGATCACCTCTGCTGTGGTGGGTGGCCCGGTGATTGACGATCTTTTGGCTTGGCGGGGAACTTTTCAGCGTGAACAGGGCGACGGCGCATATGGGAATACCTTCCCCGATTTGAAAGGGCGAGCAAGTTATCAAAACGTTGATCGCACTTTTGGCCGAGTGCAATTTTTACTGACACCAACCGATGATTTTACTGCGAAGCTGAGCCTTGAAAATCAGCCTAAAGGCAGTGAGTTCGTCAATGGTTTAACCGTAAAACATCCTGAGCCTACCGTATTTAGTGATGGCGTAGCGCGTCCAGTGGCTTCAGTAGATACGACTTATAAGAAGTATCTGCGACCTTGGTTTAATACAGATCCGACGTTATGGAGTACCACGCGTGATTACTATAACAACCCTGTGGATGTCGATAATAACGGTGCCATCATTACTGGGTCGAAAGGTGCAACGCTTAATTTAAATTGGCATGTCGCGGGCCATGACCTGCAATCCATTACAGGCTATCGGAGCCATTGGTTTAGTGCAGCAAATGATGAAGGAACACCTTTTGATATTACCAAGAGCGGGGGGTATATTACGGATTATTCGCAGATTAGCCAAGAGTTTCGTATATCTTCGGAAAAAGGAAAGTTTGTTGATTACCTCGCTGGATTATATTTCTTAAATACGGATAACGATTCGATTAGCCGTACGCGTTATGGCAATGATGCTGGTGCATTCCAAGCGAGTGATGCGTTATATAACAGCCTTGCAGCAACTGGTTCAGGCCAGACGATTCTGAAAGACTCATTGAATTTTGCTTATAAAGGCACGCAAACTTATGTCAAAAATAAGAGTGCGGCTTTATTTGCGCAAGCCGATTGGCATTTAAGCGATCCTTTAACTTTGAATACTGGCGTCCGTTTTTCTCATGAGGATCGTGAAACATCCCAAGGCGTGCTTTTACTGGATCCGGGTGTAGGCAGTGATTTCACGACTGCTTTTGGGAATAGCTCAAGTACCAAAGCCATTGCCAAAGGGGGCGCTGCAGCTGCTGATCGGCTTGCTGCACGATATTTCGGGTCGACTTGGGCCAACTTAAGTACGGCGCAGCAGAATCAGTTACTTTCTGGAGCTCAGGTTCGTAACGGTACACTAACACCTGCATCACTTTACCCTGTGACGGATGCGCCAGCTTGGGAAGGCAATATTAAAAGCTGGAATGCTAGTTTAACGAATAAATTTAATGATACGGTCTCAGCCTATGGCACTTTACAGTACGGAGAGAAAGGAGGGATGTCTCAGTTTGCGGTCAATGGGACGACGTCCACGGTTGATAAAGAGCAGACCAACGGTTATGAATTGGGCTTACGTCTAAATTTATTGAATAATACGTTGACCATCAATTCGGACATTTTTCTGAATGATATTAAGAATTTCCAAACGACAGTCAATATTCCTGATCCGATCGGAACAGCAGCATTCTTAGCGAGTAATCCTAATGTACCACTTGCCGATGCGCAGCAGTTTCAGAGCGTAGTTGGAAACTTGCCTAGGGTGCGGGTCAAGGGGCTTGAAGTTGATGCGGCGTACACGGGATTACAGAATCTAACGCTAAGTTTATCGGCTGCGTATAACGATGCGTACTATTCTAAAGATACATACTTGGCTAAGCCCAATGAAGTGGATAGCACAGGAAAAGTCTTTCAAAAGTACTATAACGCGAAAGGTAGTGTGCTAAGCAATGCCCCCAAATTCACTGCAAATTTGGCTGCAGATTATAAAGTGTCGGTCTTTGGGGATAAAGTTTTTCATACCAGTGCAGATTATAAATTTACCAGTAGTTATGCGACCAGCCCTTCATCCTACGATGTTTATGATGCGTATGGGTTGCTAGATATGGGCGTCGGTATTGGACGAAAAGATGGGTTATTTGATGTCTCGGTTGTCGTGAAGAACCTACTCAACACAAGCTACCATACCGATGGTTGGAATACTTACACGCCTAATATTCCCCGTTGGTTTGGGGTGACCTTTAAATCCAAGCTCTAAAGGGCTTGAATAACGATTAGAACGGTATTATTCCTATCAATTACTGGTCGAAGATAAGTCCCTTTTAGAGAGATACTAAAAGGGACTTTCTTGTGCTTATCGCTATACGAAGATGGTTCTATAGCTAATATTTTCGCTATACCAACTGTTGTAGATCAAACATTTTGATATGTAACACTGTGTAAATCACAACATTTAGATTTGATCAAAAGTCTGAAAATTCTTTTATTTGACTGCTCAGTAGATTTTTTACTTAACTAAGTGTTTATAAAATAATAATATAAATTTCATGTAGATAAAGTTTTAAGAGTGGCATACCCGTTGCAATCCATAGGCTTATCCCGTTTTCATAAGCCATTAGGATTTACGATGTTTTCCAACGATCAAACTTTACATAAACGTTTTCAGCGCAATTTATTATCTTCTGCAGTCATGCTTGCTAGTTTATCCATGGGAGTTCCTGGGTTGAGTTTTGGAGCAGAAGGGGATGTTGCTCCAGCGAGTAATAATACACAGTCTCAAAACAGTATCAGTATCACGCCAGATGCCGATACATCTCAACAGATTGAATCTGTTGTTGTGACTTCTCGTAATCGTGAAGAACTTGCACAAAATATACCCGTACCTGTTTCGGTGATTGGGAGTAAACAGCTTGATCGAGATGGCATCGTAAGCGTCGATGATTTGACTCGTAAAGCGCCAGGACTCACTGCAACTACACCGAATGCACGCCGTACGGGGATTTCCATTCGGGGGATAGGAAAGGCCAGTGGGAATGACAATATGGAGGCTGCAGTCGGCGTGATTGTCGACAATGTCTTCTTATCTCATGTGGGGATGTCTTATCAAGATTTCACCGATCTGGATCGTGTTGAAGTTTTACGTGGACCACAAGGAACGTTGCTGGGCAAGAACACGACGATGGGTGCGATCAACTATGTCAGTAAGTTACCCAGCTTTAAACCGCAAGGCTCATTTGAGGTTGAAGGAGGCTTGAATAAAGAGGCACTTAAACTGAAGGCATCAAGATCCGATGCTTTGATTGATGATGTTTTAGCATATCGTGCCTCCGTATTTGTTGATCAGCAGCAGGGCGATTTAAAAAATATTAGCCCTTTGGGGGGTAATGTCCATGAGAAAAATCGCTTCGGTGGTCGCTTACAGTTTTTATGGAAGCCAACTGAAAATTTGAATATCCGACTGAATTTGGATGAAGCGCAAAGCAAAGAATACAGCAACACCAAGCCATTTATGATTGATCCGCTGACTTTTGCGGATGGATCGTCTCGCACGGCATCCAATAAACTGACCTATACCTCTCGATTAGCACGTGATTATTTTGGCGGTTATGTGCCAGTAGTCGGTGATCGGTCTTGGAATGAAATCGATGTCGCGCAGCTTCGACCATTGATCACCAATAACAGTGGCGAGTCTTTGACGATTGATTGGGATCTAGGTGATTTGACCCTCACGTCCATTACAGCAGGGCGTAAGCTGCATTTTGATGCGAACAATGACAGTGATCAAACTAAATTTGATATAAATCAGGGTGGTACATTAGTTGATCACGAACAATTCTCTCAAGAGTTCCGCTTAACCTCTGCCCCAAGTAAAGTGCTGGATTATCAGGTGGGCTTGTATTACTTGCATGACTCAACTGAATCGACATCTCGTACATTATTTGGTCAAGATGCAGGTGCATTTTATGCGTCGAATAGCCAATACAGTTCACTGAAGTCGAATAAATATTTACTCAGTTCATCTCTTAATCAAGTGTATTCCACCACGCTGACGACTCCACAAACGGATAGCGTTGCCGCTTTTGGACAGGCCAATTGGCATTTGAATGATAAGGCAACATTGACCTTTGGTTTGCGTGATACCAATGAAAAGAAGAGTAGTGATAGCCAAAAAAATGCCAGTTTCTATGATGGATCCGCACTGGTTTCAACAGGGAATGCTGCTGCTGATGCAATTCGTGCATCACAGCTTGGTACTGTTTATGGCTTAGTTCATGGGCAAGATATCAACAATAACTCTGTCTCTTGGTTGTTGAGTCCGAGCTATCAGCTTGATAAAGATGTTTTGCTATACGCTTCAGCCTCATCAGGTCAGAAATCAGGCTCAGTTCAATTTAAGTCGAATGGCACACCGTTGAACGTCGACCCTGAAAAATCCTTGGATTTTGAACTGGGTGTCAAAAGCTTACTTTTGGACAAACGCTTGTTGCTAAACGTCAATTTGTATCAAACCACGGTGAAAGATTATCAAGCGACAACCAGTATTTTGGATTCTACGTCATCGACAGGTTATAGCTCTGTGCTCGGGAATATTCCTGAAATTCGTGCACGTGGTGTAGAAGTTGAAGGAAGTTACGCTGCATCGCATGACCTTAATTTGAACTTCTCTCTTGCTTATAACGATGCGATTTACTCTGATTGGTCTACCGCAACGTGCCCTGCTGAAATCGTCAGTGTGGCTGTCTGTAATAACACTGGTAAACAAGTTGTCGGGGCTCCGAAAGTCACGGGTGTGGTTGGAGCAGATTACCAGACTCATTTGGGCTTTGGTGGTTTGAGCTTCCATAGTTATGTCAATGCCGTTGCGCGTACGTCCCAAAATCTGGAGTCACAACTATCTATATATGGTCGTCAAGCGGGTTATACCTTGGTTGATGGTGGAATCGGTGTGGTTGGCAATTACAACAAAAATAAATTCGAAGTTGATCTGATCGCTAAGAATTTATTTGATACCAAATATACGACGAGTATCAATGGCTTCAGTAATTCCTCTCCTGTTGGTTATGACGGCATCGGCGCGCGTCGTTATATCGGACTAGTGTTTAAAACTAAATATTAATTAAACAAACCTGTGTCGGCAGTGGTCGTGGGGGAATGCTCATTGCTGACATTTTTATTTTTTTTCTACATTAGGTAATTAAATTGATGGCTACAAGATTGAAGCTCTCGGCACTGACGATTGCACTTTGGGCATTGAACAGTTTTGCTGTTGCTGATGATAATGCAGTATCCCAGATCACTGTCACTGGGTCACATTATAAAAATGGGGTAGGTACGTCTGATGCGGCATCGCAAGGCGTGATTAATGGTTATCTACTCACCGATATTCCGATTCTTAGACCTGGCGAGGTCTTAGAAAGTGTTCCTGGTATGGTGGTGTCTCAGCACTCGGGTGATGGCAAAGCTAATCAGTATTTTTTAAGGGGTTATAACTTAGATCATGGGACTGACTTTGCGACGAGCATCGATAGCGTTCCAGTCAACATTCCAACCAATGCCCATGGGCAGGGCTATACCGATATTAATTATTTGATTCCTGAACTGGTACAGCGCATAGATTATCGCAAAGGTCCTTATTTTGCAGAAAATGGGGATTTTTCATCTGCTGGCTCTGCCAATATTAAGTATCGCAACAGTCTAGATCACAATATTCTTGATTTAACCGAGGGTGCTGATAATTATCGTCGGGCATTATTAGCGGGATCGACACATCTATCCGCTAATCAAAGTGGTCCAACGGTGCTGGGAGGGCTTGAGCTATTACAAAATGACGGTCCCTGGGAGTCTCCTGAAAAACTTCATAAAATTAATGGATTGCTTAAGCTGAGCGATGGGGATGCCAGTCAGGGATGGTCAATTGATGGGGTCGGTTATAAGGCACATTGGCACTCTACGGATCAGGTGCCTCTAGAGTTGATTGAGTCTGGACAGATCGGACGCTATGCGGCATTAGATGATAGTGATGGCGGTGACTCAACACGCGCCATCTTATCGGGAGAGTGGCATCGTGATGATGAACAGGGGTATAGCAAAGTATCTGCATTTGCCCAGCGTTATCACCTACAGTTATGGTCGAATTTCACCTTCTTTGAATCAAACCCGATTCAAGGGGATCAATTTGAGCAGTTTGAAACACGTAATTATTATGGCGGACAGCTTGTCCAAGGGTGGAAACAAAGCCTATTTGGCTTGCCTTCAACGACTGAGGCCGGTTTACAACTTCGTTATGATACAACGCATGTCGGTTTAGCTAATACCGACAAGCGTATTCGAACAAGCCTTGTCACAGATGATCAGATCAATGAGACCTTGCTAGGTGCTTATCTGCAAAATACCACGCAGTGGACACCGTGGTTTAAGTTTGTCATCGGTGGACGTCAAGATCGTCTGCAATTGAATCGTGATTCACATACCAACGCACTTAATAGTGGCGATGCCACAGGGACTAAGTTTTCGCCAAAACTGTCTTTAATTTTTGGGCCATGGCAGAAAACAGAACTGTTTTTAAATTATGGCAAAGGGATACATAGTAATGATGCGCGTGGCGTGATTAATCAGGTGGATGCGAGAACAGGTGAGCCAGTCGAGTCGGTTCCGGCATTGGTCGGCAGTACAGGGAGGGAGATTGGGCTGCGTACTGAGATCATCGATGGTTTGCAGAGTTCTGTTGCGGTTTGGGGATTAGATAGTGATTCAGAGTTGGTGTATGTTTCAGAAGCAGGTACAACAGAACCTAATGGTGCAAGTAAACGCTATGGTATCGAGTGGAATAATCACATGATTGTGAATAAGTGGTTATTGATAGATGCCGATTTTGCGTGGACACATGCACGTTATGCTGATAAAGATGCTAATGGAGACATCGGTAATTTAATTCCGAATGCAGTCAGTAAAGTGGGTCTGCTACGGGCAACATTACGTAATCAAGGCGGTTGGTCAACGAGCCTCGAAACACGTTATATCGGTGGTTATCCCTTATCACAAGATGGTGAACTGAAGACCCCTTCAAGCACGATTACCAATTTGCGGGTACAGCGTGAGCTGACGCCACGATTGTCATTATCTGTAGATATCTTGAACCTGTTTAACCGTAAATATTATGACATTGCCTATCAGCAAGACTATCAAGTTACTCCAACAAGCCCAGTAGTTCCGAGTGGCATTACGGTTCATCCTGGAGAGCCACGTGAACTCCGGGCCACACTGCATATGAAATTTTAATCTAAGTTATTGTTTTAACCTGATCACATGGTATGACTGGAGTGATCTATTACTTAGTTTACTGAAAAGTATGGATATTAATTTTTCCATTTGGTTCTATTTTGTTGAAAAGATAGTAATTACTGCGATATACAATAAAGCAATATGTATAAGTTCAAGTGTTTTCGTGAATTACTATATTAATTAGAAATTCTGCTTGAATATTACATCACTAGCTAATATTGGATACCCTGATGAGAGATGAAGTGTGGCACCGACCCATCGTCCTATCGCTTGAAGGCAGCAATGCTCAGCCGCTGAGCATCCGTGCCAAAGCACTGGTGTTTACCGATCCAGTGTCTTGTCGTCTGCTGACGTTGATTGAGCGCCTCGCGCCCAGCGAAGCCCCCGTCATGATCATCGGCGAGACTGGTACAGGCAAAGAACTGGTCGCTCGCCACATCCATCAACTCAGTGGCCGCAAGGGGCCATTCCTCGCCGTCAATTGTGGGGCTATTAACGACCAACTGGCCGAGAGTGAATTGTTTGGTCATGAAGCAGGCTCCTTTACCGGCGCAACGGGTCGCCGCGAAGGCTGGTTTGAAGCCGCACAAGGGGGCACCTTATTCCTTGATGAAATTGGCGACCTGCCGTTGCATCTGCAAGTCAAACTACTCCGCGTCCTGCAAGAGCGAGAAGTGGTTCGTATCGGCTCGCGTAAACCAATCCCCGTGGATGTGCGTTTTGTGGCTGCGACCAACGTTGATCTGGATGCCGCCGTAAATGCTGGGCATTTCAGGCGTGACCTGCTGTATCGCATCAACATCGCCCAAGTCCACCTGCCGCCGCTGCGTGAGCGACCGGGTGACATTCTGCCACTGGCGAATCACTTCATCAAACAATACAGCAAGCGGATGAACATCGGCACCGCTCATTTAACCAGTGATGCGCGGGAAGCACTGCTGGCTTATGCATGGCCGGGCAATATCCGCGAGCTTGAGAACGTCATCCACTTTGCGTTATTGGTTGCGGAGACGTCGGAGGTTCGACCTGAGCATTTGAAGGTGAAAGGAGGGTGGGGTGCTGAAAGCAAACCCAGTCAGCATTGGCAAGAGCCTTTACCCAAGGTAGTCACGTCTAATGACGCTCGCTCAGACCCTTTTGCCGATATCGCACGCCTATTAAGTGTTGCTTTTGAACAAGCACAACCTGATTTATTTGAAAATTTTGAAAGTCTTGTTGTACAGGAGGCCTTTCGCTACACCCGTCAGAACCAAGTGCATAGTGCGGCATTACTCGGTGTGACCCGTAATGTGATGCGTACCATGTTAAAACGCCATGGGCTATTGGCTGATGGTGCGGAGAAAGCTGAGAGCAAAGATGATTGGCGTATGGTTGAGGGGTAAAGAAAAATCCCCCCTGTCTTTTTGACAAGGGGATCTATGACGAATCAATAAAAGGTGCCGCTGTGTTTAGACATTAAAGCGGAAGTGCATGACGTCACCGTCTTGCACAACATATGTTTTACCTTCTAAACGCCATTTTCCAGCTTCTTTAGCGCCAGCTTCGCCTTTAAAACCAACAAAATCGTCATAAGCGATGACTTCGGCACGAATAAAACCTTTTTCAAAGTCGGTATGGATGACACCTGCTGCTTGTGGTGCAGTGGCACCCACTTGCACAGTCCAAGCACGCACTTCTTTAACACCAGCGGTGAAATAGGTTTGTAAGCCAAGCAGCGCGTAACCGGCGCGAATGACGCGATTTAGCCCCGGTTCTTCCATTCCAATTGCTTCTAAAAATTCAGATTTTTCATCTTCATCAAGCTGTGCAATTTCCGCTTCAATTTGATTGCAAAGCGGGACCACAATTGCATTTTCTTCGGCAGCCAATTTGCGTACGGCATCGAGATGGGGGTTATTCTCAAAACCATCTTCTGCAACGTTTGCGATATACATGGTCGGCTTTAACGTCATGAGGCCCATTCCGCGAACCACTTTACGTTCATCATCCGATAGGTCTGCTGCACGAGCAGGACGACCCTCATTTAAAACAGGTTCAATTTTCTCTAAAACCGCTTTCATGGCGATCGCGTCTTTATCACCACTTTTGGCTGATTTAGTCGCGCGCAAAATTGCTTTTGCCACAGCATCCAAATCTGCAAGTGCCAGTTCAGTATTGATGGTGGCAATATCATCTAAGGGATCGACTTTTCCAGCGACATGAATGACATTGTCATCATCAAAGCAACGCACGACATGTGCAATCGCATCTGTTTCACGGATGTTGGCGAGGAATTGGTTACCCAAGCCTTCACCTTTACTTGCGCCAGCGACTAAACCTGCGATATCAACAAACTCCATTGTGGTTGGCATCACACGTTCAGGTTTGACGATAGTAGCTAATGCATCTTGGCGTGGATCAGGCACAGGAACGATACCTGTATTCGGCTCAATAGTGCAAAATGGGAAGTTTTCAGCGGCGATGGCTGCTTTAGTTAATGCATTGAATAGTGTAGATTTACCGACGTTTGGCAAGCCAACGATGCCACAATTAAAACCCATGTTAATGATCCTGATGATGGTGTTAGACGCGTCTATAGCGATGCATCTAGTATAAAGTTGCCAATCCGTATAGGCTTGCGCAAGCTGTATTTTGCACTGACTATTTTGTGCACGTGATTGAAAAAAATGCCCAGAGTAGTGGGTATATGTTTGTTTAAATGAATATGAAATTGGCGCGTATTATACACCAAACTCTATATGCTATTGTTCAACATCTTGAGCGGTATCATTTTAAGCTGTGATTTTTAAGCATTATCTTTTTTGTTTCTTTGAGGGTGTTTGGCCATGCGGACTTTGTATCAGTTTCCTTTGTCTCATTATTGTGAAAAAGCACGCTGGTTGTTGGATTATAAAGAACTCGACTATGTCGCCAGAAACATGATTCCGGGGGGCCATCGCCTATCTACACGTTGGCATGCCAGCAGCGATACGTTACCGATGCTGCATGATGATAACGTATGGATTGCGGACTCTAGTGAGATTGCGCTATATCTTGATGGTGTGTATGCGGAGAAACCTTTAATTAGTAGTGCCCCCAAAGAGCGTACGTCTACAATTAAGCTTGATAAAAAAGCGACTGAGCTTGGTTATCATGTCAGACGCTGGATGTTTTTATATCTGCTTGAAGAGCCATATGCCATAGATATCGTCATCGGTGAAAAAGGTCTGATGCGCACCTTTAGACCGATTTCTGCATTCATACTCAAACAAGGTATGCGCCAACTTTATAAAATTAACCCAGAGAAAGCCGAGCAATCCAAACAAAAACTAAGTCAACTGATCAATGAAATTGAAGCCGCTTTGCTTGCGAATGGTGCTGATGGTAAGCAAGGATATTTAGTCGGTAAGACTTTTAGTTTGGCGGATATTGCTGTGTGTGCGATGGCTGCGCCGATATTTGGTCCTGTTGGCACACCTTGGGTTGCGCCCAGCCATATTATTCCACCGGAGCCACTTGCTGCATATCAAGCCGAGCTTTTAGCACGACCATTTGGGCAGTACGTGGCTCGAATCTATGCAAATGAGCGGAAGGCAAGAGTAGATTGGCGCGGGCAGTGATTTAGAGTTTTAAGATATCTCTAACGCTTAAAGGTAAAGCGTTAGAGATAAGAGATACACTTCTTACTTATTCAATTCCGCCATTACTGCATCAGAGAAGTTGGCATTAGTATAAACATCTTGTACATCATCCAAGTCTTCAAGCATATCAATCATTTTTAGGATTTTTTGTGCTTGTTCGACATCGGAGATATCGGCCTGAGTTGATGGGTGCATCGTCACTTCAGCATTATCTGATTTTAAACCTGCAGCAGCGAGTGCATCTTGGATTTCGCCAAAGGCTTCGGGCGTTGTGATTACAGTGACGCTATCGTCATCGGTCTCGACATCATCAGCGCCTGCATCCAGTGCAATTTCAACGATCTTATCTTCAAGTGAAACATCATCAAAGCGAATTTCACCGCGTTGGGTAAACAGGTAAGCAACCGATCCTGTTGTTCCTAAATTACCGCCTGTTTTACTAAATGCATGGCGTACTTCGGGAACGGTACGATTGATGTTGTCTGTCATGGTGTTTACGAGAACCGCTACACCGCCAACACCATAGCCTTCATAGCTAATTTCTTTAAGGTCATCGCTCTCGGTGTTTCCTGCACCCCGTTGAATCGCGCGGTTGATGGTGTCACGGGTCATGTTCACAGACAATGCTTTTTCAACGACTGCACGCAGTTTTGGGTTTTTTGCAGGATCTGCATCACCTTGCTTTGCAGCACTGACCAGTTCGCGGATATATTTGGTAAATACTTTGCCTTTCGATGCGTCTTGGCGCGCTTTACGATGCTTAATATTGGCCCATTTGGAATGTCCAGCCATGGTGGAGAGCTCCTAAGAAGTGTAACGAACGTCAGAAGACTGATGTTCTGAATTGTTTCGCGATTGATTGGGTCAAATGTGATTGCCAAGGCTTATGTAGACAATCACAGACTCGAAAATGGCGCAAATATTAGCAGATTCAGGTGATTTTGATAAGGTATCAGTATGAAGTGTTAGCCATTGATCAAGATCAATCATGCTGCAGACTACCAGCGATATTTGCCCCAGTTTTCAGGATTTGCCCAATAGCGTGAGTTCAGCCAGTCTGGCGTTTGTTTGTATTCTAAAATGTTGAACTGCCAGAGCTCCCAGCCTTCGATTTGTTCGATTTGGCTAAAGCCTAATGCGCGCAGTCCGGCAGATTGATCCCCAAAAGCAACGACAAGCACACGTCTGGCCAATAAGTCACGTAAATGGGTAAGTCCGTGTGTGATGACATGGGTAGCTGTGGTGTGCGGGGAGTTGGCAAGGGTTGAGTTAGGCACAAGTTTTGTGAAGGTGTTTTCATCTAAGTAAGCTTGATCCAGCACGATGACTGCTAGGTCAAAGCGTTGCTGAAAGGGCAGGCTAGTCAGCAGCCAGAGCTCTTGTTGTTGCCATTCTCCAGGCCATCCTGCACTCCACTCTTTCAGTGATGCCAGTTCACGAGAGATCAGTAGTCCATGTTCAATGGGCTTTTCCTCCGCCAAGCGATGAATCAGTGGCAAAATCTGAGGAGGTAATTGAGAAGAGGGCATTGGGCTAAATCCTTTTGCGGGTGGCATGTTTTTTTATGATGACTTGCGAAGTAATCATTGATGCATTTAATGACGATACATCAAGTACCGCAGCAATCTTTGTCTATAATAACGCACTCAATCTCATTGCAATGCACTGATCATCAAGATTAAGCCATTTTATTCAGTGGCGATTTGGTTAATGGTACGTAAATCACGATTAAAATAGAGAAATCCGCCCCCATTATTTGATCACCGAATTAAAAAACGCAATTAAACAATGCAACTGATTTGCAAAATATTCTCGATGCAATAAGCAGCACAATAGGAACAAGTTATGGAATACGAAGGCATTTGCCACAAAATGCGCACAGCATTAGGTGAGACCGTTGAAACAGATCGTGGCACGCTGGCTGCAAGCGTTGAGTATCATTTGGTCTTGGGTTCATTTGATTGTCCTTTGACCTCAAGCATTGGTCAGGAGATCGAGCTTGAATGGACGGGTCGGATTTTTTGTTTGTCCTGCGGGACCAAAACACCGAAGTCTTATTCGCAAGGGCATTGCTATAAGTGCTTAATCAGCAAGGCCTCATGCGATATGTGCATGATGAAGCCCGAGACTTGTCACTTCCATTTGGGAACATGCCGTGAACCCGATTGGGCATTAGATGTCTGTTTTCAGCCCCATATTGTTTATCTCGCAAACTCATCTGCTCCCAAGGTTGGTATTACGCGGATTACCCAGATGCCTACGCGCTGGCTTGATCAAGGGGCTACACAAGCCTTACCGATTATGCAGGTGAATAGTCGTAAACTTTCAGGTCTCGTTGAGGTTTTACTTGCGCAAGATATCGCGGATAAGACGGATTGGAGAGCGTTGCTCAAAGGTGCAGCTGATCCGATCGATTTAATTGCTATTCGCGATCAATTGATTGGAAAACACCAAGTGGAACTGGATCAATTGCAGCAAGAATCACCACACGAGCTTGTCATGCTTTCTGATGAGCGCATTCGTGAGTTTTCTTATCCGGTAAACCATTACCCCGCGAAAGTGACGGCGCATAATTTTGATAAAAAACCTGTGATTCATGGGAAGCTTAACGGCATCAAAGGTCAGTATTTGTTACTGGATACTGGCGTATTGAATTTGCGCAAGTTCGGTGGTTACGAGTTAAAAGTGCGCGTTTAATCAGGCATTGTTGCTTTATTACATTGTGAAAAATCATTTAACGAATTAGGACTTAATGAATATGAATATTGCCGTCAATCCCGATGATCATGCGGTACATCCGACTATCTATCTTAAGGATTATCAGCCACCTGTATTTGGTGTGAGCACGATTGATTTGGATATTCGTATTCATGATACCGAGACGCTTGTGGTTAGTACACTGGAAATGCAACGTTTGCATGCTGGTGAGCTTGTGCTACTGGGTCGTGATTTAGAGCTGCTCAATGTACAGTTAAACGGCTCAGATTTAGCGCCTAACAGCTATCGTTTAGATAAAGAAACGCTCACGATATTAAATGCTCCTGATCAATGCACGATTAAAACTGAAGTTCGTATTCATCCTGAAAATAATACGCAACTCGAGGGGCTGTATAAATCTGGTGGGATGTATTGCACTCAAAATGAGCCTGAAGGTTTTCGTAAAATCACCTTTTTTCCTGATCGTCCAGATGTATTAGCCGTCTATACCACGCGCCTTGAGGCGGATAATCAATATCCAACGTTGTTGGCCAATGGCAATCTGATTGAAGCAGGTCAAGTCGGTGCGGATCGTCACTATACGATCTGGCAGGATCCGACCAAAAAGCCGAGTTATTTATTTGCGTGTGTAGCGGGTGATCTGGCTGTACTCAAAGATAGCTTTACCACGATGGAAGGCAAGCCTGTTGCACTTGAGATTTATACCGAAGAGAAAGACATTGAAAAATGCCATGTCGCGATGCAAGCGCTGAAAGATTCAATGCTGTGGGATGAGGAGCATTATGGCCGTGCATATGATCTCGATAATTATATGATCGTGGCAGTAAGTCAGTTCAACATGGGTGCAATGGAGAATAAGGGTTTAAATATCTTCAATACCTCTTGCGTATTATCCAGTCCAGAGACCTCAACGGATGCCTCGAATTTCTATGTGAAGTCGACGATTGCCCATGAATACTTCCACAATTGGACCGGTAATCGTATTACCTGTCGGGATTGGTTCCAATTGTGTCTGAAAGAAGGTTTCACGGTATTTCGTGATCAGAGTTTCTCAGATACGTTGCAGTCACCTGCAGTACAGCGCATTGACGATGTCTCAAGCTTAAAATCAGCTCAATTTGCAGAAGACGCAGGCCCGTTATCACATCCACCGCGTCCTGATCATTTTGTGGAAATTAATAATTTCTATACCGCTACGGTTTACGATAAAGGTGCCGAAATTGTCCGTATGATGGCGACCTTGTTGGGCGAAGAAAATTTCCGTTTAGGTACTGATGAGTACTTCCGTCGTCATGATGGTGAAGCGGTCACTGTTGAGGATTTGATCGGTAGCCTGAGTGATGGTTCTGGTACTGACTTATGGAATTTCTTGCCTTGGTATAGCCAGCCTGGCACGCCAGTTGTGACTGGACAGGGTGTTTATGATGCCGAGACACGTCGCTACACGTTGACCTTGTCACAGAGCATTCCGAAGAAACCCAACTATCCAGCACCACAGCCATTACCAATTCCGGTCAAGATCGCATTGTTTAATCAACAAACAGGTCAACCGTTGTTGCTCGATGCACAAGGGGAAACCGAAACAGTTCTCATGCTGAATCAGAGTAAACAGGTTTTTGTATTTGAGCATATTGCAAGCCAACCGATCGTTTCGTTATTGCGGGATTTTTCAGCGCCTGTATTGCTTAATTTTGATTATCAAGATCAAGAGCTGGCTTTCCTGATGCAGTATGAGACCAATGGTTTTAATCAGTGGCAGGCCGCACAGCAACTGCTTGAACGTATTTTATTGCAAGGGCATGATGCGAGTGCGTATTTGGAAGCGTTACTTGTAACGCTTCCAAAAGTCGCCAGTGTCGATCCTTTACTGGCTTCACGTTTACTGGACATTCCGACTGAAACCTTCATTGCCAGTCGTATTGACAGCAATTATGACCCAGTCGCAGTTCGTTCTATCCGTGAAGCTTTGATGAATGCGATTGCTGCCGAGCTTAAAGATTTTTGGTCTGCATCATATGCAGCATTGCCTATCGTGCCTTATGCGGATACCAGTGAAGCTATGGGGCAGCGCGCACTGCGCAATGCAGTTCTTGCTTTTGCTAGTCGTGCAGGCATTGCCAATGCATTGACTCTTGCCAGTCAGCAGTATGATGTCGCTGTTTGTATGACTGAGCGTTTAGGCGCATTGCGTCAACTGGTTAATTATGATGCTGTCGATCATGACGCTAAACTTACCGATTTTTATCAGCGTTTTGAGAATGAGGCTTTAGCCATCGACCTGTGGTTTGGTTTGCAGGCCAGTAAGCCGAATGCAACGATCGATGAAATAACGCGTTTAAGTCAGCACCCTCAGTTTGATCTCAATACGCCAAATCGTGTGCGCTCGATTACGGGTAATTTTGCCACCAATCCAGTCGCAGTCTGGACAACCGAAGGTGCACAATTTTATGCAAATTTGGCGAAGACCTTAGATGCAAAGAATCCAATTTTGGGTTCACGTATTCTACAAGTCTTATCGCGTTGGTATACGCTCAAAGAGCCACTGCGTACTCAGGTGAGAGCTGTGATTGATGGTTTACAAGGTCAAGTGACGTCGAGTAGTGTAGTCGAGACTTTGGCAAATTTGCAGAAGGCTGGGTGATTTATTGAGGGATGGCGGAAACGCCATCCCTGATTTCTTTCACAGGATGCCTTACCCAATCCCTTCAATCGCAAACCGCACCAAACCCAAAATAATCCCAATCATGAAACCGACCACCACGCCGTTGACACGGATCATGTGCAAGTCGCCACCCACTTCGGATTCAATCTTGCCAATCATATCGCGTGTATCCCAGTTGTGGATTTGTTCGCTGATATATTGAATCACCGTATCTGCATAGCGATTTGCTGCGTATTCGGCGAACTGGGCAATTTCATGGTTTAAGGCTTGACGCACGGCAATATCTGAGGCGAGCTGATTGCCAATCCGCATCATCAGGCCTTGCAAACTACGACTGATTGCGGATTGCTCAGATTGTAGATCTTCGATGATGCCTTGCATGATGCTTTCATAGATGTGAAAACCAAAAGCAACTACGGTTGGCGATTGCACGAGGCTTTGTTTGAACGTCTCTAGTTTCTGAGATTCTTCTGAGTTGTCATCTTCAAGTGCAGTCATCCACTGGGCGATGGAATGATTAAGCATCAAATGGATATGGTGATCCGGCTGCGTATTGAGATCACGCACTGTGCGGAGTACGCCCCAAACCACATTGCGCTTTACATCAAAACCGAGAATTGTTGCTCCACGCGACAAGTGCCCGAACACTCCGGTTTCATCCAATATTTTTTGAATAATCTCTTCTGCATACTCTGGATTATTATGAATCCAGTTATCGACGCTATTTAAAATTAAGCTGATCACATCTTGGTGGATTTTATTGTCAAACACAGCTTTCATTGTACGTGCAACAGCTTGATTGATGGGCGTGTCACTTAGCCATTGAATGGAGCTTTGCTTGATAAATTGATTAATCGTTTCGTTCTGAGCAATCTTGAGGAAACGCGGAACCAGACGTTTAAGTTCTTCAGACAGCATCTTGGCATTAGCAGGTTCTGCGAGCCAATTTGCGACGTAGAGCGACATATCAATTGCTTCAAGCTTATTGCGAACGATCTGCGGTGCCAGAAAGTTTTCTTGAACAAAGCGTCCCATCGATTCTGCGATTCGTGCCTTATTTCTTGGAATGATCTCAGTATGTTCGCGGATAAACTTTGGTACCCAGATATGCTTAAACGGATCACGGAAAAGTACTGTGATGGCGTACCAGTCTGCCAAGCCGCCCACCACACCCGCCTCTGCCCCTAAGGTGAGAATATGAATGACACCATTATATTGAGGGAAAAAGCGACTGGAGAAGAGTAGAATCAACCAAATTACAACCATCGTTACAAGTAACACAGTTGCAATTCTTTTATTACGAGATAAGTTGAGTTCTGGACTTAGCAGTGAGTTCAAAAAGTGCTCTCCATGAATCAGTATTGCTTAAAATATTTAAGTTATTATCAGTATTGATTGTTTCAGTCGGCTTATTTCATCATGACAATAAGCCGAAGTCATTGGCAGATTAACGGTGAATATCAGGAATTCCAGCCATTTGACGAAGTTGGCTTGTCAGCTGTTCTCGGGCTTTAACAAAGCCTCCGATACCGCCTTGGAGCAATTCAAAAGCCATCAGGTTGTCGTTGTGCATTTTTTCAAAGACCTCTTGGGTCATGTTGATCGACGCAATCGGCGGTTGCTTCGCATTTTCAATAGAGAGCTGCTGAGTGAGGACGCCAGTTTCTTCCGAGAGCTCAGCAAGTAAAGCCGGAGCAATGGTGAGTAAGTCACAACCTGCAAGTGCAGTCACCTGAGCGATGCTCCGGAAACTCGCACCCATAACTTCGGTTTTGTGACCATGCTGTTTGAAATATGCATAAATTTCACGTACTGAGAGTACACCTGGGTCAAGTTCAATCGGGTAGCTGTCCTTGCCGTCATGCTTCTTGTACCAATCTAGGATTCGACCAACAAAAGGCGAAATGAGTGTGATCCCCGCATCTGCGCAGGCAATGGCTTGATGCAGGCCAAAGATCAGGGTTAGATTACAATGAATGCCTTCTAGCTCCAGAGCCCGTGCCGCCTGAATACCTTCCCAAGTTGCAGCAATCTTGATCAGTACTCGTGATTTATCAATACCCGCTTGTGCATAGAGATCAATGAGTTCGTGTGCTTTGGCGATGGTTTCTGCAGTGTCGTAGGATAGGCGAGCATCGACTTCAGTGGATACGCGACCTTTGATCAGTTTCAGGATTTCAATTCCCAAGCGTACCGTGAGTAAATCGATGGCACGATCCACCAAAGCATCTGCGACTAAGCCTTCAGCGCGCGCATCATGAAGCGCTTCTTCGATGAGAGGTAAGCTTGAGGGCAATGATGCAGCAGCCGTAATCAGCGAAGGATTCGTTGTAGCATCAATAGGACGAAACCGCTCAATTGCACCAATATCACCGGTATCGGCGACGACGGTAGTCATGCTTTGAAGCTGGGATAAAAGTGTCTGTGTCGTGTTGTTTGTCATATGAGTTTACTCTGAGTTCTATTAGGCAATACTATTTGTTCGATTTTAGACAGGTTTGATGATGTTTTGACAGGGCTGTGCCTGCCGTTTAGTGGTTTTTTTGCTACACTAAGAGTTCTGAGTATCTTTGAGATCAACAGGATCATTATTTATTTTGATCGGTCGTCATCGTATTCCAAAGCCGCGCAATGTATCACTTCCATGAATTATTCTTGATTAGACAAGGAAACAACGCTGATGAGTAACAGCGATAGTACAACAAATGGCACCGCAAAAAATGGTTGGCTATTTAATTCAACCAAACCTTCATTAGACCAAATCCGCACTCGGATTGACTCGGTAGACCAAGAGATCCATCGTTTATTGAATGAGCGTGCGACGCTTGCCGAGCATGTTGCAATCTCGAAAAAGGCCAATGAAGATAGCCCTTTGTTTTATCGCCCAGAACGTGAGGCACAGGTTTTACGTGCGGTCATGCAGCGGAATCAAGGTCCTTTGTCTAATGAAACGGTCGCGCGTCTATTTCGGGAAATCATGTCAGCGTGTTTGGCCTTAGAAGCACCCCAGACGGTCGCTTATCTCGGACCTCAAGGGACCTTTACGCAAGGCGCGGCACTGAAGCACTTTGGCGCCGATGCAGTGACGGTACCGATTGCAAATATTGATGAAGTATTTCGTGAAGTGGAGTCGGGCAATGCTCATTACGGTGTAGTGCCGATTGAAAACTCCTCCGAAGGTGTGGTGAATCATACTTTAGACAGTTTTATTTCCTCACCACTCAATGTGATTGGCGAGGTGGAGTTACGTATCCACCAGAATTTATTGATCAGCGATACCACTCGTGTTGATTCTATCACCCGTATTTATTCGCATCAGCAATCTCTAGCCCAGTGTCGTAAATGGTTAGATGGGCACTTCCCGAAAGCTGAACGTGTAGCGGTGAGTTCAAATGCGGAAGCGGCACGCAAGATTAAAAGTGAGTGGCATTCTGCAGCCATTGCAGGTGAAGTCGCTGCCAAAGAATACGATTTAACAATTTTAAATGCCAAGATCGAAGACAATCCAAATAATACCACCCGATTTTTGATCATTGGTCGTGAGGCTGTACCTGTCAGCGGCGATGACAAAACCTCGTTGCTGATCGCTGCGCATGATAAGGCGGGTGCATTATTGGATATCCTCCAGCCATTTGCAAAGCATGGAATCTCATTGACCAGTATTGAAACACGTCCTGCATTACCCGATAAATGGGCCTATGTTTTCTTCATAGATTTGGTCGGTCATCAGGATCAGCCTCATGTTCGTGCTGCACTTGATGAGATCCGCGCCACGGTGAAAGAGCTTCGCGTGTTGGGCTCATATCCGCGTGCAGTTTTGTGATACTGATGTGGACGTTCATTTGAACGTTCATTTGATTTTAAGAAATTGTTGGAAATGACCATGCTGAATCAAGATGCGAATAACAATACTCAAGCCTCGTTAAGCCTTCAAGCGGCAAATCAAGGGATAACTAACATTGCTCCCTATCAAACGGGAAAACCGATTGATGAGCTCAAACGTGAGTTGGGCCTAGATGACATCATCAAACTGGCGAGTAATGAAAACCCATTAGGTTGCTCACCGCTGGCTAAGCAAGCGATGCAAGATGAGCTTTCCGAAGTGGGTCGTTACCCTGACGGCAGTGGTTACACCTTAAAAGCCACCATTGCGCGAACGTTTAATGTCGAGATGCCTCAAATTACCTTGGGCAATGGTTCAAATGACATTTTAGAGTTAGTTGCACGTACATTTGTTTCTGCTGATCATAGTGTGGTGTATAGCCAGCATGCCTTTGCCATCTACGCTTTAGTCACTCAAGCGGTAGGAGCGACAGGCATTGAAGTTCCCGCTAAAGATTTTGGCCATGATCTTGTTGCGATCGCAAAAGCCGTGCGTACTGATACACGGGTGGTTTTTTTGGCCAATCCAAATAACCCCACGGGTACTTGGTTTGAAGAAGCTGAGTTCACGACTTTTATGCAAGCGGTGCCAAAGTCAGTCTTGGTTGTTTTGGATGAGGCTTATGTTGAGTACTTTCCAGATAATTTTGATAGTTTAAAGTTTTTGAAGCAATACCCTAATTTATTGATCAGTCGTACTTTTTCCAAAGCCTACGGCTTGGCATCGCTTCGTGTTGGGTTTGCATTAGCAACCGCAGAGGTCACAGATCTACTGAACCGTGTGCGTCAACCCTTCAACGTAAATTCTTTTGCTTTAGCCGCGGCCAATGCGGCACTGGGTGATACTGACTTTCTTGCGCAAACCCGTGCTTTGAACCATGCTGGTATGGCGCAGCTAGAAGCGGGCTGTACGGCGTTGGGCTTAACGTGGATTCCTTCTCGAGCTAACTTTTTAAGTATTCATGTCGAACGTAATGGTGCACAAGTTTTTCAGGATTTATTGAAATTGGGTGTGATTGTGCGTCCGATCGGTGGTTATGGTTTGCCTGACTATATTCGCGTGTCTATTGGAACCGCTGAAGAAAACCAGCGTTTCTTACAAGCACTGGCTCAGGTACTTGGTCGCTAGGTCATTTTAAAGATTCTATATGAAGATGATCAATCTGCTTAATTGCAACATAAAAAAGGATTTTTGATCATGTCTGAACCTGTAACGACTGCTCAAGATCTGACTCAAAAAGTCATTTTTGACAAGGTTGCTTTTATCGGGCTGGGTTTAATTGGTTCGAGTCTTGCCCGCGTATTGCGTGCTAATCATTTGGCGCGTCAGATTGTAGCGAGTACTCGTTCACAAACCACACTGGACCAAGCCAAAACACTTGGGGTGATTGATGCTGGTTTTTCAGATCCGATCGCAGCGGTTAAAGATGCCGATCTCATCGTGCTTGCAATGCCAGTCGGTGCTACAGAAGCAGTATTACGTTTGATCGCAGGTTCAATTCGGACCGATGCCATTATTACGGATGTGGGCAGCACGAAAGGGAACGTTGTTCAGGCAGCAATCAATGTTTTTGGCGAGCAATTGCCGAGTGGGTTTGTCCCAGCACATCCGATTGCAGGTGCTGAAAAAAGTGGCGTGATGGCCGGTAAGGTTGATTTATTTCGCCATCATAAAGTCATTGTGACCCCACTGGACTCAACCAGTGCTGAGGCTTTAGAAAAAGTCATCATGATGTGGAAGTCTGCAGGCGCAGATGTTTTGAAGATGACGGTCGCTGATCATGATGAAATTTTAGCACATACCAGTCATTTGCCTCACCTACTTGCTTTTAACCTCGTTGAGCAGCTTGCAAGTCGCGCTGATAATCTTGATATTTTCCGTTTTGCGGCAGGTGGTTTCCGTGATTTTACCCGCATCGCTGCCAGTGATCCGCAGATGTGGCATGATATTTTTCTCGCCAATAAAAAAGCAGTTCTCGCTGCCATCGATGGCTTTACGGGGCAACTGCAACAACTGAAGTTATTGATTGAACAGGATGATTCGAGATCGTTAATCGGCACGTTGACCCGAGCCCAAGCTGCACGAACTCACTTTACCCACATGATTGAAAAAACGCCTTATTTGGAAGCCGCTATGAGTAACAGTACCACCTCTCAACAATTTATCGTTCAACCAGGCGGCACCATGTCGGGAACTCTTACTATTCCCGGCGATAAGTCGGTGTCACATCGTTCGATCATGTTGGGTGCGCTTGCGGAAGGTACAACGCATGTCACAGGTTTCTTAGAGGGTGAAGATGCACTGGCGACCTTGCAGGCATTTCGAGATATGGGCGTCGTGATCACCGATCCAAAGAACGGTGAAGTCACCATCCATGGTGTTGGTTTACAGGGTTTGAAGCCGCCTAAAGGTGCGCTGTACATGGGCAACTCCGGGACAACGACGCGTCTCATTTCAGGCATCTTGTCCGCACAATCATTTGATACCGTGCTGACAGGCGACCCTTCACTGACCAAACGTCCGATGGAGCGTATAGCTAAGCCCTTACGCTTAATGGGTGCAAAAATCCAAACTACGGGTGAAAAGGGCACACCACCGATCAGCATCAGTGGTGGTCAAGCATTACAGGGTATTGATTATTTGTTGCCTATGGCCAGTGCTCAAGTGAAGTCGGGCATTTTGCTTGCAGCATTATGGGCCAAGGGTAAAACTACCGTGACGGAACCAGAGCCTACACGTGACCATACCGAACGCATGCTTACCGCTTTTGGTTATCCTGTCAGTGTTGATGGCAATAAGGTGACCGTTGAAGGTGGAGGTAAGCTCACAGCGACTGATATTCAAGTCCCTGCGGATATCTCCTCGGCGACCTTCTTTATGGTTGCCGCCGCAATTACCGCCAACTCCAATGTGGTACTGCGTCAAGTCGGTATCAATCCAACGCGTACTGGCGTGCTCGAAATTTTGAAGCAAATGGGTGCTAACATCAGTCTTGAAAATCAAGCCATGGCTGGTGGTGAACCTGTTGCGGATATCCGCATCCAAGCTGGAACTTTGAAGGGTATTCATATCCCTGAAGATCAAGTGCCACTGGCGATTGATGAGTTCCCTGCACTGTTTATCGCTGCTGCATGTGCGGAAGGACGTACGGTACTGACGGGTGCCGCCGAGCTTCGTGTGAAAGAGTCTGATCGTATTCAGGTGATGGCGGATGGCTTGCGCATTTTAGGTGTGGATTGTACGCCAACCGAAGATGGGATGATTATCGAAGGCAAGGGCAACCTAGCTGCTGTATTTGGCTCAGGTATAATCGAGAGCCATCATGATCATCGTATTGCGATGAGTTTTGCGATAGCAGGATTACGAGCAAGTGGTGTAATCACCATTAATGGGACTGAAACTGTTGCGACGAGTTTTCCGAATTTTACGGTGTTGGCGCAGCAGGCTGGGCTGACGATCGGGGTGAAGTAGTTGCCCCGGTTTGAAATGTTTTTTTACTTAAGTTAGATTAAAAATAGCCCGCAAGTATCTGCAGGCTATTTTTTCATTTTGTACAATGACTAATTAACAATCTTGACATTCGTAGTCACAGTAATCTCTTCAGAAAAAACATTCTTATATTTAGCTGTCAGAGTCACTTGACCATCTTTATGAATGAATGTTGAACCCGTATTAGAGTGTAACGCAGTCCCAACCTCCAATATCGTTTGGTCAGATGTATACCAATAAACCTGAGCAGGTCGTTCGGGATCTAAACCATTGATCAAAATATTATCTTCCTGATTGGAACTCGTCAAAATGTATCCTATTCTTTGGGTTTGATAATTTTGCACGACTATTGGCCCAGCTATCCAATAGCTTCTAAAACTCGGTGTTATCACTGTGGTATTGCCGATCACACCATTAAATGTTGCTGAAATGTTAGTTTGGCCTGCGGTTATGGATTGAGCCAAACCCGTTGAACTGACCGTGAGATTGGCGGTATTTGAAGAGCTCCATATCGGATTTGGAATGGCTTGTGTTGTTCCATCGGTATAAGTTCCTGTTGCCGTGAATTGTTGCGTTCCTACAGTGCCGCTGGATGCTGCTGGCTGTATAGTGATAGAGGTTAGAGCAGCTGTCGTGACAGTTAAAGTAGTACTGCTGGTAAAACCATTATAGGTAGCGGTAATTGTAGTTACGCCCGGAGCTAAAGCGACAAAAATATCTCTTGCTAATGTCGCATTGGACAATGTTGCTACAGTATTGTTGGATGAGCTCCATGTCATTGTCGGGTTCGTGAGTGATGGCGTTGGAATAACTTGTAATGTTCCATCGGAATAATGCGCTGTCGCAGTAAATTGCTGTGTTAAGCCTACAGCCATAGATGACGTTAATGGGACTATGGAGAGGGATTGAACAATAGCGTTGGTTACTTTCAATGTCGTGCTACCAGAAACTCCATTGAATGATGCCGTAAGATTGATTGTTCCTGGGTTTAACGTTTTAACTAATCCTGTTGAGCTTACCGTTGCAACAGAAGGACCTGATGAGCTCCAAACTGGATTAGAAATGATTTGAGATGTTCCGTCTGAATATGTCCCAGTCGCTGTGAGTTGCTGGGTCAAACCAGCGGCAATACTCGATGCTGTTGGTGTTACTGTGATGGCTTTTAGTGTTGCAGCAGTTACTGTTAAAGTTGAACTTCCTGTAACGCCACCAAATGAAGCAGTGATATTGACAGAGCCTGCGGTTAGAGATTTAACCAGTCCTGCAGTGTTAACTGTTGCTATGGAAGGGTTAGACGAACTCCATGTTGGGCTGGCAATGGGCTGCGAGGTTCCATCTGAATAAATCCCCGCCGCACTAAACTGCTGAGTTAGACCAGCTGCAACACTTGGTGCCGTTGGAATCACCGTAATGGATTTTAGAATTGCGCTGGTTATGGTGAGCGGTGAGCTGCCCGTGAAGCCATTAAACGTTGCTGTGATATTGACTGAGCCTGCGGTTAAAGACTTCACTAGCCCAGTTGAGTTAACTGTCGCTATATTAGGATTAGAGGAATTCCATATCGGGTTTGTAATTGCCTGAGTGGAGCCATCAGAATATATACCCGTCGCACTAAATTGTTGCGTGAGGCCTGCTGCAATACTTGATGTTGTTGATTCTACGTGGATAGATTGGAGTATTGCGCCCGTTACGGTTAAGTCAGTACTACTCTTGAGTCCGTTAAAAGACGCTGAAATCTTCACTGAGCCTGGCGATAAGCTCTTTACCAGACCTGCAGAGTCAACACTCGCGACAGAGGTGTTGGATGAACTCCATGTTGGGTTGGGAATGGTTTGCGAAGTTCCATCCGAATAAATACCCGCAACGCTAAGCTGTTGGGTTAAACCCGCAGCCATACTGGGCTGGGCTGAAGTAATAAGGATGTTATTTAATACAGTGACTGGCGGAGGAGGGCTACTGTCATCTCCACCACCTCCACAGGCAGATAATATCAAACCCAGAAACAAAATTAGGTAATAGCTCAAACTCTTCTTAATTAGGGTATTGTAAGTTAATGACATTTCTTATTCCTTGTATTAAATGGGTTTAGAAAATTAATTCATTTTTCATTATTATCATTTGCTTTAGACAGAGTGTAAGGGGAGCAGTTTTTATTAATAGGGTCGTAGTCGACGGTGTCTAAATACACTTGGCGTTTACTGTATAGTTTTTTTATTCCATTCGGCAAAAAAAGAACATCGCCTATTGTTAAAAGATGTTTCAAAAGCGTGTAGTCAGGTTCATAGGCATAAAAAAGGCGAATAACTTTCGCTATTCGCCTTTTTGATAAAACCGCTTAATACCTAGTGCTGATAATCAACCGCCATCAAGACACTCAAAATCGTGATAATGATCACCGAGACTAGAAAGAGTTTCTTTGCCCATACTTGGTCATCACTGGCGGTAAAGCCTTTGATCGCTAAATAAAGCCAATAGAGCCCCATAACAGCCGCAGCGACGAAATAAACATAACCTGTATATCCCGCTAGCGTAAGTGATAGTGTCGCAAGCGTATAAGCAATAATCCAGCCGACTATATGCTTCTTAGCCGTCTGGATTCCTTCTTTTACAGGGAGTACTGGGATCGATGCTGCTGCGTAATCTTGGAAGCGATAAATTGCAATGGCAAAGGAATGGGGCATCTGCCAAATGCTAAAAATCACGAGCAAGATTAATGCGCCTAAATCGAATTGATTGCTAACTGCACAATATCCGATTACAGGGGGCATTGCACCCGAAATACTACCAACTAAAGTGCCATAAACCGAATGACGCTTGAGGTACAAACTGTAAAACCCAACATAGACCACAAAACCTAATACGACAAGCAAGGTTGCAAGTAGATTAGTCATCGTATAGAGGAGGGTAATCCCCAAGAGTCCTAGAACGCTGGCATAAATCAGCGCATGGTGAGGTGAGATAAGACCTGTGACCAACGCTCTATTCTTTGTGCGTTCCATTTTTACATCAATATCACGATCAATGTAATTATTAAATACACATCCAGAAGCCACAATCAGTGAAACACTGACTGCGGTTGCTAAGAATAGAACGGGATCAAAGTTTCCTTTGGAAGCCAGTAAAAATCCACCGATTAACGTAATTAAGTTACCGAAGATAATGCCTGGCTTGGTTAACTGCAAATAGTGCCTAAACATAAAAATAGGCTCTAGTCACCCATAATCATTGTATTGTGATTCAGGTTTTGCATGATCCAAATCGATCCACCGATCACAAGAACGATGATAATCGCAGTGAAGACAAAAGAAACTACAGTATCACGTGATGCCGGTGATAGATCCATATGCAGGAAGTAATGCAAATGAACGACAACCTGCACGGCTGCAAGGATAAATATCCAAGCAATCGTTGCACTGGTTGAAGTCACAGGATGCATGACTAGCGCAAAAGGAATAGCCGTTAAGATCACAGACAGAATGAAACCGATAGCGTATGACTTAAAGCTGCCATGTGATCCTGAATGATCGTTATGTCCGTGTCCCATTACAACACTCCCAATAAGTAAACAACGGTGAATACACAAATCCAAACCACGTCAAGGAAATGCCAGAACAAGCTGAGGCAAAGCAAACGTGTTTTGTTGGTTGATGTGAGACCTTTCTGGCTGACGAGGGCGATCATTGTTGCCATCCAGATCAGACCAGAGGTCACGTGCAATCCGTGTGTACCAACTAGAGTAAAGAATGCAGACAGGAAAGCACTGCGATCCGGACCATGACCTTCAACGATCAGATGGTGGAACTCATTGACTTCCATACCGATAAAGCCGGCACCCAAGAAGAAGGTGATAATCAGCCAGCCGATCACTTGGGCTTTGTTGTTTTTGTACATTCCTAGGATTGCAAAACCATAGGTGATACTACTGAACAACAGTAATGCAGTTTCGCCAAGTACGTAGGGTAGTTCAAAAATATCTTTACCCGTTGGGCCGCCTGCATAGCTGTCATGCAGTACAGCAAACGTTGCAAAAAGTGATGCAAAGAGCATCAAGTCACTGAGAATGTAGATCCAGAAACCATAGATCTTCATCGGACCCGCATCATGGTGAGCATGGTCGTCATGACTGTCATGATGAGCATCATCATGAGTATGTGGCGTGCTTAATACTTCATTAGACATGATTTACATCCTGATACGCTTTTTTCTCTTGGATATGTAGGTTTTCAATGCGCTCTACTTCTGCAGCAGGCACATAGTAGTCAGTTGAGTCATCATAACTACGGACAATAACAGTCACGATAGTTGCAACTACACCAACCGCAACAAGCCACCAGATATGCCAAATCAAAGCAAAACCGAACAAGAAGCTAAAGATACCAACGACCACGCCTACAGCAGTGTTTTTTGGCATATGAATGTCATTGTATTTGACAGGGTGGTTGTTTACCGAACCATCCTTTTTCATTTCCCAAAATGCATCGAGGCTATGAACAGTTGGAATAACCGCAAAGTTATAGAACGGCGGTGGAGATGAAGTTGACCATTCTAAAGTACGGCCATCCCATGGGTCGCCAGTCACATCGCGATTTTTTGCTTGGTTTTTGAAACCAAAGAACAATTGAACGAACTGCAAGAAAATACCCAGTGCAATCACGAGCATTCCAAAAAATGCAACGATCAGCAAAGGTTGCCATGCTGGGTTATCGTAATGGTTCAGACGACGAGTCATACCCATGAAACCAAGGATATATAGCGGAACGAATGCCAAGAAGAAACCTGAAATCCAGCAGAATGCAGAATATGCACCGATTTTGTCACTCAGTTTGAAACCAAATGCTTTCGGGAACCAATATGCAAAACCTGCCAGATAACCAAATACAACACCACCAATAATTACGTTATGGAAGTGGGCAATCAAGAACAAACTGTTGTGCAATACAAAGTCAGCACCAGGAACTGCCAAGAGCACACCGGTCATACCGCCCACAGTAAATGTGATGAGGAAGCCGATAGTCCAGATGATTGGTGGGGTGAATTGAATACGACCTTGATACATGGTAAACAACCAGTTGAAGATTTTGAGCCCTGTTGGGATCGAAATAATCATGGTCGCGATACCGAAGAAGGCATTGACGTTTGCGCCAGCACCCATGGTAAAGAAGTGATGTAACCAAACGACAAATGACAAGATGGTGATAACGCCAGTTGCCCAAACCAGTGAGGTGTAACCAAACAGTTTTTTGCGAGAGAAAGTTGCAACAACTTCTGAAAAGATACCAAATGCAGGCAAAATCAGAATATAAACTTCAGGATGTCCCCAAACCCAGATCAGGTTGACGTACATCATCTGATTTCCACCTAATTCATTGGTGAAGAAGTGCATGTCAAAATAACGATCAAGGGTCAGTAATGCGATAGTCACAGTCAAAACTGGGAACGCAGCAATAATCAGGATGTTGGTACACAGAATTGCCCAGATGAATACTGGCATTTTCATGAGTGTCATCCCTGGGGCACGCATCTTCATGATGGTCACGAAGAAGTTAACACCAGTCAGCAATGTACCAATACCTGCAATCTGAATACTCCAGATCCAGTAATCCACGCCAACACCTGGACTATAAGCCAAACCTGAAAGAGGAGGGTAGGCCAGCCAACCAGTACGCGCAAACTCACCTACGAATAGGGAAAGATTGATCAATACCGCACCGACGGCGAATAACCAGAAGCTGATTGAGTTTAGGAAAGGGAAGGCAACGTCACGTGCACCAATTTGTAGGGGCACAACGATGTTCATCAGACCAACCATCAACGGCATTGCCATGAAAAGAATCATGATCACACCGTGTGCGGTGAAGACTTGATCGTAATGGTGAGGTGGCAAGAAGCCAGGATTATCGCCCTGCGCAATCATCAACTGCGTACGCATCATGAATGCATCGGAGAAACCGCGGACAAGCATAACAAGTGCAACGACGATATACATCACGCCGATTTTTTTATGGTCAACAGTGGTGAGCCACTCAGTCCATAAGTATTTCCATTTACCGTAGTACGTTATTGCACCGAGCAGGGCGAGACCCAGCAAGGATGCTGCAATAAACGTGACAACCAGAATTGGTTCGTGATAGGGAATCGCCTCAAGCGTTAAATTCCCCAATAAGTTTACAGACATTGATTATTCCTCTGATACTTAATGTTGTGTGGTAGTCATAGGCATGTTATGCATGTCTTCACCGCTCATTGCTGCGTGTTCCTCATGGCTCATTGCTGCGTGTTCCTCATGGCTTACTGCTGCAGGTGGATTAGCGCCTTTTTGAGCATTCACGATGATGGTGTCAAACAGATCTGGAGTGACGGTTGAGTAGTACTCAACTGGATGCTTAATGGTTGGTTTTTCTAATGTCTTGTAGGTATCAGCATTTAAAGCTTGAGGTGCCTGTTTGACTTGTTTAACCCATGCATCAAATTCAGCAGGTGAGTTTGCAATTGCCTTAAATGTCATATCAGAGAAACCTGCACCACTATAGTTTGCAGATAGTCCAGGGAAGGTACCTGCTTCATTAGCAATGAGATGCAACTTACTCTGCATGCCGCCCATCGCGTAGATTTGGCTACCTAATTGCGGAATGAAGAAGGAGTTCATGACTGTACCAGAAGTGATACGGAACTCTACAGGGACGTTTACAGGGAAGGCGATTTGATTAACCGTTGCAATCCCTTGTTCTGGGTATATGAATAGCCACTTCCAATCAAGGGCAACCACTTCAATCACTAAAGGCTTTGCTGAGGACTCAATAGGTTTTTGCGGGTTAAGCGCATGTGAGCTTTTCCAGGTCACGATCGCAAGTGCAATGATGATGATACATGGAATCGTCCAAACGACGACTTCGATTTTATTGGAGTGCGACCAGTCTGGGGTGTATTTTGCTTTCGTGTTAGAGGCCCGATATTTCCATGCAAAGTAAATTGTCATGAAAATAACAGGAATAACAACGATTAGCATAAGACCCGTTGCCGTAAGGATGAGGTTTTTCTCATCGATACCGACTTGACCTTTTGGGTTAAGCAGGGCCATGTCGCAACCGCTCAAAAGGCCTGCGGCAAGCACGATACCCAGTAGAGGGAGCATGCGTAAAAGTTTAGTGTATGGTTGGTTACTCATCTTGCGACCTTAACTAGAAATTAGAGGGAGCAGCATATTCGATACATCGGGTGCTTCGTGATTGGAGACCAATGCAATTACTCGAACACTATACAACTTGTTCCTTTCGACTGAAAAACAGTCAATAAACGCAAAAAATGACGTTTTTGCAGACAAAATAGGTCTGTAATGAACGGAAAGCTTTGCAAATAATGCAATAAAGCACCCTTTTAGATTAAAAAGAGACTTCTTTGTGAATTATATCAGGATGTTTGTATCGAAAACATTGCTTTGGTGCGTTTATTACAATTCGTTTTATAAAAACTATTAATATTCATGTAATTAGTAAAAACATTTTGTTTTAGTGAAACATTTGAAAAGGGCTTTATATTAAAAGCAACTTCTGAAAGTAACTAGAGACATTGCCAAAGCACATGGCGGTGTATGCTAAATTACGGCATAATCTGGCTTCGTTATATTTCACTTTGCTGTGTCATCTGGCAAATTTGTAGATTCTCTTTTTTTTGCAAAATTGATTCACAAGATTGATGCCTAGAGCTCCAAACCACTATGAATGTCTCTGAACTACGTGCCACGTTTGCATTAGGTAGTATTTTTGCCTTGCGAATGCTTGGGCTATTTATGATTGTCCCAGTATTTGCAATCTACGGGCAAGGCTATACAGGTGCAACCCCTGCATTGATTGGTCTTGCGATTGGGGTGTATGGCTTATCTCAAGCGATTTTACAAATTCCTGTTAGTCTGTTGGCCGATCGAACCGCACGTAAACCGTTAATTGTTATTGGTCTATTGATTTTTGCTCTTGGCGGTGCCATTGCCGCGATGTCGACTTCAATTTGGGGAGTCATCTTAGGTCGTGCGATTGCCGGTGCAGGTGCGATATCCGCAGTAGTGATGGCGCTTTTGGCCGATGTGACTCGTGAGCAACACCGCAGCAAGGCAATGGCCGCGATGGGTATGAGCATTGGCTTATCTTTTATTATTGCTTTCAGCTTAGGTCCCTTTTTAACTAAACATGTGGGGCTATCGGGTTTATTTTGGTTGACCTCTATTGCAGGTATTTTAGCAATAGGGTTGTTGGCTGTTGTGCCATCGCCATTGCGTCTTTTGAAGCAGAATCCTCTTGGTTTTGGGGTGCAGCTTAAGTCGGTCCTCGTTTTGCCTGATTTAAATCGTTTACATGTCTCTATTTTTGCGCTTCATTTAGTCATGACTGCAGCTTTTGTGATGCTTCCACAGCAATTAGTCCGGTACGCGCACATTCCTGTTGAGGAGCATGGTTGGTTGTATTTACCACTCTTGCTGCTAGGTGCAGTAATGACGATTCCAGCGATTATTGTGGCTGAGGTCAAACGGCGGATGCGGCGTATTTTTATCGGTAGTGTTGCATTGGTTGTGATGTCATTGGCTGTTTTAACGGCTGACCACACACGGGTTGGTTTGTTGCTTGGACTGGGTTTATTTTTCATCGCATTTAATCTGCTTGAAGCAATGATTCCTTCATGGCTTGCTAAGCGTGCACCTGCTGCTGCTAAAGCGACCGCAATGGGTATTAATGCATCGAGTCAATTTCTTGGTGCTTTTGCGGGTGGGGTATTAGGCGGTCAGTTACTCACCTTTGCAACCCCTCAACTAAGTTGGGCAATCTTGGCGGCAATAGCTTTGGTGTGGTTTTTGATCATTGTTGGTTTAAACTCACCCCCTTATTTATCGAGCTTATCGATCCGTTTGCCAGAGTTCCCACACGGTACTCAGCATGTGAATGCCAAGATGAATGACTGGGCTGCATGCTTACTGGAAGTGGGTGGTGTCGAGGATGTAGTTGTTTTGCCCGATCAACATGTGGCTTACTTAAAAGTGGATAAAAAGAAGATGAGTGATACTTCTCGTGAGCAATTGTCACAGTTAGTGGGCCAGCCAGTCGTATTTTAAGTTTTGAATAGGGAGCCAAAATACTTAAATTAAGTGCTTTGGCGTTTGATTCCATTGATTTAGACAAAATAGTAGTGGTTTATGAGCGAGATAGTAAACACAGAAAAAGCCGCCATTCTTGCCCGTGTGCAACTAGAGTCGGGTTGGAAAAGTGCGCTAGCAGATGCGCTAACCAGCGAGTCGATGGGTTCGTTACGTCAGTTTTTGACGGAACAAAAAAAGAAAGAGCTCGTGGTATTCCCGCCCAACAATTTGATCTTCAATGCCTTTAATACAACGCCGTTTGATCAGGTCAAAGTCGTTATTTTGGGACAAGACCCTTATCATGGCGCACGTCAGGCCAATGGTCTGGCCTTTTCTGTACAGCGTAGCATTCCAATTCCGCCATCATTGCGCAATATCATGCATGAACTGTCCACGGATTTGGGAATCAAACCTGCCGGGCATGGTGATTTGACTTCTTGGGCCGAGCAAGGCGTCCTACTCCTAAACAGTGTAATGACTGTCGTTGAGGGACAGCCCACAAGTCATCAGGGAAGAGGGTGGGAAGAGTTTACTGACCATGTGATCGATGTTGTGAATGAGCAGACGAATAATACGGTCTTTATTCTTTGGGGTGCTTATGCCCAGAAGAAAGGCCAGTTTATAGATCGAAATCGTCATTTGGTGTTGACCGCGGTCCATCCATCTCCGCTTGCGGCAAATCGTGGTGGTTTTTTTGGTCTCAAACCATTTAGCAAGACAAATCAATACTTAGTGCAACATGGTAAATCACCCATTAATTGGCAATTGAACTAGTTTCATGTAACTAAAATTAATTATAGAATGAACCTAATAGGGATATTAAATGACATCGTTGAATTTGGTTGATCATCCAGAGTTAATCACAGAGCGTGCAGGAAATGGTTGGACGATTCTGCGTTTAAATCGCCCAAAATCCTTACATGCGCTGGATGAGTCTTTATCTCGTGCGATATTCGAAGTTCTTATTCAGCTTGCTGTAGATGATGAGACGCAAGCGATTTGGTTTGATAGCTCAACGCAAAAATCGTTCTGCGCTGGCGGAGATGTGCGCCAGCTACGCCAGATGTCATTGGACGGCAATCCTGCTGGCGCTGATATGTTTTTTAAAGAGGAATATGCGGCAGACTTGATGCTGCATCAATTTAGTAAGCCGATCGTTGTCTGGGGTGAAGGCTATGTGATGGGTGGCGGTATGGGCTTACTCATGAGTGCACCATTTCGCTTAGTCACTCCAAACTCTAAACTTGCGATGCCTGAGATTAATATCGGTCTATTTCCCGATGTCGGTGGATCCAGATTTTTAGCTGAGCGCGGTTTAGTGGGGCTGTTTTTGGGTTTAACTGGTGCCATGTTGGATGCGGGTGATGCGCATGCATTAAATTGGGCCACCCATATCAGTTATCTGAGTAAAGAAGATGTGCTTGCAAAACTCATCCAGTTGGATTGGTCTGTCCAAGGATCAGCAACAGGGCATTATCATCTAGTCGCAGACGCCTTAGCGAACATTCATCATCCAGTTATTGGTGAGTCGCTCAGCCATAGCCTTGATCAGATTTTACAGGTTTGTCGTGGTGTCGATTTTTTGGAAGATTATCAAGCTATCACTGCACTATCAGAACTTTCAAGCAATCATTGGCTTAAGCAAGCTGCAGATAATCTTAGAAATGGTTCGCCATCAACGGCGGCATTAACTTGGCTGCTTTGGCAGTGGGCCAGTCGCGTTGACCGTCCTTGGCCGCAAGTCTTTAATCTTGAGCGCCAACTCGCGGAGTGGAAAATTCGTCATCCTGATTTTAATGAAGGTGTACGAGCACGATTGGTGGATAAAGATAATGCTCCAGTATGGCAAGTGCAGCATATTGAGTCATTGGTTCAAGCGCTTGGCGCTGTGCCCGAAGCAGAGGATGAAAGTTGGCGAGAGGTGTTAAAGCAGTTTGGTGTAATCTGATAGAGAGTTATTATGAGATGTTTTTCACTTATTGCATTGTTTATTGGTAGCATTTCGTGTTGTGCCAATCAGCAAATATACGCTCAAGAGTCTTCGACAATATTAGTGAGTCAATATAAAAATTCACTAGAAGGTTTGGTTGCCACTGAAAAGTTTACAGCAGATGGAATGTACACTGGCACTCACCCCGAAGTTAAGCGTATTCAATATGAAGCAAGTGTAAATAATTTAATTAAGCGTTTGATTTCGTATAATTCTCAAGAATTAACAAAGCAAGTTGTGTTGAGTGAATTCAAATCCACATTAAAAGAATTTGACGATGCAGATAGTGATGATAAAGATTGTATGCTCGGTTATCTAGAAAGGATCATGGGCATTTTAGGTATCGATAGTTCTGATGGAGTGCTTAATAAATGGCGTTATGGGTTGGATCCTAGAAAGTCTAGAGAGCAGGAGAATATTGAGGCAATTGCTCAGATGACACCGAGTGAGCAGCAACTTTTGTCGAAGCTTAAAGTCCTTAAAGCAGCCACAGCGTTAACTCGTTTGATAGCTATATTGGGCCCACCATCCTCCTATGTAGTAGAATCCTATGTTTGGTTTTTAGATGAAAAAAGCAAGATTTCATTTCTTTAAGTTCTGTAAATAATCAACAAGTTTTAATATGGATGACTGTGGGTCGATTCTCTTATTCGCAGAAAATTGAATAAGTTCATAATATTTAAGTTGTGAGGCAGAATAAATTTTTTCACCAATATTAGAAGTATTTACCGCCCAAGACCATATTTGGATGACGGCTGCTCTAAACCTTGCCAAACGCGCAGCAGAACTTGGCGAGGTTCCCGTGGGCGCACTTTTGGTGCATGATGGGCAGATTATTGGTGAGGGATTTAACCAGCCGATTACGCTAAACGACCCAACGGCCCATGCGGAGATATGTGCGCTCCGTGATGCATGTCAGCGATTGAAAAACTATCGTTTACCTCAAGATGTTACGTTATATGTAACGCTTGAGCCTTGCACACAGTGCGTCGGTGCCTTGATTCATGGGCGCGTCAGTCGGGTGATCTATGCAGCTGATGAACCTCGAGCAGGTTCATTGGTCAGTGCACGACAATTGTTAAGTGATGGTTTTTATAATCATAAATTTACATTTGTTGGCGGGTTGTTAGCTGAAGAAAGTGGCGCATTACTCAAATCTTTTTTTAAGTTACGACGTGGTTAATATCGTTGAATTCTACATTCAAATTCATTGGAATATAGTTACATGAAACCATTAAATATTGCTGTTTTGACCGTCTCAGATACGCGTGAACTGGCTACCGATACTTCGGGTCAGTATCTGTGCGACACCTTGATTGCCGCAGGGCATCATTTGGCTGACCGCGCCATTGTTAAAGATGATATTTATCAGCTACGTGCAATTGTTTCAAAGTGGATAGCCTCTGATGACGTGCAAGTGGTTATTACAACTGGTGGGACAGGCTTCTCAGGCCGTGATAGTACCCCTGAAGCACTGCAGCCTTTATTTGATAAGAATGTTGAGGGGTTTGGTGAGTTATTCCGTCATTATTCTTTGCTTGAGATTGGAACGAGTACACTGCAGTCCCGTGCACTTGCTGGCATGGCAAATCGTACGCTGATCTTTTGTGTACCTGGATCTACAGGTGCATGTAAAACCGCATGGAGCACTATCCTTGAGTCACAATTAAACAGCGAAACGAAACCTTGTAATTTTGTAAATCATGTAAATTCACCTAAGTAACTATTTTTAGATGTAAAAGTTACAGTTTAAAACGCAGCGGTTCGCAAATAATAAGCGACATGGATTCGTTTGGTCTGAATATCGCATGTAATATCTTTAAGACTTGAACTCTAAATTTATCAGGATTGATACCTTATGGCCGACATTGACAAACCAACAGCCGAGGTGAGACACCTTGATTACGCGGCTCCGCCGCCTCCGAAAAAGTCGGGTCTAAAGTTTCCTTCACTCGCATGGCAGATTGTCATAGGCTTAATTGCGGGTATCGTAGTCGGTTGGCTTTTTGCTGGGCAGGAGTGGATTACGACGTGGGTTGCACCGCTTGGCGATATTTTTATTCGCCTTATTAAAATGATTGTTGTACCGATTGTGATCAGTACATTGATTGTGGGTGTGGCGGGTACGGGTGACATTAAGGCGCTTGGGCGTCTTGGTGGGAAGACATTACTGTATTTTGAGCTGGTGACCACGGTTGCCATTATTGTCGGGATGTTTTTTGCGGATATCTTACAGCCGGGTACGGGCATTCAATTATCAGGTTTGACCAAGACTGATATTTCAAGTTACGTCGCAACTGAGCATACAGTTGCTCATCATTCATTTGCGGATACTTTTGTCCACGTTATCCCAACCAATATTATTGATGCGCTTGCAAAAGGTGACATGCTGGCGATCATTTTCTTTAGTGTGATGTTTGGTCTGGGGCTGGCTTCATTGGGTGAAAAAGGCAAGCCCATGGTCAATATGTTTGCATTGACTGCAGATAGCATGTTTTGGATCACACGAAAAATCATGCAATTGGCGCCTTTGGGTGTATTTGGTTTGATGGCTGTGGCAGTGAGTAAATTCGGTCTGTCCGCACTTATTCCATTGGCAAAACTGGTTGGCGTTGTTTATTTGGCCATGTTTACTTTTGTTTTTGTGGTCTTTGGTCTGATTGCACGTTGGGTAGGCATACGCTTGCTTGAGCTCATTAAGCTTTTGCGCGAAGAGTTGGTTTTGGCATATAGTACGGCAAGTTCAGAAACAGTTCTGCCGCGTCTGATTGAAAAAATGCAGACTTTTGGGGTGCCAAAGCATATTGTCGCTTTTGTCATTCCAACGGGCTATTCATTCAACTTGGATGGCAGTACGCTTTATCAATCCATTGCCGCGTTGTTTTTAGCGCAGTTGTATGGCATTGATCTTTCATTGGGACAGCAGATCACGCTTATTTTGGTCTTGATGTTAACCAGTAAAGGGATTGCTGGTGTTCCGGGGGTGAGTTTTGTTGTTCTGCTGGCGACATTAGGTTCAGTGGGTATTCCTGCCGAAGGGTTAGCCTTTATCGCAGGGATTGACCGAATCATGGATATGGCACGTACCGCGGTGAATGTCATTGGTAATGCTTTGGCATCGGTTGTGATCAGTCGCTGGGAAGGTCAATTTCGCACTGGCGATACGACAACGATTGCAGAGATAAAAGAAAGTTAAGTTTTAAATTTTAAGGAAACAATCATGGCTACAATTACAATTCAACAGCGTTTTACGCAGTCCCCAGAGCAGGTGTTTGCGGTTCTTGGAACGCATGCAGGCTTGGGTGCATGCTTTGCACCGTTACAAGTAACGCGAGTTCAAGATTCTGCTGATACCCATTATCCTGATGGCGTAGGCTCGGTACGCAAAATGGGTATCGGTTCTGTGACGCCGCTTTATGAACAGGTTACTGAGTATGAACCGAATAAGTTTATTGAGTATGTGTTGATCAATAATCCTTTGATTAAGCATCATGTCGGCCGTTTGATTTTTACACCAGCAGGTACTGGCACTTTATTAAATTACACAATTGAGTTAGAAGGAAAGGTTCCAGGTTCAGCGCCAATTATTTTAGCTGGGCTAAAAGTGGGTATTGTTCAAGGGCTTAAGAAATTGGCTAAAACACTATAATGACGTACGAATCTGCAAAAGTGCCTAATGTAATTACGATTGATGGTCCAAGTGGCTCAGGTAAAGGGACCCTTGCTGCACGTCTGGCCGTGCATTACGGTTATAACCTTTTGGATTCTGGCGCCTTGTACCGCTTGCTCGGATTAAAAGCTAAACAAGTGGGTTTATTTCACGAAGGCGCGTTTCGTGGAAATGTAATCCCGACTGAGCAATTGGCTAATCTGGCTTTAACGCTGGATATCCAATTTATTCCCGATGCTGACCGGCAATTATTGGTTTTACTTGATGGTCATGATGTCACACAGGTCATTCGTACTGAACAAACAGGTCATTTAGCATCACAGGTTGCCGTGATTCCAGAAGTACGTGACGCTTTGCTACAGCGACAAAGAGATTTTGCGGTGCAGCCTGGATTGATTGCAGATGGTCGTGATATGGGCACTGTTGTTTTTCCAGATGCGCCAGCCAAAATTTATCTGACAGCGTCGGCCAATGCACGTGCGGAGCGTCGGGTAAAGCAATTGCAGAATATGGCAATTGATGCTAATATAGACAATATTTTATCAGACATCGTTGCTCGTGACCGACGTGATATGGAACGAGCGATTGCACCCTTGAAACCTGCTGATGATGCTCTCATTGTGGATAGCTCATCGAAAGGGATTGACGAAGTGCTGGCTGAGTTAATTCGTTACATAGATTTACATGTGTAATTGATTTTGATATTCACGAGTCAATTACATCGTAGTATGTTTTAAATTTCTAGCTTTCAGTTGGCTTTGCTTTTTTTGAGTAAAGTGCATTGAAGGCTTTTTGGTTTTTCTAAAAGCCAAGTGAAAATATGGTCAATGATCTGTTTTTAGATCAAGTGTTTTCATTTGACTCAATCCGATCCGCAGCAGATTGACCCTGCGCGGCTATACACAAACAGGTTATACCATGATGGAATCTTTTGCCGCCCTATTTGAAGAAAGCCTAAAAGGCAAAGGGCTTGACGTCGAAAAGGGCGCGGTGATTCAAGGTACAGTAGTAAACATTGATAGCGATTGGGTCACTGTTGATACTGGACTAAAATCCGAAGGCGTAGTGCCTCGTGAAGAGTTTTTGAGCGAATCTCGTGAACTTGAAGTTGCGATTGGCGACACTGTTGATGTGGTCGTTGAAGCACTTGATAATGGTATGGGTCAAACTGTACTGTCACGTGAAAAAGCAAAACGTGTTGAAACCTGGACTAAACTTGAGCGTCTGTTTGATGCACAAGAAATCGTTACCGGTATCATCTCTGGTAAAGTTAAAGGCGGTTTCACCGTTGATATCGGTCCAGTTCGTGCGTTCTTGCCAGGTTCATTGGTTGACACTCGTCCAATCCGTGACACCACTCATCTTGAAGGTATCGATCAACAGTTCAAAATTATCAAGCTTGATGCTAAACGCAACAACGTTGTTGTTAGCCGTCGTGCAGTTATGGAAGCTGAAAGTTCAGCTGACCGTGAACAATTGCTTGGTAAACTGGAAGAAGGCCAAACCGTTACTGGTTTGATCAAGAACCTCACAGACTACGGTGCGTTCGTTGATCTAGGTGGTATTGATGGTCTCTTGCATATCACCGATATGGCATGGAAACGTATCAAGCATCCTTCTGAAGTGGTTGAAGTGGGTCAAGAAGTTACTGTTAAGGTTCTCAAATTTGACCGTGATCGTAACCGCGTAAGCTTGGGTCTGAAACAATTGGGTGAAGATCCATGGGTAGCAATCATGAACAATTATCCAAAAGGATCAATTGTTGCTGCGCGCATCACCAACTTGACTGATTACGGCTGTTTCGCTGAAATCGCTGAAGGTGTTGAAGGTCTGGTTCACGTTAGTGAAATGGATCACACCAACAAGAACATCCATCCATCTAAGGTTGTTCAAATTGGCGATGAAGTGAATGTGATGGTGCTTGAAGTCGATCAAGAGCGTCGTCGTATTTCTTTGGGTATCAAACAAACCCGTGCTAACCCATGGGATGAGTTTGCTAAAGCGCATGAAAAAGGCGAAAAAGTATCAGGTACTATCAAGTCAATCACTGACTTCGGTATTTTCATCGGTCTGCCTGGCGGTATCGATGGTCTGGTTCATTTGTCTGATATTTCTTGGAGCGAGCAAGGCGAAGAAGCCATCCGCCGCTACAAGAAAGGCGACACCGTTGAAGCGGTTATCCTTTCTGTTGACGCAGAAGGCAATCGTATCAGCTTAGGCGTTAAGCAAATGAGCAACGACCCATTCAACGACTACACAGCGACTAATGATCGCGGTGCACTCGTGAAAGGTACTGTGACTGCAGTTGATGCAAAAGGCGCAACCGTGAACCTCGGTAACGATATCGAAGGAACACTGAAAGCTTCTGAAATCAACCGTGATCGCGTAGAAGATGCCACTAAGCATCTGACTGTTGGTCAAGAAATCGAAGCGAAAATCATCAACGTTGATCGTAAAACACGTTCAATCAACTTGTCGATTAAAGCGAAAGATGAAGCTGAAGACCGTGATGCAGTGAACAACTTGAAAGCAACAACTGCTGCTGCTCAAGAAGGCGCTGGTCCACGTACTATCGGTGATTTGATCAAAGCTCAAATGAAATAAAACTAATCGGAACACTTTTTTGAGTGTTTTGGTTGTTGAAAAAAGCCACCCTAAATAGGGTGGCTTTTTTATGCGCGATGTTTGCTTTGTGTCAATCGACTACATTATTGTATATAAGGAGTATTTTGGGGTAGACGCGCGTGATGACTTGGTGTTATGTTCCAGACCAAGATAGCCGTATTGTTCTTTATGAACAACAGGTTCGGTTGTATCACTTGTTAATTTAACGTATTACTCTGGCTGCAAGTCATTAAGGATTGTTCGACGCAGTAGACGTGCCGATGAGTAAGATACACTGCCAAAAGAATATAAGGAGTGACATTGTAATGACCACTGGATTAAATAAATCTGACATCATTGATCGTATGGCTGGCCAATATCATCAACTTTCTGAACCTGCAATCGAAGATGCAGTGAAAGTAATGCTTGAACAAATGATTGATACCTTAACTGATGGTAATCGTATCGAAATCCGCGGCTTTGGCAGTTTTGCTTTGCACCATCGCGCAGCTCGTGCAGGGCGTAATCCAAAAACTGGTCAATCTGTTGCTGTTGAAGCAAAATCGGTTCCACATTTTAAACCTGGTAAAGCGTTGCGTGACGCTGTTAATCCAGAAAAATAAAGCGCTAACAGAATGGTCTTGGCGATATTGATTTAGGCATATATCGCTTCAAGAAAGATTCGATAGAAGAAAGATCATCTTGGATGTGCATTTTATTAGGTATGCACATTATTCAAAGATAGGGTCTCGAGTCCTTTTAATTTCGGAGTAATATCGTGCGCTTTATTTTAGTGATTTTATTGGTTGCTGTATTTGGTTATTCATTAACCTTAGTGCTGTTTAATCAATCAGTTACACAGGTTGACTTACTGTTTGCACAAGTTCCAACCATGAATTTAGGTTTGTTGCTCGTGATTACGCTGGGCCTCGGTATCATTGTTGGTTTATTGCTGGGTGTTCTGGTGTTTCGTGTAGTGCAAACACGTTGGGAAATTAAGCGTCTTAATAAAGAGCTGGATGTCGTACGCGCACGTCATATTCAGGCCGCCGCCGCAGCTGCAGCGGCTACCGCAGCTGCTGCATCAGCAGCGCCTGCACCAGTAAAACACGAAGAAACAAACATCGTACCGCCGATGATGTAAAGATGTAGGGCGGTGTCGCAGATAATAAAAAGCCGAGATTAATTCTCGGTTTTTTTATGGAGAGTATTTGGTGATATTTGCTGCATATTGGCTTTTATCACTTCTGCATCTTATGGCGTAGCGACCGAGCTGAGTTATAATGTCGCAAAAGCAAAGAAGAGAATGAAGACGTGAGTTTAATAGTTGCATTGGACACCCATTCACTAGACGCCGCACTGGCGATTGCTGATCAGCTTGACCCTACATTGTGTCGAGTTAAGGTGGGTAAAGAGCTTTTTACCTATACGGGTCCTGTAGTGGTTCAGGCACTACATGCACGTGGTTTTGAAGTTTTTCTTGATTTGAAATTTCATGATATTCCCAACACTACTGCCCACGCTGTTCAAGCCGCTGCAGATTTAGGTGTATGGATGGTGAATGTGCATGCTAGTGGTGGTCGTCAGATGATGCAGACGAGTGCGGCACGTTTAAAGCAACGCGGCTATGCGACGCATCTGATTGGCGTCACAGTACTGACTTCCATGTCCGCTGAAGATCTGTTGGATGTCGGGATTACAATTAGTCCGGCAGAGCAGGTTGTGCGTTTGGCGCAGCTTGCCTATGACAGCGGATTGGGTGGTGTAGTGTGTTCGGCGCAAGAAGCTGCACTCTTGCGGGCAAAGTTTGGTCCTGAGTTCTTATTGGTGACGCCGGGAATTCGCCCAGCGGGTAGTAATGCAGATGATCAAAAAAGAATTGTGACGCCCGCCGATGCAATGTGTCAGGGTGTAAGCCATATCGTTGTTGGACGCCCCATTACTCAAGCAGCTTCACCGAAACAAGCTGTACTTGATATCCTGGCCAGCATCTAAGAGCGACGCTTTATCTGAGTTGGATGGAAATCTCAGCGCAGATAAAGCGTTTAATGCTTATTTCAGCACAAAATCAACACGATTCGGTCCTCCTTTATCTTTGATTCCGTCACTGGTCAATTTTGGCGCGATTAAGAATATTCGATCAGATCCAATTTCACCTTTAGTCTGTAAATAGGTACGAATCGCTTCTGTCCGCTGATTGGCTAATGAAATCAAATCATCTTGGCTTACGGCTGTATTGGTCACAATGAGCTTTTCCATTTCGGCAGGCGGAAGAGATTTATTCAGACCAATAAAGTTATGAGGCTTCTCAAATTTTGAAGCGCTGTAGACTTTACCCATATACTTTTGTTTATCCGCATCGGTAACTGGGTTCTCTAATGCGTCTGCATCAGCATTCTGTTCCGCACCATCTTTGCGTTTTAGAGATTTAATCTTGCGATTCAACAAGTTTTGACTGATGCCAATGCTATCTGTTTTGGGGTCTGCGCGACCGACCAAATCCATTTTAAGTGCGGGGCGATCAATGAGTGCTTTTGCAATCGTATCAAGCTTACCTTGAGCCTCTGAGGTTAGCACAGCAGAACCTGGTGCAAATTCCGCATAGCCTAACTCATCCCCTCCGCCAAATGCTGAACTGATCAAGGCGAAAGGAGAGGTAACGGCTTTGGTAATCAAGTTAATAAAGATACGCACAATGATGCCACCAATCGAGAACTCTGGATCAGAGAGCGTTCCTGAGATCGGCAAATTAATATTAATTTGGCCATGACGATCTTTAAGTAGTGCAACGGCGAGGAGTACTGGCAGTTTAGTTGCTGTAGGACTTTCTATACGGTCACCAAAAGTCAATTGGTCGATACGGACATTATTTTGCGCAACGAGCTTATCGTTTTCAATGTGATAGTTCACATCCATCGACAGCTTTCCTTTTTCAATGGCATAACCAGCATATTTAGCTGCATAGGGAGTTAAGCGGGGTAGTTCGACACCATTTGCACTGGCCTTGATATCCAGAAACATGGGTTTAAAGAGCGGGTTGAGCGAACCTGATATGGTAACAGGGGCATCGTTGTCGATTTTGCCATTGAGGTCGATCGGGGCTGCTTGTGGTTTATCTGATGAAACGGCGCCAATACTACCATTCATATTGGTGAGGTTGGCGGTGTAATGCGGCTTCACGAAATTGTCCGTGTAATTGATATTGCCACGTTTGAGGATGACTTGACCAATTTTAACCACTGGGCTGTTGGATTTGGGTTCGCTGACAGTCGCAACAGCAGCAGTAGGTTTTATTTCGGTTTTAGGTGCATCTGGCCTTGGGGTATCCGCGGGTGTATCCGATGTGACTGATTTTGGCGCTGTGCCTGGCGGTGTATTTTTGGCAACGATCACATCCTGCAGATTGAGTTTTGCCGTCTCAGAAAGAATGAGGCGAGCGTAGAAATTATCCAAGGTAATCTTAGATAGCGTGACATTCTGTGCCGCACCGCCAATGTTGGTAGTAATGCCGCTGATATCTAGCGTATTCCATTTTAGAAAGCCATCTGAGGTGACTTTATCGATGGCGCGTAGATTATTGACGCGGAAATTGCCATTATAAGTCGCATGTAGTTGCTGATGGGCAACGGGGGGTGTCAGTTGAAGCTTGCCTTTGGCACTGGCTTGTCCTGCTGCAAGGACGATATTGAGATAATCTGTGAAATAGGGCTGTACTGCTATGATCGGGAGGTTTTGAGCATCAATTGCGAGATTCAGTGATTTAAATTGTGCGGCGATCATCCCATCTACTACCAGTTTCCCGGTCTTATTTAACTGTGTTTTTAGACCGACTTTGAGTGGGGTATCCAGTTTACTTGAGATGTTCTCAACCGTGAGATTGAGTCCATCGGCACGAAGTTCAACAGCAGGTTTGACGGCATTATCCGTCAGAGTCACATGACTATCGTTGATTGCCAGTTGATTAAGATGGACAGACCAGTCGTTTTGAGTTTTTTTGGTTGATGGATTTGCTTGAGTCGAGGCAGATCGCTTTGTATTTTGGGTAGGCAAGATAAATTGCTCAAGATTGATTTTACCCTGTACATCACGACGAATATCACTTTGGAGACCTTGCAAGCGAACCGCGCTGATATTTGCGGTCTTGGTTAATGTACTGACATTGCTACTTTCAAGGCTAATTTTTTGTGCACTGATGGTGTTGACTGGTGTAGAGCGTGAAGTTGCTTTGAGCGCATTGACTTCTGCCCCTAATTCTTTGAGTTCCAATTGCCCATTATGAATATCCAGTAATGTATTGAGCGAGAACTCACCGGAAATTGATGCTGCAAGTGCACGGTTCATATAGGGTTGATATAACGCGAGTGGGAGTGCTGCAATATGAACCTTGCCCGACAGATCACCGTTCAGTGGACTTACAGTGCCGACAAATTGGATGTCTTGATTTTGTACAGTTCCGCTGGACAGTATGACATTACTCGGTGGAGCCTCTTTTGCTAAAGACAGCTTAGTTGCAGAGAATGCAATGTTTTTGAGCTGGGTATTAAATGCGGGGGATGCATTTGCTGCATCTTGCCAATTTAAAGTGCCTCCTTGGATATCCAGTTTTGTCAGGATAATCTTGGGGAGAGTCTCTGTAGTCGTATTTGGCGAAGCTTTAGATTTTATGGGGGAGGGCTTAGTCGGTCCTTTGAGCGTAGCCCAGTTCAATTGTCCTTGGCTGTTGAGGCTACTCCACACTTCAGGATTTTTGATTTCGATTTTATCGATCTCAGCATCACCATTGAGTAGATTCAGCTTATGAAGCTGGGTATTAATGCTCTGAACATGGAGCAGGGGGTTATTTTCTTTGTCTTTCAGCGCTAAATCATCCAGTTTAATTTTGCCAGACAGTGCCACTTCAGGCTGATTCTTATTTCGAGAGAAGGTGAGGTCCAGCTGCGTGGATAATTTACTGCTTTGAATATTGATAGGGAGTGCCACAGGAGAGAAGGCGACATAACTTGCTAGATCCAGTTGGTCGATATCAAAGGCTAATGAAGTTTCTTGATTGCCTGAAAAAGGTTTGCTTCGTCCTTTGAGATTAAAAGCGGTTCCATTAATGATCGCGGATAGATGCGGTTGGACAAAAATATCAATCTTGCTGGGAAAGTTAGAGACATATGGAAGTCCTACATTGAGTGACTCGATCTTAACTTTTTTGCCCGTGACCTGATCATCAAATTGGATGGCACCGTTTTCGAGTTGGATATTCGACACGGAGAAGAGTGTTGTTCCGCTATTTTTCGGTTTTGCGAGAATACGATCTAAAATATCTGAGAAGTTATAGCGCCCAGAATTTGCTGCACTCGTGCGTATGACATGAAGCTTAGGTTGGATCAGTTGAGCTTCGCTAAGAACCGGCGCAAGACGATAAATAGATGTCAGTGATGTGCTGAGTTCAAGTTTTTTTGCTGAAAATGCGGGAGTTACCTTATCGGGTTCGAAAAGTGAGAAGTCTGACGCGGTGAGGGTAAATGTCAGTGGATTAAAGCGAATCTCGCCGATTGTCGCCCGTCTACCGATTTGCGTTTCGATTTGCTGCTCGACGATGTGCTTCGCCAATGGCGGAACAGCAAACCAACTGATTATTGCTAACAGGGCTAGAATAAGTAGCGTGATAATAATCCAACGCAAGATTTTAGGGAGTATTGATGAGAAGTTGAGATTCTTCATGCCCTTTTTTCCTTATAGACGAAAATGTCCAGAAGCCCATCATATATACGATGGTTTGCAAAAGATGTGTAGCAGTTCGCGATATTATGCTTTAGCGATTGGAAGTTTACTGTAAGTATCTTGAAACAAAAGAACAAATACGAGAGGGTAAGCCGAGCTTAAGTTGGATATTATAGAGAGTGGATTGCTTAATTTTGTGCAATAAAAAACGCCCAATAAAGGACGTTTTTTGATCATTAAAAGCGAATGCTTATTTAGCAAGTGCTTTAATGTGAGCGTTCAAACGGCTCTTATGACGTGCAGCTTTATTCTTGTGAATAATGCCTTTGTCAGCAACGCGGTCAATAACTGGAACTGCTTGTTTGTAAGCAGCAGTTGCTGAAGCGTATTCACCAGTAGCAATCGCATTGACTACTTTCTTGATGTATGTGCGAACCATTGAACGTAGGCTTGCATTATGTTGACGTTGTTTAACGTTTTGACGTGCGCGTTTGCGAGCTTGGGCTGAATTTGCCACTCAAGCGACTCCTTTAGATGTAGGTAATTGACTTAGACAACATTCAAAACCAGTCATGCCAGAAGTCATGAACCCGCTCAAACGTGCTAATAGATCAAATTAAGGCGCGAATTATGCCGGAGTCGCATTTTAAAATCAAGCAAAACACTGCTCAAATTCTATGGAATTCTTAGTTTTTACAAAATCACCTTGATTAGAATCTCATGCAAAACCTGAAAACGGATAGGATAGGGCATTCATTGGGGGGATGTACTCTATTTTTTTGATATCAATGAACTTAAAAATAGATTAAATACAGGTGATTATATGGCTATTGTAACACAAGCTTCGAAAAGTCGGTCTTTAGCAATAGTAATTGGGGCAACGGGGTTGGTTGGACGTCTTTTAATCCAGCAGCTGCTACAGTCTGGGTATTATCAAACGGTTTATGCCGTTGTGCGTAAGCCTTTTGATTTATCTAGTTATGATTCAGTAGATGCGCAAACTCAACTTGCATGGATTCAGATTCCAGATTTCAACCAGCTCCATCAAGTGCTTTCGAATTATGATTTATCGGGTGCCGACGCATTTAGTGCGTTGGGGTCGACTCAAAAACAAGCGGGGAGTAAAACGGCTTTTTATCAGATAGATCATGATTTTAGTCTGGCTTTTGCCCAAGTGTGTTATCAGCAAGGAGCACGGCACTTATTGTTGGTTTCAGCAATGGGAGCAAATGCTCATTCATTGGTCTTTTATAACCGGGTCAAAGGCATTCTTGAGGCGGATATTCAAAAAATAGGCTTTGAACATTTTTCTGTATTTAGGCCTTCTTTATTATTAGGTGCGCGTGCTCATGAGAAACGCTGGGCTGAGGATATCGGTCAGAATCTATTTACTTGGGGGCAAAAGCTACTACCCGAGACATTTAGTGCACGTCCCATCGAAGCCAATCGCGTTGCACTTGCGATGAGTCAGGTTGCACGTTTGAAGGCTAACGACAACGCTTTAAAACCGTTGGCTCACGATATTTGCATTTATTCTAATCATGAGATGTTAAAAGCGACATTAAATACTACTTAATATGTTTATAATTTAGAAATTGAATTTAAAAATGACCATGGAGTATCGACAATGACTGTTTCTCAAGCTGTTGATTTTGTGACCTGTGATTTGTTGGATGATCATCCTGACACACAAGTGTGTAGCCCTTCGATAGATGGTAAGTCATTTCGTAATTTTGGTGGTCGTAAAGCGTTTGGTGGATTGGTGGTGACCGTCAAGTGCTTTGAAGATAATTCACGCGTCAAAGAGCTACTTGCAACGGAAGGTGCTGGCAAAGTATTGGTGGTGGATGGTGGTGCTTCTATGCGCTGCGCGCTGCTCGGTGACTTGATTGGCGAAAGTGCAGTTAAGAATCACTGGGCGGGTGTGATCGTCTACGGTTGTGTACGTGATGTCGATGCACTTGCGACTCTTGATCTGGGCGTACAGGCACTCGCTAGCATCCCACAAAAAAGTAATCGTAAAGGGCTGGGTGAGACTGATGTGACCTTGAGTTTTGGTGGTCTCATGATCGAGTCGGGGATGTATGTTTATGCGGATAATAATGGCATTCTGGTTTCAGATGTGGCTTTGATCAGCTAGTTGGTATTGTTTTCAATGCCGATTCAAATATTAAAAAATGGAATTTGTTATGATTGTGCATCAAATTAAAGTTTTGCAGTCGGTTGTTTCAACATTGCTGGAAGGGGGCCGTGGAGTCAGCGGTACAGCTAATCCGAAACAACCCGCACTGACGATTCAACTGTACGATATGGAAGGTTGCCCATTTTGCCGCCGTGTACGCGAAGTATTAACCATGTTGAACTTGGATTTCGAGGTTTATCCATGTCCTAAAAACGGCACTCGTTTTCGCCCTATAGCTGAACAAATTATTCAAGGGATTGGTGGCAGTGTTCAGTTTCCATTACTGGTTGATGAAAATACCGGTGTGAAGCTACAAGAGTCACAGGCCATTATTGATTACTTGTTTCAAACCTATGGCAAAACTGGGAAAACGCCAGCGAAATGGAGAAATCTATCCAAACAGCCTGTTATCGGTACTTTGGTGAGTGGTGCTCGTTTGATGCGTGGTTTGAAAGCAGCCCCTACCAATGCAACTAAAGCGTTACCTGCACAGTTGTTGCAGTTGTGGAGTTTTGAAGCCAGTCCTTATACGCGTTTGGTGCGTGAGCGTTTATGTGAGCTTGAGTTGCCGTATGAGTTGCATAATGTGGCAAAGGAACGTTGGCAAGATATGGGTCCCGCCGTACTGCGTTTGAAGCCAGGTCCTTATGTTCCTCTTGCAGGTGGTAAGCGTGAACGTGAGATCGTCAATATGCAAGGACGATTGCAGGTTCCTTACTTGATTGATCCGAATATGGGTGTTCATCTATTTGAATCAAAAGATATTATTGACTATTTGAATCATACATATAGTTAATTTTTTTTATAGCAGGCTCAGGTGATGGCAAACTGGCTCAAGAGGGCGGTGAAAGTTTGTTGAATTAAATCCACCGGATGTACGGGTTTACCCTTGCACTTCGGCAGCCAGTCACCATAATACACAAAGGTTAAGAATACCATATGGGTGAATATTAGCGCTTAGATCGCTATAACGGATTTAATCATCGTTTTTGTGGTTGTGTCGTTATCCTGCTTTAATTGAAATAGTTTTGCGTTAAAGTTTTATTGAGTTCGCGACAATGTTTGAGTCGCATCGTTTAGAGTCACTTTTAGTATAAGGTGACTTGTTTAAAATCATTTATTTAGAGTCGATAGTCAATGTTAGCTAGTCTGGTCGGTGGCATTTTTGGCACCAAAAATGAACGTGAACTTAAACGGATGCGTAAAAGCGTCGATGCCATTAATGCCTTTGAGTCGACAATTTCGGCACTTAGTGATGCTGAAATAGCAGCAAAGACATCCGAATTTAAAAAGCGTTATCAAGATGGTGCAACATTAGACAGCTTATTGCCTGAAGCTTTTGCGGTATGTCGTGAAGCCAGTAAGCGTGCGCTGGGCATGCGTCATTATGATGTGCAGCTAATCGGTGGTATCACCTTACATGAGGGTCGTATTGCTGAAATGCGTACCGGTGAGGGGAAAACCCTCATGGCGACACTGGCGTGTTATTTGAATGCGCTGAGTGGTGCTGGTGTCCATGTGATTACTGTGAATGACTATTTGGCTGCACGTGATGCAGAGCTAAACCGTCCATTGTTTGAGTTTCTAGGACTCACAGTTGGTGTAATTCGCTCCATGCAGAGTCAAGAAGAGAAGCATGACGCCTATCGTGCAGATATCACTTACGGAACCAATAACGAATTTGGCTTTGATTATCTGCGTGACAACATGGTGTTTACACCGGAAGAGAAGAAACAACGAGGCTTGAATTACGCGATCATCGATGAAGTTGACTCGATCCTGATTGATGAAGCGCGTACCCCGCTGATTATCTCTGGTCAAAGTGATGATTCTTCAAAACTTTATGCCATGATCAACCAACTGGCTCCAGAGCTGACACGTCAAAAAGAAGAAAAAGTTCCGGATGGCGGACATTTCTGGATCGATGAAAAACAACGCAGCATTGATATGACCGAAGCCGGTTATGAATATGTTGAACAGCGCCTGACTGATATGGGATTGCTGGAAGAAGGTGATAGCTTATATTCACCGAGCAAGCTGAATCTAGTTCATCATGTCCATGCGGCATTGCGTGCCCACAATCTGTTTCAGCGTGATGTGCACTATATTGTCAGTGAAGGTGAGATTGTGATCGTCGATGAGCATACGGGCCGTACTATGCCGGGTCGCCGTTGGTCTGAAGGTCTGCATCAAGCTGCTGAAGCGAAGGAAGGTTTGAATATTCAAAATGAAAACCAAACCCTCGCAACAACGACTTTCCAAAACTACTTCCGTCTCTATCATAAACTCGGTGGTATGACTGGTACTGCAGACACTGAAGCTGCCGAGTTTGCCCAGATTTATGCGCTGGATGTAGTGGTGATTCCTACGCATCGCCCAATGGTTCGTATCGATCAAAATGACCTAATTTTCCTATCTAAAGTTGGAAAATACAAAGCCATTATTGAAGAGATTAAGCGTATTCAATTGACTGGTGCACCTGTATTGGTGGGTACGGCGACGATTGAAGCCAGTGAATTTTTATCCAATATGTTGACGCAAAGTGGTATTCGTCATGAAGTGTTGAACGCGAAACAGCATGAGCGTGAAGCGTATATCATCGCGCAAGCGGGTAGCCCTTCAGCCATTACGATCGCAACCAACATGGCGGGTCGTGGTACTGACATTTTGCTCGGTGGTAACTGGAAAGTAGAATTGGAAGCCATTCCAGAGGCAACTGAAGCAGATGCACAGCGTCTCCGTGCTGAATGGGAAGTGAAACATAAACAAGTGATTGATGCGGGCGGTTTGCATATCATTGGTTCTGAGCGTCATGAGTCACGCCGTATCGACAATCAGCTTCGTGGTCGTTCTGGTCGTCAAGGTGACCCTGGTGTATCACGCTTCTATTTGTCACTCGAAGATGACCTGATGCGTATCTTCGCGGGTGATCGCGTCACCAACATGATGCGTGCGATGGGTCTCAAAGATGACGAAGCCATTGAACATAAAATGGTGAGTCGCTCAATTGAAAATGCGCAGCGTAAAGTTGAAGCGCGTAACTTTGATATTCGTAAAAATCTGCTCAAATATGATGACGTGGCGAATGAGCAACGTAAGATTATCTATGGCCAACGTGATGATGTGCTCTATGAACCAACGATTCATGAAGGCATCTTGAATATGCATCATGATGTGATCAATGGTCTAATTGATAACTTTATTCCACCACAAAGTATTGATGATCAATGGAATATTCCGGGTCTTGAGAACTCATTGTCGGTTGAGTTCGGCCTGAGTCTGCCTGTGCAACAATGGTTAAAAGAAGATCGTCGTTTAGATGAAGATGCATTGCGTCAGAAAATCGTTGATGCATCGGTTGCACACTATGAAGCACGTCGTGTTCAGATGGGTGATGAAACGGCGAATATGCTGGAACGTCATTTCATGCTGCAATCACTTGATCGCCATTGGAAAGAGCATCTGGCGGCAATGGACTATTTGCGCCAAGGGATTCATCTGCGTGGTTATGCTCAGAAAAACCCAGAGCAGGAATATAAGCGCGAAGCATTCACTTTGTTTCAAAATATGCTGGCTGCAATCAAGTCTGAAGTAATTCAAGATTTGTCGCGTATGCATGTGCCGAGTGCTGAAGAAATTGCCGAGATGGAAGCACAGCAGCAACGTGATGCTGAGGCGATGCACCTCCAATTCCAACATTCTGGGGTAGATGGTTTAACGGGCGAAGTCTCTCAAGACCCTGAGCTTGCAGCATTGAATCAAGCGGATATGCGTTTGAATGGAACCTTTACCGAAGTTAATCCTTATGCAGGGCAGAACATTGGCCGTAACTCGCCATGCCCTTGTGGATCAGGGAGAAAATATAAGCAGTGCCATGGTGCACTGGTTTAATCGTAGTGCATTAATCGTGTGAAAAAAAACGAACCTTGAGGGTTCGTTTTTTATTTCTGTCTAAAATTTTATTTAAATTGAAGAGGCTTGACGAAATACAGTTTTAAACTCAGCTGTCGTTCACGTCTATTAAAGACGTGTGGTTTAGCGGAGATAAGCGATATGGAATCGTTTATTTGATCCAAGTATAGAGTTTAATAAACTTTTAAAAATTTGATCCGTGATTAGAGTTTCTATTACAAAGGTTTTTGATCCCATTCGCAGATACATTATATAACCCAATCCACCTGAATCGTGGATACCCTTAATACGACAATAGCTGATGAAGGTTTCCCAGAGATCTATAATGAATGGATTAGAAAGATCGACTTCGGATAAATTGATATCAATTGAGTCTGGGGGAAGAACGCGTGGTGCCGTTTTTGGCCAATCATTAGGACCTCCAACAGCTATGATGACTTGTTTGCCTTTTTCTTTGTTTAAAGCGATGCGATTTTCAATCGTGAAAAGATGTTTTCCCTCTGCAGTGAAAACATCAGTAGTTTTATCTCGAATTATTAGCTTTACATCTCTATAACCAAGCGTTCTCAAAAGGATGGGGATGCTACACGTAATAAGAGAAGCCCTATTATTACAGTCAATAATAGGGTGGCTATTGGAATAATTTCTTCGAGAGACATAGAGCCTAAGTCGATAAAAGCTAATTAATTTAAATTATATATGTCATGTGACAGGCGGGGGGGCTAAAATCTCGACGCCGGCAACGCTCTTAAAAACTCATTCCGCGCCTGATTATCCGTCGTAAATTGACCGATCATGGCGACACTACGTGTACTGGAGTCCTGCTTTTGGACACCGCGCATCATCATACACATATGCTGTGCATCCATGACTACTGCCACACCGCGTGCGCCTGTTGCATCCATCACAGCTTGAGCAATCTCTTGGGTGAGGTTCTCTTGAATCTGTAAGCGGCGTGCATACATATCGACAATACGCGCCATCTTGGATAGACCTAGTACTTTACCTTCAGGGAGATAAGCAACGTGGGTGTGACCCATAAACGGCAATAAATGATGTTCACACATTGAGAAGAACTCAATGCCTTTAACCATCACCATTTCATGATTGTTGGAAGGGAAGATCGCGCCGTTGGTAACATCTTCTAGGGTTTGCGCATAGCCTTTAGTCAGAAAAGACAGGGCTTTTGCTGCACGGATTGGGGTATCCACAAGTCCCGGACGTGTTAGATCTTCACCTACACCATTAATCAAAGTCGCGTAAGATTGCTGTAGCGCAAGGAAGGTCGACTCTTGCGTGCTTTCCGCAGCACCTTGTTGCTCTGCAAGCTCTTGTTCAGCCAAAAGCTCTTCAGCAGTTTGATTGCCAGCATACAGGTGAACTGATGGCTGTCTTAAAGGTAATGTCATAACACCAAACTTCCAACATTGCGCTGTGATGCGCTTAAAAAAGAATATCTTTGTTGCATCTAGTCAATTTTCAATGACGATCACTTCAAAAAAGTGATATGGATACCAACAATGTGCATATCATAAAGCCAACGGCTCAGAATGATAAGTTATTTATCGTCATGTCCAAGTGAGCCACGTTTCAGCAGAACCAGTACGGCTCCCGTACCACCTTGTGCAACAGGGGCGCTGACAAAGCCCATGACTTCTGGATGCTGGCGCAACCAGCTATTTACATAGGTTTTTAGGGTGGCTTCAATGCCTTTACCATGAATGATTTTGATCACATTGGGTGACAATGCTTCTGGATCAGCTTGAGCCATTCGAATAATTTCTAAAACGGCCGCTCGGGCTTGTTCTGTGGTGCACCCATGTAAATCAACGGCATGAACCCAGCGCAAATTGCCCGACTTTAATTGGTCGAATACACGATGCTGTAAGGTTTTTTCGCGAAAAGACAGAGTGGCTTCACTGGCAATGGGATTGAGCAAAGCTTTGGTATCCGAAATGCCGTCAATACTTGCGCCATCTGTACCTATCGCAGCTGCCCTGCGTGCTAAAAGTGTTGGATTCAGCGCTTTTTTGATCGGCTTAGAGCTGCGTGGCACAGTCTGTTCTTGAGGGATGGGTTGAATCCCTTGCGTAGCTTTTTGAAAGAGAGCCGCAGCATCGGCATCTTGAGCGGCAAGTTTAGCCGCTTGTTCATCAGCTAGCCGTTTCTCCGCTTTTGCTTTCTCAAGCTCTGCTTGCTTCTTTAAGTCCGATTTCAAGACGTTTAGGCTGGCAAAAGCAGAGGAGGGATTTGGGATCGAGGGTTTAGACATAAGGAGGTTAAAACAGATTCCAATGAGCCTATTGCGCTGTTTAAATCAGCGCAGGCTTGCCAAAAAGATTCGTCAATGCATGACCTGCATGCGCTTCACGCATCATACTTTCACCAACTAGGAAAGCATGAATCCCTTGAGATTGCATAAGCATCACATCGTTCGGTGTAGTGATGCCACTTTCTGTGACGAGCGTGCGATCTGAAGGAATGTATTTGCTCAAGCTTAAGGTGGTATTTAAGCTTACTTCAAAGGTTTTGAGATTGCGGTTATTGACACCAATCAGGTTGGTTGGAATTTCCATCGCACGATCCAGTTCGGCATGATCATGGACCTCAACCAGTACATCTAGATCTAAGCTTACTGCGGTATCATAGAGCTCACGCATTTGGCTATCTGACAAACATGCAGCGATCAAGAGTACACAATCAGCACCTAATGCACGACTTTCGATGATTTGATAGGGGTCAATCATGAAGTCTTTGCGAATCACGGGCAGCTTAGATACGGCTTTGACTTCTTTAACATACAAGTCATTGCCTTGGAAGAAGTCCACATCGGTAAGTACTGATAAACAGGCGGCACCTGCTTGTTCATATTGCACGGCGATTTGGGCTGGACGAAAATCAGCACGAATAATGCCTTTTGAGGGTGAGGCTTTTTTGATTTCAGCGATCACGGCTGGGCGATGATGTTGCATGCTTTTGGTAAAACCACGCACAGGATCTAAGGTTAAAATCTTTTGTTCCAAGTCATGCTGCGATATTTTATTGCGGCGTTCAACCAGTTCAACGCGTTTACGCGCAACGATTTTATCAAGAATAGTAGGGGCGTTGCTCATGCTGATGCTCGTATATCTAAATAGGTTTTGCAGACTTAATAATGCTGATACATCATTAAGCGGATTGCTTTAAGGAGTGCGTGAATTCAGCCAACATGGTGAGCTTTTCTAAAGCTTGGCCACTGTAAATCACATCTTGAGCGAGTTCCACGCCTTGCTTAATGCTATGGGTTACGCCCGTGATAAACAGCGCAGCACCGGCATTAAACGAAATCATTTGTATCGCGACTTGGCTGGCTTCAGTCGTCTGTTTACCAAAGGCATCCTTAATCAGTCGTAATGAATCTTTAGCATCGACGATCTCAAGAAGTTCAATAGACTGTGTTTTTAAACCGACATCTTCAGCACGAAGCTGATATTCAGTAATGACGCCATCTTTGAGTGCTACAACTTGATTCGGCGCGGCGATGGATAGTTCATCAAGCCCATCATGACTGTGAACAACCAATGCATGCTCACTGCCGAGCTGCGACAAAACTTCGGCCATCGGGCGACACCACTCCAGTGCATAGGCACCGATGAGGTGATGAGTCAGTCCCGTTGGGTTAGTCATCGGGCCAAGTAAATTAAAAATGGTCCGTATGCCCAAAGCACGGCGTACACCGATCGCATGCTTCATTGCAGGATGATGCTGTGGGGCAAACATAAAGCCAAGACCTAACGTATCGATACAACGTGCAATTTGTGGACTATCCAGCTCTAAGCTGACACCTGCTGCTTCTAGTAAGTCAGCACTACCTGATTTACTGGATGCCGAGCGATTGCCATGTTTTGCGACGCGTGCTCCTGCCGCAGAGGCCACAACAGCAGCAGCGGTTGAGACATTGACTAAATTTGCCCCGTGGCTTGTACCGCCAGTTCCGACGATGTCGATTGTTCGTTCTAGCTTAGAGAGCGGCACACGTTTCATCAAGGCGCGCATCGCACGTACTGAGCCTTCAAGCTCAGAGGCAGACTCGCCTTTGATTCGTAGCGCGACTAGAAATGCGGCAATCTGTGCATCATTTGCTGCACCCTGCATGATGTCGAGCATGACTTCTTGCATGCTTTCCATAGACAGGGATTGGCCTTGCAGCAGTGGATCTAAGGCGGCGCGAATCAGCTTAGAGTCAGGCTGCATAATCTTTCCATTCTTCCAGAAAACTTTTCAGTAAATCATGGCCATGCTCGCTCAAGATTGACTCAGGGTGAAACTGTACCCCTTCAATCGGCAGTGTCTTATGGCGCAGACCCATAATTTCATCAAGCTTGCCATCAAGCGATGTCCAGGCCGTGACTTCTAAACAGTCGGGTAGGGTATTTTTATCCACGACCAGTGAATGATAGCGGGTAGCATCGAAGGGTGTTTTTAACCCTTTAAAGACACCTTTATCTGCATGATGGATCGCTGAAATTCGTCCATGCATCACCTCACGCGCGCGAATCACATCTCCGCCAAAGGCTTGGCCTATAGCCTGATGGCCAAGACAAACACCCAGCAGCGGAATTTTGCCTGCAAAATGGTGAATCGCGGCAAGAGAGATACCCGCTTCGTTTGGAGAGCATGGGCCGGGTGAGATCACCAGATATTGCGGCTTCATCGCTTCGATATCTGCAATCGTCAGTTCATCGTTACGCACGACTTTGACGTCTTGACCCAACTCGCCAAAGTACTGCACGATGTTGTAAGTGAAGCTGTCATAATTATCGATCATTAAAAGCATTTTGCATTCAACTCTATGATAAATATGAATTCTGTTTTGTGTATCTGCAAAGCATACGCAAATCCATACTCATACTAATAAATATAGCCATTCGTTTTACCACTTGCGTGAATAGCGCAAGCTTTTGACTCAATACGACATTGTATCATCATCACGATGTATTGCGTGTTTAAGCTTGATGACTAAAAATGAATTGCTATATTCATTTACGTCTTCATGCTTAGCAAAACTTCGATCAAAAAGCACATCAAATAAAAAAACGACCATCAAGATGATGGTCGTTCTTTGAACGCGTCATAGGCTTGCTTAATAGAGCATTTATAGTGCAAGCGTGATGACAGTTAAAAGACGTTGACCTTATTCAAAGGGATGACGCAATACAATCGTTTGTTCACGGTCTGGACCTGTAGAAATAATATCAACAGGGCAGCCAACCAGCTCTTCAATGCGCTTAATATAAGCACGTGCATTAGCCGGCAGTTGTTTTAAAGTCGTTGCACCGATGGTCGATTCCGACCAACCAGGCATGCTTTCATAGATTGGGGTGACGTTTTCAAATGCAATCGCGTCTGAAGATCCGATACAACCACCATTATTACCTTGCTCGTAACGTACACAAACTTCGATGGTATCTAGACCATCCAAAACATCCAGCTTGGTTAAGCAGATCCCGCTGATTGAGTTTAGCTCAACTGCACGGCGCAATGCGACCGTGTCAAACCAACCGCAGCGACGCTGACGACCAGTAGTTGCACCAAATTCATGACCTACAGTACCCAGATGCTTACCGATCGCACTGCCAATATCCGTGCTTGCATCGTAGTGCAGTTCGGTTGGGAAGGGGCCTGCGCCAACACGGGTGGTGTAGGCTTTGGTAATCCCGAGGACATAGTCGAGGTACAATGGACCGAAACCTGTGCCGGTGCTAACACCGCCTGCAGTGGTGTTGCTGCTGGTGACATAAGGGTAGGTACCATGATCGATATCGAGCAATGTGCCTTGTGCACCTTCAAACATCAGTGATTTGCCTTCGCGACGATAGTCATGCAAAGTCTCGGTGACGTCACAGACCAGAGAGCGAATGACTTTTGCCCACTCGCGTGCTTGTTCTAGAGTTTTCTCATAGCTAACGGCTTCAACACCGTAGTATTGGGTCAGACGGAAATTATGGTATTCCATGATTTCACGTAGACGATCAGCAAAATCAGTATCGCGAATCAGGTCAGCCAAACGTAAACCACGCCGCGCAATTTTGTCTTCATACGCAGGTCCAATTCCACGACCTGTCGTACCGATTTTTGAGGCACCACGACGAATCTCACGTGCTTGATCCAGTGCGATATGGTAAGGCAGGATCAATGGGCAGTTAGGAGACACACGCAGGCGCTCACGAACAGGAACCCCTTTATCTTCCAGCGTTTTCATTTCTTTGATCAACGCATCGGGCGCAAGGACTACGCCATTGCCGATCAAACACAATACATTTTCACGCAAAATGCCTGATGGGATCAGATGCAGGACGGTTTTTTCACCACCAACAACGAGGGTATGACCCGCATTATGACCGCCTTGAAAACGAACTACTGCGGCAGCTTGATCGGTGAGCAAATCCACGATCTTGCCTTTGCCTTCATCGCCCCATTGCGAGCCTAGTACGACAACATTCTTACTCATACCACTGATTCCCATTGATGATTCTTACTGATAGTACATAAACGACTAATAACAACTAAATTCAATATGCTTGCTAGCGGTTTAGCTTTCTAGCTTAACGATTTGCCAGATTTTATCGATTTGAACCAAAGTGTGTGTTGCACGATGGTCGATTTCGAGTGCATTTGTGCTCTTGCCGAAACTCAATGCTTGAACAACGACATGTCCTGCGCTCCGTGCTTGTGCAATGGCAGTCAGTAAGCTGGCTTCACGTCCTGCTGGGGCCGCAATCACAATTTGTTCTTCTTGAGTCAGATAACCCGTCAGCATGTAAAGGTCACAACTAAAACCAGTTGCAGGACGTGCACGTCCAAATGCCTGACCTACGCCATCATAACGCCCGCCTTTGGCTAGCGGCACTGCAAGGTTCGGTGCGTAAACCGCAAACACAAGACCCGTATGATAGTGATAGCTGCGCAGTTCAGTCGCATCGACGCTGACATCAACCTGTGGCCAATGTGTCTGTACATGTGCCAATGTCGTTGCCAGTTGATCCAAAGCATTGCGAACATCTACATTCTGACGTGCTTCAGGGGAAAGTTGAGCCCCAAGCGCAGATAAATCATGACCTAAACGTCCGAGCACAAGGAAGTCGTTGCCATGAGCAATGTTTTGGCAGAACTCTTTCAGTTCTGGAATCGATTTGCGTTGATAGATGTTTGATAAAACTTGTTCTTGTTCTGCGCTTAAGCCAGCAATGGCAGCCAGTGCGCGGAATACGGCAACATGACCCAAATCCAAGTGAAGATTTTGGGTGAGTCCGGCATCAGCAAGGATAGTGAGCATGAGATCAATCATCTCAAGATCGGCTGCTAGCCCTGAATAACCAAAAAGCTCAGCACCGAGTTGTAATGGTGTACGAGAGGCTGAGAGTTCTTGAGGGCGAGTGTGCAGTACTGTGGCCGCATAGCAATATCGTGCAACGCCTTCAATAGGATGCACGTGGGCGTCAATGCGGGCGACTTGTGGGGTGATATCGGCGCGAACCCCCATCAAACGACCTGTAAGTTGGTCGATTAGTTTAAATGTCACCAAATCCAGATCATGGTTGTTACCACCACCGACATTGTTTGTCGTCAGTAGAGACTCGACATATTCGATAAATGGCGTGTACACCAGCGCATAGCCGCGTACCGCAAAGGTATCCAATAAGCGACGACGCAATGACTCTATTGTGTGTGCTTGGGTAGGTAAAATATCTGCTACGCCATCAGGCAACAACCAAGTTTCCGCAACTGGCATGAATTTGTCCCATGCAAAATAAAGCAAACAACGCATTATCAATTATTAACAGCAATTCAATTGATAATACATTAGAAATCAAGAGATTGAACTTACAATCAATCAGGCGTAAAAAAATCGGGAGACGTCCCGATGTCGGCATATTCTAACACGATAGATGCAGGGGATGCAGCAATTTCCCCCATAAAAAAGCCCCTGATTTGATCAGAGGCCCTGTTTGTAGCAAGCTAACAATACGCAAACATGCGGTTTAGTTGCGTAAAATACTGAGTAAACGTAAGAAAGAAATATACATCCACACCAGTGTGGCAAGTAATGCGGTCGCACAGAACCATTCCATATATTTCGGTGCGCCCAGTTCGGCACTCCGCTCAATGAGATCAAAATCCAAGATTAGATTCAGTGAAGCAATAATCGCGACAAATGCAGCAAAGCCAATTGCGACCACACCAGTTTGTTCAAACAAACCTGGAATCGATGATTTGAATGCAAGACTCATAACCATTTGCACGACAAACACTAAAGCCAGAGCAATTGTTGCAGAGATCACAACCGATTTAAACTTCTCGGTCGCACGGATAATGCCTGCACGATACAGCCCAAATAGGCTCAGTGTCGTCACAAAAGTGGCCAGCAATGCTGATGCAGGGACACCCGGGTAGCGCAGTTCGTACATGGCCGAAACGCCGCCTAAGAACAAGCCTTCCATGACGGCATAGGGTAGTGCGAGTGTTGAGCTTAAATGTGCTTTAAATGTCATGATGAGCACGAGCACAAAGCCACCGATACCACCGACCACAGCGGCAAGACCTGCAGGGCTTGCTACACCTTGCTGCATCAAGGAAATTGAATAGGCATAGAGTGCAATAGCAACAAAAGCCGCAACAAGGGTCAAAATAATGGATTTGTTAATGGCACCAGCCACAGACATCGGTTGACTGGTCGGAATAAACTCCGCTCGGCGTAGCATTGGATTGTCACTTTGCATAAAGCCCCCTGCGTGGTGATAAACTTCTTTATATAAGAAGTCTTATGTTGAATGAAATTATGATTAACCCAGCTATTAGACGTGTTAATTGTGTGATGTACAATCTAAGTTTTAGAGCAAAATAGTAACGGCTTATTGCGGAAGAAGATGGCGCATTTATCAAAATGACTTAATTCCATGTTAATAATTGCGCCCCTTAATGCGCATTAAATATGCGGCATATCGCGTGATTCTGCGTTAGTCCGCTGTCCTTGTGAATGTTTAATGCTATGATTTACACAGAAGTACGCAATGGAGCGAATGAGGGTGTCAAAACCAGCCAAAAATGCTGCGGTGAAAACAGTCGCATCGAAAACTACCTATTTTCGAAATATTGGATTGATTGGACGACCCGGTAAATCTTCGGTTGTCGATACGTTGCGTTTAATTCATGAGCATATCAATAAGCAGGGATTAAATCCTATTTTTGATGAAGCGACTGCAGAATTAGCAGGTCTGACTTCTGTGCAAGTCATTTCTCGGCCACTGCTGGGCGAAGTCTGTGATTTGGTCATTGTTGTGGGGGGGGATGGCTCTTTGCTCCACGCAGCACGTGTGTTGGCACGTCATCAAACCCCTGTGCTTGGTGTAAATCGTGGACGACTGGGTTTCTTAACCGATGTTTCGCCTGATGAAGTCTTGTTTAAGCTGGATCAAGTGCTAAAAGGCGAGTACTCCCTTGATAAGCGCTTTTTACTGCATATGGAAATTCGCTCAGGTGGGCGAGTGACTCATGAAGGCGTGGCATTGAATGATGTCGTATTACACGCGGGTAAGTCAGTCCATATGATTGACTTTGAGCTAAATATTGATGGTCATTTTGTTTATCGTCAGCATAGTGATGGTTTGATTATTGCGTCTCCTACTGGTTCAACGGCGTATTCACTTTCTGCGGGTGGGCCGATTATGCATCCATCCATGCATGGGATTGTGATAGCACCCATGCACCCACATACACTGTCTAGCCGACCGATCGTGATTGGTAGTGAAAGTGAAATTAAGATCAAGATTAAAGATACCCGTGTACACCCGATGGTGAGTGCCGATGGACAAACCAGCGTGACTTTGGAGGAGGGAGATTTGCTGCATATTCGCAAGCATCCCTTTAAGTTATGTTTGATTCATCCGCCTGGGTATGATTTTTATGCAGCCTGCCGTACGAAGTTGGGCTGGAGCCACTATAAGGAAAATGATGATGAGCATTGATGTGTTAGATACTGAAGCAACTTTAGCCGCACTGACCCCTGAGATCGTCGATCGCTTGCGAACTGCGGTTGAGATTGGTAAGTGGCCAAACGGTGATCGCCTAACGCCTGAGCAGCGGGCAACATCGATGCAAGCCGTATTGATCTGGGAAATGAAACATTTACCTGAGAATCAGCGCACAGGCTATATTGATAAGGGCAAAAAAGAAGGCGAGGCGTGTGATACCGACCATAACCATGCCCCTCATGATGAAGAAAGACCGCTGCGCTTGATCTAAGTGATTTACACGTGATGATCTACTTATGTAGCTTCGTGTAATTCTCATGAATTGCTCACTTGAACTTATTGCTCGCAATCTCAATCATTAAATCGTGGCGCTGTGCAATGTGCATGGTCCATGGAGTCAGCAGCAAAAAAAATGCTCAGATGCATTCGACTCGTCGGTTTAATCATTAGTGATTGATTACAGGATATCAAGATTATGTTATTCCATACGCCAAAATTTCAGTCAGAAATGCGGATTACCCATTTAAATGAAAGACTAGAGTCGCATCAGCGTTTTCTTGCTGGCGCAGCATTTCCGAAAGCTGAACAAAAACTTTTGGCTAAGAACCAAGAAAAGAGTAAAAAGCTCAGAACTAAAGATGGTCAACGGGTTTATGTGCTCGACTTTAAGGGTGATATCCAAGCCAGTGCTGTAGAACACCTCCGCGAAGAAATCACCGTGATTTTGTCCATGGCGCGTGCTGGTCGTGATCAAATCGTTTTGCGCCTCGAAAGCCCCGGTGGCCTAGTACATGGCTATGGTTTAGCAGCTGCACAGCTTGCTCGCCTGCGTGAGGCAGGTTTTCATTTGACCATCTGTGTCGATAAGGTCGCCGCAAGTGGCGGTTATATGATGGCTTGTATCGCTCAAGAAATTATTGCTGCACCGTTTGCAGTAGTCGGTTCTATAGGTGTTGTTGCACAGATGCCGAATTTTCATAAATTGCTGCAATCTTTGAAAATTGACTTTGATGTTTACACCGCAGGTAAATACAAACGTACCGTCACCATGTTTGGCGAAAACTCTGAGGAAGGTAAAGAGAAGTTTGAAGAGGAGCTTGAGCAAACGCATCAACTCTTTAAACACTTTGTTGAAAAGTATCGTCCGAAGCTGGATGTCTCAATCATCGCGACAGGCGAACATTGGTATGGTGAGGATGCGCTAAATTTGAAATTGGTTGATCAGTTGCAGACCAGTGACGCTTACTTGCTCTCCTTGCTGCCAACCCGTGATGTCTATGTGATTCAGTCACGTCGCAAAATGACCTTGGCAGAAAAATTTGGTTTACAGGCTGCGCAAATGGCGGGCCAAGTTGCACTACAAATTATCCCTACCCTTGAGCAAAAAATGCAAGCAGGTTTTGCACAGTTGAGTCGTCGTTTACCTGAGTTTCGTGATCCGACACTTTAAGCATTGTTTGCAATGCTTAATTTTCCAGCCACGATTAATCAAATAGCTAGAGTCTTTTTATATGTCCACACTGATTGACAATCATGCCAAGACCGTTGTCAAAGAGCATCTCGATCGTTTAAACCACTTCGATCACAATGCTGAGCTGAAGTTGACGGATGTCGAGCGCGCACGTCGTTTTGAAGAGATAGCTGAAGAGCTGAAAAAGCGTGATGCAGTGATTGTCGCTCATTATTATACCGATCCTGATATTCAGGCTTTGGCTGAGGCAACGGGTGGTTGTGTATCTGACTCATTGGAAATGGCGCGTTTTGGCCGAGATCATGCCGCATCGACATTGTTGGTTGCGGGGGTGAAGTTTATGGGGGAAACCTCAAAGATTCTCAGCCCAGAAAAAACAGTTTTGATGCCTACATTGGAAGCCACTTGCTCACTAGACCTTGGCTGTCCAGTCGATGAGTTTACTGCATTTTGTGATCAGCACCCTAACCACACGGTTGTGGTGTATGCCAATACGTCGGCAGCCGTGAAGGCGAGGGCAGATTGGGTGGTGACATCCAGTGTTGCTGTGGACATTGTTGAGCATTTAGATAGTCTGGGTGAAAAAATTATCTGGGCACCCGATCAACATCTTGGACGTTATATTCAGAAGAAGACTGGAGCAGATATGCTGCTCTGGGATGGCTCCTGTATCGTTCATGAGGAGTTCCGTGCGCGTGGGCTTGAACAAATGAAGGCGCTTTATCCTGATGCAGCGATCCTTGTTCATCCAGAGTCACCTGAATCAGTGATTGCTCTGGCTGATGCCGTAGGTAGTACGAGTCAGTTGATTAAGGCCGCGCAAACGCTTCCTCAGAAACGCATGATCGTGGCTACTGATCGGGGCATCTTCTACAAGATGCAACAAGCGGCGCCGGACAAGATTCTCATTGAGGCACCCACGGCTGGCGAAGGTGCAACATGTCGCTCATGTGCGCACTGTCCTTGGATGGCTATGAACAGCTTGGACAATATTTTGGCAGTACTGCGAAATGGTGATCAAGAAATTCATGTCGATCCGGCGTTGGCGCTGCGTGCAAAAGTACCACTTGATCGAATGCTAGACTTTGCTAAGACGTTAACACGCTGATTTTTTGATATTTAGTATAAAAAATGAACTTATTAAGACAAATATTGAAAAATACAGTGCAACTGCTGTAAAATCATCCGCCTCGTGGTTGACGTGATGGGCTGAACTCTCTAGAATGCACCCCATCACGACGCAAGTCGATGATGATGTAAGATGTAGATGTTAAGCTGTTTATTCGGAGTGTGGCGCAGTCTGGTAGCGCACCTGGTTTGGGACCAGGGGGTCCAAGGTTCGAATCCTTGCATTCCGACCAAATAGTATTGTAAAAGAGTGAGATGTAAGTAGGCAGTTGTCGTTTAACAGTGTGTTTAAGAAATTCGTTTTAACTGACCTGTTTGCGATTATGCGCCTGTAGCTCAGTTGGATAGAGCATCCGCCTTCTAAGCGGATGGCCGCAGGTTCGAATCCTGCCAGGCGCACCATGCCTTATCCAAACTTTGATGTAGTTTAGTTTCTCCGCTGTGCTCCACCTAAGCCTAGATTTGTATGTGATACAAATGGTGATTGGTTGGCTTCTATGGTGGCTATAGCTCAGTTGGTAGAGCCCCGGGTTGTGATCTCGGTTGTCGTGGGTTCGAGTCCCATTAGCCACCCCATATATTCGTAATAATTGATTTAAATTAAAAAAGCCTAGTGATCTCAGATCCTAGGTTTTTTGTTGTCTGATTTTTCTGTGTTGAGTAAAAAATTGTTTAAAAATTATAGGGCATCCCTTTTAAGATTTCTTACGTCCGCCACCACGTTTTTGTTTAGGTTGATCATCAGACTTTACATCAGTGACTTGATGTTGCTTAAAGCTATACACAGAATTGGTATAAACATGGATAGGCTGCCCTGTGCTTTTATCGATATAAGGCAAAAAAGTTGTTTTTAAGATGGCTTTCTTGGCCGCATTATCTAGCTCTTCAACGCCAGATGATTTTACGACTTCAGCCTCAACGACTTCTCCGCGATTGTTCACCAAAATTTTCAATGTCGCATTCTTTGTTTCCCCTGCCGCCAGCAGTGAATTTGAATAAGTAGGCTCTTCAAATCTTAAAAGTTCAAGACTCTCCGTAAAGCCGAGAGGAGAGTTGTCTTCGGTCAGGGAAGGGGGAGTATAAATAGGGCGAGTTTTGATAGTGGGATTTGTGGTTTCGTCTGTAGCGTGGGCATGTGGCATAAGAGTGAGTGTTAAGCAAAGGCCTAATATTTTATAGTGCGACATCATATTTCCAATAATAAAAAGATCAACTTTAGATAGTGTTATCTCATTTCATGTAGTGAGAATGGGTTGAATATGATGGAATAAGGAGTCTCTGTGTTTTTATGTGACGGCTTTGTTAAGTACTTATCACCGTATAGTGGAGATTAATGGGTGTAAACCATCTATTATCTATTTTGCTAATTCCTTCAAAAATCTTGTTTTATAGAAACTTTTAAAAGCTAATCTTGCGTGTGAAATATATGAATCTTATGTTAACTTTTGTTTCACTTCTGGGTGCTTTGTTGACAATGTCATCTTTTTGAAATATTAAGTATATATATAGTCTCAAGAGATTCTTTGTTCACAAAGTTTTTTGCCCAAGGAGAGCGTAATGAGTAGCGCAGGTAACCAAGAGTTCGAGCTCGATGAAGCATTTTTAGATACTGAGGCATTACCTGTTAGTGAGACCAGCCGATCTGGTTCAAACAGCAAAGCTTCCTTACTCAAACGCCGTTTAATTGACGATATTTTGCAAGAAAAACGTTTGCAAAGTCATTTGAAAGAGTATGATTTTGACCTTGAAGATGATTAATCCTTGTGTGTTAATCATTGAAGAGAAGCGATTAGACATTGATCTCGTCGCTTTTTTTTATGCAAAAACTAGAAGTGGTTGTCTGACTGTGCAGTGATCTGTGTTATTTACATGCTTTTGGTATGTTTGTTGTTCAAAACGATGTGCTTTATTACGCCAGAGTGTCATCAAATTTGTTAGAGTAGCGCAATCTTATAATGCAATGGAGTGTGTCTCATGGCGATCCCTGAACTTGATTTAGATCTGCTGGTTGACTACTTAGACGGTGAAGGCAACGAGTTTGGCTTGGACTTTGCAGCAACGCATGGTTTTTTGTGTGCCACGGTTGTGGGTCCAGAGCTTAAAGGCTGGCGTAAGCATTTGTTTGATGAGCATGAAAAAGATGTGCCTAGTGAAATACTGGAGCAGGTTGAATTGTGGCGTGCAGATATCCTGCAAACGCTGCTTAATGAAGAGGAAGTCGGCTTTCCTGTCGAAATTGAAGAGATTTCTGTTGACTCGAGTCTGGGCGATTGGGCTGTTGGATTTGTTGATGCCTTATTTCTTAATGACGAAGCTTGGTTTGAGCAAGCGGACGAGGAAGAAGATGTCATTATGCTCACTCTACCCATGATGGTCTTCAGTGGCATTGAGGGTGAGCCGGATCTGGAAACCGTGCGTAAAAATCCCGATTTAATGGAAGAGATGGCTGATGAGATTCCTGACAATCTAACCAAGCTCTTTTTGCTTTATCACGCGCCAGCAGGCTAATTCTCTTCAAATCGGTTGTATTGTAAACTCTATATACTGGGTAGACCTCAAGAGTTGAGGCTTCCCAGCGTTTTGTGAATTTTCCGACGCTTATGCTGTGTTTGTTGTAGGTTTTGGGCATCACCACTAATAATACTAATATTGCCATCGATTTCCAGCATTGCTAGTTTGACATCCGTTAATTTATCTACACCATGCTCACGCATCGCCTCTTTGATTTCATCATGGCTTATCCCTAACTTGTCAAGAATTGCAGTATTGACGATTCCGTCATGAATCAGAATTTCAGGATGTTCGGAAATGATGTTTCTTAGTTTTTTATTTTTAAACATGACTTTCTTGAGCAGGTAATTTGCAAGAAACAGCACTCCTGCAGCGAGTAAGCCGCCTGAGAGACTGGTATTTGTACCGACCATGGCATTCTGTACGGCATTACTGATTAATAGAATGAGAACAACATCTGTCGTATTGAGTTGGGATAACTCCTTTTTTCCTGTGAGTCTGATCGCAATCAACATAAATAAATACACTGCAAGGCTTCGCAGTGCGACATCGAGATAAGGATTGGCAAGAAAAAAGCTCATGATATTTCTCTAGTGATATGTTCTATGTGGTGCACGATACACGAATTCTACCAAAGCTTTGCTTTAGGGCATCTAAAATGCACATATAGCCCAACACGCTATATTTCTTTACAATACCACTCCCATCGCGATTGACTGAGATTTTTTGACTATGAGCAGTATGAACTTCAAACGAATGACGGATTTAGATTTAAACGGCAAACGTGTATTAATCCGCGAGGATCTGAATGTTCCCGTAAAAAATAGTCAAATTACCAGTGACGCACGTTTAAGAGCAGCACTACCAACGATTAAAGCAGCATTGGCGCAAGGTGCGGCAGTTATTGTCTGTTCCCATTTAGGCCGTCCGACTGAAGGTGAGCATTCTGCTGAAAACTCTTTAGCGCCTGTCGCTGAATATTTGTCGAAAGCATTGGGTCAAAATGTGCCATTAGTGACTGATTATCTAGATGGTGTAGATGTCCAAGTTGGGCAAGTCGTTTTATTAGAAAACGTTCGTTTTAATAAAGGTGAGAAGAAGAACGCCGTTGAATTGTCAGAAAAATACGCAGCATTGTGTGATGTTTATGTGATGGATGCATTTGGTACGGCACATCGTGCGGAATGCTCCACTGAAGGCGTTGCTAAGTTTGCAAAAATTGCATGTGCGGGCCCGCTACTCGCCGCAGAGTTAGATGCATTGGGTCGTGCAATGCAGTCTCCAGAAAAACCAATGGTTGCTATTGTTGCGGGCTCAAAAGTGTCGACTAAGCTTGACGTGCTCACCTCACTTGCTGGTATTTGTGACCAGATCATTGTAGGTGGTGGAATTGCCAATACATTCTTAGCTGCAGCAGGATTCAATGTCGGTAAATCATTATACGAAGCTGATCTGATTGAAACGGCACGTGCAATTGCTTCTAAAGTTCATGTGCCATTACCAACTGACGTGGTGGTCATTGATGCCAGTCTCTTAAGTGGTGACTTCATGGATTTCGTTGCAAAAAGTCAAGCGGTGACTAAAAAAGTATCCGAGATCAGTGACACCGATATGATTTTAGATATTGGTCCCGATACAGCTGCACAGTTTGCGACCTTAATTCAACAAGCAAAAACCATATTATGGAATGGTCCTGTCGGTGTGTTTGAAGTCGATGCATTTGGTTGTGGAACCAAAGTATTGGCTGAAGCAATTGCAGCAAGCTCAGGTTTCTCGATTGCAGGCGGCGGCGATACATTAGCGGCTATTGATAAATATGATGTTGCTGATCAAATCAGCTATATTTCTACGGGTGGTGGCGCGTTTCTTGAGTTTGTAGAAGGGAAAACGTTGCCCGCTGTAGCAGCGTTATTGGAATATGCACAATAAAAACTGAATAACTGTCGATAAATAGAACCGTATGTCGTGAAGATTATACTTTTTGTTACAGAGTAATTTTCTTGTCATATATGCTGTGCTACTCTGTCGACAGGTCTGTTTTTGACTTAATTTTTTATATCTATACAGGACATCGCTATGAAAACTTCTATTCTAATCGCAGCACTATTGGCTCTTCCTTTGGCTCTGACTGCATGTAACAAAGCAAAAGAAGCTGCTGACTCTGCTGCTTCTGGTGTTGCTGCAACTGCTGATGCTGCTGCATCAGGCGTAGCTTCTGCTGCTGACGCAACTTCTGCTGCAGGTTCTGCTGTTGCTGCTAGCGCAGACAAAGCTGCTGATGCAACTGCAACTGCTGCAAGCAAAGCTGCTGACGCAACTGCAAAAACTGCAGATGCGACTGTTGCTGATGTTAAAGACGCAGCAGCTAAAGCTGCACAAGCAACTGCTGATACTGCACAAGCAACTGCTGACAAAATCAAAGCACATTCTTAATTTTTGAATGGTTTAAGTGGATAAGGCGGTAATGCCAAGTCTATGATTTGAAAAAACCTCGCATTTTGCGAGGTTTTTTATGCTCAGCAAAACATATTCCCTGTATAAATTCAGTCAAACCGCATCCCAAACAAGCGGCAAGTAGGTTAGAATCTCACTTGGTTTTATTCACTTTGCATTTAGCATTAGCTAGCTTTTCATTATTAGATAGAGTTTTTAGTTATGGCACTTATTTCGTTACGCCAATTGCTTGATCATGCAGCCGAGCATAGCTATGGCGTTCCAGCGTTCAACGTTAATAATCTGGAGCAGATGCGCGCTATCATGGAGGCCGCTGATCAAACGAACTCCCCGGTGATTGTGCAAGCGAGTGCTGGCGCTCGAAAGTATGCAGGTGCACCATTTCTACGTCATTTGATTTTGGCTGCCATTGAAGAGTGGCCACATATTCCTGTGGTGATGCATCAGGATCATGGTACCAGCCCAGATATCTGCCAACGTTCAATTCAATTGGGCTTTAGCTCAGTGATGATGGATGGTTCACTGGGTGTAGATGGTAAAACGCCAAAAGACTATGATTACAACGTGGGTGTGACGCGTGATGTTGTTAAGCTTGCTCATGCATGTGGTGTTTCTGTAGAGGGTGAGATCGGTTGCTTAGGTAGCCTTGAGACTGGTCTGGCAGGCGAAGAAGATGGCGTCGGTGCGGAAGGTGTGCTCGATCATTCACAACTGCTTACCACAGTTGATGAAGCTGCCCGATTTGTTGCAGATACCAATGTAGATGCTTTGGCCATTGCGATTGGCACCAGCCATGGTGCGTATAAGTTTACTCGCCCACCGACAGGCGATATTCTTGCGATTGATCGCATTAAAGAAATCCATGCCAAAATCCCCAATACCCATTTGGTGATGCATGGTTCAAGTTCTGTTCCTCAAGAGTGGTTAAAAATCATTAATGAGCATGGCGGCGACATTAAAGAAACCTATGGTGTCCCTGTAGAGCAAATCGTTGAAGCGATTAAGTATGGCGTTCGTAAAGTAAACATTGATACCGATTTACGTCTGGCATCAACAGGTGCAATGCGTCGTTTTATGGCTGAGCATCCTTCTGAGTTTGACCCACGTAAATTTTTCGGTGAAACGGTTAAAGCGATGCGGGATGTTTGCATTGCACGCTATCAAGAGTTTGGTACAGCAGGACATGCAAGTCGAATCAATCCGATTTCATTAGAAAAAATGTCCAGTCGCTACGCCGCGAAATAAATTAAAAAAGCTTCTGACTTCTTCAAGTTCGAAGCTTTTTTATTGGGAATCTCCCCAAATTATGCCAATTTGACTGAGATCGAGAGCCAATCAATACACTCTTACGTGGTCTATAATGGTGCATTTTTAAAAAATGCACCATTATGAGTGCATTATATTGGGGCGATCGTGGTTATTCTTTTTTTGTCTGTACTTTTCGATTTACGAACTAAACGGATGCGTTATACTGTAAGTCGTGGCGGTGCTGGGGTAAATGGACTTAATCGACTACAAATCTGAGAGCGCATAGATTTCTGGTACGTCATTTGCTTAAAGGTAGACACCGCTGTATCGAATGGTCTGAATTGTTATATTGCAGCATCTTGGATTGGGGTTTCGCCTTCATTTTGTCTGCATATCAATGGTAATACCTGAATTGAACATAGGTCTAAAATTTTTCTAACGCTGGAGCATTGCAAGCATGAGCAACAAAGTTCTCAAACTGATTAAAGAAAACGAAGCGGAATGGGTGGATTTCCGCTTTACCGATACACGCGGTAAAGAACAGCATGTCAGTTTCCCAGCACACACTGTTGATGAAGGCACATTCGAAGACGGTAAAATGTTTGATGGTTCATCAGTTGCTGGTTGGAAAGGTATTGAAGCATCGGACATGATCCTGCTGCCTGATCCAGAAACAGCATTCATGGACCCATTCTTCTCTGCACCAACAGTCGTTGTGACCTGTGACGTAATCGAACCTTCAACCATGCAAGGTTATGAGCGTGATCCACGTTCTATCGCGCGTCGTGCAGAAGAATATCTGAAATCGACAGGTATTGGTGATACTGCATATTTTGGTCCAGAGCCAGAATTCTTCGTATTTGACGAAGTGAAATGGGACATCGACATGTCTGGCGCGCGTCATACCATTTTTGCTGAAGAAGCAGCATGGTCAACCGGTAATTCATACGAAGGTGGCAACTCAGGCCATCGTCCACGTGTAAAAGGCGGTTACTTCCCAGTACCACCAGTGGACAGCGGACAAGATCTGCGTGTTGCAATGTGTGAAGCGATTGAAGCAATGCTCGGTGAAGGCCGCGTTGAAGTTCAGCATCATGAAGTAGCATCTTGCCAATCTGAAATTGGCGTGACATTCAACACACTCGTACGTAAAGCAGACGAAGTTCAAGTTCTGAAGTATGCAGTATTGAACGTTGCCCATGAACATGGCAAAACCGCAACGTTTATGCCTAAGCCACTGGTTGGTGACAACGGTTCAGGTATGCACGTTCATATGTCGATCAGCAAAAACGGTAAAAATACCTTTTCTGGTGACGAATATGCAGGTTTATCAGAAAGCGCATTGTTCTTCATTGGCGGTATCATCAAGCATGCTCGTGCATTGAATGCGATCACCAACCCAGCTACAAACAGCTACAAACGTTTGGTTCCTCACTACGAAGCGCCAATCATGCTGGCTTACTCTGCACGTAATCGTTCAGCGTCAATCCGTATTCCATACGTGTCAAATCCAAAAGGTGCGCGTATCGAAGCACGTTTCCCAGATCCAGTTGCAAACCCATATTTAGCTTTCGCAGCCTTGTTGATGGCTGGTCTTGATGGTATCCAAAACAAGATCCATCCAGGTGCAGCGGCAGACAAAAACTTGTATGACTTGCCACCAGAAGAAGAAGCATTGATCCCAACCGTTGCTCATTCACTTGAAATGGCACTGGATGCATTGAAAGCAGATCATGAATTCTTGTTGAAAGGCGGCGTATTCACCAAGCCTATGCTTGATGCATACATTGAACTCAAAATGGAAGAAGTGCGTCGTGTAAACACTACGACTCACCCAGTTGAGTTTGAAATGTACTACAGCTGCTAATTTTTAAAGCAGTTTGAGGACGTCTTATCGCGTCCAAAGAAAGGCCGGAAAGCATTGAGAAATCTAAGCTTCCGGCCTTTTTCTTTTCCTAAGCCGTCCGATATAGTTTAATAGAATCCATCGTTAATTGTCCCCTGTTTCTTTGAAATGATGCTAAATAGGGGACAACTATTTTAAAAATAGGGAACAAAAGCTCTAAGTCCCTGATGGAGAAAACATAATGGCCTTAACTGATGTTCAACTGAGAAAACTAAAACCGACCGGCAAGGAATATCAACTTGCCGATGGCCACGGGCTGGTCATCGTTGTTCGAGCTAAGGGCACCATGCAATGGCGCTATGAGTATCGCATTGACGGGAAGAAGCAGAAGCTACCTCTTGGAACTTATCCCTCTGTATCATTGACAGAGGCGAGGAGGGATCATCAAACAGCCAAGATTCCCTACGATCAGATCATCTGGTGCATCGGCGGCAAACCCAACACCGACTATATGCGGCCAAATTTGGCCTCAACCCTGAATAGCAAGGGGCAGATCAGAGTAACGCCACAGCTGCGTGTCATCGGACGGCAGCGCTTGTTTGCACTCGGGGACATTACGGATTTGGATGAAAATAAAATGGCATGGCATATCACCGCTCAGGTCAAGAGCGCAGCATACAACATTCGGAAAGTGCTGGCCGGAAACGAAGAAAACTTCGCCCTAAAAGCTTACAAGCCACAGACAGGAATCCCGAAGATGGCAGTCACACTCGGTAGCCCGCATGGGCGTCGTTTATTTGCCAGTAATCGGGGTCGTAACATGTCCGATGATGACGCGTGCAGCAAAGGCTGGACACATGCTGGTTCCTCAATGTCGCAAAATATTGGACGTATAGCCGAAGGAATTTGTAGATGATCTACATGCCAATCTTGCATATGCCACCTTGACCCGCCTGCATTCAACAGAGTGCAAAGGGAGATCAGCCCATAAACCCCAGATATGAATCTGGGGTTTATTTATTGTAGTTATCATCACAAAGATCTCTACCCAGCCATCTTGGTGATGACTATAAATGACCTATAAATCTGACGAACGGCCGCAATGTGCAAAGCATTATTATTGACATATATCTCAATATTGAATAAATTGTCAGTTATATAGTGATCTCACATTGTCCTTGAGTCGAGTAATCGCCATGCTTCAACTCCTTACCCCACAGCCAGCGCGTCATCCTGCACCGACTGTCCATGCACAAAGTTTGGCCTTTCTCATCTTTGAGCGACCGGATCTTGCCGAGGCAGAGAAATTCCTGATGGATTTTGGCCTGCACGTGGCCTTTCGATCCGAAGATGAACTTTATTTCCGCAGTGCAGGCAGCGACCCGTATTGCTATCGGATTGTTCGCGGTGAGCAGGCGCGATTTGTGGGGTTTGGCCTCAGTGTGGCAGAGCGCAGCGATCTGGAAAAACTGACATCACTGGCCGGGGCGTCTGATATTGAAGACATCCAAGGGTTGGGCGGCGGGGCATTTGTCCAGCTACGCGATCCGTCAGGTTTCACCGTGCAGGCCGTTTGGGGCAGGGCAGCCGTGACCCCGCTGCCACATCGTGCTGCATTGGCGCTGAATCAAGGCGATACCCATCCACGGATCAATGTGACCCAGCGGCCAGCCATAGATCCGCCTGAAGTGCTGCGTGTCGGCCATGTCGTGCTAGAAGTCGCAGACTTTCAAGCGACCTGCGCGTGGTATACCGAACATTTCGGCTTTATTCCCAGTGACGTCCAAGTGCTGCCGGATGGCTCCCCAGCGGTGGCTTTTCTACGTCTCAATCTCGGCGATACACCGGCCGATCACCATACCTTGGCCTTGGCACAAGGCTTTATGCCTTGCTATAGCCATAGTGCCTTTGAAGTCATCGATACCGATGCGGTCGGCATGGGGCAGCGGATACTGCGCGAGCGGGGCTGGACGCATGCTTGGGGGATCGGGCGCCATATTCTGGGCAGTCAGATTTTTGATTACTGGCAAGATCCATGGGGCGATAAGCATGAGCATTATTGCGATGGGGATTTGTTTAGCGCCGACATACCGACCGGTATACACGAGGTCAATCGCGCGGCCATGGCGCAGTGGGGCCAACCGATGCCGGCCAGCTTTACCAAACCGAAAATATCAACCGCCAATGTCGTGGGGATGGTGCATAGCTTGCGCCATAGCCCCGATCTGTCGATTCGTAAACTCATTACCCTTGCCAAGCTGTTTGGCTAATCCTTTGCCGGAGTATCTACCATGTCATTGAATATTGTGCGCTATCAGATCGAGGAAACGGTCTCTTGGGGCGTGTTGACCCGTGATCAGATCACACCGCTGGATATCCCGTGTAGCACGACGGGTGATTTATTGGCCATCGGCTTAGACGCGTTACAGATCGCGGCGGCTCACGCCACGCCATCGATCCCTGTCAGTCAGGTCACCTTGCTGTCGCCGATCACAGCATCGGCAAAGGTACTGTGTCAGGGCGCAAACTACCGCCAGCACATCATCGACTCCGGTCTCGATCCTGATGCGCAATCCTTCAATATGTTTTTCACCAAATCCTCAGCCGCGATCACCGATCCTCAAGGCGCAATCATCAAACCGAGCCATGTCAAACTGCTCGACTACGAGATTGAGCTGACGCTGGTGCTGGATAAGAAAACCACGCAAGCCGTGCAGGTCACCGCCGACAACCTGCACGACTACGTCGCAGGGATTTGTATTGGCAACGATGTCTCAGCGCGCGATGTACAGATCCCACAGATGCAGTTTCATAAAGGCAAAAGCTATCGCACCTTCTGTCCACTGGGTCCCGTGCTGTGCTTACTGTCTCGTGACGAGATGCATTACCTCAATGAACTGAACCTGACGCTGTCAGTTAACGGGGAAGTGCGCCAGAGCGATAGCACAGCCAATCTGGTGTTTAAGCCCGCTGAAACCCTGACTGAGTTCTCCCAGATTGCTAATTTTGAACCCGGTGATGTGTTGATGACGGGCACACCGAGTGGCTGCGCGTTGGGTTTACCGCCGCCTGTGGTCGTGCGCCTGACCGGTCTATTGCCCGAGGCGAAGAAATGGCAGTTGTTTAAAAAATCACAGCAGCGCCGCAGTCAGTATCTGCAAGCAGGGGATCGCGTCGAGCTCCACATCTGCAGCAGCGATGGCTACATTGATTTGGGACGGCAGCAACATACTATTGTGGCAAGCGACGTCGCAGGCGCGCAGTCATGAAAGGCATTGCGACCCAAGCAGACGTCCTGCAGGTCGAGGCGCTCGGCCTGCCTGCCGACTTGCCCATCAGTACCTATGAGATGATTCAACGCGGCGCGGCGATCAATCCACGCGCCCCGGCACTGTCGTTCTTTCTGCGTACCGAGGATCATCGTCATCCTGAAGTCTGGAGCTATAAGACCTTACTGGCAAGGATTACCCAAACGGCAAACTTCTTTCATCAGCTCGGGGCGACCAAAGATACGGTGATTGCTTTTGTCCTGCCCAATTTACCGGAGACGCATTGCGTGATCTGGGGTGGCCAAGCCGCAGGGATCGTTACCGCGATTAACCCATTGCTCGAACCCGCAGCCATCGCAGAGCTGCTCAATGCCGCCAATGCCTCTATCGTGGTGACACTGGCGCCATTTCCCGGCACCGATGTTTGGCCCAAGATGGGGCAAGCCTTGCCACAGGTCAGCGCGTTAAAACATCTGGTGCTCATCAATTTGGCCGACAAAGTCCACGGCCTCAAAGGACTTGCGGCGCAGTTGCTTCAAAAGCGTGAAACGCTGCGCGTATATGGTCTACGAGGCGTCAGAAGTACCTTACCCCGTCATATCGGCATACATGACTTTAACAGCGGCCTGAAGCGCCAACCCAAACACACCTTGATTTCAGGCCGCCACATCGCAGCGGACGACTATGCGTCTTTCTTCTGCACCGGCGGGACGACCGGCACGCCGAAAATCGCCATGCGCAGCCATCGTAATGAAGTCGCCAATGCATGGAGCGCCGCTCAGTTTTTTGGCGAAGGTATCGGCTCAGGCAAACAGGTGTTTTGTGGTTTGCCACTGTTCCATGTCAATGGTGTACTGGTCACGGGACTGCTGCCTTTTTCCAAAGGCGCGCATGTCATTCTGGGGACAGCGCAAGGGTATCGTGGGGAAGGGGTGGTTAAACGTTTTTGGGAAATTGTGGCGCATCACCGGATCAATTTTTTTAGCGGTGTACCGACGCTGTATGCGTCACTACTACAAGTACCGATTGGGACTCATCGGATCAGCAGCTTGGAATACGGCCTCTGTGGGGCGGCGCCGTTACCGATCGAAGTGTTACGCAGTTTTCAGGAGCGGACGGGGCTTAAAATCCTTGAGGGCTACGGCCTGACGGAAGCCACCTGCGTCAGCAGTGTCAATCCGCCTCTGGGCGAGCGTCGAGTCGGCTCTATCGGCCTGCGCATCCCGGAGCAAGCCATGAAAGCCGTACGGGTCAATGAAGATGGCCGCTACGAGGGGGATTGCGCTCCCGGTGAAGTGGGCGTTTTGCTGGTCTCGGGGCCCAATGTATTTTCCGGCTATCGCATCCCCGCGCAAAACAAAGGACTGTGGCTGGATTTGGGTGATGGCAGGCAGTGGCTCAATACTGGCGATCTGGGTCAGCAAGATATTGATGGCTATTTCTTTTTAACCGGTCGCAAAAAAGAACTGATCATCCGTGGGGGTCACAACATCGATCCTGCGCTGATCGAAGAACCCTTACATAAGCACCCTGCCGTTGCACTCGCTGCTGCCGTAGGTCGACCTGATGCCCATGCCGGTGAATTACCGGTCGCCTATGTGCAGCTAAAAGCCGGGGCGCATACAACCGAAGCTGAGCTACTGACCTTCATTGAATCGCACATGACCGAACGCGCAGCCCTCCCGAAACAGATCCATATCATTGCAGAAATGCCGTTGACCGCCGTCGGCAAGATCTTTAAACCCACGCTCAAACATATCGAGATCAAGCACGCACTGACCCTCGCCCTCCATAGTGCCCATCTGTCCCAATGCACGTTGAGCGTCAGGGATGACAAATCGCGCGGTATCGTGATTGATGTCTTGCTCTCGGATCAGACGCTCGAATCGGATGTGCGCAAGGTGCTCGGACAGTTTCCATTTTTCGTCAATATTGAAAGCACAGCGCTATTAGCCGGATGCTGATCTAGGCGCGCCGAATCCATCCCCACAGGTGCGTGGAGCACTTCTATTTTTGCAGCATGCAAGGTGAGATTAACATGACGACGAGCAACGTAATTCCACTCCCGGATAAGACCGACATTCTTATCGTCGGATATGGGCCGGTCGGTGCTGCGCTTGCGGCATTACTCGGACGCTACGGGGTACAGGCATTGGTCATCGACAAAGCCACCGATGTGCTGCTGATGCCACGCGCGATTGCACTCGACAACGAAGCGCTGCGAATTTTGCAAATGATCGGTTTGGCTGACGATGCCTTTGAGAAAATCATCATCCCTGAAGTGAAAATGCATAGTCCCTATGTGAGACAGTTTGGAAGGGTGAATGCCACAGGCACGATAGACGGCCATCCGAAACTCGTGACCTTTTATCAGCCTGATCTGGAACATGCACTGCGCAAACAAGTAGAGCGCTACCCACAGGTGCAGTGCTATGGAGGGCTTGTATTAGTCGACTTCGTGCAGGATGACGCCGGGGTCATTGCGACTGTGGCAAACGAGCAGGGCGACCGCGCCACGGTGCGTGCGCAGTATCTAGTCGGTGCAGATGGTGCCAGTTCCAAAGTCCGCAGCCTGATCGGTCAGGATTTTCAAGGCCAAACCTATGCTGAAGATTGGCTCATCGTCGATGTCAATAACAGGCGGGGCAAAGCCATCGACCATGTCGAATTCATCTGTGACCCTCATCGCCCGACTCCCCATATGCCTGCACCGGGCGGCAGAGAGCGCTGGGAGTTTATGCTGCAACCCGGTGAAACCCGCGAGGAAATGGAGCATCCAGATCGGATCGCCGAACTACTGGCGCCGTGGATCGATGCCAAAGAGCTGACCATCGAGCGTACAGCCGTCTATCGATTCCATGCCCGCTGCTGCAACCGCTTCCAACAAGACCGCGTTTTCCTGATCGGTGATGCTGCGCATATCACCCCGCCATTTGTCGGTCAGGGCTTGGTCGCGGGTCTGCGCGATGCGGCTAATCTTGGGTGGAAACTGGCATGGGTCAGCCAAGGCAAAGCCGTAGCGCACATACTCGACAGCTATGATCAGGAAAGAAGGCCACACGCCAAAAAGATGATCGAACTGGCGAAATTTATGGGGCATATGGTCATGCCGAGCAACGCGCTATTGGCCGTCGCCATCCATGGTGTGATGAAAACAATACGACTGCTACCCGCAGCCAGAGCCTTCTTTGAAGAGCTCAAGATCAAACCGGCCAACCGTTTTCAGCACGGACTCTTCATAAAAGGTTCCGCTAAAAGCGGATTACAACGTGGCGGTCAAATCCCACAGGGGCGGTTGCATCTGCAAAATCTTGAAAGCAGCTTCAGCGATGACGTGCTGGGCGATGCCTTCACACTGATCGGCGTGGGCATCGACCCGCAAAGCCTGCTTGGTGCTGCCACTACCGCGCATTGGCAGCATGCCGGTGGACGGTTTCTGCATATAGCTAAGGCAGACACTAAAACCGATCCCATCGGTGCCACCCAAGGGTCAGATACGGTGACCGCCCTCGATGGCTTTATGGCAGCTATCCCGTCAGGCTGGCTTGTGATCACACGGCCGGATCGAGTCGTCATGCTGGATGGATCGAGCACGCAGGCAAATTCGCTGGTCAATCAGTGCCTCAAGATGATTAATGGTTCAATATTCTTTATGATGTGTTCGTGAATCGTTAATGAGTTTAGGAAATATCATGTCCGCACCCTTGCTGAGCGACAGCGCAACAGAATCAGCCGAGCAGTTGACCCGCGGTCACAAGAAAAAAGCACGCACGCGCCAATCCTTAGTTGATGCCGCCTTAAGAATTTATGCGCGGAAGGGCAGCGGGGAGCTGGCACTGAATGAGCTGGCGGATGAAGCCCATGTCTCACAAGGGACTATTTATAACTATTTTCGTACCCGCGAAGAAGTACTGGAAGCGGTCGGGATTGCACTGGCAGAGCAGCTTTCGCATAGCATTTCGGTATTAAGTGCCGGGATCGATAGCGGCGCGGAGCGCATGGCAATCGGCATACGCACCTTTGTCCGTCGCGCGATTGCCGATACCGACTGGGCCAATGCCGTGATTCAAGTCATCCATTATGACCAAGGCATCCGTTCCGCTGTAGCAGTCAATGTCCGCTACGATCTGCAATTGGGTCTGAAGCAAGGCTCTTTTATTTATAGCGATGAAGAAGTCGCGCTGGCACTGGTCGTCTCCTGCGCCATCGGTGCAATGAATAGCATTGTCGAGGGGCGGGGCGTCGTCGATCACGATATTAAAATCGCGGAGATGGTATTAAAAGCGCTGGGTTTGCCTTCAGTAGAAGCTCAGCGCATCGCACATTTAACGCTCCCGGCTTCCGAATCAAACTAACAAATTCCCAATGCGCCAAATCTCGCCCAAAAGTTGGGTATTAACAGCCATCATCTAATTTAAAAAACCTTACAATCTTCCCTTGACCAAAAATGCACGGGATCAGCTAGACTCACTTGCTAAACATTACAATACCAAACCATCTAAGGTTCTTGAGAAGCTTATTGATCATGCTTACTTAAACCAGCATGTATCACCAGTGTCCAAGTCAATAAGAAGGTAATGGTCCAAGACTGTCTATGGTCCATTGCCCCTTGAGTGAAAATGTTGACCATTCTTCGTTACAAAGAGTAATTGGACTTTTTATTATCTAATACAGTTGTCTATTTGCCCTCTATTTTTTCCCCTATTTCTAGAAATAGGTTATACAAGTCTTGCTGCTGCTAGTACCATGTACAACAGCTGCAATAAAATGGCCTCATAAATAAAGCTTTAAAAAAGGTCTGCATTGCAGACCTTTTTTTTATGAGTTAGCTATTATAAGTTTATTTTTGGGCTGGTTAGCGATAAAGATATCACGCTATATACAATCGCTTTATCTACTTGATACTTAAAATCTATACTCCTAAAAAGAGTTTGTGGTTTACAATAGATCTGATCAAATGCATAGGATGCTTGGAATGAAAACGTCAGGTAGGTTCGCTCAAGGTAAGACTCAATGGACTGGTGTCATGGCGATCGCTACTGCGATCTTGATGATGTCTTGTCATACTCAAGCGGCTGTCTATAAGAAGGTCGATGCTGATGGCAATGTCAGTTTTAGTGATGTGCCAGACAAATCCGCACAATTGATTAATGTTGCGCCTCTCTCCACGGTTGCAGCCCTGAGCCCTGAGCAAATTGCCAAGACATTGAAGCGTGATGATACGGTTCAACCTGCTGGGAATCGAGCTGAGAATTACACCCTGACCATTATTTCTCCGACACCTGATCAAACCTTTCAGCGCGCTGCCGATGCATTCTCTGCAAATGTACAGGTTCAGCCTGATCTAAAGAATGGTGATCGACTGGTCTTACTCGTGGATGGTAAAACATCAAGTGATCAAATCCCTGCTGGGGAACTGGATCGCGGTACACATCAATTTGAAGCTAAAGTGTTATCTTCCAATGGTCGAGTTCTGACATCCAAAGTAGTTTCATTTAATGTTCAACAGTCTAGTGTAAAACAGCAAGCCAGAATGGGGATTAATCATTAGTCAGATGCTTCATTCCAAGAGTCACTGTCGCGATCTTTTTTTTACTAACCACTGGTTTCGTGTAAAGAATAAGCATCATCGCCAATTTGATGCCAGTGTCGTTTCATTAAGACCCTGGCTGCTTGCTCAAGGTTCGTTAACCCAGCAATTGAAATCGTTCGCTGGTGGTGAATTTCATGTTTTACCTCTACACCAATCATTGCAACAACCGATGAAGAATGAAGCGCGGTTGCTGAGGATGAAGCCAGCGCAATACGCCTGGGTCCGTGAAGTCTATTTATATGGAAATGATGACGAGCCTTGGGTACACGCACGGAGCGTGATCCCTTTGACGACTTTACGCGGTTCGGGTCGTCGACTGCGCAAGCTAAAAAGTCGTTCATTGGGTTCCATTCTTTTTGAACGTGGAGGCGTGCAATTGATGCCGCTTGTGAAGCAAATGAAGTCTCGTCAAGTTGCTAAGGTTTCAGAAGGCTGGACAAGGCGGACAGCTTACCACTGGCATGGCAAGCATTTATTGGTTCAAGAAACCTTCTTACCGGCATTTATCGATGCTTTACAGCTGTCAGCGACACGTTAATAATCTCCACGTATCATTCCTCTATTAAAGTTTAGTTCTTAGGTCATTCGTCATGAGCCAACTTGCCCAGCAGCATTTAACCGTTCGTCAAAAACTTCATGCTTATGTGCAGTTGACTCGACTTGATCGACCAATTGGAAGTGAACTTTTGCTTTGGCCTACCTTATGGGCGGTTTGGCTGGCAGGCGAGCAATCACCTCAACATGCGACGTCCTGGCAAATCGTTTTGATTTTTATCTTGGGCGTCATCTTTATGCGTTCTGCAGGCTGTGCGATCAATGATTTTGCTGATCGTCATGTAGATGGGCAGATTGAACGCACTAAAAATCGTCCGCTTGCCAGCGGCAAGATATCGTCTAAAGAGGCATTAGCTGTATTTGGGGTGTTGTTACTTGCCAGCGCCAGCTTACTTTTGTTCTTGCCTTTACAGACCTTGTATTGGTCATTTGGCGCGGTATTTTTGGCAGCTTTATATCCCTTTATGAAACGGTGGACCTATTTACCGCAGTTTGTTCTGGGGGCAGCATTTTCTTGGGGGATTCCTATGGCATTTGTCGCTCAAGGACAATCTCCTGGTCTAGTCTGTTGGTTGCTTTATATCGCAAATCTGTGTTGGACGGTGGCATACGATACGCAATATGCCATGACCGATCGAGCTGATGATCTTAAGGCTGGAGTGAAGTCTACGGCGATTCTTTTTGGCCGATATGATTTATTGATTATTGGTATTTTACAAATAGTCTTTATTGTTTTGATGGTCCAGGTATTTTCACTATTACAATTAGGTTTTGTCGCGTATCTAGGTTTGGGTTTTGCCGTTATTTTATTCGTTCTCCAGTTCCTCAATACCCGCGACCGTTTACCTGCACATACGTTCAAGGCCTTTTTAAATAATGCATGGGTTGGGCGTGGCGTTTGGCTTTCTGTTGTTGTGGCTTTAGCTGTAGCGAATCAAATAAGCTGATGTAAAGTACGCCGACATAATCAGTTTAAATAATGGATGCATTCTGCGCAGGTGAGAAATTTCTGCGTGGTATAATTAAGAACATATTTTTGTGGTGATTTGATTCTGCACATGACTGACCTTAACGACACCTCACGTCTCCCTCTGGATTCGACTACGCTGTATATTAAGCTTGTGGATGAGGCCGCGACGACGATGTGCGCAGCACAGCTTGCACGCGTATTTCCTGCAGGTGTCGTGTATTTAGTGGGTGGGCTGGGTGCTGGGAAGACAACTTTAACCCGTGCATGGTTACAGGCTAAAGGTCATCAAGGATCAGTTAAAAGTCCGACTTATACTTTGGTTGAGCCTTATCTCATCCATAATCAGTCTATTTATCATTTCGATTTGTATCGTTTGAATGATCCTTTCGAGTTGGAGTTGATGGGGATACGTGATTATGTGGAAGATGAGGATGCACTACTATTGATCGAGTGGCCGCAGAAAGGTGAGCCAGTTATCCCGAGTGCAGATTTGTCTTTAACTTTAACGGTTGCAGATGATGAGGTTACGCGCCATTTAAGCCTAGAGGCATATAGTCAGCGTGGTTTCGCGGCGATTCAAGCCTTAGAATATGATCAAAATCTTCGAATTATCGAGCCATCAAACACAATGGGGCTGAGAGATAGCCCAGTAGACAATCATCATGTCTGATTCAGCACGATCCGCTTCACCTGTTTCTACGCGTATCCAGCAGCTCCCTGCGGCTCTTGCTAACCAGATTGCTGCCGGTGAGGTTGTTGAGCGACCTGCATCAGTAGTCAAGGAGCTTGTAGAGAATGCATTGGATGCGGGAGCGACACGTATCGAGGTCCGTGTCCAGCAAGGGGGCTCTACATCCATTGAGGTTCAAGATAATGGCTCAGGTATTCATCCTGATGACTTAGCGTTAGCAGTTTTACGTCATGCAACCAGTAAAATTTCGACCGCAGAGCAACTTGCTGCAATTGCGACATTGGGGTTTCGCGGTGAAGCCTTGGCGTCTATTGCAGCGATCTCACGCTTCAGTCTATCCAGTAGTCAAACCAATGATGGTTTAGGTTATGAAGTTAGTATCGAAAATAATATTGATTCTGATATGACAGCTATAACGCTTGATGATGCATTGAAAAATAGTGATCGGATCGTTCCAAAGCCCATTGCCCATGCGAGAGGTAGTCGTGTGGTTGTGCGGGATTTATTTTTCAATGTCCCCGCGCGCCGAAAGTTTCTAAAAAGTGTAGGTACGGAATATAGTCATATTGAAGAAGTGCTGAAGAGAATGGCACTTGTCCATTTCGATGTTGCTTTTGTACTGATTCATAATGATCAAAAGAAATTAGATCTACCCATCGCCGACAGTGGCGAATTACGTTTGCAACGCGTGCGTAAAATTCTCGGTGCACGTTTTGCGGATACAGCCCATTGGGTAGATGCTGAAAGTTTGGATTTGCGCTTAGCCGGTTGGCTGGGTCATCCTGCCGAAGCACGTGGTCAACCCGATTTACAGTATCTCTATGTAAATGGCCGTATTGTTAAAGATCGTAGCGTGAGTCACGCATTACGAATGGCTTATGAATCCGTCTTACATGGCCATCGTCATCCGGCTTTCTTATTATTTTTAGAACTGGACCCAGAGCGTGTGGATGTTAACGTCCATCCCACGAAACATGAGGTTCGCTTTGTCGCACAGCGTGAGGTGCATGAGTTTGTCAGGCACCATGCCAAGAAAATATTGGCACAATTTCAAACTGCCCCAGCAGAGTTGAGCGATGCACTGCATCCTAGTCAGCGTTTGCCCGAATTAACGCAATCTGCGCTGGGCCTTCATCATTTAGAAATTTATCCGAACGCGCGGACACAAGATCAGATTGGGCAGGTATTCGCTCCGACATATCGTGATTCTTTTCCAGATCGCCAGGTGAGTGGCGGCTATGCATTCAATCGTACGAATTCACCATCGAATGTGCAGTCCGCTTTAGGGCAATACTTGGAGGTTTTAAAATTTGATGAGAGTGCTCAGGCTGTACCACCAGCATTAGATGAATATCCTCTAGGCTTGGCTTTGGCTCAGTTACATGGGATTTATATCTTGGCGCAAAATCGTGATGGTCTGATTATGGTCGATATGCATGCGGCTCATGAGCGGATATTACTTGAGCAGTTGAAGATTGCATGGGATGCCAATCAGTCTGAGCAATGGCAAACACAGCCATTATTGGTTCCGCTTGCGGTCGATGTGACCTCTCAACAAGCGCATCGTGCTGAACAAATACAGGACAGCCTGCACCGTCTCGGTCTTGAAGTCGATCGCCAAGGTGAGCAAACCGTTGTGGTGCGTGCTGTCCCCGCTTTGTTAGCACGTGGGAATATTACCGCCTTGGTTCAGCAGTTGTTGTCTGACATCGATTTACCTGAGCAGGAGCGGGTAACGCTATCTTTGGAAGAGTCAACGCAATTGAATAATAGTGGTCTGATTCGCGCCCGTGATCGTATTCTAGGCACGATGGCATGCCATGGTGCAGTACGTGCCCACCGACAGCTCAGTCTGGCTGAAATGAACGCGTTGCTACGCCAGATGGAGCAAACGCCATTTGCAAGCCAATGCAATCACGGCCGTCCAACATGGCGTGCATTTCCACTATCACAGCTTGATAAGCTTTTTGCGCGAGGCGATTAATTGACGATGTTGACCAGTCATTCAGGGCATCCCCCAACGGTATGTTTGATGGGACCTACAGCAAGCGGCAAAACAGCATTAGCGTGTGAATTATATGATACGGGCCGTTATGAAATTATTTCAGTCGATTCGGCATTGGTTTATCGTGGTCTGGATATCGGAACTGCAAAGCCGACCAAGCAGGAGTTGCAGCTCTACCCGCACCATTTGATCGATATGATCGAACCAGAGGATGTTTATTCCGCAGCAAGTTTTGTGGAAGATGCAAAACGGTTGATTATGGAGATTCAGCAGCGAGGAAAAACGCCTTTGTTAGTAGGCGGCACGATGCTCTACTTCCGAAGTCTTTTGTCTGGTATGGCTGAAATGCCGGCAGCAAATCAAGATGTTCGTGCTGAGATTCTTAGACAAGCTGAACTGCATGGCTGGGATTGGATTCATGGGCAATTGGCACTTGTCGATCCACGTGCAGCACAGCGGTTTTTACCGAGTGATCGTCAACGAGTGATGCGCGCACTTGAAGTCTTTCGTATTAGTGGTCGGGCGATTAGTGATTTTCATGATGCTCAAGAAGCACAGCCGATGACTGACCAGTATACGATTTATGCTTTAGTGCCAGATCGCGCATTATTGCATGAGCGGATTGCCTTACGTCTAGAGCAAATGTGGGCTGCTGGATTTATCGATGAAGTACAAGAGTTACGCAAACGGCCAAATCTGCATGCGGAATTACCCTCAATGCGAGCGGTGGGGTATCGCCAAGTATGGGAATATCTTGATCAAATTGAAGCGGAGAGCACAAATGATCGAAAAAATGCTAAATCGACAGAATATCAATTGACTCCCCATTCCAATAAAAAGATACTAGATATGCAAGATCGCGCTCTGTTTGCAACGCGACAATTGGCAAAACGACAATACACGTGGATAAGATCGTTACGAGAGTCACACACTATTCAAATATTTAACACAGTCAATGAAGGCTTTCTTCACTTGCGTAGTTGAAAAGAATGGCTCAAAATTATACCCCCTGTTTTGTGTTAATAAAAAATTAATTAGTAGCTAATATTGGCCGCTTTTTTGTTTTGGAGAAATAAATGTCAAAAGGTCAAACACTACAAGATCCATTTTTAAACGCCTTGCGTAAAGAGCGGATTCCTGTTTCAATTTTTTTAGTCAACGGAATTAAACTACAAGGTCAAATTGAATCATTTGATCAATATGTTGTTCTTCTAAAAAATACAGTAAGCCAAATGGTTTACAAACACGCGATTTCTACAGTTGTTCCTGCACGTAACCCACGTCCAGCGGCAGGTGAGCAGCAAGCGGCTTTCCCAGCAGCAGCGGGTGGTTTTGGTGCTCAAGGTGCAGGTTTTGCAGGTCAAGCACCGAGTGGTTTTGGTGGTGCACCACGTGGCTTTGGAGCGGCTCAACCAGGTGGCTTTGGTAATCAAGGCGGCTTTGGTCAACAACCAGGCTTTGGTACTGGCTATGGTCATAACCAAGCCGGTCAAGGTAATCAGACCACAGGTTTTGAAGGCAACAAGTTTGATGGTGAAGAAGAGGGAGGGGATCACAATAATTTTTAATTATTGTTCCTTAACTTTTCAAAAAGCTGCACCGCGATTATGCGGTGCTTTTTTTTGCTCATTTTTCAATATATTGAATATTAAATAATGATTATCTTTAAAAACAAATAATGAAAAAAGATCAGCATCATGTACGTAGCTCATATACGAGCACATTATCTGGGAGCAGGATGACAAGTCTAATTTGACCGTTCAGTAAGAAGAGTAATTTGTAAAGTTTTAGGGAGAAGGAGTGGAAGCTTTAAGATCATCTGGGTTGGTATTTACCACATGTTTTAAGTTCATGGGTGATATACCCTATGAACTTAAAACACATTAGTTCGTATCACGGTTGATTTAACGCGATGTTGATCCATCCCGAATATCAACATAGGCTGCGGCGCGAATTTCGCGTAGCCAATTATCTAACTCCACAGGATATTGACGATCGTAGAGGGTTTTCTTTGCAACTTCTCTACGATATTGCTGTGTCATATCCTGATCACGCGAGGCTTCTACCTGAAGAATATGCCAGCCAAAATTGGATTGGAATGGTGCGCTTAATTGCCCTTCAGGTGTTTGTAGCATAACCTTCTCAAATGCGGGCACCATTTCACCCGTAGAAACCCAGTTTAGATCACCGCCATTTTGGGCAGAGCCTGGATCATCGGAATAGGCTTTGGCCATGTCTTCAAATGAAGCTCCAGCTTTAAGTTTGGCGTAAATATCATCAATCTTGAGCTTAGCTTCATCAACACTAACGACTTCACTGGTTTTTGCGAGAATATGGCGGACATGATACTGATGCACCTTGGCGCCAGCGGCACCGCGCTCATCATTGAGTTGTAGAAAGTCCACACCGTCAGAAGTCATAAATGGTTTACTGAACTCTCCACGTTTCAGGCTAGTCAGCGCTTCAACGAAAGGTGTAGGTAATTCATCAGACTTACGCCAACCTTGATTTCCGCCACGGAGTTGAAGGCTATTGACGACCGTTTCGATTGATTTACCCGCCTGCAATTGTTTAAGCGCTTCAGCGGCGGTTGCATTGGCTTTAGCGACTTCCGCGGCATTTTTTTCATCAGAAAAGGGAGCCTGAAGTACGGTGAAATTAAATTCTGTTTTCAGCGCTTCCACGCTTTGTGGTGAGCTCAGAAAGTTATCAATATCTTGATCTGTGATTTTGATCCGACTGGATACTCTATTTTGTTGCAAGCGATTAATATTTAAGTCGTCTTGGATTTGTTGGCGGAATTCGGCATAACCATTGGGCTTGATGCTGTCTAGTTTCGCTTGAAAGGCACTCAGTGAGGGGGCACCTTGCTGCTGAGCAATACTTGCAATGGCGCTGTTTAGGGTATTCTCATCAACGTTTGCACCACTTCGGGCAATAATTCCGAGTTGAATCTTACGTAGAATCAGTTGACGAATAACATCGTTTTGGAGCACTTCATCGCTAGGCGGTGTTTGTTTACGTGCTAAAAACTGCTGCTTGGTATCATAAATAGACCGACCAACTTCGCTTGCAAGTAAAACAGAGTCATCGACGACTGCAACGACATGGTCTAAAGGCGCGGCAACCGTATTTGTTGTCGCAGCATGGGCTACGCTTAAGGGAATCGTGCAAACGATACTCAGCGTGGCTAAAGATATCGCTGAGAACAAAACACGCAAATGGTGAGTTTTTGATGTCTCATTTTGATATTTGATTTCATCAAAATGCTGATTAAGAACACTTATTTTAAATGATTTTAGCGATTTTGCCACGTTGAGTCTACCTGGGTGAATCCATAAATTTTCTGCTTAAGCAGGGTTGCAAGATTGCTGTCGGAATTGCTAGCTAATCCCTTGAATGTAATTTGTAAGACCACGCTGCGATGAGCGTCTGTAACTTTTGGATCATCAAAATCGTTATAATAAGAACGACCAAATAACGCAATACTCCAACAACATGCATCGTAGTCAATCCCTACCAAGGCATCGCGTGTTACACGTTGCAGTAGATCGTATTGAACAGAACCGAGCACACGAAAATTATTATAAACAGGCTGGATAAAAGAAGCCGTTGCTTGCCGTGAAGCAATTTGATTGTCTTCTGTAACATTACGCCTAAAAATATAACCTAGACTCGTGACACGACCTGTATCCGTTGCATAGTGGATTGCCGTGGATGATGTTGAGAGATTTCCTGAGGGTGTCCATAGCGCACTACTATCCACAGTCAGATTCTTATTCCATGCCGCACCGATTTCTACACCAGGACCTGATGAGCTGGAGGTTCCAATGGCATCAGTTTGCGCCAATCGTGTTTTACGATCACTGAAGTACAAGCGGTCTGCAACGCCAATTCTGAAGCGCTCCAATCCATTACTATCATAGAAACGATTGGTTATGCCAAGGGTTGCAAAGTTATTATCATCTAAACGATCCATACCAATGAAACGCGACGGGCTGAAAAGTTGGTCATAGCTGTTAGATGCATAAGTGGTATCAAATACTGGAAACGCGCTTTGCTTTTGTACATAGGGTGAGTAGGCATAAAAGAAACGGGGTTCAAGAGTTTGCAAGTAGGAACCCGCATCACGCTCAAAAATAAGTCCACTGTCAAAGGTGAATTGCGGCACGATGGCAGTTGGAGATTCAGAAACACCAGTCGCGGGTTTATTGGCTTGATAGTCGGTTTGATCTTGATAGAATAACGTACGTACCGATAGAGACGGTATGGCATACCCACCTGCATCACGGAAATTATATTTTATGCCAGCGATATTATATTGACGTAAACCATTGGTTTCAGGGCCTGAGCCATCGGTAATATCACGTTGAAAATACCCAGTATCATTGGTTGCAAATCGTTGCCAGCCATTAAGCGAACCTTGGTCATAGTCTAAATGAAGCTGTATACGTCCATAAGGTCGATTAATGTCTGTAACCGTTTTATCATCTAAACGCTGATAATCCAGTCCGCGTAAATATCCGCTCAGCCCCCAGTCACTATTGTTGTAATTTAAGGTTGCGGAACGCTCCATAGTCAGCGTTGAGGTTGGCCCAATGATGGACTGTCCGACATCAGAGAAATAGTCTTTATCAGAGACATAATTCAAGTTAACGAAACTGCTCCAGTGCGGATTAAACACCATGCTGTGCTGGAAGGTGAGTTCTTTACGATCTTGATCTTTACGCCCAGCATCATCAATATATTTGGAATCATTGGGTAAAAAAGCGCCATTAATGATGCCACTACCAAAGTTCTCGGTTAAAAAGCGGAATTCACCGCCCAGCATTGGCCCACGGTTACTGATAATGCGTGGTGTGACCGTTGCATCATAGTTGGGTGCGAGATTCAGGTAGTAAGGGACGGCAAGGTCAAAGCCATTGTTCGAGGTATAGCGAACAGTGGGAATAAGAATGCCGCTTGAACGACGACCATCGATAGGGAAGTTAAAATAAGGGGTGTAAAAAATGGGAACTTGGCCAATATAGAGTTTTGCATCTCGCGCGACCCCACGACCAGTTTCCTGATTGAGATCAAGTTTACGGGACTTGAGCTTCCAACCTATCGTATCCGGCTCACAGGTTGAGTAAACCGAATCCATAATGCGTGTCAGATGATCATTTTCACGAATAACATCTGTGGCTTCACCATGTGCTTGACGATCTGAAATGATAAATTTAGGGTCTTTAATACTGCCAGTCTGAGTATCTAGGTTATAGACACCCGAATCACCATAAGTAACGAAGCCCGGGTTTGCGATTTTCACATTGCCTGTTGCCGTAGCAACTGTTTGTTCTGGATTCAAGGCAACTTTATCGGCGCTCAGCAACCGATTAGGTTGGCTGATTCGGACATTCCCCGTCAGCACAGAGCCTTCTGTGGGATCATAGTAAGCATAATCGGAACGTGTTTTTGTATCTGACTGATCCACGGGTACATTAGGCTGCGAACCATTCGTCGGAATCGGGGTGATCCAAACTCCGCGGCAAGCTGCAGGCACCTTGATGCGTTGTTCTACGGGGAGCTGAGCAAGTTGCTCTCGGTCATAGAACCCATAATTCAGAGGGGCATCTGGATTCGTATCAGGGGTACTTTGAACTTTGTTATTGGCGCTTGTGTCTGCAAAGGCAGATTGCTCTGCTAATACGGCAGAGGCTAAACCAATCGCGAAAGCGAGATTATGAAGTTTAAATCGACGCAATTTCAGATAATCCGTTTTAGAGTGAGATTTGGCTTTTCGCTGGTCATCACGATCAGAATAAGGGCTACTTGAGTCATTACCAGAATGTGTAGGCATAGAGACAAACTTTACAACAAATATAAGACAACCTGCATCATAGAGAAAAATCTGACGAGCGGCTACACTCACGCTATCATTGTGCCTAAGTAACTTAGATTTTTTTGGTAACGGACAACTTTTTTATCAAGGATTAGCCTTTTATGTCATCTGAACGTCTGTCTGCATTGACGGGGTGGGTTGTAGAGCAACTCGGGACTAAGAATATCAATATCAAACCGCTGACTGGAGATGCGAGTTTTCGAGGATATTATCGTTTACATCTATTAGATTCAGAATCGACCGTCACTGGGGCACATCGAACCTTAATTGTGATGGATGCGCCACCGCCTCGTGAAGATACCCGTCCTTTTTTGGCGGTATGTACGATGTTTGATCAGCATAAAGTGCGTGTCCCGCATGTGCTTGCAAGTGATGTGCAACAGGGTTTCATGATTCTTGAGGATTTTGGCGACACGGTGTTATCTCAAGTTCTTGATGAGGACAACGTGGATCAGTTGTATTCCCAAGCTATGAATCAGCTTATTGATCTTCAGCATGCTCCTGCTCTAGATCGGTATCCGTTGCCTGCCTATGGCGAAGCAAAGCTGATTGATGAGATGAATTTGTTTGACGAGTGGTTCTTACGTAAGTTCCTCATGCTGATTCCCTCTCAAGAGGAGCAAACCATGCTTATGACCTCTTTTGATTTCTTGGCCAATCAAGCATTGCGTCAACCGCAAGTCGTGGTCCATCGTGATTATCATTGTCGTAATCTAATGGTCCTTGACCAAAGTAAAGAGCTTGGCATCATTGATTTTCAAGATGCTGTGATTGGGCCAATTACCTATGATGTGGTGTCATTGCTGCGAGACGCTTATGTGCAATGGCCCGCGTCTAGTGTACAAGACTGGCTGAAGATTTATTGGGAGCGTCAAAGTGTACGCGGCTATTTGGGTAAAACCTCTTTGGCACAATTACAGCAGTGGTTCGACTGGATGGGGGCTCAGCGTCATTTGAAAGTTCTGGGTATTTTCGCCCGCCTTTATTTCCGTGATGGCAAAGATGGATATTTACAGAATTTACCTTTGGTATTTTTCTATTTATTGTCTGAAACCAAAGGGTATAACGAACTATCTGCATTGCACGAGTGGCTTTGTGAGCGAGTACTCCCTGCATTTTTGGTGGAGGTGCCGGAGAGTATGGATTTACTCGGGGAGTTTCTCTAAGCATATTTTTTAAAGATCGATGCTGGTGAGTGTCGTTTATACCCTTAGTAATTGTTTATTGATGAGTAGTGTAATGCGTGCAATGATTTTAGCGGCTGGTTTAGGAACACGATTGCGACCTTTGACCTTGCATACCCCAAAGCCTTTGCTTGAGGTGGGTGGTAAACCATTAATCGTTTGGCATATTGAGGCATTACAACGTGCGGGAATCACTGACATCGTGATTAACACCGCATGGCTTGGGCAAAAGCTGGTTGATGCCTTAGGTGATGGTTCAGTGTATGGTGTCAAGATTCATTGGTCGCATGAAGACGAGCCGCTGGAAACCGCAGGCGGTATTCAAAAGGCACTGCCTTTGTTGGGCGATGGACCTTTTATATTGGTCAATGGCGATATCTGGACCCGTTTCGATTTTTCTAAACTGGTGAACTGGCCTCTTAAAACTGATTTGGCTCATTTAGTTCTGGTTCAAAATCCTCCGCAGCATCCACTGGGTGATTTTGCATTGCAATCGAATCGTGTTTTGAGTGAGGGGGAGAGTAAGTTTACCTTTGCAGGGATTAGTATCTTGTCCCCAAAATTGTTTGATGGGCTCCCTGCGGGCAAAGCACCGCTGGCACCGATTCTTCGGCAAGCCATGCACTTAGGGCAAGTGAGTGGCGAACTGTTGGACGGGCATTGGGTGGATGTGGGCACGGCAGAACGTTTAGCTGAATTGGATACACAAATCCATGGTGGTCTAGTTTAGGCTCTCTCGTAAGCATAAATGGTGATTAAACTATGAGTGTTCAGTTTTTGATTAATCCGTCCATGTCGGACACTCAATTTTTAACACAGTGGCTGTCTGGTTTAACGACTCAGCAGCGTTCCCCCAATACGCTCAAGGCTTATCAACGGGATGTCAGCAAATTATTGGCTTTTTTACAATCTGAGCAAAGTAATCCGCTACATGTAGCAATTAAAAAGTTACATGAAACTAATATTAAGAAGGTAGATATTTTGGAGGATAGTCATTACTTTAAAGAACTGGATCGCCTTGCTATTACGCGATTTGCTGGCTTTCGTATGGAGGAGGGCGGGATTTCCTCTTCAAGTTTACAGCGCGAGTTGTCGGCAATTCGTCATTTTGCAGGTTGGCTGGTCGAACATGGCATTCTGACCCAGAACCCCGCACAAGACTTTAGTATTCAGCGTCCCCCTCGGCCATTGCCGAGTGTTATGGATGCGGAAGTACTGCAACAGCTCCTTGAACAGCAAGCACCGATTGATCGCGATGAAGCAAGGCTTTGGGTCAGGGATCGGGCGATTTTGGAGCTTTTATACAGTAGTGGGCTACGTCTTTCTGAACTTGCAGATTTAACATTGCCTATGCTAGATCTAGGGCAAAAACTCGTTACGGTAACGGGAAAGGGTCGCAAGACACGGATATTACCTATTGGTTCTAAAGCACTTGTTGCACTGCAAGAGTGGCTGCCACATCGTAATCTTTGGGCCGCGGAAGGAGTGTTACATGTTTTTGTAAGTGAGCAGCGTGGTGAAAAATTACATCCGCGTACTATTGAGCGACGTGTTAGCCATCAAGCACTACGTGCTGGTATAGCCCAACATCTGCACCCTCACTTGCTTCGCCACTGTTTTGCTTCTCATCTATTGGCGGGAAGCGGGGATTTACGTGCGGTACAAGAGCTTTTAGGTCATGCCAATATCAGCACAACCCAAATTTATACCCATCTTGATTTTGAGCATCTCACCAAAGTATATGATCAGGCTCATCCTCGGGCGAGGAAGTAATCCTCGAAGTCATCAGGACACTATTCATTTTTTAATTGGCAAATAATACTCCACGCCATTCATCAGCGATTGCATTGCTGTCATGCTGATTGGGATGAAAGTCATTTTTATAATAATCCAGATAAGCTGGCAGGAGTGTTTTTGCCATTGCCTTTAATTGCTGGAAAGCAAGCCAGTGCTGCTTAAATTGAAGTCGACCTTCTTTGTCATTGAGCAATAACTTCCCTGTGATATAGCTAATCCGTGAAATAAACGTTGTGGTAATGATACGCATCGTGCGTTTACGAACAACTTCATCATTGAAGACCTCGCGATAGACATCAAACGCAACAGCCTTATGCTCTGTTTCTTCCAGAGCGTGCCACATCCATAAGCGTGCAGCATCCGGATGAAGTTGCGTGTGGAAGTCATCATGTTCGAGTAAGTATTGAGCAATGATTGCGGTGAAATGCTCTAGTGCACAGGTGACGGCCAACTGTTGCTTCGGAGTCAGTACCCCCTTGATTTGCTCTACCTTCTCGTATTCAGAATCAATAATAGGCTGTACGTCCAGACCGATGCGCTTCGCGAAGTCATTAAAATCTTCATGTGCATGACTGTGCATAGCCTCTTGCCCAATAAATGCAGAAACATCAGACTTTAGCGTTGCAGTTTTCACCTGATCTCTGACATTACGTACGCTATGAACGAAAAAGCGCTCACCATTCGGGAAGGTGAGAGAAAGCGCTGTAAGTAGGTGAGATAACAATGGATTATTGTTGAAATAGTATTTGGGGAGTTGAGCGAAATTAAATTCTGGGCGGCGCACAGTAATGGGGTGATGTGAGGCGCTTTTGAAGCCTTGAGAAATGGTGTTCGTCGTATGCGCTGTGCTTTGCATGTTCAGTCGCTCCTCATTCTGTAATCAGCGTTCAGTTATTTTATTGATATGGAACTTAGGCACTATTTGTTGACATGATAAGTTGTCACTATATTGCTTATCCTGCTGTAGACAATGTTTGTTGTCAATTTAAAAGTTGATTTTTTTAGTCATAACCCAGTGTTCATCAGGGCAGAATTACGGTTTGCCACAGAATTTTACTGATTAGACATCAATTCGGCTTGACCTTGAGGCGCTCAAATAGCAATATACTGCGCACTCTAATATTTAGGCTGATCTTTTTTAACTAGGCTTTCAACTCCGCTTAAAAAAGTGAAGTCCGTCGAAAGAAAAAGTACTAAAGCTCAAAAGTTCGATTTTTTTACATCGTACTTCCAAAATTTTTGAATATATCCACTAGCCAAGCCGAGGAATTTTATGAAGGCTCTTGTTGCTGTCAAACGTGTTGTCGATTACAACGTTAAAGTTCGTGTTAAAGCGGATAAAACGGGCGTCGATTTAACCAACGTCAAAATGTCGATCAATCCATTCTGTGAAATCGCAGTTGAAGAAGCCGTACGCCTAAAAGAAAAAGGCGTAGTGACTGAAATCGTTGTGGTTTCTGTTGGCCCAACTGCTGCACAAGAGCAAATTCGCTCTGCGATGGCACTGGGTGCAGACCGTGGTATTTTGGTTCAAACTGATGATGCAGTAGGTCCTTTGGCTGTTGCTAAAATCCTGAAAGCGATTGCTGATCAAGAACAACCACAAATCATTCTGCTCGGTAAACAAGCAATTGATGATGACAACAACCAAACCGGCCAAATGCTGGCTGCGTTGATGGGTGTCGGTCAAGGTACTTTTGCATCAAAAGTGACTGTTGAAGGCACTTCATTGAAAGTAGAGCGTGAAGTTGATGGCGGCGCACAAGTGGTTGATTTGACACTTCCTGCGATTGTGACTACTGACTTGCGCTTGAACGAGCCACGTTATGCAGCATTGCCTAACATCATGAAGGCTCGCAAAAAACCACTGGAAACCAAAACTCCAGCGGATTACGGCGTGAACACTGCTCCAACGGTTAAAACTCTGAAAGTTGAGCCACCAGCAGAGCGTAAAGCAGGCATTAAAGTGAAGTCGGTCGATGAGTTGATCGAAAAACTTAAAAACGAAGCTAAAGTCATCTAATTCGATCTGAATTTAGGCTTTATTAAGTTTTAAGTGCTTTATTTTACTTAGGTTCTAAATGCATGGATTCTAAATGCATGGATTCTAATCACACAGATTTTAAACAAATGCTACAAAACGCATTCCGTTTTATAGGAGTTTTAACATGGCTATTTTGGTTTACGCCGAACATGATAATGTCAGCCTAAAACCTGCAACGTTGAACGTCGTTGCAGCTGCACAAGCCATCGGTGGCGACGTGCATATCTTGGTTGCAGGTCAAGGCGCTCAAGCAGCAGCTGATGCTGCAGCACAAGTTGCAGGTGTTTCTAAAGTTTTACTGGCTGATAACGCAGCATATGCGCATCAATTGGCTGAAAACGTAAGCTTACTGGTTGCAAGCGTTGGTAAGGCTTATACCCATATCCTCGCTGCCGCAACGTCTAATGGTAAAAACTTTTTGCCTCGCGTAGCCGCACTGCTCGATGTCAGCCAAATTTCTGACATCGTGAAAGTGATCTCCCCTGACACCTTTGAACGTCCAATCTATGCAGGTAATGCGATTGCGACCGTACAAAGTTCTGATCCAATCAAAGTGATCAGTGTACGTGGTACAGGCTTTGATCCAGTTGCTGCAACTGGTGGTTCTGCTGCAATCGAAGCGGTTGCTGAAGCGGATGACTTGGGCAAATCAAAATTTGTCAGCGAAGAGCTTGCAAAATCTGAACGTCCAGAACTGACTGCTGCACGTATCGTTGTTTCAGGTGGTCGTGGTATGGCGAATGGCGAAAACTTCGAGAAAGTTTTGGTTCCACTCGTAGACAAACTTGGCGCAGCAATGGGTGCGTCACGTGCTGCTGTTGACGCAGGCTTTGTACCAAACGATCTTCAAGTTGGTCAAACGGGTAAAATCGTTGCACCTGACCTGTATGTTGCAGTTGGTATCTCTGGTGCGATCCAGCATTTGGCGGGTATGAAAGACTCTAAAGTGATCGTTGCGATCAACAAAGATGAAGAAGCGCCGATCGGTACTGTTGCAGACTACTTCTTGGTTGGTGACTTGTTCCAAGTTGTGCCAGAACTGACCAGCAAGCTGTAATTTTTTGCTGAGTGAGCGTCAAAAAAGCCCTGAAATTTTCAGGGCTTTTTTTATGTAGGATATTTAATCCTTGTCCTTATTAATCCCCACTTGCACTTCCAGTCGACCCGGCTGTACACGCAAGCCACGAACTTCAAATTGATTGACCAACTGCTGCATGAGCTCTTTGCTTTCACGCAAAATATTTAAGCCAGGTAGAACGCTAAAATCACTGAGGCTGAGGAGCTTATCCAGCATCCAAGAGCGATTATTTAAAAAGTCGATAAAGCCTGCTTTATCTAAATCGATATACCAAACGCGATAACCTTCTTGCTGAATACCCGGAATATCGCGAATGATGTGATTGATCAGCGAGGGAATCGGTAAGCTATTAATCACATCAAAGGCTTTACTCGTGATCTTACGGGCAGCCCAGTTGGTGAGCATATTGGCATCGCGTAATTGCACATCAAGGCTTTCATCGACTTGACGTAAACGCAGGAACTTCTCTTTACTAATTTCGCACTCAAGAACATTAAAGTCCAGTTTCAGGGTGTAGAGCGCCCGCTTGTAATGACCAATAATTTCTATACTCAAACGATCATCGCCGCAATCCACGGTGATATCGTCAATGTCTGAGTTTTTTTCGATGCGTTTGCGAATTTGTTTATTGAGGATGAGTTCGGGTAAGGGGAGGGTTAGTGTCGTATTGCCCAAGAATGTACGCGCCATGAGTAACGCAACGTCACGTGCTGTTTCACTGGTACCGGATACAACGCCACGCATCGTATCCGTAGTAAAGTTTGCAGCGCCAACAACGCCACGTGCGGCACCTGAGGCAACGACATCCACGACACTCATTGCCGCATCCTTGGCATCACCAACAACCCCAACAAAGTCACGCGTGGCATCTGAAGCCATATCAGCGACATCGCGTGCGTGTCTGAGGGTATGGTCAAGTAGGCTTTTACGCCGTGATTTTTTCTCTGTCATGCTTGGATCTGAGTGATCGTTATTTAATTGTCGCGTTGAATTGTACCCACTCATATCGGCTCTCCCTAAGTATTGCGATAGCAATTATTCTGCTCAGTGTATTGTTTTAACCCATTCATTTTTGAGTATAGGTGAAGTTGACTTGTGATCTATTCTATATCCAGAATAGCACGGGCTTGTATGACCATATGTATGAAAATGCACTGCTATTTTTATGTTTTTTGGTCAGATGAGCTTGAAAATCTGAAGCATGATCGGCTAATTGCTACAAATCATTTGAAGATGTACAAAGATTCAGCAAATGGATAGGCTGCCTTTGTTCTTTTAGCCCACATCGTGTAGACTTCGGATCGGTTTTAGATGGCTTAAATGCGCCACTAGATCCTATCGTTTTAAGTAAATTGCTTTACAAATATGGGCCTGTAGCTCAGTTGGTTAGAGCAGCGGACTCATAATCCGTTGGTCCACAGTTCAAGTCTGTGCAGGCCCACCATATTCAAGAATCTTTAAAAAGCCTTTGTGTTATAGCAAAGGCTTTTTTTATTCCTTACCGCATCTAAAATTTAAAAATAAATAGTATTAATTCTAAGTGAATAGTCAGATCGCTGATCTGGTTTTAAGAATCAATTGAAAAATAACCATTCAGTCCATTACTTCAAATTAAAACCATGTCTCCACATTGTCTCCATGATTCATTCACTGTAGGGCAAGTTAACTATCAGAAAATTTCAGTCAGTAAATTACAGATGCATGCGTAATTCAATATCGTGTTCTGATTGAGGTTTTTATGTCTAAAAATGCCCAGCTACTCGCTGATGAGGCCAAGTATTGTTCTTTTGGAGATACTGTTCACTACGTTGATCCACCAAAGATTTTTGAAAATAGTGGCGGTAGTTATTTATACGATGAAAATGGTACGCCTTATCTCGATTTGCAAATGTGGTATTCCGCAGTCAATTTTGGCTATAAAAATGAACGCCTCAATAATGTACTGAAGCGTCAAATTGATCTTCTCCCGCAAGTCGCCAGTCAATATCTCCACCCGACAAAAATCGAATTAGCCAAAGTCATTGCCGAAGATATGAAAAGCAAATTTGGCATGGATGGTCGTATTCATTTCAACGTTGGTGGCTCACAGTCTATCGAGGATTCTCTTAAGATTGTCCGTAATGCTTCCAATGGCAAGAGTCTAATGTTTGCATTTGAGGGCGGCTATCACGGCCGGACTCTGGGTGCTTCTGCCATTACATCGAGCTATCGCTATCGCCGCCGTTTTGGGCATTTTGGTGATCGTGCTCATTTCGTGCCTTTCCCATATCCTTTCCGTCGTCCTAAAGGCATGACTGCAGAAGAATATGGTGATTATTGCGTCAAAGATTTTGCCCGTTTATTTGAAACCGAATATAACGGTGTTTGGGATCCAAAAACCAAACAAGCTGAATATGCTGCATTCTATGTCGAGCCGATTCAAGGAACGGGTGGATACGTGATTCCACCACGTAATTTCTTCAAAGGCTTGAAGCAGGTGCTTGACCAACACGGCGTACTACTTGTTGTTGATGAAATCCAAATGGGATTTTATCGCACTGGTAAATTGTGGTCGATTGAACATTTTGATGTGAAGCCTGATGTGCTCGTTTTTGCCAAAGCATTAACCAACGGCATGAATCCATTAGGCGGACTATGGGCGCGTGAAGAGTTGATCAATCCAACGATCTTCCCACCAGGCTCAACCCACTCCACTTTTGCGTCAAACCCATTGGGAACGGCGCTTGGTCTTGAAGTCATGAAAATGACCCGTGAAATCGACTTTGAAAGCATGGTCATGGCCAGTGGGGCCTATTTCCTTGAAGGCCTGCAAGAGCTGCAAAAACGTCACAAAGAAATTGGTGATGTCGATGGCTTAGGTCTGGCATTGCGCGCTGAAATCTGTATGGAAGATGGCTTTGCGCCCAATCGTGAGCTTCTCGATAAGATGGTTCATATCGGCCTATCGGGTGACCTCGATTGGGAAGGCAAGAAAATGGGTCTGGTGTTGGATGTTGGTGGCTATTACAAAAACGTCATTACGTTTGCACCATCACTCTATATTACTCGCGCTGAAATTGATCAAGGCATAGCGCTGCTTGATCAGTTGCTCACCCGTGCAAAACGTGAAATGTAATGGATAGAAGAATAGTGTTTATCGATTGATTGGCACTGTTTAAATGAGGGGGGGAGTGCCGAATCAGGCTCCTCCCTTTTACCCATGTTCTAGCGGATAGGTCATTTCTTATGCATTTCTTAAATCAGCTAGAACCCAATGGGTTGATTCAACATTTCTTAGATCATCCACCACAAGACTTTAAAGTCCTGCAGCAAGAGAGAGGCGGAGTCCCTTTATTCTTTGCTCACTTTGATTTATTGACGACACTTGATTTATCTCTACGTCAGAAAATTTCCAAAATTCCATTTTATCGTTATTGGTCCCAGTTACTGAAGCCTTACACCTGCTTTATGGGCACAACCGTTTCTGAGTATGTCCCGCTGTCTAAAACAGTCTCTGCAAGCGATCTGGTTTTACAGATGAAAGATCAGTATGCCTCGCACTTTCCTTTTTTGATTATTAAAGATATTCCTCAGCAATCACCGTTGTTGACGTCGCAAGATAATGATTACGCCGCAAGCCTCATGTCGGCCTGTATCGATGCAAAGTTTGTTCGGATTGAAGGCCAGGCCCTTGCATGGGTCAAGATCGATTTTGATTCGACAGCGGATTATTTGAGCCGTCTTTCAAGTAGCCGTCGCAGAAACATCCGCCGTAAACTCAGGTCACGTCAAGATTTGACTGTAGATTATATTCAGTCTGGAGACCGTCAATTTTTGGATTCGGATATCATCGATGAGTATTACCGACTCTATCTCAATGTGTATGAACAAAGTGAGATTCATTTTGATTTACTGAGTCGTGATTTTTTTGAAGCCGTATTACAAGATGGTCAGCTTAATGGCGTCATTTTTGCCTATCGAAAATCTGGACAATTGATCGCTTTCAATATTTGTTTTGTTGAGAACAATACCTTGGTGGATAAATATATTGGTCTGCTTTATCCCGAGGCAAGACACTGCAATATCTATACAGTCAGTTGGTTTGAGAATTTGCAGTATGCATTGGATCACGGATTGACGCGTTATATTGCCGGATGGACTGATCCTGAGATCAAGGCTGAACTGGGTGCACAGTTTACATGGACACAGCACGCGGTCTTTATCCGTAATCCTCTTTTACGTGGGTTACTTTATGGCTTGTCCTCGTATTTTGAAGGTGACCGCCAATGGTTTGAGCATCACGAATTAGTAATTGCACAAAAATAATCTTTATCCAGCAATATCGTCTATGAGTGTGTGATGAGCAAAAATGAATTCGATTCGAAGCGTCCCGTGGTTTTAGATTTTGATCATGCCGTGGGCGCTTTTGCCCATGAAAGTCGTATCGATCTATTTGATTGGCAGGAGCGTATCCGTTTCGGCTGTGGTCTATCGACGTTTAAGCAATTGAGTGAGTACCTTGATCATAGGCTCCCTGAATCCTATGGTACGGTGTTTATGGGCAGTGGGGATTATCATCATGTCACTTTAGCGCTGCTTGAGCGATTGAGTGGTGTTTATTCCACAGCGCATCCGATTGAGGTGGTTGTCTTTGATAATCATCCGGATAATATGCGTTTTCCTTTTGGAGTTCACTGTGGCTCTTGGGTCAAGCATGTGGCCAAGCTTCCTTTTGTTCAGCATGTTCATGTGATTGGGATTACTTCATCGGATATTGGTGTTGCACATGCTTGGGAGAACTATTTAGCACCGCTCTATCAACAGAAGGTCAGTTATTGGTGTCTTGATGTGAATGTGAATTGGGCAAAATATGTCGGTCTGGCACATGCTTTTCATCGGTTTGAGAATGCGGATGCTTTGGTTAAGGCTTTCATCATTGACCGTAATGCACGCGTTGATTCTTCGAGTCCGATTTATCTCAGCATTGATAAAGATGTATTTGCACCCGAAGTTGCCCAAACGAACTGGGATCAAGGCGTCTTATTGGAAGCGCATGTCATGCAGATTATTGATGCGCTACAAGGCGATATTATTGGCAGTGATGTGACCGGTGAAATTTCATCTTGGCAGTATACGACGTGGTGGAAGCGCTGGATGAGCTCAATGGATGGTCAAGCGCTTCCGGAAGCAGAAGATGTTCAACGCTGGCAATTGCAGCATCATGCGTTAAATGATCGGTTGCTGGCGGCCTTGAGCAAAGCTAAGCAGGTTTAATCTCGCAGTTAATGGCTAATCAGTGGATTTCGATGGCTTCTATCTGGTGTTCTGCGTTTTTAGACTCACTGACAGCAAGGCAAATTATACCGCACAGAATGAGTCCGGCACCGACTAGTTGTACAAGACTTAAATGCTCGCTGAATAGCCAATGTGAACAAAACATAACGCTGATGACATCTAAATGAGATGCCGCAAAGGCCGGACCAATCGGTGCCTTCTTGAGCAATGTCAGCCACATAAAAAAGGCCCCTAAATAACCGATCAAGGCGAGATATATCCACGGTTGACTAAGAATACGTAGTAACCAATCCGTGCTTGCGACAAGGGGAAGGGCATGGATGGCGGTATATTTTAAGCCGAGCTGTGCCAAGGTATCGAACCCCATCAGCAACAAGAATCCAATGACATAAAATCGCTTCATGATGCAAGCCCCACTAGGGCCACGCCACAAGTGACCAGCAGCACGCCGATCACACGCATCGGTGTCAAATGTTCGCTAAAGAAATAACGCCCTGCGAGGAGGATCACAACAATATTGATAGAACCGAGCAATACGCCTTGTGAGAGGGGGACTAGGGATAAAAATGCAATCCAGACAACGAATTCAATCACATAACAGAGGATGCCAAACCAGAGCCAAGGTTGTTGAAAGACGGTCATCCAATAGTGTCGTGCATTGGCTTCTGAGTGAGGCTGGCGTGCAGCGGCTTTAAAAGATAACTGCCCAGTGGTGTCGAGAATGATATTGCTTAACCAGAGTGCTAGGGTGAGGTAGCTCATGCGGCAACCTGATCAGAATCTGCTTGAATAGACTTTTCTGCGATCGCTTTAAAGAATGTCACACTATGATCAATGACTTTCTTATATTCACGATCAATGGTGATGAGATGGTAGCTATCTTCCAGCAGTACGAGTTGGCTTTCAGCATTAATTTTTTTCTGAACCAGAAGAGAGTTACTGATGTTCGCAACATCGTCTTCGCTGGCATGAATTAATAGGCAAGGTGCGGTGACTTGAGGGAGTTGATGACGGACTAGAGCAGACAATTTGAGCATTTCTGCTAATGCTGGATAAGGATTGCCAGCGAGTCCTGCTGCTGCGCTATCACCACTGAACATACTGGCAGCGACACGCGCACGGAGACGTTCATCTTTAAGCCCATAAGGAGGTTGTTCGATAAAAATACCGTTCTGAAATACATTCAATTTTTTAAACCAAATCAGTAAAAAATTGAGATAGCGCGCATAACGGGGAATACTCCAGCCATCATAACGGAACGTTGGGCCATAAACGCCTACGCCAGCAATCAGTTTGGGTTGATCTGCGGCCAGTTTAAGCGCGAGAAGGGCACCCATGGATAAACCTGCTACAAATACATGGTCAACCGTTTTCTTTAGCCGATTGACTGCCACTTCTACACTGGCATACCAATCCTGCCATGAGGTTTGATTTAAATCCGCGACATCACCACAGTGACCAGCCAGTTGCATGCCGTACACGGTAAAGCCTGCTCGATTCAATCCTTTACCCACCATTTTCATTTCATTCGGGGTGCCGGTTAAGCCATGAATAAGGAGTACGCCAATGCGCCCGCTGTCTTTGAGAGCATGCCCTTCTAAAAAATATTCATTGCTTTGAATCATATGGCTTACCTAGAGTGTTCTGCAAAATATTGAGGTTCATCAACTTTGCAGCATTCATGATGATGCGGTTGATGGCGACGTAGATTTAGACGCTTCTGCAGACTCAGCTGATAAAATTTCAGGGAGTAATGCAATGGCATCATTAAAATTTTGGATGGGAAAGTGAGCGATGCGTTGTTCTCGGCAATAATCGATCAGCTTGTCTTTCGCAAGGACTAAATCAACGCGATTGGAAACACAAAAGTCGGAGCTACCGTCCCCAATATAAAGAATCCGCTGTGAAGTGAGCTGTGGGGTAATCTTGACATTGGCGGCACGCGCACATTTGCAATTACCACTGGCTTTTAAACACTGGTCATCCGCATATGGGAATGCCAGTGACCAGTGGTTATCCTGCTCTTCAACGAGCCGATTGGCAAAAACGGGTAAATGTTCTAATCCATTGCGTTTTAAAATAAATTCAATCGCGGAATCTAAACCATCACTCACTATCTGTGTAGCGATACCGTAGCGATTTGCCAGTGCGACAAAGTCTTTAAAACTCGGATCGATTTCCATCTTGGCTAATTGTTGATAAAGCGTTTCATGGCTCACGTCCAATAAGGCAATTTGTGCACCCATGCATTCGCGTGAACCAATTTGCCCATCTAGCCAATCTTGTTCTAGGGCTTGCCAGCCCATCATGCCAAAGTTTTCAAGGAGAACGTCAGTCGTGTCTTCAAGGCTAATTGTACCGTCAAAATCACAGAGAATGATCCATGGAGACCTTATCGTGTCCTGCATGATGGCTTTGCTCGAGTGCTGATGATTTTTAGGGTTAAATAATTTAGTCATAAAATTTCACCAAGACGTTTTGGCCAATTAATAAATGCTGTGATTGAAGTTGTTGTTCTGCCGAGGAATCCAGAGTGAGTACACAGACAATGACACGATTATTTTGTTGAATCGCATCGCTGCTCAGATGGGCCGGTTCGTAGACCTTGCCGATCTGCGTCACATGTGCAGCAATTGGGGTGATTTTCGATGTGGTTGATGCGCTGTCAGGCAGTAAGCCGGCCTTCATGCCTATTTTAATTTTAGGAATAAAGCTTTCGTTGACTTCAGCACGGATAATGATCGGATGTTTAGGCAGGAGTGTAAACGCGACTCTCTGTTCACTGGTTAATATGCTACCAGGTTGTACGAAGACCTTAATCACTTCAGCATCTTGCGGTGCGCGAAGAGTACGCTTCTGCAAAGCATATTCTGCTTCAGCAACTTTCTGCTCTGCGATGTGAATTGCCGCCAATGCGATGCTATTTTCGGCTTGCGCTTGCTGGGCTGCTTGTATGGCATCATCGGCTTGTTGCTGTTGTGCAATCCCTAACGCAGCGGCTTTTTGCAAGCGTTTAGCCGAAAGTGCTGTGGCAGGGAGACGAATAGCTTGTACCGCTTGCTGGGCTTTGGCTTGTTCTAATGAGGCTTGCGCTTGCGAGACAGCAAGGAGATCCGCTTGATTATCCAACTGCGCTAATACTTGTCCATGCTTGATCACGTCTCCGACATGGACATTAACCTGATTGAATATCGCATTCTCGGGAGCAATGATATCTAAGAGTCCGCCTTCCACATCAACTTTACCGCGTGCCATCGCCACATAGTCTGTTACTGGTGCAGCTGCGGCTATGGTGTTGTCTTGATCATGGCAAGCGATCAATGTAAATGTGCTGGCGAACACCAATAATATCGAAGAATATCGAACAGTCTTTTTGAGTTTGGAGTTAATAGAGCGCAATTTTTTTATCATAAAGACCAGTCCGGCATAGGGGTCGAAGAGGAGTGGTTTTGGATGTGGTCAGCAGTACGCCAATCGCGATGGATAGCACCGTCTTCCATTTCGAGTATACGATCTGCATGCTGAATCAGGCGGTGATCATGACTGACACACAATACGGTCGCTCCTCTTTGATGGGCAATGCGGCGTAAGATATTAATGACCACTTGCCCACTTGCAGCATCGAGTGCACTGGTAGGTTCATCTGCGAATAGAAATTTAGGCTGTTTTGCCAAGGCACGCGCAATCGCGACACGTTGTTTTTCCCCACCCGAAAGTGCAGCAGGACGTTGATTGACCCGGTGTCCAAGTCCAACTTCATGCAAAGCATCCAACGCACGCGTGCGGCATTGTGCTGGAGTTAAACCTAAATAGCCCAGAGGAAGTTCTATTTGCTCGCAGGCAGTGAGTGCGGGAAACAAATTAAAACCTTGGAAAATAAAACCCGTATGATGCAGCCTGAAATATTCCAGTTCGCGTTTGGTCGCTCTACTAAGCTCTTGATCTAAAGCCCAGGTTTTACCTTGATCAGGATGTTGTAATCCACTCAGAATGGATAACAAAGTGCTTTTTCCACAGCCTGATGGTCCTGAAATGAGCGTTAACTCATTAGGAAGAATGGCGATAGATAGATTGGAGAGGATTTGGATACTGACCAATCCTGACGTGAAGGATTTGCTGATCTTATCTGCGATTAAGCTAGGCTTTGCTACAGAGGTCGATGGATGAGCTGGAGATAGAATCGTCATTTTTGGCTCCTATCGCATCAAAATTGCAGGGTCGGCACGTAGCAAACCCGACATTGCGATCAAACCCGAAACCAATGCCAGTCCCAGTACCAAACCGATGCAAACCAAAGCCACGAGGGGGGTCATTCCAATGGGAACATCGAATTGTTGTGCCGTTACAAGTAACGCAGTACTAATCACCCCGCCCACAATCATGCCGAATCCACCAATCCATGCTGCTTGTGCAAGGACCACGCGACGCAGTGCATTGATGCCTGCGCCCAGAGCGTTTAGCGTTGCGTATTCACGTGCAGAAGAAACGACAACCGCAGTTAACGCTTGACTGGCAATCACCGCACCAACCAAAAATACAATCGCTGCTAAAAACAGGACCGCAGCACCGGCTCCAGTATCCAGCATCCAATAGCGTTGCGAACGCCAAGCGAAATCTTCGGCGCTCCACAGTTCATAAGGCCCAAATGTTGTGTGATGACTTAAGCGTTGAATCACAGATGCAATCTGGTCTGGGTGAAAGATGCGTGCGATGAGATAAGTCGTTCCAGAACTATTGAGCATCTGAGCAGTTTGTTCCGATGCAATGACATTGACACCGCCAAGTGCACGAAGGCCTGAAATGGTGGCAACGACATGGACTTTTTTACCATCAATCCAAGCGTCATCACCAACCACCACACCCAACGTATCGATATCTGCACGATCAACAATAACTGCATTGGGTTCTAGTAAGCGTTGCCGTAAATCGGGTGGGAGAATGTGGTCGAACATCATGCCATTCGGTTGTGCGTTAATGCCCGTTAAATAAATGGAAACACCACCTTGCCCCAGAGCTGCACGCCAATCCCCATCGACCCAGAATACTGGCTCAACTTGAGAGACCTCACTATCCATACGTAATAGCATTTCAAGGTCACGATTAATCGGGCGTCCTAAGCTGACACTTTGGGTGCCAGGATAGCCCGCCCAAATATCAGCTGAAGAGGCATTGACATAGATGGCTGCACTGCCAAAGATGCCGAGGACTAAGGCAGCCTGCATAACCAAAAGTACTCCGGCAAAGCCTATGGCTAGAATCGCAGGAACAAAGCGAGACCATTCTCGGAAAAGTGTTTTACGCGCAAGGGCAACCATGGTTAACCCCCTAATCTAGAAAAAGATGAGGGGGCACTCTTGTTAAGATTCTTTGAGTCATTCGAAGGGAGATCCGAATCATTGATGGGTGCGCCGCCCAATGCTTTATACATGGCGATGTATGCCAGATCATGATCTTTGTGTATTTCTGCCAGCTCGAATTGGGTTTGCAGTAAGGACTGCTGATCATCCATCATATCGAGTTTGCTGGCGAGTCCAAGACTGGTTAATGATTGCCGTGCCGTTAACGCCTGCAGCGCAGTATGAGTCATTTTGAGCTGTTCAAGTGTACGTTGTCTTTGCGCATTCACACCTGCAATCGATGATTCAACTTCGTGCACCGCTTCAAGAACCGTTTCGCGATATGAATAGACAGCAGCATTTAATTCTGCACCTTGTGCATCTGCTTTTGCTTTACGCTGTCCCCAATCAAAGAGCGGGATATCGATTTCTGGTCCAAACGATCCAACACCATGTACGCTTGTGTTATGAAAAGACAACTTTCCAAGAAGCTGGACAGAATACATATATGATCCTGCGATGCTGATTGATGGATAACGCTGGGCCTTGGCAACACCGAGTTGTCCTGCCGCTTGGAGGACTGAAGCCTGGGCTTGTTGAATATCAGGTCGAATACGAATCAAGTCTGCAGGAATGCTATCGATAGAAAAATCTGTAATGACAGGCAGCACCGTGGGCGTCAGTAAAGTTTGATCGCGGGTGTCCCGTCCTTGCAGCAATGCCAATTGTTCGATGGCTTGATCGATTTCAAATTGTTTTTCAAGGCGTAGTTTGATTTGACGGGATTGACTTGATCGGAGAGCCAATAGGGCGTTGCTACTGCTTAACCCCAATTGAAGACGTTGTTCGCCAAGGGAAATTTGTTGCTGAGTTTGATCAATCATTTGATTGAGGAGGAGCACTTGCTGTTGAGCAGTACGAAGCGCCACCCATGTGCGTACGACCTCTGCGACGAGTGAGACTTGAGCCATTTGGGTTTGTGCTTCTACACTGAGCAGTTCACCTTGAGCAATTTGTTGCGTCGCTGATCGTTTTCCAAATAGCCCTAGCTCCCACGTACTATCTACCCCAGCACGAAAATAGCTTGTTGTTGCACTGGGTGAGGGTAAGTCATCGGTCCGTAAGTGCAAATCTGGCAGAAATTTGTTCGGGCTATTTTCGGTGAGTATTCGTGCTGCACGGATATGTTCACGTGCTGCCGCTAATGTCAGGTTTTGTTTGAGCGATTGATCAATCAGTGCATCTAAATCAGGTGCATGAAATGACTTCCACCATGCATGTAGATCTGGCTCGGGAAGTTTAGCTTCAGAGATTTGGTGTTGCCAGTGCTCTGGCAAATGTTGGGTTAAATCTGGAGGCGTATTATGAACACAAGCCGTGAGCAACATAACCGAAAATACGAGCGCTGTGCGTGCAAATAGCGTTGATCCATATCGCTGTCTCAATAACGGCGATTTAGTTTTCACCCGTATCGTGGCGAGCTCAGAAAGATGTGGATTCATGAATGAATCTTTGCAGCGCAAACTTTAGTAATGATTAAGGAAATGTGGAGATTTGATGAATGTCACTAAATGGTTAGTTATATTTCATGCATTAATAAATTTTACTTGCTTCAACATCACAACATAAATTAAGGTCTTAAAAGCGTTGCTTCTTTTGCATCATTTCAATACGACATCATTGTGCTGAACATGGCACTATAGATCATGTTTGATAGAGTGGGAAAGCAGTACCATGATGATTTCTAATACGCAAAAAATGACATGCAGAGTATTCAGATGACTAATCAAGACCAATTAATTCTAATCATTGAAGATGAACCTGAGATTGCAGAGATATTACAAATGTATCTACAGCATGAGGGTTTCAAAACTGAACATGTCAGTAATGGTCGACATGGTTTGCAATCGTGGCGGCAAATCAATCCAGATCTGATCCTATTAGATATACGTATGCCAGGTCCGGATGGTTTGGATATTTTGCAGACGATCCGTGGGGTCAGTAATGTCCCGATTATTATGCTGACTGCATTGACGGATGATATTAATAAATTATTAAGCCTGCGATTAGGTGCAGATGATTATATTGCAAAGCCTTTTAATCCTGCGGAGTTGATTGCACGAATCAGGACGGTACTCAGACGTAGTAATAAGTCGGTTGCGACAGATAAGTTATTACGTGTTGGACGTTTAACGATTAATCAAGATTCCTATACCGCACTTTTTATCGATGATAAAGGCGCTTCTCAAGAGTTGCCCCTGACATTGACAGAGTTCCGCTTATTAGTACATTTTGCACAGCAGCCAAAGCGTTGTTTTACACGGCTGGATTTGATCGATGCTTGCTTACCAGAGAGCGATGCTTTGGATCGTGTCATTGACTCTCATTTAAGCAAGTTACGTCGGAAACTCAGCGATGTTGGTGGCTCTGACCTGATTCAAACTGTACGGGGTGTTGGCTATCGGTTATTTGCAGAGTAATCAGATTAAAAAATGAAGAGAAGGTAGTGTTTGCCATGGCTGGAAGACTCGAGAAAACATGGATTCGCCTTGGCATATACATGACATTGTTCGTTCTGGTCACGATCAGTGTTTTTGTGATCAGTGTAGAGATTCGTGAGCAATTACAGTTTAGGGATTTTTTGGCTCAATTCCCTGCGGATAAGCGTGCTGAAGTGGCGAGGAGTGTTATTTCTCCTGATCAGAGCAGCCCCGAACTTTGTGCCTATCTCACTCAGTTTGCGATGGATGGTTCTGACGGTTTATCGGGGAATAGTGAGTTATTACCGTTAATTTTAGGGTTGATCATTAGCCTTTTAGCTGGACTTGGACTCGCATTTTTATTAACACGGATGTTTATTCGACCAGTAGCGTCCATTGCTGAAGCGGCCAGTATGATTGCGGCTGGTGATCTCACTGTACGGGCACAAATATTGACGGGAAATAATGAACTCGCCAATATGATTGCCAATTTCAATCAAATGGCAAGCTCAATTGAAGATTTAGAGCGAGAGCGTAAAGCAACTGCGGCAGCTATTTCTCACGAGTTACGTACACCATTAACCATTCTAAATGGGCGATTACATGCACTTTGTGATGGAGTCATTCCACCCAGTGCAGCAGAGCATCGTAAATTGCTAGAGCAAACCCAGCATTTAGTTCGCTTAGTCGAGGATGTACATACGCTAGGACTTGATAATGCTGAAAAGTTGACCTTGTATTGCGTTGAGTCTGACTTGGCTGAGTTGGTTCGTGATTTTGCCCCCAATTATGCAGACCGTGCTTTGGAAAGTGGAGTGACGCTGGTGGTCAACGCACAAAGTGCGAGGGTGTTTGCGGATCGAGATCGTATCAATCAGATCATTTCTAATTTGGTTGAGAATGCACTTCGCTATGCAAAAAATGGTAAGCGCGTTGAACTTAATGTTTACCCAGAGAATGATTCAGCAATATTTGAGGTACGTGATCATGGTGCAGGGTTACCGCAAGGGATGAGTGAGCGTATTTTTGATCCATTCTATCGTTTAGATCAGTCGCGCTCTCGGGCAACGGGAGGGTCGGGGCTAGGTTTAGCGGTTGTGCGTAGTTTGGTGGAGCAGCATCAAGGTGTAATATCTGCCTATAATCATCCCGAAGGCGGAGCCGTCTTTCGGGTGATATTGCCTCTTTTTCTATAGTGTATTTGGAATAAAAAACACCGCAAACTGCGGTGTTTTTTTATCATTCATGAGAAAGCTTAAACGAAGAGGCTAATCATGAAGGTTTATATTCAGATAGGGACAAATTCCTTTTCCAAACGCTTAGTAAGTGAATGGTATCGTGATCGTTTGGGTGGAAACTTGGTTTAAAGTAATCTAAGAAGTGCGGTATTGCTTTAATAAATAAACCATTGATGCCGTAAAATGTATTTGCAACTTTCAACCAATACTTTGGCGCTAACTTGCCATCTTTCTTCAGTAGACGCGCTGTAAAGTAGCTTTGCGTGCCGAGGATCAGTGTTGTGGCCATCAGAATGCCCACAACACGTAGTACATAAGCACTGCCTTTATCGGTACCATAAATGTTTTTGTAGACATCATACGCTACTGCTTTATGCTCGGTTTCTTCAACACAGTGCCATAACCATAGCTTCAGCATCACAGGATCATCAGCCATCATGCTTTGGAATTTTGGATTGTTGAGTACCTGCTCTGCAAGCAAAGCTGTAAAGTGTTCCAATGCACAAGTGGCCGCAAGGTCAATCATTTCGATGGGTGCGAAAGGAGTAAGGATTTTTCGTGCACTGAGCACTGTAGCGGTGAAGGCTTCCATCCATTCAATATCTTTATAACCGAATTCACCCGCGTGCATATTGAGTGCATGGTGTTCTTTAGAATGCATGGCTTCTTGACCAATGAAGGCACTGATTTGTGCTTGCAAATCGAAATTGTCTGCAATTTTAGGATTTTTACGAACTGCGCGTACGCTGTCCACAAAGAAGCGCTCGCCGACTGGAAATAAGGCGGATAGAGCCGTCATAAAGTGGGTTAAACCCGCATCATTATTAAACCAATATTGTTTGGTTTCCGCAAAGTCAAAATCCATACGGCGCACGGGAAAACGATTTCTGGATAAATCTGGGATACTAGTCATGATGCTAATCCTGCAATCAGATATAGAAGGATATGCCTATAAAGTGCGCTCAATTTGGCTGAAATGCTATAGTCATTTTGATCAAATTTATTAAAGCAGGCTTTATATAGACGTGTTATGTCATTGACGCTAATGGTGTCTTGATGAGAGTATATTCTGAATAATTATTCAGATTCAATTCAGATCATGATTCGCAGACAACCTCAGCAAAAACGTGCCAAAGTATCGGTAGAAGCCATCATTGAAGCGGGATTTATTTCAATTGCCAAACATGGAATTATTCATACTACGACAGTTCATATTGCTGATATAGCAGGAATAAGTCCAGGAACGTTGTACCAGTATTTTTCTAATAAAGAAGCCGTGTACGAGGCCATGGAGCGTCATTTTATTGATGACATTCTTACAATGCTCAATGCGATTACACCTGAGCTTATTCAGATGGATGTCAGAGGTGCCACTACGCAGATACTGAATACCTTTACAGAAATGCTACTCAAGGATGATGGTCGTTATTTGAAATACAGCCGTCAGGCAATGCACCTGCTAGATCCTCATTTATCTAATTACATCAAAGAAATCGAAAAGAAACTGCAAGAAGTCATTATTCAATATGTGATGCATCATCCCGATCTAATGCGGATTCGTAATATTCCGACGTTTAGCTATATGGTGATCAATGGCGGGATTTTAATCATATTGAGATACTTAAGTGATCCGACCCCTTCGATCAGTTTTGAGCAATTGATAGAAGGGCTAGGAAATATGGCAGTAAGCTATATAGCGTCTGAAATACAGAGCCAGCAATGATCCTGTATTTCGTGATGTTTAAAGACATCGACTGATGTGGTGAGGAAAAGACTCTAAATACTAGAGTGAGCGGGCAATGATCTCTTTCATGATTTCACTGGCACCACCATAGATACGTTGAACACGTGCATCTGCGTACATCTGTGTAATCGGATACTCCAGCATATAGCCATAGCCGCCGAAGAACTGGAGACATTCGTCAATGATCGTACATTCAAGCTCGCTTAAGTTCAATTTGACAATGGATGCTGTCACGGTATCAAGTTCATCATCAATCATCCGCTGAATACACTCATCGACAAAAGCGCGTGCCATGACAGCTTGAGCTTTTGCATCCGCAAGTTTAAAACGTGTATTTTGCATCTCTAATAAAGGCTTACCGAAGGCTTTGCGTTCTTTGGTATAGGTTACGGTCAAGTCTATTGCACGTTCTATACTGGCCATTGCACCAATCCCCAGCATAAGGCGCTCATAAGGCAGCTCACTCATCAGATGGGCAAAGCCTTTTCCTTCGACACCTCCCAATAGATTCTCTACTGGGACGCGGACTTCATCAAAGAACAACTCGCAGGTGTCCTGACCCTTTTGTCCCAACTTTTCAAGAATGCGCCCGACCTTGAAACCCTTTGCTTCTTTGGTTTCGACCATGATCAACGAGATGCCTTTGGCACCTGCTTCTGGATCAGTTTTGGTGACCACAACGATCAGATCAGCAAGATAACCATTTGAGATAAATATTTTGGAGCCGCTAATGACATAGTCATCGCCATCTCTTACTGCACGGGTACGAATGCCTTGCAAATCTGATCCTGCACCGGGTTCAGACATCGCAATCGCGCCAATCATCTCGCCAGAGGCGAGCAGGGGGAGATACTTTGCTTTCTGGGCATCTGTTCCTTGATTAAGGATGTAATGTGCTGCAATCGCATGCACATGTGCACCAAAGGCGCGATCACCTGCATAAGCCAACTCTTCGAAAAGAATCGCCATATGCGCAAAGTTACCACCACTGCCGCCAAACTCATCGGGGACATCGGCTAACAAGATGCCCAGTTCACCCGCTTTATTCCACAGGTTACGGTCAACATGCTGTTGCTTAGCCCATTTTTCATCATGCGCTGCAATTTCGGTTTGTACAAAACGACGGACACTGTCGCGATACATTTCCAGATCTGAGTCCATCCAGCGTTTTTTTTGTGTATTCAAAGTCTTTACTCCTCAATTAAAAAGTGATTCATTTATATCTTAAGTTCCCGATAAACCTCCACCACAGACTAGGGTTTGTCCGCTGATATAGTCAGATTCTGGGGTGCAAAGGAGATAGACAGCGTTCGCTGCTTCTTCTGGGGTTCCTGCTCGGCCTAGTGGAATGGAGCGTTCAAATGATTTGGCAAGGTCAGGGTTGAGTCCAACTTTGATGTGACGACCTTCGATATCGACTGAGGCATTTGCGTCGGCTGTGGCCTCGGTCAAGCGTGTTTTGATAAAGCCAAATGCTACGCAGTTGACGTTGACTTTCATCCGTCCCCATTCTTTCGCCAGAGCAAGTGTCAAGCCGATAATGCCTGCTTTGCCCGCAGAGTAATTGGCTTGACCTGCATTGCCCCCAAGACCCGCGATGGATGAGATATTCACGACTTTACGAAACACTTCTTGTCCTGCTTCGGCTTCAGCCTTGCTAAAGGCACGCATTATGGGCTGTGCCGCGCGAAGAATTTTGAATGGCGCCTTTAAATGCACATCCAGAATGGCATCCCATTGTTCATCGGACATTTTTTGGATGACGTTATCCCAAGTATATCCAGCGTTGTTTACGATAATGTCTAACCCTTGAAAGTGATCAACAGCCGTCTGTACAAAACGTTCCGCAAAACCTTCGGCGGTGACACTGCCTACGCAAGCGACGGCTTCACCACCTTCTAAGCGAATTGCTTCGACGACTTCAAGAGCAGGGGCTTCATCAAGGTCATTGACGACAACGCGTGCACCGTGACGTGCGAGCTTCAATGCAATCGCGCGACCAATCCCACGTCCTGACCCAGATACCAGTGCCACTTTGCCTGCAAGATTTTTCATAATATTCTCTTTATGCCATTCATTTTAAAAGTTAGATTTTGATGAGTGCATCACCAAGTATCTTGATTTCATTACTTTGATTTGTAACATGTAACTCTATTTTGAGCAGTTGTTGGCCATCAGACTCAAGCTTTTCAATTACTTTACCCGTGCAGAGCGGTGTATCTCCGAGATGCGTGATGCCTGCAAAGCGGGCATTAAATTGAACAATCTGCCGCTGAGGCACCCACTGAATGAGCAAACGACCAAGCCAAGCCATTGAGAGCATGCCATGTGCGAAGACATCGGGCGTACCTGCTTGTTTAGCAAAATCAGAATCAATATGAATGGGGTTGTGGTCACCCGATGCTCCAGCAAATAGCGCCAGTGTGGTTCTTGTAATAGGGGATAGTTGCAGTGGAGGTAACGTGTCACCCACTTGAATGGTTTGATAATTTATAGACATGATTGATCCCTTATCCATTACGCTGAACGATGGTGTTTCTCAGATCAGCAACGTGTGCGCCATGTTGATTGGTGACTTTGACCTCTTTGATGATGAACTCTAGTGCGCCGTTTTTTTTGTCATAAATATCAGCAATCCGAGATTCGAAGGTCAAGGTATCGCCAGCGCAGGCAGGCGTGTGATAAGTAAATGATTGTTCCCCATGCAATATGCGTTCGAGGCTTAGCCCTAATTCATCCAGCCATCCAAATGCGCTGTCTTGTTCAAGATCAAGGCCGAAGAGGAAAGTTGGTGGTACAGGTAAAGAATGATAACCCGCTGCATGTGCTGCAGCCTCATCCGTATAGATGGGATCGGTTTCACCAATTGCTTTGGCAAAAAAACGTAAACGGCCTTTTTCGATTTCAATGGTATGGGTCGGAAAAACGCGACCGATGTGGTTTTTGTTAATCATGGTCATTCCTTTCTATTGATCTATTTTATTGACGAGCATAAAGCGTCACGACACAAGCACCGCCAAGACCGAGGTTGTGCTGCAATGCAAGACGTGCACCATCTACTTGACGAGCTTCGGCATTTCCTCGTAATTGTTGGGTGAGTTCATAACATTGAGCCAAGCCCGTTGCTCCGAGAGGATGACCTTTAGAAAGTAACCCCCCAGAAGGATTCGTGACCACTTGTCCACCGTAGGTATTATCACCATCATTGATGAACTTCTCAGCACCACCGATTGGACATAGTCCAAGGCCTTCATAAGTTATGAGTTCATTATGGGCAAAGCAGTCATGTAGCTCTAATACGCTGATGTCTGTTGGACCAACCCCTGCAGTTTCATAAACTCGTTTGGCTGCCGCTGCGGTCATATCAAAACCAACCAGTTGCATCATGTCACGCGCCTCAAAGGTGCTCACAGTATCTGTCGTCATGGCTTGAGCCGCAATATGAACATCTGTTCGCAGACCATGACGTTTTGCAAAGCGTTCAGAAACTAAAATTGCAGCAGCGGAACCGCAGGTCGGTGGGCATGCCATAAGCCGAGTCATCACACCGGGCCACATGACTGGCGCGCTCATTACCTCGTCTTCAGTGACAATTTTTCGAAATAGTGCGAGTGGGTTGTTTACGGCATGGCGACTCGCTTTGGCTCGAATCTTGGCAAATGTTTCGAGCTTAGTGCCGTATTTATTCATATGAGACAAACCCGCTCCTCCAAACATGCGAAGTGCCATGGGTACTTCTGCCATGCCAACGAGGTCATCCGTTAGGGCATTAAAATCGGTAAAGGGATTGGGGCGATCATGAAAAACTGAGCCCAGTGCGCCGGGATTCATTTGCTCAAACCCTAAAGCCAAAACACAGTCAGCTGCACCACTTGCGATGGCTTGTCGGGCTAGGAACAATGCAGTGGAGCCTGTTGAGCAATTATTATTGACGTTGATGACGGGAATGCCGGTCATTCCTAGTGGGTATAGTGCTTTTTGACCACTGGTTGAATCCCCATAAACGTAGCCGACATAGGCTTGTTGAATATCGGAATAGTTGATTCCTGCATCTTTGAGTGCAAGACGTCCTGCTTCTGTGCCCATGACATCATAAGCAGGCCCTACACCTGGTTTACTAAAAGGGATCATGCCTACGCCTGCAACGAAAACTTTCTGACTCATATGAAAACTCCTGATGCCAAGTGTCAGCACTATTTATTGATGAGAGTTACGACCTATTTTGGTTTTACTTAAAAATAGGTCAGTTGACCTGTTGGTGTTCAAAATTATATAGGTCGGTTGACAGATTCGTCAATGACCCAGACAATCAGTACTTTCTAACGTTTTAGGTCAAGAAGCTCTATGCACAGCACAGTCATTGAGTCGTTGAAGAAAAAAGGCTCAGGCACAACAGGAAAAGGCGTTGAGCGGGCTCAGGCAATATTGAGTGCAGCACGAGAAATTTTTGCGACGGAAGGTTACGCGGGACTTTCTATGCGTAGTGTCGCAGCGCGAGTAAACGTGAGCCTAAGTACGGTACAGCACTATTATCAGGATAAAGACACACTGGTCGAGGCAGTGCTGCTTTATATGATGGATGATTATCGTGTTGCGATTGAGCAATTAAGTGAAACGATGGTTGAGCAGACCAAACTTGAGCGTCTTATCGCAGCGATGGATTTATTTCTTACTGAGGTCAGACGTCCAGATGTGGCGGGTGTGTTCATGGAAATTTGGTCATTGGCCAATCGTAATCCTGTGGCAGCGAAGATTCTGGATCGCGTTAGAGTACGCGAGCAAAAAGAATTTATGAGATTGATTGCGGGGCTGACGCCGCATTTAAGCGAGCTTGATTATGAGTTACGTGCAGCGTTGATGATTGCGCAAATTGAAGGCTTAACGGTTCAGCTTTCAAGGCAAAGTTTTGGTCATTGGACGCATGATCAACTGGTCCGTGCTGCCCGTGATGCATTGGTTCGTTTGGCGACACTGCCGATAAGTTGACGCTTTTATTTAAGCTTAAGTATGAATTTATCCGAAGAGATTTGAATCATTAATTGGAGAAACTCGGCTTTTAAAAAGAGAGTCGGGGTGTCTCTCATATTTATTCCTGATTTTGGTAAATGTGTTCATTGTAAACATTGGCATTAGAAGATAGTATTTGGCATCCAAAGACCTAGATCATATGTCTTAATGATGAAACCATATAAAGATATTTCGTGTGGTTTGCTATAGCTGATTTCCATAAATATTAAGGTGAATGGTTAGTGAAGAAGTTATCTCCTCAAGCTCAAGTTTCTCATCACGATGTCGTGATTGTGGGTAGCGGTTTTTCTGGTTTAGGTATGGGGGTTTACCTCAAGAAAGCTGGGCGCAACGATTTTGTGATTCTGGAAAAGGCGGGGGATATTGGCGGCACTTGGCGTGACAATCACTATCCTGGCGCAGCCTGCGACGTGCCTTCACATATGTATTCTTTTTCTTTTGAACAGAACCCAAATTGGTCACGTTTTTATTCAGGTCAGGCCGAAATTTTGGCTTATATGAAAGGTATTGCCGCCAAATATGATTTGATGCCGCATGTCCGTGTGAATAGCGAGTTATTAGAATCACGTTGGGATGAAGTGCAAGGTGTTTGGCATCTGAAAACAGGGGATGGCAATCAATATACCGCACGCGTAGTTGTGTCAGGAATTGGCGGTTTGAGCCGTCCTGCATTACCGAAAGTCAAAGGGTTAGATAGCTTTAAAGGCACTACATTCCACTCTGCGCAGTGGAATCATGATTATGATTTAACTGGTAAGCGTGTTGCGGTCATCGGCACTGGTGCAAGTGCCATTCAGTTTGTGCCGCAGATTGCTGAGCGAGTGAGTAAGCTCGTTTTATTACAACGTACGCCACCATGGCTGGTTCCAAAGCCTGATGGAATGATTCATGATAGTGTGAAGCAATTATTTAAATATATTCCTGTTTCCCAGCGGCTCTTCCGCAGCAGTATTTATTGGCAAGCCGAAGGTTTCGCTCTGGGATTCATTAATCCGAAGCTGATGACGGTGATTGAGAAGCTTGCGCGCTGGCATTTGTCTAATCAAGTGAAGGATCCCGTACTTCGTGCAAAACTGACTCCAAATTACACCATTGGTTGTAAACGTGTTTTGTTTTCAAACAACTATTACCCCGCATTAGCGCGTGAAAATGTTGAGGTAGTGGCGGCTGGTGCGCAAGAGATCCGTGCACATAGTGTGGTTGATGCGGAAGGTAATGAGCATGAAGTTGATGCGATTATCTTTGCGACGGGTTTTGATGTACATGATCCGCTAGGACCTTTGCATATTTATGATCGTGAGGGGATTGAAGTACGCCAGCGCCGTGGTGGTCTTAGTGCTTATTTGGGCACAACCTTGAAAGGTCTGCCAAATTTGTTCATGTTATTAGGACCCAACACCGCATTAGGTCATAACTCCATTATCTTTATGATTGAGTCACAGATTAAGTATGCGATTCAGTGCCTTGATGAAATGGATCGTAAGGAAGTGTCTGTCATGGAAGTAAAACCTGCTGCTCAAGATGCCTACAACGACAAGATCCAGGAAGAGCTTAAGCGCATGGTCTGGAGTGAAGGCGGGTGTAAGAGTTGGTATCTTGATGAAGACGGCAAGAATGTGACGATCTGGCCTGGTTTCACATGGCGCTATTGGATGAAAACTCGTCGACCAAACTTTCGCAACTTTACTTTTGGTCAGCGCCCTTCGGCTTGATGTATTGACGTTGTGAGTTGAGGTAGTGAATTGAAATGAATCATGTGAATCAGATCCATCCCTTGTAAATATGATGCTGTGATTCTTTTGATTTATTAGCTTTAGATTTAATAGATAAATCATAATGCTATGATTTATCTATCTTTGTATTCTCGGTTCAGGGTCCAGTTTTTTGATTGGATTTGCATATTTAGCGGGAACGCTGTTTTACATACTAAGTCATACTTTTTGAGTATAATCAGTAGAACAGGGTGATTGGCTAAATCATTTATTTGTGAGGAGTAGGATTATGGGCGTTCTTTCTGCCATCAAGACGAGTGTGGGTAAGCATTCTGCTTCTCATACAGCAACGCATATTGTCCCGCGTAAGGTTAAGTTTGATTGGAGTCATACTCCACTTGAATGGATTCCTGGTAGCCCCTTTGCCAGTCATTTTATCAATGAAATTAATACGATTCTGCCTGCAGGTGAATTCTGGTTTTGCAGACTTTACAATAAAGCTTTGCCATTAATTACTGACGATAAGTTGCGTGAAGACGTGCAAATGTTTATCCGTCAGGAAGCCATGCATGCCCGTGCTCATGGCAGTGCCATCGCCGAATATCTACAGTCGCATCATATCGACACCGAACGTAATACCAAAATTATGGATTGGTTGTTTGATGAGGCTTTAGCCGATGCCCCATTGGGTGTCAATGTACCTAAGTTTTTAGAAAAGCGCTGGTTGATTATTCGCCTAGGATTGATTGCGACTATCGAACATATGACCTGTGTGCTGGGCAATTATGTACTAGAGAATAAAGCATGGGATAAAGCAGGTGCTGATCCTGTCTTGCTTGACTTATTACGCTGGCATGGCGCTGAAGAAGTCGAGCACCGCAGTGTGGCATTTGATTTGTATCAGCATTTAGGTGGTGACTACCTGTCGAGATACTATCTATCCTTAGTTGCTGTTCCAATGATTTTGGGACTATGGGTGGATGGTGCAGCTCATATCATGAGCCAAGATGAGCAATACAAGAGTAAGAAGCCGAGTGTGTTCAAGCCTTGGGTGTGGCTACAATGGGCTAAAGAAAGTAAAAGTGGGCATTTGCCTCATCCATTATGGCTGATTGCTCAGCAAGTCTCTTATTTCAGTCCTTGGTACAACCCAGTGACTGAAGGCTCAACCGAGGAAGCACTCGCATATTTAGCCACATCCCCAGCGGCCAAGCGCGCAACAGAGATGGCTGCTAAACCCGTAGCTGCGGCTGCTTCTTAAGAAATAGTGTTTGATGTGAGTAAAAATCACAAAATAAAACTGCCTTAGATCACTAAGGCAGTTTTTTTATTCTTAACAAGAAGTCTTATGTAGTGGGTGATGGAGAATAGTTCAGTCAATCGTTTGTTTATTTCATATTTTGGATAGCTTTACCCTTCAAAGACCATATCTTCTGATGGCATCTGCAAGTAGTACCCTTGCAGATAGCGAGCACCCATTGACCATGCTTTAGACATGGCGGTTGGATTTTCAATATAGGCGATCATCACTTGAGAGCCATGAGTGGTGACATCAGCTGTAATCTTTTTGACGGCCTGTACATTCTCTTCGTTAGACAGGTCTTGGACAAAAGACTTGTCAATTTTAACCAGATCAATTTCAAGATGATTGAGTAAGCTCATGGAGTTCATGGATGAACCAAAGTTATTAATTGAAACTTGGCAGCCTTTTTCCCTAAAGGCATGAATATTGTCGCGGGCCAGTTTGAGATAATTGGTCGCATCACTTTCATTAAATTGCAAAATAAGAGGTTTGTTTTCAGCACCACCAATTGCGGCAGTGAGTTTACTCACCAGTAGCGGTAAGCTCGTGTCCTGTAGTGAATCTGAACTCAAATTAATGAGCAGGCGCGTGCCGGGGTGAGCAACAAGCTGACCTTTGAGTCGTTTACAGGCGTTGAGTAATATCCAGCGATCCAGTCGGCTTTCCATACCATAGCGGTGGGCGACGGGCATAAACTCATCCGGCTGCATGATTTTTCCATCAGCCAGGGGGAGGCGGGCATAGACTTCGAATAATGGATTTGCATCATTACGCGTATCGTAGATGGACTGAAACATCAGTTTGAAGTTACCCTTTTCCAAGGCTTCTTCTAAAAGTTCACGTAATGCCTGATCGGATTGGCTGGCATTTTCTGCTGGATTGTAGAGGTTGATGCCATTCCCAATCCCGTGATTTTGCAGTTTTACCTTATCGGCTGAATTAAATGCGCGGGACAATAGTTCCGTTGCATTGGGTGATGTTTCGCCAATCATGGCAATGCCAATACTCACCGTAGTCTGAATGGTACGATTTCCAATACTGATTAGTGACTTAGAAATTTGTTCAGTCGTTGCTTGGGCGTAAGCACTAATTGATTCAGGAGAGGTATTGGGAACGAGGGTAGCAAATGTGGAATCACCAAAGCGATAGTTCTGCGCGTTAGAAAATTGCGAAGATAAAATTTCAGCAACTTTTTGTACTGTTGCATCACTTCCTGCAAGTCCCGTACTCGCACTAATTTGGCCAATGTTATCGATACTGGTAAAGAGTAGAGCGTATTGCTGCTTAAACTTGATTGCAGTATCCCTGGTGGCTTCGAGGGCTTCTTCAAAAGCACGGCGATTACCAAGGTTTGTCAAACCATCGAGACGCTCAATGGCGGCAAGCTGCGCCTCAAGCAATTGGGTGTTTGCTTTAGCCTGATGCTGAATAATCATTTGGATACAGGGCTCGCCTTCAAAGCTTGCTGGCCCAATCTGCAAGGTTGCCTCAAAGCGGCTTCCATCGGCACAAACACCACAGAAGTTAAAGTCCGCAACATTGCGTCCTGTTTTTGTGTAAACCTTGAGGAAATCCTTGAACTCCATTAGATCCTTACTATCAACAAGATCAATGACAGGCATGCCAATCAATTCATCAAGTGACTCATAGCCAAAAAGCTCTAGATAGGACTCATTGGCAAATATGTGTACGCCTTCATCAATATATGAAACCGCTGTTTTAGAGTTTTTGAGGAAGAGCTGACTACGTCGCTCAGCGTCACCTAGGAGAAGTTCTAAATTGCGCTCGTTTCTACGATGCTCAAGATTACGCAGTTCACGACGAATCGATTGGATGAGCAATAACGGGCGACTAGTGGGTAAAACATCTGAAACACCCAATGTATACGCTTTAAAGAAAGAAGAGTTTGCAGATTCTTTTTGATTCAGGTCAAAGGTGGCGTGATCATTCAGGAGGAGGATCACAGGTAAATCCAGTCCATGACTTTGAATCTGACGCATCACATCTTCATAGCTAATGTCGTAGCCTGAGATGAACAAAATGATATCCCAAGTATGGCGAAAAGCTTTTTCTAGCTCTTCACGATCATCAAGGATCTGGATACGAGTCGGGATGCCTTGAGTTTTCAGTAAGTCTGTTAATTCATCAGCAATTGCAGGTGACTCATCTACTACCAGTAGACGCAGACTCTCACTTTTTCTACTCATCAATAGATAACCTTTCTTTCCATGTTTGAGGCGATAACGCTTACAAATGTTGTTGAGTGATGAACTTTTATCCGTGACCAAAGACAATGCTAGTGTGCAGCAATATCAAGGATTTAATGGATATAAAAGAAATGAGAAGTCAGCAGTTATTAAAATCTGATCAATTAAAATATAACTTCACTGTCAACATCTTCCTTATTGTAAACACGGTCACACAATCAAACTGTCATACAATTTATCATCAAAGTATGACTAGATTTGATGTTTAAGGCAAATACAGATTTTATATGTAGCCTATTTAATCGAATATATTCATTCGGTTGTCTATAGCGTATTCCAGACTTCATCGAACTCATCTTGAGCGTTATTTTTTGCAGCTTTTTTCTGTTCTGCTTTTTGTCCTGCTAAGGTGGCAAGCAGATTAGATTTGGTTTGTTCATCTTTCAGACTTTGCAATAACACAAACTCAAATTGACTAAAGCTCTGAGTGATCACCAGTTCACGCGTCAACTGTGCACGCACTTCTTCAGATCCGAGTCGAATGGAGATTTTATGTCCAGATCGAAACGCCAGAGTGGGTGTAATAATCGTTGTAGCTCGATTTTGTTCTTTTACTTCAGGAAGTAGTAATGTACGCATATACTCACTTGAGTAACCATCTTGGCGTATGACGCGTGCACCGCAGGCTTTACCTTGCTGGGAGAGAATCTCGACACCAAATTCGGCACCTGTATGCAGATGTTGCTGGACCCAGCGAATCAGTCCGATACTCCAAGTTGAGCTATTGTGCTCACGAACGGCAATAAGTTCGCCGCTTCTGAGGACCGAAGGGGTTGTCCCTTGCCAACGAATACAATAGCCGCCCATGCTGATATTGACAATTTGGCACTCATAAGACTCTAGATATTCCCGTGTCGCATTTTGGCGTATCTGTTCTTCTTGAGCGGTATAAATGACATCGCTATCAATTTGAAAGGTATTGGAAATACCTGGATGTGGCGTATTTGCAGTGAGCTGTTGATTCTGGATAACCGTCTCAAAGTTCTGCTGACCAGACGTTTGATAGTGTGTGCCAATCAAACCCAGCGACAAATAAACGGTCCCTTTACGTGGATGACGTTCGGATGAACGCTCCATAGGCGGCTTTAATGTGTGTAACAAATGCAGCTTTAAAGTCGCTGAAAGAAGAGTTTCTTCAGCAGGATTAAGTAGCTCAGGATCATTGGTGTTTAGATTTTCAAAATGGATGAGTAATGACCGAGCATCGATATAAAACATTTCGGGAGTAATTTCTTTCAACTCCGTAATGTACATTGGTGGTGCGTCGATGGATGTATCCACTAAGAATAAATCTTCTTGGCTGGGAGCAGCGGATATTTTTAGTAGATCGACCCAGATCTCACTAAGCTGGCTGATTTTTTTGATTTCAGCTTGACGTAGTTTATTGGTATTGCAAGTCGACATAAAGATGGAGCGTAGATAAGCTTGTTGTATGGTCAGGGCTTTCCCATAAATTTGATTTTCGTCACGTAAGCTGAATGATCCTAAATCGAATTGTTCCGCCAGATTAAATAACTCATGTAGACGTAGCCACATGCCTTTATAAATGGGTAAATATAAGAGCTTGGATTCTGCGAGTAGTCTAAAGAATTCGGTGAGTCCGCGATGTGTTGCTTGGCCAATCAGCTGCAACATAGATTTCTTTTTACCTATCGCGAAGAGTCCAAAGTTTTGAGTTTGATAGTTTTCTGCAGTGCGAAGTGCAATGCCACGATAAACCATGGCGGAATAAACCCGAAGCTGTTGAGCAAGTCCGGCGATACGTTCAGCACGTTGGTCCAAGAGGACATTCTGATTGATATAGTGTTTAGAAAGGGACTCTATAATCGTGTAGATTGCGGGCCTGAGCACTTCCATGAGTTCATAGCGTACAGGATCTGGAATATTGTCGACCGCGAGGAGTTCTTGCAAGGTAATATACAGTTGTTTGGCCGTTTCTCCGACATTCAACATGGATAAGCTTGCGACCCAAGTTTGCATTTCAGATTTCGTTGCACCCACTAAAGATAAGTGAGTGACTTCTTCTGGAGGTAGTTCAGCATTCAGCAGTTTGATGATATTCAGATTCATTACACGTCAGCTCCATTCCCCAAAAAACCTATAACCTTCCTTGGTATAGATTTCATTTTTAAGAATCAAATAAACAACAGATGAAAGTATGGTAAATGAAAAATCCAATTGCAAATAAAAGCGCTTTTGGAGCGTTACCACACTGCCTATTCAACCGTGTCGCATGTATTCATGATGTCTTCAAGACAGCTGTTAATCGCTGTTAAGTGATTGAAGTCACATCGAGCTTTCAATATATATTAAAAAAAATATTAAAGGTAGGCTTGTTGAATATTTGTGCAAAACATGTCAAGTGTGCCTCGTTTTTCAAACAAATATTTTAAGAAATAATATATTTCTTGAAGGATTCAGGTTAGAAGCCTTCATCGAAGCTATGGTCTCGTGTTGAGTTCTGTTGAAAGCGTTGTAATTGTTGCCGTTCGTGTTTGTTTGGACGATGGTCTGGGCGTGCCTGATTGGACAGCTTTCGCGCCGCATTCATCAATTCGCGTCGTGCAATGCTGGCTTCAGTTTCTTGGTAAAGGTGCTGAGCAGCCGTTGCGTTCCCACGCATCACTGATAATGATGCAATCTGAACAGTTTTTTCATCAAATCCTTGGCGAATTGTAAGCTCCATGCCAACACGAATTTCTTTGCTGACTTTGACACGCTCACCTTGAAAATGGACTTTCCCGCCTTCAATTGCTTCCTTCGCAAGCGTGCGGGTACGATAGAAGCGTGCGGCCCATAGCCATTTATCAATACGCACCGCACTGCTTGTAGAGGAATCATTTGAAGATGCGTGTGATGGTTTCATATGTCGAGTACCTCTATTCTTACCTGTTTTTGATGAGACTGTTTTGTAGCTCGTGAATAAACTCTGACCATTCGCTGATCGCAGGATAATGCAGATTATGACGTGCGGGTAATAGGCTATCCGGTTGTTCTATACCCAAAACATGTAAGCCAAAATGATGTGCTGCATGCAGGACGGATTCACTGTCATCCACTAAGAGACTCCGTGCTGGTGTGAATGGTTTTTGCTGCTGGAGTGATTGCCAAAAACCAGTTTGCTCCTTGGCGTAGCCGAAGTCATGACTAGAAATAATGTCTGAAAAATAGCTCGTTAATCCGGTTTTTTCAAGCTTAATGGCCAATGCCTGAGGATGAGCGTTAGTCACAAGCCATAGTATTTTGCCATGATTTCTCAACGTTTCGAGGAGGGGTTGTACCCCTGAACGTAGCGAAATGCGGTCACGATGCTGAATTTTGAGCGCTTGTAAATCAAGACCTAATAGATCACTCCAATACGGTAATGAATACCAGTTCAGTGATCCCTCTTGTTGCTTAAATATGGGGGTAAGAGTCAGCAGAGCATGTTCATGCGTGACATCTTGTTCTGTAGCCCAGGTTTTGACAACGACTTCACGCCAAAAAAAGTTGTCAAATGCGAGATCTAGTAATGTGCCGTCCATATCAAACATAATGATGTCAATTTGATTCCATGCAATACTTAAACCCATAGCAATCCGATCTGATCAATAGTAAACCTAATCGTTTATTATAAATTTTTCTAATCTAAAAGTATCGTGCGAGGCGCAGGTTTATCGTTTCCACACGTAAGACTTTAATCAATGGTTTATTTTATGACGTTAAATCAACAATCCATGCCGTCCAGCGCATTGCCCAAACTCGACTTGGAAAATTTACTGAATGCGGTGGTTAACATTACTCAAGAGACGGGTGAGCTGCTGACGGTTTTTTATAATCAACACTTACAGAGTGCGATTGATGTACAGCGTAAAGAGGATACCTCCCCAGTAACCGCAGCTGATATTGCTGCTCATGATTTGATTGAGGCTGCACTCTTAAGACTGGTACCAGAGATTCCTGTGCTATCCGAAGAGTCTGCCGATGTCTCTGAACGTACTGAGTGGTCACGATTTTGGCTGGTCGATCCGCTAGATGGTACACGTGAGTTTATCAATAAAACGGGTGAATTCACCGTGAATATCGCATTGGTTGAGGCGGGTCATGTGGTGCTCGGGGTTATCGGGGTTCCGCTTAAACAGCAAGTCTATGCGGCCATTCACGATCTCAATCCAGAGGGCCCATTAAAACAAGCTTATCGAATTGACGCAGACAAGAGCCGTCATATTTTACATACTCGTCATGTCGATGGTCAGCATTTGAATACTGCGATGTCACGCAAATCTAAGCGTCCACAATATGCGGAGTATCAAGAGCAACTGTTACAAGCGGGTTGGCAACTTAATATTGTCAATGCGGGTAGTGCTTATAAATTTTGTTTAATGGCGGACGGTTCCATTGATCTATATCCACGCTTGCACCCCACGTCAGAGTGGGATACAGCTGCTGGACAGTGTTTGCTTGAGGTTCTAGGGGGGAGCATTGTCGATTTGGCAGGAAAACCATTCCGTTATAACCAGCGGGATCATTTGTTGAATGGATCTTTTATCGCGGTAGCAGATATGAGTTTATTGCCTGAGGTCTTGCCAAAAGCATTCGTGCGGTTTGAAGAGTGATTAGCGGCTAGAGTAGTGCTCATTAACCTGTTGTATGAGTTGTTGCCAGACGTTATTGGGTGTCCAGACATCATGCAATAGAGCAAGTGCATCAAGTTCAGGCATAGCTAAATGATGAGTACGATATAAATAAACCAAACTGGATACGCGCATATTTAAGGCGCAGTGTAACCAGATCTTTTTATCTTGCGATGCGTGTAGAAAATTTAAGAGATAGAGTGCTTGGGACAAGGATGGGTGATCAAAGAGCAGAGGCAGGTTAAGGTAATCCATTCCGCACTCTAAGACGCGCCGATCCTCATTCGTTATCGCATTACTGGCATCAGTGAGCGCCAGATTAATAACAATTTCAAAACCAGCTTTTGCAATCAGGTCAAACTCGTCAAGTTGAGGTTGACCCGAGGTTGCAAGGTTGTCATGAATAGAGCGATATACCAAAATTCGTGATAAAGATTTTTGAAGATCTTCATGGTTTTGGTAATCGTTCATACACTAAACCTTTAGCATGTTTTCTTGCAATTAACGGTTAGCGATAACTTCCTTTAATGCATTGTGCATGTCTAGAATTGCATTTTCCGTTGTTTGCCAGTCGATACAACCATCGGTTACGGATTTGCCGTATTCGAGTTCAGACAGGTCTGCTGGAATATCCTGACGGCCACCATTGATATGACTTTCGACCATCAAGCCTACGATGGAGTTATTGCCGTCCAAGATTTGATTGGTGATGTTTTTTAAGACCAACGGTTGTAGATATGGGTCTTTATTAGAGTTTGCATGGCTGGCATCAATCATGATTTTGCCGCTGACCTTTGCTTTAGACAGCGCTGATTCGACACCAGCAACGGCTGTTGAGTCATAATTTGGTTTGCCTGCACCACCGCGCAGAACGACGTGTGCATAGGGATTACCTTTGGTACGAATGACCGACACTTGTCCGTCGTGATTCAGGCCTAAAAAACTATGTCCTGATGCAACCGCTTGCATTGCATTGATGGCAACGGTCATGCCGCCATCCGTACCATTTTTAAAGCCCACAGGTGATGATAATCCTGAAGACATTTCACGGTGAGTCTGGCTTTCGGTTGTACGGGCACCAATGGCTGACCAGCTAATAAGGTCTTGTAGATATTGTGGTGAGTTAGGGTCCAGCGCTTCGGTTGCACAAGGTAAGCCTTGTTCATTGAGCTCTAGTAGTAATTTACGACCAAGACGAAGCCCTTTTTCAACATCAAAAGAATCATTCATATCCGGATCGTTAATCAGACCTTTCCAGCCAACAGTCGTACGCGGCTTTTCAAAATAGACACGCATAACCAAGTACAGGGTATCTTTGACTTGTTCAGCAAGAACTTTAAGGCGGTTTGCGTAGTCGTGTGCAGCAACAGGGTCATGAATTGAACAAGGACCAATGACGACAAACAAGCGAGGATCGGTGCCATCGAGTATGGCGCGAATGGTTTGACGGCCTGATAATACGGTTGCTTTGGCTTCTTCTGAAAGTGGCAATTCTGCTTTTAATTCAGCAGGCGTAACCAGAAGATCCATGGCTTCGATATTAACATCTTCGACTTGCTTATCAATGCGGTTGATACCTGCCTGCGCTCTATTTGCTGTACTTGTTGTTGCCACGACACACTCACCAAAAAAAAGTTAACGATTAATTGCTAAGGATGGGGGCAAGCGCCGATCAGTGCAAGGGATTGACATGAAAAAAACCGCTCGAATTGAGCGGTTTCTAGACATTTTTACTGTTTTAGCTTGCTGATGGGGCTATTTGCACTTTATTGTTTGAAATCACGGCTGCTGGCGTAACGACGGCAGGAGCTTTAGCCTTGGTCGGATTGATGATGAAGTTTACGCCAAGCAGTAACAGGGTGATCCCCAAAATACGGCGGATATGATGCTCTGGCAGTCTTGAACTAATTAAGGTACCGATGATGATGGCAGGAATGGCGCCGATGAGCAGCATGGTCAGCATATGAAAATCAACGTTGCCAGAGACCAGATGCCCAAGCCCAGCGACCAAAGTCAGCAAAACGGCATGCGCTACGTCAGAACCAATCACACGGATCATCGGCAGATTAGGGAATAACAGCACTAATGCCATGACGCCAAAAGCACCTGCGCCGACAGAAGATAAAGTCACGAAAATACCCAAAACTGCGCCCATAAAAACGACCAGAGGCTTGTTTTTAAGCAGAGCTGTAGCGTGTTCGTCTTGGCTTCTTTCCGATGAGTCATGACGTTTCCGTGCAAAGAAGCGTTCGATTTGTGCGCGAAAAACAATAGATACGCCTGTTAAAACCAGCATGAATCCCAAGACCATGGTCAGCAGTTTTTTGTATTCATTGGCTGAACTAAAAAAATGATGGAGAGCCCATGTTGTTCCCAGAGATGCGGGGATACTGCCAATCGCTAGCCATAGGACAATTGGCCAAACGATATTGAGTTTTTTTGCATGAACTAGCGAGCCGCAAAATTTAGAAATTGAGGCATAGAGTAGGTCAGTACCAATCGCAACATTAGCTGGAACGCCCATGACGCTAATCAGGATTGGTGTCATCAAGGAACCACCGCCGACACCAGTTACACCGACACAAAATCCGACAAGGAGTCCCGCAAGAATGAAATAGATATCCGACATATTAGATTTTTAGATAAGTTTAGTAGAAATTGTGCGGAAGGGTAGTCTGGTTTGCTTAGACTTACAATTGAATAAATCATCTTAGCTTATGAATTATTATTATATTAAAGTTTCTTAATGATAAAAAAAATCTGCAATGAATTTATCTAGAGTCTGCAATGCTAAACTAAAGAATATTTATAGTGTGGATCGCGTGGTATGTTAACAATTGGAATGGTCGCTGGGGAGTTATCAGGAGATACTCTGGGCGCTGATCTCATTCGCGAAATAAAAAAAACGCATCCTGATGCACGATTTCTAGGCATTGGTGGGCCACAGATGCAAGCCGAAGGCTTGACCAGTTTGTATCCACTGGAAAGATTGTCACTATTTGGTTTGTTTGAAGTATTGGGCCGACTTCCAGAGCTATTTCGAATCAGAGATGGACTGGTTGAAACGTTTGAGCAAGAAAAAATTGACGTCTTTATTGGTGTTGATGCGCCTGACTTTAACCTACGTCTGTCTAAAAAATTAAAAGATCGCCAGCAACATGCTGAAAACCAAAATCTTTCAAATTCTCACCTCATCAAGACCGTGCAATATGTCAGTCCATCGGTTTGGGCATGGCGGCAGGGTCGTGTTGTAAGTATTGGTGCTTCTGTCGATTTAGTTTTGTGCTTGCTGCCTTTTGAAGTCGACTTTTATACCAAGCACGATGTGCATGCTGTTTTCGTTGGTCATCCTTTAGCGCGAATGTTGCCCCTAGACCATCAAGTAGAAACAGGGAAGCAAGAATTAGGTATTTCCCCAGAGCAAACCATTATTGGCTTATTGCCGGGAAGTCGTTCAAGCGAGGTGACGCAAGTCGGTGGCATCTTGCTTGAAAGTGCAGGGCAGTTGTTAAAGCAGTTCCCTGCTTTACGTTTTATGATTCCTGCTGCAAATGAAGCTAGGTTGACTCAGATCAAAGCTTTGGTGGCGGATCAGCCCCAGGCTGTTCAGCAGGCTGTACAAGTGCTAGAGCCCGATGATCGCGCCATGTTGTCTGGAAATCTCGGACGTCGTGTGATGGCAGCTAGCGACATTGTGATGTTGGCTTCGGGAACGGCAACGCTTGAAGCACTGTTATTGGGTAGACCGATGGTCGTCGTTGGACGAGTACATTGGCTAACCTATTTATTTGTACGCTGGATGATCAAGATTCCATGGCTTTCACTACCAAATATCTTGGCTGGTCGACGTTTGGTTCCTGAGCTTATTCAGTCACAAGCGACGGTCAGTAATGTCGTTGCCGACATGAAAAATTTACTCAGTGATCCTACTTTCCGTTTGGGGCCTTGGCAGACTCAGCATGTGGAACTTGAGCGCATTCATACCCGTCTGAAAAGTGAAAGTGTAAGCTCTGCTGCAGATGCAGTTCTTGCTCTTGTGCCAAAGGAGAGTATCGATGCCACTGTTTAACAACAATTCAAACGACTCATTAAGCATTAGCAATAGTAATATGCACGGCATTGGTGTACTGGAACGTTCGGTTCAGGCGATTCAGGTACCTCTGGATTTTTGCATTGCTGGTGTGGATGAGGCTGGGCGAGGACCTTTGGTTGGCTCCGTGGTTGCTGCAGCCGTGATTTTGGATCCTAGTCGCCCGATTCCGGGTATTAATGATTCCAAAAAATTATCCGAAAAACAGCGTAATCGATTATTCGATCTGATTATTGAGAATGCGGCAGCCTATTGCATCGCTGAAGCAACACCGGCAGAGATCGATGAACTGAATATTTTACATGCCACGATGCTGGCGATGCGAAGAGCCGTTCATGGTTTACCTATTACGCCGCGTTTGGCATTGATCGATGGGAATCGCTGCCCTGATATTAATGTACCCAGCCAAGCGTTGGTTGGCGGTGATGGTCTAGAGTCGTGTATCGGCGCTGCCAGTATTTTGGCTAAAGTCACACGTGATCGTCAGCTTGAAGCGTTGGATATCACATACCCCCTGTATGGCTTTGCCAAGCACAAAGGGTATCCCACCGCAGCGCATGTTGCGGCATTGATGACGCATGGTGTGATCGATAGTCATCGCCGTTCATTTAAACCTGTGCGTGATGCATTAGAGAAATTTTCATCGACTCGCATTTAAGTCATTGGGCCGTTATTACGTTCCTTCATTTGTGTTCTGAAAGCACCAACAAAAGAAGCATTATTTAATCAACCTATTCGCGTGGGTTTCGGAGATTTTGAATGAAACGGATTGTCGATTCACGTTTCGGTATTGTTTTAGTCCTCGCCATCACGGCATGTGTGTTATTTCTCATTTTACGAACCGCATTGTTGATCAACAATATTGCCGTTCTTGATTTAAAAGTATTGGATATTCCACTGATCTATGGCGCAGGTTTGATCTATGATTTGGCTTTTTTAAGTTATCTCTTGATCCCCGTAGTAATCTATTTAGCACTATTGCCGAATAAGCGTTATCAAGGTCGAATCCACCGTTATATTGCTTACATCATTGCGATATTTGTGATTGGCCTTATCTTTTTTGACATGGTCTCCGAATGGCTGTTCTGGGATGAGTTTCAGGTTCGTTTTAATTTTATTTCCGTTGATTATCTGGTCTATCGTCGCGAGGTAACAGGGAATATTTCTGAGTCTTATCCAGTTCCTTTATTGCTGACAGGTGTGGCGATTTGCACACTGATCGTTTTTTTCATCATTAAGCGCCCGATTGATTTGGCATTAAAAGCGACAACCTCACTCAAAAAGCGTTTAGTGGGTGCGTTAATCCTTTTGCTTATTCCAACTGGTTGCTACTTAGCTTTAACCAGTGAAACATTTAGCCATGTTTCTGAAAATAACTATAAGAATGAATTGGCCAAAAATGGACCTTATCAATTTTTCTATGCTTTTTTTGCCAATGAGCTGGATTATGAACAGTTCTATCAGACGGGTGATAAGCAAGCCCTCGATCAACGTTTACGTGGATTGGTAAAGCAAGATAATCAAACCTTTACCAGTACAGTCCCTTTCGACATTAGCCGCCAAGTGACTAATGCCGGGCCTGAGAAAAAACTGAATGTCATGATGATCGTGGTTGAGTCATTAAGTGGCGACTATATGACGCGTTTTGGCAATAAACTTAATCTCACCCCGCATCTGGATGAACTGGCAAATAATAGTTTGTTCTTTAATAATTTTTATGCCACAGGAAATCGTACAGTCCGCGGTATGGAGGCATTGACCTTATCGATTCCGCCTACACCGGGCCAGTCTGTTATTCATCGTCCACATAATGAAGGTTTGTTTTCACTTGGCAGTTTGCTCCGAGACAAAGGTTACGACAGCAAGTTCATCTATGGTGGATATGGTTACTTTGACAATATGAACTATTTCTTTAGTCATAATGGTTTTGATATTGTTGATCGTAACTCCTATGCAAAAGACGAAAGTGTTTTCGGGAATGTTTGGGGTGTTGCGGATGAATATTCATTCTTGCGTGCAAGTCGTGAAGCCGATAAATCCTATCAGGCGAAAAAGCCCTTTTATTCTTTTATCATGACAACCAGTAATCATCGTCCATACACCTTCCCTGAGGGGCGTGTTGACTCTCCTTCGGGACATTATGAAGGTGCAGTGAAGTACACGGATTACGCGATTAATAAATTTATTGAAGATTCACGCAAGAAGCCATGGTTTGACGACACGATATTTATCATCGTTGCGGATCATTGTGCAGGTTCTGCGGGTAAATCAGACTTGCCGCTAGAGCGTTATCACATCCCATTGTTTATCTATTCTCCCAAGCACGTCAAGCCAGGGCAGTTTGATGCTATCGCCAATCAGATCGACGTAGCTCCAACGATCATGGGTTTGATGAATAGCTCTTATGTCTCACGTTTCTTTGGTAAGGACGTATTGCGTATGAAACCCGAAGAGGGCGGGCGTGCGCTGATGGGTACTTATCAGAAAGTCGCGCTGTATCGTGATAATAAAATGGCGATTTTGTCTCCAAACAAAAAAGTCGATGTATTGGAAGATGTGAAGACTGTACCGACGATTCATGATCGTACGGCAGATCCTGCATTGGTTGACGATACGTTGTCATATTATCAAGGTGCAAGCTATCAACTTCATAATGGGTTGATGCTGCATAAAGCGGGTGAGAATAAGTAAGTCTCGTTTTAAGTCCTCTTTCGCAAGTGAGGAGGGCTTAGGTTAGGATGGAGCATTCAATGAATCTCCATCCTATTTTTTGTTTAGCCATCGGGTTAAAAAATAAAGTCCTAGACTTGCCAAATTGATCATCTGACTTTGAGCATTCAGGCAACCCAAAACCTCATGGTCGCATGGCAAAATCGATGCAATTCTTTTTTAGCTGTTTATATGACTATGCAACCACTTAATCCAAATTATTACACCCCAGATCACATCGCCTTTGCGGACACCATCCGCAAATTTACCGCACAAGAAATCACCCCATTTGCCCATGACTGGGAAGAAGCTGAAACCTTCCCACGTGAGCTTTACAAGAAAGCTGCGAATGTTGGACTGCTTGGTCTGGGCTTTGATGAGCAATACGGTGGTGTAGGCAAAACCGACGCATTTTATGTCTTGTTGTCATCCATCGAACTGGCCAAAGCAGGGTCAGGCGGAATCTGTGCTTCATTGCTGTCACATAGCATCGGTGCTCCGCCTATTCAACATTTCGCCAGTGATGAGGTTAAAGCGCGAGTATTGCCGAGTATATTAAGTGGCGAAAAAATTTCTGCTTTGGCGATCACTGAGCCAAATGGTGGCTCCGATGTGGCTGCATTACAAACGCGTGCCGTGCGTGATGGTGATAACTTCCTTGTGACTGGTGAGAAAATTTATATCACGTCAGGCATGCGCGCTGATTATTATTCCGTGGCCGTGCGCACTGATCCCAATGCCAAAGGTGCGGCTGGCATTTCGATGCTACTGATCGATGCCCATAGTCCTGGAATTACTAAAACGCAGCTGCACAAAACGGGCTGGTGGGCATCAGATACGGCTCAAATCCACTTTGATAATGTGCGTGTGCCTGCCTCAAATCTACTGGGTGCTGAGAATATGGGGTTCTTCGTGATTATGAATAACTTCAATATGGAACGGTTTTTCTTGGCGGCTTCTTCCTATGGTTTTGCATTGGTATGTTATGAAGAAGCTTTGGAGTGGGCGCAGCAGCGTAAGACCTTCGGCAAGCGTTTAATTGATCATCAGGTTATGCGCCACAAACTCGTCGATATGGCGACACAACTTGCAGCGACACGTGCATTGCTAGAAGACACCGCTTGGCGTTTGGGTCAGCCTGATCAGCAGGGTAGTGAGTTGATTGCCCAATTGTGCATGCTCAAGAATGTTGCGACCCGTACGATGCAGTTCTGTGCTGATGCTGGTGTGCAGACGTTAGGCGGTATGGGTTTTATGCGCGGTACGCGGATTGAGCGCATTTATCGTGATGTGAAGGTGAATATGATTGGCGGCGGTGCTGAAGAGATTATGAAGGATCTAGCGGGTAGACAACTCGGCTTTTGATCAGAGCATTGAGAATGATCTAGAGGATGGCAGGCCACCCTCTAGATTCATGTGATTAGTGTTTCTTGGCGTGCTGGCTTAACCAACGATATAAAAAGGCAATCGACAGTGCAAAAACGCTGCCACCAATCCAGATGGATGCCGTCTCAAAATCAGATCCCACCAGTGCCAAAGGTGCTGCTACACCAGAGAAAGCCACAATCGCTGCAATCACAACCCCAACCACACTCTCACCAACAATAAGTCCCGATGCGAGCAATACGCCGAGTTGCTGCGTTGCTTCTGGATTGGCAGAACGTTGCGCGCGCTTATTGAAATACCAACCGACCACTGCACCGACCACAATCATCAATGTGCTTTGTGTTGGCAGATAAATACCCAGACCAACAGCAAGTGGTGGGATGCTCATATGAAGGGTAGTACGTTTAAGTACTTCATCAATGATAATCAACGTTATGCCGATGACTATGCCGATACCAATGAGGCTCCAGTCAATGTTATTTTGAATCACACCCTGAGCCAAAGCCGAAATTAACCCTGCTTGAGGTGCAGGCAATGCTGTAGCAGGATTTGCACCCGGTACGCCAGCAAAACCGTATGCATGATTGAGTAAGTCCAAGACTGGCGGAATGACTGCTGCACCAGCGATCACACCAATGATGAGAACGACCTGCTGTTTCCAAGGCGTTGCATCAACCAATTGACCTGTTTTTAAATCTTGCAGATTGTTATTGGCAATCGATGCAACCGAGAAGATCACAGCCGTGGTAAAGAGCGCGAATGCAACGAGTGCTTTACCGGCTTCTGGGCCTACATAAGGTTTTACGCCGATGGTGAGTAGCAACGCTGCACCGATAACAACAAGAATACCCACGCCTGAGAGTGGACTATTGGATGAACCAATGAGACCAGCCATATAGCCACAAATTGTCGAAACGAAGAAGCCCATCAAGATGACATAAGCCAAGCCACCAATTGCCAATACGGCAACATGATCACCTAGGCCATTGGTCATGCTGAAATAGCCAAGCAAGTAGAGTATAGGCACACAGCACACCAGTGTGATTAAACCCACAATCCCAATGGGGATATCTTGTTCGGTTCGCGGTAATGTAGCCGCTTGGCCAGACTTGCGAACCCGTGCAGCGCCCATGGCTGAAGTTAGTCCGCTGATAACAGGTTTAATCAGCTTGCCAAGCGTCCACAGCGCGGCAATACCGATAGCACCGGCACCCACGAAACGAACTTTGTGGCTCCAAGTCGCTTGGGCAAGATCAGCGATGCCACTGGTGACAGGCTCAACCAATGAGAAGTGCGGCACACCCCAACCCCAACCAATGATTGCACCTACTAACATGGCAATACCGACAGCTAGACCACACAAATGCCCGATTGCAAACAATGCAAAGGAGAGGTTGAAGTCAAAGCCGGTGACTGAGCCTTTATTGCCGACATTAAAGTAATGCGCGACATCACTGGCAAACACTTTGGTGGCGACGATCACTGCAAAGACTGAGGAAACGATAGAGCCGTAGATCAACGCCAGTAAACCAGTTTTGTTCCCTTCTACATCCGTGCTACTGACTTTAAGAACTTCCGCACAGGCGACTCCTTCAGGATAGGGGAGATCAGAGTTGGTGACCAAAGCACGGCGTAGGGGAATCGAATACATGACGCCGAGAATGCCGCCCAGTGCACAGACCGAAAATGAAATCCAGAAAGGGAAGCCTGTCCAGCAACCGATCATGATCATGCCGGGGAGGACGAAGATAATCGAGGAGAGGGTTCCCGCTGCTGAGGCCATCGTTTGCACGATGTTGTTTTCTTGGATTGTTGAGTCTCTAAATTTACGTAAGAGCGCCATGGAGATCACGGCGGCGGGAATCGATGTAGAAAATGTCAGTCCAACTTTGAGTCCGAAGAACACATTTGCTGCAGTAAAGACGATGGTAATGATGATGCCGATAATGATGCCGCGTATAGTGAGCTCTACGCGTGATTTATTGTTGGCTTGCGGTTGCACGCTCACAAATGTACTCCAATTGAATTTCGAAAACTGTCTTCCAGATGGTCAAAGACGGTATAAGGGGGTGAATATATCCTGCTAGGCTTAAGCGATTCAAGAAATATAACTTTTCATTCATCTGATTTTCAGATAACTAATCTCTGAATGAGGGATAACGATGGGGAAACGTTAGCAAGAAGTGAGCCAGATTAGCAATTTGATTTAGATACTAAGTTTAATATATACCTTTTGTTATGATGGTCTTTTAATGATCACGCCTAAAATTTATAATGTAGTATTCGTATTTGATATGCTACTTCGAATTCATTTATTTTCTTATATGGTGATGATTTGTAAGAGATATTAACCGCTAATCCTAAACCAATCTTTAACTAGTAATTGGAAGCGCAATATTTCATCGTTATTTAATTCAACGCTATGCGCGATAACGTTTCGAACAAGATTGAACTGGCTCAAAATTTGTTGTGCGGCTTTCTGACTTCGTAATGTATCGGAAAAGTCTGTCCAATTTGAGTTAATAATGTCTATAAGCTCTCCAAAGTTAGTGTAGGTTAACGGATCCTCAGATCGAATTGACATCGGCGTGTCTTTTTCTTTTTTTTGTTTATCCGCAACACTAGTTTTGACTCCTATCGGTACTCTAAGTTCCCACCAGTTCATACCATGTTTCTCATGGAGGCGTCCGGAAATAAGTCGTCGAATTGTATTTTCAAGACTATAGTATAAAACGTAAAAATTCGCCATTTGCTTCGCAGCATGAAGAATATCTGCTTCAAATAGATCTGTATCGACTAGTTCATCTCGTTTCAGAGTCTCAGTATGGCCAATGTCAATCCCCATCTTTTCAAGTGCGACTAAGTCTGCTTCTAACATTAGATTTCGCATGCCAAATAGTCGAAGAAGATCAGATTCAGCCGTTTTAGTTGTCAAGTAAATGCTCCTTTAGACTTTTAAATATGGCATTAAAAACCTCTATTTCTGTTGTTGCAGGGAGATTTAAATTAATTGTATATGAAAGACCCAAAGAGCCTGAACCCAAATGTCGAGGATAACCTACTCCTTCATCTGCATTTTTCTCACTAACATTAGAAGGTGACGCGATCTTGGGTGCACTTGATGATTGCTTAAAGTCTGCAAGCTTAGCTAATTCTAGATAAGTTCCAATTACTGCTGGGATAATGGGATCGTCTTCAGCTGCACCTAATAGGGCACGTAACTTTGACTGTAATTCTTCTTTCTTTAGATTATGAGCATATTCATTTGCTTTATAGAGATCAGAGTAGGCAAAACGAATTTGAGCCGCCATGACACTTTCACGTTGTGTTTCGTCTCTATAGTTTCTATAAGCTTCTGTAGGAGTATTTGCGGCATCAATGAAGTTTAATTTTTTAAGTAATGGAATCAGTGCTCTATGGCTTGACGATCTCAACTCAAGTACTGTATCCATAAAATCTTGAGTAAATTTCGGTGGTACAGATGCTTTTGATATTTCTAAGAAGAGTTTGGGTATCGCTCCGTAAGCATTCACGTATGGCGGATATTTAATAGTGCTTTTTGATTTTTTATCTGCTGGTTCGACTCCTTCGGCATTGGGCATATCCGTTGTGATATTCTTTTTTACCACCATAAGATTCTCCGGAATAAGATATTTTAAATGTGTTGTTTATCATTGGTACTTTATCTGACCATATCATAAAATCCATTAATCGAAACTAAGAGTTTCATGATTTACTACTATCTAGTTTTTCAGATCAGTTTTTCTAATTACTTTGATCGAATTTGGATTAAAAAAGATCAATTTGTTCTTATCGGTTTTGTCTATTTTATTCATATCAATTGAGACTTTAACTTTGGAGAAAGAATTATCATTCTTAACTCAAATTCACTTTCTGATTGATCATTAAAAGAAAGTAAAGATCACTTCCTATCCTTCACCCACTCTTCATCACTCTCAACCCATTTATCTGAAAGTTCAGCCAGTTTAATCGCAAGCGCTACAGATTTTTCTATAAGTTCATTTTCATTGTCATCATTAAGTGGATTGGTTTGGATTAGGGATGAGAATATGGTGGCAGACATTGATGCAACGACTGATTCGCTATGCTGCAAATATAGGTAGTGTTTCTTTTCTGACATTTTTAATCCCCTGTAAATATTGGTTAAAGTATTTTAAATCCTTGGTGAAAAATTATTTAAATTCCATAAGCTAAGAATATATCCATAACCATCCAAAGGGTCAATCAAAAGAAAAGCCCCCAACTAAAGTTGAAGGCTTCTTTTATAACACTACATCACTTCTGCTTTAGATCAGTGTCTCGCACCATCTTTAACTTCAGTTGGCTTAACTAGCGCCACATCAGGGATTTCGATAGGTAGCGGTGTAGGCATCTCAACAAGTGCTGCTTTAAGCACTTCATCAATGGTCTTCACAGCACGAATCTCTATACCCGCTTTGATGTTGTCTGGAATCTCATGTAGATCACGAAGATTCTCAGTCGGGATCAGCACCAGTTTCACACCACCGCGATGCGCAGCTAGCAGTTTTTCTTTCAAGCCACCGATTGGTAGGACCAATCCGCGTAAGGTGACTTCACCAGTCATCGCCACATCAGCACGAACTGGAATGCCAGTCATTGCTGAGACGAGGGCAGTGGTCAAACCAATACCTGCGGAAGGACCATCTTTTGGTGTTGCGCCTTCTGGCATGTGTACATGGATGTCAGTCGTGCTGAATTTCTCGAAAGGAATTCCCAGACTATCACCACGTGTACGCACCACAGTCATCGCTGCTTTGATCGACTCTTGCATCACATCGCCAAGTGAACCCGTTGCGGTGTACGTGCCTTTGCCTTTAACGGCAGCGGCTTCGATGGTCAGTAGCTCACCACCCACAGAAGTCCAAGCAAGACCTGTCACACGACCAATTTGTGCATCTTCTTCGGCACGACCAAAGTCAAATTTGTACACACCAGAGTAATCCACCAAGTTGGCTTCATTGACGTCGATGTGGACATTCTTAGACTTGCTGGTCACTGCTTCTTTGACAACTTTACGACAGATCTTCGATACTTCACGCTCAAGATTACGTACACCAGCCTCACGGGTATAGCGACGAATCAATTCACGTACTGCACCTTCGTCGATGGTCAATTCTTTCAGCTTCAAGCCATTGGTCTTGATCGCTTTTGGAATCAAATAACGCTCAGCGATATTGACCTTCTCATCTTCGGTGTAACCGGGCAAGCGAATCACTTCCATCCGATCCAAGAGTGGAGCAGGAATGTTCATGGTGTTCGCTGTACAGATGAACATCACTTCAGACAAGTCTAAGTCCATATCGAGATAATGGTCATTGAACTTGTGGTTCTGCGATGGATCCAGAACTTCAAGCAGCGCTGAAGCAGGGTCGCCACGATAATCCTGCGCCATCTTGTCAATCTCATCGAGTAAGAACAGTGGGTTCTTCACACCGACTTTAGACAAGTGCTGCACAATCTTACCAGGCATCGCACCAATATAGGTACGGCGATGACCACGAATTTCAGCTTCATCGCGTACGCCGCCAAGCGCCATGCGAACAAACTCACGCCCAGTTGCTTTCGCTACAGACTCACCGAGTGAAGTTTTACCGACACCAGGAGGGCCAACCAAACACAAGATCGGACCGCGAAGTTGTTTAACGCGAGATTGCACGGCCAAGAATTCAACGATGCGTTCTTTGACTTCTTTAAGACCATAGTGATCTTCATCAAGAATCTCTTGAGCTTTATCCAGCTTAATCGATACTTTCGAAGCCTTAAGCCATGGTGTATTCAAAATCCAGTCGACATAGTTACGCACCACAGCCGCTTCGCTGGAAGCAGGTTGCATTGCTTTGAGTTTTTTGAATTCACTCTCTGCTTTTTTGCGTACGTCTTCAGGCAACTCGGCATCAAACAGGCGTTTTTCAAGTTCGCCCATTTCATCGGTATCGCCTTCATTCATGTCGGAAAGTTCACGTTGAATTACTTTCATTTTTTCATTGAGAAAGTATTCACGTTGATTCTTTTCCATTTGTCGTTTAACCGACTCATGCAGACCTTGCTCAACTTTCTGCTCTTCCGATTGACGCAATAGATAGTCGGTCAGTTCTTTAACATGATCCGCAATGTTGGCGTCTTCAAGGAACTTCTGTTTCACTTCGATCGCCAGCGGCGCGCGGGTCGCGATGAAATAGATCATTTCGAGCAAATCAGTGATTTTTTCAGATGCGGCAATCAACTCGCGGCTGTTGCGTAGTTTGGCTTCTGCATATTGGGCAAAAAGCTGTTGCAACGCTTCGCGTTCAGTTTTTTGTGCATTTACACTGATTTTAATTGGCGTTGGCTCTGGTGTCGTTTCGGCACGCATATAGTCATCTTGGTCAATAATTGCCAAGCGACGTGCACGATATAAACCTTCAATCAGCACCTTGATGCAATTGTCATCATTTTCATGATTAACAACTTGCACAATGCGGCTGACGGTGCCGTATTGATATAAGTTGCCATCATCAATGTCTTCAGTGAGCGAATCTTTTTGTGCAACTACAAAAACGAGATCATCTTCTTCGCGTGCTATTTCAACGGCGCGAATAGATTTTGGTCTGCCCACAAATAGCGCAATTTGCATATGCGGGTAAACCACCACATCACGCAAGGCTAACAGGGGTAGAACTTTGTCAGTCGCGGGGATGTGTTTTACGGTGCTGTTTTGCTTAGAATCGGTCATAAATCACTCCTATGAAACATCAGCGTATTCGCTTGTCATGATTTATTAATAAAGCATGTTTGCAAAATTACAAGGCTGCACGATGCTAAAAAACATATTTCTTGCTGCGATGACGGATCGTATGCTGTTTTTGTGTACAGTTGCAAACACGAGAAAAATTAAAAATATCCCATGAGCCATCTATTCAGCGGTCATTTGTCGCTATTCAAGAAAAAGCAAATAGCTTGCCAGAGTTGACTCAAAATGGTGCAAGCTAGATCAAATCAAAAACGATAATGCCGGGTTGGCGTTGTAACGGCATGAAGTGGAACATCCCAACTATTCTGCTGTAGCTGACCTACTTGTTGAAAGTCATAAGCCAGCCCAATGCGTAAAGGCTTTTTATAATGATGTCCATGATGGCGTTTACCATTCATGGGTGCTTTCACACATATGGATAAGGTGCGATCATAAAAACCACCACCCATCCCTAGACGCTGACCCATACGATCAAACGCCACTAAAGGCATAAATAACACATCCAGATGAGTGACCGATAGTCCTCTTTGTCGTGTGGGTTGCTGCATGCCAAAACGATGTTTCGTAAAGCGCTGCCTTTGCTGATAAATCCTTGCCCAAGCGAGGGGCTGATGATTTGAGATAACTACAGGTAAATAGACTGATTTTCTTAATGCGAAGCAAAGTTGCATGAGTGCCTGAGTTGGAAGTTCGCCAAAAGCATCTAAATAAAGCCCCACGGCTTTTGCTTGGATAAAAGCAGGCTGTTTGCGAACGTGGCGTACTACAGACCGACCAGCTCGACGTCGAAAATGGACCGAGAGTTCGCGCCGCTGGCGACGCATATTGCGTCGCAGAAGCTGACTATCTTGTGGTTGCTCAAAAGGGGGCGAATTTTTTTTCTTCATTCCCCATTGTTGGATACTTTGAGTATGAATTCAATGGCTCGGGCGCTGAAGGAGTAGAAATAAAAACACCAGCGAGAGTGCTGGTGTAAAGAATAATAGATGATTTACAAGGTATTAAAATCATTCAATGAATTAGGTCTCCAAGAATGCCGCTAATAACCGTTACCCTTGAACCCAATAAGGTTCAAGGAGGAGGCGCCGATGGCTCACAGGCTTTCTACTCAAGGCAGACTTGCACACAGAACCAACAGAGCGCATCCCTATAGGATGAAATCGGCTCAGGGGATTGGGCTACTTGGCGCGCACCTCAGAGATGAGATAAGTATAACCCCGTGATAAGAAGATGCAAGTAAAAGGCTCGGGTCTTTGGTAAAAAGTGTAATGACTGCTTCTTATTAAACCAGCTTTAGTGTTATTAAATTCAATGCAATCATCTAATTTTAGACAGTTATTTGGCCGCTATCGCTGCTTCAATATCATTGGTGAGTTGGTGGATTAATTGTAAGTTTTGATTTTTCTCTTGAACACGTTCAGCGGATAGCGCTTTAAGCTGCTGTTCGAGTTTGGCAAATTCAAGTGATAGATTGAGTGCAACCATACCTGCGACACGTTCTGATTCTAGACGGGGCATCGCAAGTCGTGCTTCACGATATTTGGTCTCCAGTGCAGTCGCTGCAGCATGAAGATTGCCCTCGTCGTTTGGGGCACATTCCAGTTTGTAAGATTTATCAAAAATAATGACTTCAGTCGGCATGAGCTTTTTCCTTCGTTACTTTTCCTGTCCATCATGCGGGGTTTTCCGCTGAATAAAAGGATATTAATTGGCAGTATCTGCAGTTGATGTCGACTGACCCAGCATTGATAATCGGTGAATAATCGCTTCTACTTTTTGCTTTGCAAATTCATTTTTACGGACTAAGCCATCGCGCTCTGCTTCAAGTTGAGCTTTGATCTGGGTAAAGTCGGCGCGTTCATTTTCAAGCGTCTGTTTCAACTGCTGAATTTCGCTGCGTAGCTGATTCTGTTCGACTTGATGCTGAGTGTGAGTCGCTTTCAGCCCCTCATGATTACTCTGGAGGTCCTGATGGCTCCGCCCAAGCTCCACCAGTCGCTCTGAAAGCGTTTCTTGGTCTTTAACGCCCTGTGCATGTTCAACCTGCAAGAGTTCGAGCTGGTGTTGCAATGCAAGCCGAGCTTGTTGTTCTTCAGGGTTAACGACTGGCGTAGCAAGTTGAGCCTGAAGTTGTATATTTTCAAGACGTTTGTCTTGTAACTGCTGCGTTAACGTTTTAATGAGTATTTGTAGACGTTGGAGTTCTGCTAACATGATTTGGTCGCACTATATTGCGTTGGACGCTAATATAGTAGGCAGAGAGTAGCTGGGTCAACTAGGTAGCTTCATATAGGTTGTTTTTAGTCAAAATTGCACCTAATCGAGTCTATCTTTTTGCTGATTGGTAAAGACTGGTTTGTTTTCATAATGATTTTTGTGACAAATGCCAATTTGGTATCGATAAGGGTAATGCAATGCATGATGATGAGTCCGGATGGACAGAGTGGGATGGTCGTTTCTCCAAAGTGCCTGATTTGTCAGGTCCCAGTGAGTTACATGGTTTATTAACTGGTATCGTGGTGGTGACTCAGCCTCCGACGTCTGATGAGTGGCAGGCAATTTTGGCCCGTATCGGCTTTGAGCCGTTGCCAGAAGATGCCCTACGCTTACTGACCGAAGAAGCGGAAGATACTGCCGCGGCATTGCTGGATGACACATTGGACTATGCTCCGCTATTACCCGACGACGATCATCCTTTGATTGAGCGTGTGGAAGCATTGGCCAATTGGTGTAGTGGTGTTTTATTAGGCTTTGGGTTAACAGGTGGCCGCATTCGTAAGGATGAGGCAGAGATTTTGCATAGCCTGAGCGATGTTGCTGGGCTGTTGTATAGCGACGAAGATGATGATGAAGAAGGTGAGGAAAGCTATACCGATTTGGTGGAGTTTGTCCGCTTGATTCCCGTGAGTTTGGCGCTAGGACGTGAGCGTTCTACGGTAGCCAGTACGTCACTGCTGACGGGTAAACCTTTAGTTGATGCCCAGGGTGATGCTCTGGATCATGTTGACGCTGATCATTCGGATCATGATCATGCCGAAGGCAGTGATACACCCATAGTTGAACACTTTAATCCAGCACGACCTTCCTAATCCATCGGCAGATTGACGTGATGATTTAAGCACCGGCTTTATTCATCACGTCAGTCATACTTTTTAATCAAATTATGGTGGACTGTTTTTAAATGAATCAAATGACAACGGCTATTCCTGCATCTGCCGAAAAAGCTGCAATACTTCCTGTTTATGCTGAACGTCGTGCCAAGTTACTTGCGCAGATGACACCAGATTCGATTGCGCTGATTTCGACCAGTGAAGTTCATCTTCGGAACCGCGATGCAGATTTTCGTTTCCGTGCAGACAGTAGCTTTTATTATTTGACTGGTTTTGCAGAACCCGAAGCTTTGGCTTTCATCCAGCATCCTCAGACGATTGATGATCAAGATGTTTCTTATGGCTTATTTTGTCGTGAGCGCAACCGTGAACGTGAGATTTGGGATGGATTACGTGCGGGAACCGCCGGTGCTGTAAATCATTACGGTGCTGATGTCGCGTATGTGATTGATGAGCTCGATGTATGGATGACAAAGCTACTTGCAGGCAAAAAACGCTTATATGTCCGTTTGGGCAACGACAGTGCATTTGACTTGAAGGTCAGTGGCTGGTTAAAAAATGCAGTGTCTAAACAGCGTCAAGGCGGATCAGTGCCGATTGAAATCATTCAACTCGATTCAATTCTTGATGAGATGCGTTTGATTAAAGATGAGCATGAAGTACAGACCATGCGTCGCGTCGCAGAAATTAGTGCGCATGCCCACGTTCGTGCAATGCAAACGGTTCGTCCTGAGATGATGGAGTATGCGCTTGAAGCAGAGCTACTCTATGAATTTGGTAAAAACGGATGCCAGACTGCTTATAACAGTATTGTGGGCGGCGGTGTGAATGCTTGTATTCTTCATTATGTAGAGAACAATGCACCCTTAAAAGACGGTGAGCTGGTGTTGATTGATGCAGGTGCGGAACTAGATCATTATGCTGCGGATATTACGCGGACTTTCCCTGTAAATGGTGTGTTTTCGCCAGAACAAAAAGCCCTGTATCAATTGGTTTTGGATGCGCAGTTAGCAGCTATTGACGCCGTAAGAGTAGGTTTACCATGTAAAGACTATGATCGTGTTGCTGTAGAAGTGCTCACGACAGGTTTGGTACAGCTAGGATTGCTCTCATTGAGCGAAGAGTTGCCAGATGTCGCTGCACTCATCAAAGCAGGCGCACATCGCCGTTTTTATATGCATGGTACCGGCCATTGGCTGGGAATGGATGTACATGATGTGGGTTCATATAAAGCAGGTGATGACTGGCGTCCGCTACAAGCTGGTATGGTGTTAACCGTTGAGCCAGGTCTCTATGTTGCTATTGATGATGAGACTGTGGAAGCGCGCTGGCGTGGTATCGGTATTCGTATAGAAGATGATATTTTGGTCACCGAAAGTGGTCCTGATGTTCTGACACGGGATGTCCCTAAAGCGATTGCAGAAATTGAATCGCTTATGCAAAAATCATAAGCAGATAAACAAGAATCACTTGAGTGATTTCGTTTTGGTCGATCATGATATTCATATAATAAGGACAGCCTGATGGTTCACGTAAGTGATTTTTTGAGTGATTCTGCAAATGATAGTTTGGGAAGTTCGGCGGTGGGTTTGCCGCTTTTAAAAGTTCCTCTGTTGATTGTTGGTGGAGGAATGGTGGGGCTAACTTTAGCGTTAATGTTGGCTCAGAAAGGGTTACCTGTAACAATTTTGGAAGCAGTGCGTTATCCTGAGCATTTTAATGATACGCCGTATTATTCGAGTTTCGATGCGAGAAATACGGCGCTATCCCGTCGTACTGTACAAATTTTTACCGATTTGGGCTTATGGCGTGAACTCCAAGAGTTTGCGACCCCAATTTTTCAGATTCATATCAGTGAACAGGGCAGTTTTGGTAAGGCTCGATTGAGTGCTGATCAAGAGGGTTTAGAAAGCTTTGGTCAAGTGATTGAGAATGCATGGCTAGGGCGTGTTTTATTGGCGCAAGTCCGTGCTAGCTCGCTCATTACCCTTATTGATGGTGTAAACGTTACACATTTAACCCAAGATGATCAGTTTGCAACGATTCAAGCTACGAAAGTAAATAGTGCTGGCGAGAGCGAAGTCTTTAGTGTCAAAACGCCAGCGCTTATTGCCGCTGATGGGCGTGATTCTTTCTGTCGCCAAGCTTTAGGTGTAGGTGTCAATGAGCATGATTATGAACAAGTCGCTTTAGTCACAACGGTTCAAACCAGTTTGCCTCATGAGCAGCAGGCCTTTGAGCGTTTTGCGCCACAAGGTCCACTGGCTTTATTACCGCTTTGCGGGCTAAACCGCCGTGCCATCGTGTGGACCGTGCCTAAAGGCAGTGAACAAGCATGGCTAGGCAGCGAAAACGACCAGCATTTTTTAGATGCACTACAAGCGGCATTTGCCAGTCGCGCGGGTCGTTTTGAGAAAACTGGAAAACGCTTTGCCTATCCTTTATCGCAAGTCCTGGCCGATCGTCAGGTAGTGGGGCGTGTGGTGTTGATGGGAAATGCTGCGCATACCTTACACCCAGTTGCAGGTCAGGGCTTTAATTTATGTATACGTGATGCCCAGGTGCTGACGCAAACATTGTCTCATCAGGCGCAAGCGGGGCGTGATTTAGGGGAAGCCTCGGTATTAAAAGCTTATGAGCAGTCCCGTTTAACGGATCAAAAACGCGTCATTCGATTTTGTGATTCAATAGTCCGTGGGTTTAGCAATCGTAATCCACTGCTTAGACTAGCGCGGAACACAGGCCTCGTCGCTTTTGATGTAATTCCAGGCGCAAAGCAATTGGTTGCAAACTATGCGATGGGGCTTAAGGTATGACGACTGCTCCCCATACTGTAGATGTTGTCATTGTTGGTGGTGGATTGGTCGGAGGTCTTTGTGCATTGCTATTGGCAGAGGGCGGTGTCAAGCCTTTGGTCATTGATGCGGCACCTGCACTGACAGAGACTGATCGTGCGCAAGATTTATTGGCAAAAAGAGATGCGCGAGTATGGGCACTCAGTCCCGCCAGTTTAAGTCTTTTATCCCGCGCCAAAGTTTGGGATCGTGTGCAACGTCATGCGCCTTATCAAGGCATGCAGGTTTGGTCGCGGGATGGTCGAGGCATTCTTAATTTCGGCAGTGCGGATCAGCACCATGGCGACTTGCTCTTTAACGATACTCAGCCTTTACTCGGCAGTATGGTTGAGCCCGGTGTTTTGTCATTAGCCTTACAAGAGGTTTTGCAAGAGCGGCTTGGATCCAGTTATTTACAATCAACACGTTTGCAGTCTTTAGAGCGTTTGAGTCAGACATGGAAAGTTACCCTTGCTGATGGGACGCAATATCAGACACCCTTAGTCATTGGGGCGGATGGTGCAGGCTCCGTGGTTCGTCAATTTGCCGGAATTCAAACCGAGCTACTTGATTACAAGCAGATGGCCGTAACCTGCGCGATTAGAACGGAAAAGCCTAACGATGGCATTGCGCGTCAAGTTTTCTTACCGACCGGCCCTTTGGCATTTTTGCCCTTAGCGAATTTACCAAATCAGGCTGAATCTGAACATGACTGCTGGCAATCCGTTGTCTGGACTCTGCCCGCAATTGTGGCGCAGGATATGATGACACTGGATGATGTGACTTTACGTGCAGAATTAGCCCATGCCAGCGGCTATATGTTAGGTCAAATTGATACGATTGAATCTCGCGGAATTTTCCCTTTGAAAGCTCAGCAAGCTAAGCAATATACCGTAGAGGGTTTGGTTCTGGTGGGTGATGCTGCGCATGTCGTTCATCCGATGGCGGGACAAGGTGTTAATCTTGGGTGTTTGGATGCTGCTGTTCTGGTGGATGCATTACTGCATGATCGTGATCGAGGATTATGGGCTCATCGTCAGACGCTCAAGCGCTATGAGCGGGCACGTAAATTGCCCAATAGTATTATGATGCATGGCCTGTCATTACTGGGTTGGCTACAAAGTTCAGATCAACAATGGATGATGTGGCTGCGCGGAGAGGGGATGCATGCGGTCGCCAAATTAGACCACCTCCGACATGTGATTGGTGCGCAGGCCAGTGGGCGTGGAGCCGTGCAAGGAACGCGTTATCAGATGCGCTCATAACGGCTTCTTAAAACGGGGCTTGCTCCCTCTAATAACACTGTTTCAAATTATAGACAAGACTAGCACTTAGTCATACGGCTTGATAAAGTAAAACCATCAATAAGACGTTTTAAAATCGGTGCTATATGGCATTGAGATATGATATAAAGCGTGGAAGTTGAGTCGTTGTGAAAAGCGTTAGGTAAGACGTAAAAGGAGATGTAGATGAGCAGTACTGAATATAGCGATGATTATGAAGGTGTTGATCCGTCAGATGAGACTGCGGATGATGATGGTATTGATGATGTCGATGCTGTCGTTGCATCGGACGATGGCGATGTAGATGCCGCTGCAGGGGCCAGCAAAGGCGACGGTGAAGGACGCCCAGCACCTGATGATGTTGCACAAGCAGAAAGCTTATCGCCAAGTGCAAAGCGCGATGAGCGCCAGAGATTAGCGGAAGAACTTGAGCGTTTTCTGGCTCAAGGTGGGCGTATTCAAGAAGTGCCTGCTGACGAAAGTATTCGCGACTAATACTGTCATTAGGCAAGATTAATGGACTGCAACGCGCATGATGACGTTGCAGTAGTTTAAGCAAAAGTTGATAGAGACGTATTTTTCGCTTATTGATCTTTCAAAGATAACGCACGCTGGTAGAGTTCATTTTTCTTAAGTCCCGTGAGTTCAGCTGCAAGCTGAGCCGCTGCCTTGACAGGCAAGTCCTGTAATAATCGTTTTAATAATTTGTCTGTGACCTCTGTATTTTCAACCTCTTGTTCCGCATCAAATCCTCCGATGACCAAAACGATTTCGCCGCGCTGTTGATTGTTATCATTTTGTACAAAAGCTAAAAGCTCTCCGAGTGTCGATTTTTTAATTGTTTCAAAGGTTTTTGTGATTTCACGCGCTAAACAAGCATCACGATTGATACCAAAAACTTCCACAAAATCTGACAAACTATCAAGGATCCGATGCGGCGCTTCGTAAAATATCAGGGTACGTGTATCTTTTTTGAGTCCTTCGAGCGTTTGTTTACGAGCATGCGTTTTTGCAGGAAGAAAACCCTCAAAGCTAAAACGATCGCTGGGTAAGCCCGAAGCTGAGAGTGCGGCAATGGCTGCACATGCGCCTGGAACTGGTACGACTTTGATGCCAGCCTCATGAGCGGCACGAACCAGGCGAAATCCTGGATCACTGATAAGCGGTGTACCTGCATCACTGATGAGGGACACATGATCGCCTTGTTGAAGTCTTGCGATCAGTTCAGGAACTTTTTGTCCTTCATTGTGGTCGTGACATGCTGTAGTCGGGGTATTAATGCTATAAGCAGAGAGTAGGTGACCTGAATGCCGTGTATCTTCAGCCGCGATGATTTGGCATGCTTTAAGTGTTTGTTCTGAGCGACGTGAAAAGTCATCAAAATTGCCGATTGGCGTGGCAACGACATAGAGAGTTCCAGCCATAAGAGATATGTTCCATGTTTAACGTGATGTTTTGATTAGTATTAAACTATAATTAAAGCATCGTATCGGATTAAAGTTCACAACAATGTCATGCATGAACGGCGTAAAATTACTTCAACTAAAAATGAATATATTTGGACAATCGATAGCAGGAGTGGGCAGTGATGCGTAAAACCTTATCACAGAAACTGTGTTCTAGCCTGATTATACCCATGCTGAGTGGCATACCTTTGGTTCATGCCGAAGTTTTGGTACTACTGCCTGAACGCGGTGTCTTAGCACCCGCAGCACAGAGTGTTAAAGATGGATTGTCCGCCGCCTATTATGCCGGAACACAGCGCCCAACGCTGCGTTTTGTTGACAGCAGTGATCAGCCGATGGATATTTTATTGGCTAAAGAAATTAAATCGGATACAGAGCTGGTGATAGGTCCCTTAGCGCGCGAGCAGGTGGGAGAGCTGGTCAACCTCTCGCCTAAAGTCCCTGTGCTGGCACTGAACCAAGTTCCCCAAAGTCAACGTAATGTTTGGCAATTTGCTCTTGCACCGGATGAAGATGCTATTACTTTGCTTAAAGCTATACAAGGTGATGGAGTCACTCAGCTTTCAATTGTTACTGAGCCTAAGTTTACCAGTGGGCAGCGATTTAAAGAGGCTTTACTCAAGTCAGGAAAACTGAAGACTATAGACATCAAAGCGATACCGACAAATTTACCTTCGAATCAAGGCTTACTCATACTTGGGGATGCGCAATGGGTGAGTCAGCAGAAGCTACCCAAGGAGCGTGTTTATATCCCGGCTTTTGCTTTTGATCGCAGGCTCCCAGTTCAGACAGGTTTACAGTTCTGCGATACTCCAGCACTCTTAAAAGCGGATTGGCCAGAACTCAATGCATTAAATAAAGCTCAGCCGGCTCCGAGTAATGTACAGCGACTGCGTGCGTTTGGTGCGGATGCGTGGCAAATTGCTTTACTCATCCGTGACCATGCACTCAGTGCAAAGTTTTCGGGACGGACAGGGTTAATGACCTTGAATAATCAGGATATCAATCGCGTGCCAATTTGCTTTCAGGCGACCTCTGGCGGGCTGGTTCCAAAGTAAGAGGCATTAAAAAGGATTTTTAAATGATACGAAAGAAAGCCCAATTTCTCTTGAGTGCGCAATGACCGTTGGACGTTCTACGAGCCCTACACATACTGCTGGGCAATATGCCGAGGAGCGTGCTTTAGCATTTTTAAAAACGCAAGGGTTTACACTCGTTGTTCAAAACTTTCATGGCAAAGTGGGTGAAATTGATCTCGTCATGACAAAAGATAAATTGCTCATTTTTGTCGAAGTGCGATTAAGACGACCCAGTCGATTTGGTAGTGCGGCAGAGAGTGTGACCTTTGCCAAGCAACGTAAGATCAGCAAAACAGCTGCATTGTTTTTACAACGCTTTTCTCAATATGAGTCCTATGATTGCCGGTTTGATGTCGTCACTATTGAAGGAAATCCAGCACTTCAGGATTCTGCGATGCCTGAGCTTAAGATCGATTGGCTAGAAGGTGCTTTTTACGCAGTGTAGCGATGAGCAATAGATACTGGATCTCCACATATGTAATGAGGTTCTCAAAACTTTCCGTTGGATTTAACACAATCAACTCATTTTGCGAGTGACTATTTTGTTAGACTTGAGAGCTAAAGAAGGATTGGTGGGTGTTGAGGCGAGATATGCAGGGTTTAAATGATTCGGTTTTAAGTCAAATTGATCTAAAAAATAAAGAGGCGATAATGCAAAGATTTAAACGGCTTTCCAAAGATCAAAAAGCTGAAAAAAGCAAACGTATAGCGCTTGTTTGGAAGAACATGTTTGCAAAAACCAATGCGCTTTTAAAGACCACCAGTTTTGCAACGGCAACGAGCATCTCTAAAGTGACGACCGTATCCGTGTTGTCTTCAACACTGCTACTTACAGGGTGTAGTTCTTTTATCGCTGCGAATACAGGAACCCAGCCTGTCGGGATAGAGTCGAGTGATCGTTCTTTTAGCCAAGTGTTACTTGATAATTCAATCGAACGTACTGCAAGTATCAACATGTACAAACTGGATTCACGCTTTAAACAATCTCGTGTGAATATCACTAGTTTTCATAGTGTTGCTCTGCTGATGGGGCAAGTGCCAGATGCTCATCTCAAACAAGTTGCAGAAGACAATTTGAAAGCGATGAGTGATGTTAAAGCCGTACAAAATTATTTAACGGTTGGCGATGAAATTGGTTATGCCCAGATTGTTCAAGATGGTATTACCACGGCAACTGTACGTAAAAACTTTTTGCTGTTGAAAGGTTTTAAAGACTCACGGGTTAAAGTCATTACTGAAAATAATGTGGTTTATTTGATGGGCAAGCTACCCAAGAGTGATATTGATTGGCTCATAGATACTTTACAGCGTACATCCAGCATCGCTAAGATCGTTTCACTGATTGATGTGTTGCCAGAAGTCGCGCCTACTTTGCAGCCTTCTACACCAGTAGAGAATAAACCGCTGACGAATGCGACTGCCATGAGCAACACCAGTATGAACAGTGATACGGTGACGACACCTGTGGCGATAGACCCGATGGCTTCGACACAGCCATTGATTGCCAATAGTTCAACCAATTTTAGTGCGACGAGTCTACCCAATTCACAATCCCAATAATGGCTTGGTGATTATTGAGTATAGTGCGGTCGTGTTTGTAAAATGGAACCATTCTTTTTGAGTTATTTTGGTTAAATCATGAATAAATCGCTACGCTTGCCTCAGTTGTCGAAATTATCAGGGTTGTCTGGATTTAAGAAAGCTGCGATCGTAGGAACCTTAGGTGGTGTGGTAGTTGGTATATTCAGCTATTCACCTGCTAAGGTATTAACGGCGTTATCCTCGATGCAAGGGTTGAAAATCTATAAAAAAATCCCGTACGGGACGCATCAGCGCCAATTCTTAGATGTTTATCAACCCACAAACCTTCCTGCGGATCTCACGATTCATGCTGAAAATGGTTTGCCAGTAGTCGTTTTTATTCATGGGGGTTCATGGCAGCATGGTGAAAAAGAAGGTCATGGTTTTATTGGCCGTAGTCTTGCTCAAGCAGGCTATCTAACGGTCGTGATTGACTATCGATTAGCACCTAAAAATATCTATCCTGATTTTATCAATGATTCAGTTAGTGCGATTGCTTGGGTCTATCAGCGTATTGCCGAATATGGCGGTGATCCGAATAAGCTATTCATTATGGGGCATTCTGCCGGTGCTTTTAATGCCGTCGTTGCTGTGGATGATGTGCGCTTCTGGCGCAATAGTCAGGTGCCAAACAGTGCCGTTAGGGCCGTGATTGGTTTAGCGGGTCCTTATTCATTTGATTATCGTCAATACCAGAGCAAGATTGCATTCCCTGCGCATTTGCATCCTGAGGGAGTCATGCCGGATCGACATGTACGTCCAGATGCACCGCCACATTATTTGATGGTTGCAGAAAATGATAATCTGGTCGGTATCAAAAATATGCTGAAAATGAAGCGCGCCCTTGAGCGCGCCAAAGTTCCAGTCAAGTCAGTGGTTATTCCAAAAGTCAATCATATGACCATGATTGTCGCCATGGCTAAACCAACGCGTTGGCTTGGAAAAACACGTGAATTGGTACTGAATTATATTGCCGAGCGGCTTGAGGCGGATGCGCTAGAACAGAAAAAGTCTGCATGATTTTCTGTTCTAGCGCTATGATGAACATTAATTTCTTTCGTTAACACGTTTAACAAGCCATTTCCCAATGGCTTTAATTTCTTCTAAATTGACTGAGTGGGCCATGTGATAGGTATGCCAAGTGATTGGGCAGCCTAACGCTTGAACACTATCACGTGCGCTTTCACCCATACTTAAACTCACCACATCGTCTTGACGTCCATGTGCTGCAAAAATAGGTGTATTTTGATTCGCAGCATCAAATTCTGTTTTGATCAATGTCGCTGAAGGAATATAGGTTGAGAGTGCAATAATTCCTGCCAGTTTCAGAGGGTGTGTTAACCCAGTCGTGTAGGCAATGGCGCCGCCTTGAGAAAAACCTGCAATCACGATACGTTCACTGGGAATACCGCGCGCATTTTCTTGTGTGATTAAGGCGCGAACCACGTTTCTGCTTGCAATAATGCCTGCTTCATCGATAACACGGCTATTACTATCTAATGTCAAAATATCATACCAGGCAGGCATCCGGTAACCGCCATTGATACTGACCGGGATAACTGGCGCATTCGGAAAAATAAAGCGAATGGCGGTATCTTTAGATAACCCCAGTTCTGGGATTATGGGCACAAAATCATTTCCATCTGCACCTAAACCATGGAGCCATATGACCGACAATGTGGGATTGGTGGCGGTTTCGATTTCGATGGGTGGTTTTGCTGCAGGCATGATGTTTTATCCTGATAAATGATATAAAGCGGCTTATACTATACGATAAGTTGCCGTTTCTAAAACAGATCGAATGTGTGTTGTTCTATTTTAGTTATATCCAAGACACATTTGATGTTTGGCAATGATTCTTTTTGTTTGCGATGAGGTTTGTGAATCATGCAGTTTGTCAGTTGTACTTATGAGTTACATGCAACGGCTATTCTTAATATTTTTAATGAAGCCATTGCTAATTCAACGGCATTATATGATTACAAGCCAAGAACACTTGAAGTGATGCAAGAGTGGTTTCGGGTTAAACAAGCGGGGGCCTTTCCGGTCATTGGTCTTATTGATGAAAACGGGCAATTAATGGGCTTTGCCAGCTATGGCACCTTCCGTGTTTGGGCCGCATATAAGTATACAGTCGAGCATGCGATATATATTCATCAAGATCATCGAGGGAAAGGATTGGGCAAGATACTGCTCAATCAACTCATTGACTGTGCGACAGAACAGCAGCTCCATGTCATGATCGGCGGGATTGATATTGCCAATCACGCCAGTATTGCTTTACATGAGAAGCTCGGCTTTAAACATTCGGGAACGATACAGCAAGCCGCGTTTAAATTTGGCCGCTGGTTAGATTTAGGCTTTTATCAGTTAATTTTACCGACACCATTGCTGCCGCTTGATGGCTAAAAAATGCTATGAATGTGCAGTTTTCATAGAGTAAAATCTGATTTGAGTTCCTCTCAACATCCTCTCCCATGATTCTTTGCTACAATCACGGGGGGCAATAAAACGAATTAGAGTGTGGGCTATGAGTGCTGTCTTTGAGCTACCGATTACCGATTGGAATCAAACTTTCCCTCAAGAATTGACTGAGCAAGCTGTACGCTCACTTGAACAGGGTGACGTTTTGATTCTGCCGCAACTCCACTTTGCTTTGAGTGAAGAGGAAAACCAGTTCTTATCTCCGTCTATTATAGGCAAAAGCAAAAACGTGAGCTTTGATCCCAAGACCGGTAAAGTGCAGGGCAGTATTGTGAATGAGGAGGCTGCCGTTTTATTGCAAAAAATGATGCAGCGCTATGCAACGTTTGCTAGAGAGCTCATGGATCATCTGTTTCCTGAGTATCAACAAGACTTGATTCAGTCTCGGACCAGTTATCGTCCTCTGGAGATAGCGGGGCGTACGACTTCATGGCGCAAAGATGATACACGCCTCCATGTCGATAGTTTTCCTGCAACGCCTGTACAAGATAAGCGCATCTTAAGGATTTTTACCAATGTCAATCCGCATGGTAAACCGCGCTCATGGCGATTGGGAGAGTCTTTTGAGAAAGTTGCTCAGCGGTTCTTACCTCATATTGCCAGCCCTACTTGGGGGGTTAGTGGTTTTTTAAATTCAGTGGGACTGACCAAAAGTCGTCGCAGTGATTATGATCATTACATGCTGCGGATGCATGATGGTATGAAAGCGGATCTAGACTATCAAGCGACTGTCGAGCATCTAGCGTATGATTTTCCAGCAGGCAGTACCTGGATCGTATTCACAGATCATGTTTCTCATGCAGCAATGGCAGGGCAATATGTCTTTGAACAAACCTTTTATCTGCCTGTACATGCCATGAATGATGAGAGCCAGGCCCCGCAGCGTATTTTAGAGCGGATGAAGCAGCAGCCCTTACTGTAAGGTGAATAAAAAAGGTTGCCGAGGGCGGGCAACCTTTTTTTGTATGTAATACAGCTAAATTTTAGATCACGCCTTAATGATCGTGACCATGCCCTTCATGCTCGCCATGACCATGTTCTCCTCGATCATGTTCCCAGCCACGACCATCGCCATGCCGATCCCAGTCGCCACGGCGCTCTTCATGACGATAGCCCCGATAATCATTACGGTATCCAACATCACGATAATGTCTTTCGCGGTAGTGCGGAACATAGACCGTGTTGTACCAATTATCGCGCACGAAATAAACGGGTCTACCGCAGGCATCATAGCGACCACAATAATAACGCCAACGTCTAGCGTGATCATAAGGTACATGTAAATAGATAGGCTCAAGTTCAACAGGGCGTCGTTCTATCCACATGGGTTGCGTATAGATGAGCTGTGGAGGGGGCGCATCACCGAGATTAATCTGACCATAGAAGCCGGGCTGTCCGACATTGACAGATACACCCACATAGGCGGTTGCTAGAATAGGGGCTGCGAGCAGGCCTGCAGTCATGATTTTTAATAAACGTTTCATCGTCTATCTCCTCTTCAATTCCAAAAAATCAAAAATAAATGGGCAGAAGAAAGCTGCCATTGTTTTTTATTTAATGATGACAGTCTAGGAGTAAGAAGATGCTGATTCTATATAAATAAGACATAGCGTCTGTAGGCACGACAAATGGCGACCTCATTAAGAAACGCTCAATGAGTAGATCTCATTGAGCGTTTCTTATGTCTGATGGATTTTAAACCAAGCGAGAGGTATTAAATTTTCGTCAGATTGCGATCTTGCTTAATGGCTTCTAAGTAACCACGAATGCGAGTGACATAGTGCATGCATTGTCCATACTGAGCATTTTTAGCTTTGTTGTCCGCCAGGTATTGAAAGACATCTGCCCAGTTATTTGGATTTTTTCCTGCCTTTTTGAGCATGGTACGTACACGTTCTAAAGTGCCTGTGCCCATATTATAGGCAGCAAGTGAAAACCATACTCGATCAGGATTCGGGACATCGGTATATTGATCCTGCATCAACTTAAGATATTGTGCTCCGCCTTTGATACTTTCAACAGGATCTCGACGATTTTTAACGCCCATCTGCATGGCAGTACCTTGGGTCAACATCATCAGACCTGTAACGCCAGTCGGGGAGATCGCAGTAGGGACCAGATGTGATTCTTGATAACTTACTGCAGCTAAAAGCTGCCAGTCAATCTTTTGCTGTTTAGCATTCATTTGAAAGGATGCTTTCAGTAGTGGCAATCGTGTTGAAAGGGCTTCTGCAAATGCAGTTCTTTCAACTTGGTCATTCATCATCGTACGGCTATAAAAAGCAGCGAGTTGCTTTGTGCTACCGACTTGACGTTGCTCACATACAAAACCATGGCTACTTCCGACTAATGGATCAAGACCATCACGGAACGCCCAATTCAAAGCAGGATCTAAGCCCTGGGTCGTCAATACTTTTGTGTTTCCGCAGGTGAGGTCAACTGCGGTTAATGATTTACTTTGCAACTGAGACGTTGTGGCGGTTGTAAGCGCAATATCCGCTTTCCCTTTTTTGATCAGGTCTAAGGCTGCGGCTGTAGTTGCAACTTGTTTAAATTCAAATTTGACATTGAGGTCACGGGCGAATTCACGTGACATTTCATAGCCAAAACCATGTAGAAAGCTGTCATGGCTAAAAAAAGTAGTATCACCAGCAACGCTGACTACGCGTAGTTTTTGGCTTTCGATTACTTGATCAAGTTGTGTCGCTTCACCAAAACCTTGCAGTGATAATCCTGCAATAATTAAACTGCTGACCAATACGGGTTTTTTGAGGGTATTAAAAGCGGCTTTTTTAGAGAAGGAGTAAGAGTGTGTGGTCTCTGTTTGTTCTAGGTTTAAACGGTTCTTAGGGTTATGAGTCGAATCGTTGTTTAAAGAAAAAAAGGCAGGCCTTAAGGCTAACCAATCGGAAATGGGGCGCATGGGTGTCTCCAGCAGTCAGGTATCGGAACGATGCTAAAAAAAAGTGCATCGTGCACGGTATGGCTCGGTTCGGCATCGCATAGCGTCACAAGTGACGGTATTTAAGTGGGGGGCAGTATGCAGATTCAGAGGTCGTTTGTCATGCTTTTTTGGATAAACGGTATGTTTTTTATGCGAAATTTATTAAATTGTTTCTAAAAATTTACAATTATTTTTCTTTTTAGTATTTTTAAATAACTGATAATTCGTATCTAAAATTTAATATGTAATAATTAACGCGACTATTGTCTGGTAACAAAATATTTACACCTTCATCGACTTTTTTTCCAATTAAAGCGCGTGCTAGAGGCGATTCAATGCTGATCCAATGTTGTTCAGGATCAAATTCATCTGAACCAACAATGCGAATATTGATGATTTCCCCTTCATCATTTTCGAGTTCTACAGACGCGCCAAAGTAGATTTTTGTCGGGTTATCGGGTAGCCGATCGATGACTTTTAAGTCTGGCAAACGCTTTTGCAAAAAGCGAATACGGCGATCAATTTCACGGAGCATTTTTTTGCCGTAGATATACTCCGCATTTTCTGAGCGATCGCCCATCGCAGCAGCTTCGCTGACGGCGCGGGTGACTTCTGGACGTCGAACCCGAAATAAAAAGTCCAGTTCATCACTTAAGCGTTTGTATCCTTCCGGGGTGATATAGGGTGCACGCATGTTCATTCCAGTTCTTTTATCCGCATAAAAAACAGGCTACCGAAGCAGCCTGTCATTCAAAGTATTTTAAAGTGGTCAGCGATCATAAAAAATGATTGCTATATTTACTATCTAAATTACTTTTCGATACCAGCAGGCTGACCTGCCAATTTCGCGTTTGCGTATTCCCAGTTGACCAATTTGTCTAGGAATGTGGTCACGTAGTCAGGACGGCGATTGCGATAGTCGATGTAGTAAGCATGTTCCCATACGTCTACAGTCAATACAGCAACTTTACCGTGTGCCAATGGTGTATCGGCATTTGCAGTTTTAACAATTGATAGTGCGCCATTTACTTGGTCGGCAACAAGCCAAGCCCAGCCAGAACCAAATTGAGTCAGTGCAGCTTGCTTGAACTCTTCTTTGAATTTTTCATAGCTACCAAACGCTTCAGTGATTTTAGCAGCGATAGGGCCAGTTGGTTCACCACCGCCATTTGGCGTGATGCTGTTCCAATAGAAGGTGTGGTTCCAGATTTGAGCAGCGTTGTTGAATACACCAGCTTTGCTTGCGTCTTTTGCAGAGATCAGGATGATTTCTTCAAGCGATTTACCTGCCAGATCAGTATCTTTGATCAGGTTATTCAGGTTGGTGACGTAGGTTTGGTGATGTTTGCCATGATGAAATTCGAGTGTTTCTGCACTGATATAAGGGACAAGTGCGTCTTTGGCGTATGGTAGCGCTGGTAGAGTAATCTCTGACATGATGCTTTCCTTAAATTGGCTGTGATTCAATAGAATCTATTGGCTGTTGTTTCTTGATAAGCAGTATCTTGATAAACAGTTTAAGCACTTGAGAGAATCAACTACTTGACTTATTTCAAGTACTTAAATTATTTATTCACACTATTTATTAAAATCATTATAACTTAAACAGCTCAGAACATGTTCTGAGCTGTTCTGTAATGCATATCGTTCGATCTTATAACGAGCTGACGATATACATTGTTGAATTATAGTTTGTCAGCATTTGCGCCTAAGTAAGCGGCAACACCTTCTGGAGATGCGGTCATGCCTGCATCGCCTTTTTTCCAGTTTGCTGGGCAAACTTCGCCGTTTTCTTCAGTGAATTGCAGTGCATCAACGATACGCAGGATTTCGTCCATGCTACGGCCGAGTGGCAAGTCATTGACGATTTGTGAGCGAACGATACCGTTTTTGTCGATGATGAATGCACCGCGGAATGCAACACCACCAGCGGATTCAACATCATAGGCTTGTGCAATTTCGTGTTTGGTATCTGCTGCCAAAGTGTATTTCACTGGACCAATACCACCTTGATCAACAGGGGTATTACGCCATGCGTTGTGGGTGAATTGTGAGTCAATTGAAACACCAACGACTTCTACACCACGAGCTTTGAATTCAGGGATTTTATGATCAAGTGCAATCAGTTCTGAAGGACATACAAAAGTGAAGTCGAGAGGGTAGAAAAATACGAGAGCATATTTGTCTTTGGTTGCTTCAGCGAAATTAAATGTATCAACGATCTCGCCAGTACCAAGTACGGCTGCAACGGTAAAATCTGGGGCTGGTTTGCCAACTAAAACTGCCATGATAAATTCCTATAAGGGACAGGTTGATGAAAAGTGATTCGATGCATTAATGCTTGCCATTGGATGCCGTTTAGACAGACCAAGAGCGCTTTAATGCGCCCCAATACCTTGCCCCAAACGACCACTCTTTGGCAAGGCGTGATATGTGTGTTTGTGTTGCTAAAGCCCAAAAAATGGGCGAATTACGATGGTATTAAACGATGATGTTAAACGGGATTTTCGATATTAATAAATTCCACATCAATTCCAAACTGTTTGGCAATGGCTTGTCCTAGTCGTTGTATCCCACCACGTTCGGTTGCATGATGTCCACATTCAAAATAATGAATGCCAAGCTCAGTGGCCTCATGAAAAGTCCGTTCACTGACTTCACCGGAGAAATAAGCATCACATCCCATTAAGGCAGCTTGAGTGAGGAAGTCTTGTGCACCGCCCGTACACCAACCGACTTTACGAATGATGACAGGTCCCCCTGCAAGGTGACGCGGTTTACGCCCTAATCTTTGTTCAAGCAAATCACACATTGCCGGAGCTGTTATGGGGTCGCAGTATCCGACATTTCCAACCGGGTATTTTTCGGCAGGATCTAATCCTGAAGTCATCGTAAACCCCATAAGATCAGCAAAAGCTTTATTGTTGCCGAGTTCCGGATGCGCATCTAAGGGGAGGTGATAGGCCAGCAAGGAAAGATGATGCTGAAATAAGCGTTGTATGCGTTTTCCTTTCATGCCTTTTAGACAAGCATCCTCACCTTTCCAGAAGTAGCCATGATGAACCAGAATAGCATCGGCTTGGGCTGCAATTGCGGCGTCTATAAATGCTAGATTTGCTGTGACGCCTGTAACGATTTTGCGAATATTTGCTTTACCTTCAACTTGTAATCCATTAGGCGCATAATCTTTGAATGCGTGGGGCGACAACGTTTGATCGCACCAGCGAAGAAGATCTGCTAGTGAAAGTTCAGGATGGGTCGTATTCGGTGATAACGGACTAGATACAGGCATAGCACAAGACATAACAGTTTGTTGATTCACAAGTTTACCTAAACTAGGTGAAAATAATGCATTGTTTATGTGAAATTTAAAAAATTATCGCGATATATTGAAGATGTCTCAGAAATGATGCAGCGCTGGTATGAGTGATGCGTCACAATGCAGTAAAAGTTGTTCACTAGTTCAGTACATGAGGGGAATGAACGTGCGGCGTGTCATGATGTTATTGCCTTGGTTTTTATTAGTTGCAGTTGTGGCATATTTTTGGCAGTTACAAGAGGGATGGAAAAAACACACGGAAACTGTGACTGTACAAAACCAGCCCCCTTTAGTCCTGCAAGGTTCAGGTGCAGCATTTTCGTATAGTGCAGCTGTTAAGGTTGCTGCACCTGCGGTGGTCAATATTTATACCACCCAAAAGGTACGTGTTCATCCTTTATTGCAAGATCCGATGTTGCGCCGTTTCTTTGAGTTTCATCAAGGGCGTTCTGATCAGGATAATTCATCTGATGGATCTTCCAATAAATCACCAGAACCGACTAGTTTGGGCTCTGGTGTCATAGTGACTGCGGATGGTTATATCCTCACGAATAATCATGTGGTTGCTAAAGCTGATAAAATTGTTGTCGCTTTGCATGATGGCAGGCGTGCGCAAGCCAAAGTGGTGGGTACTGACCCAGATAGTGATCTGGCCGTAATCAAAGTAGATTTAACCGGATTGCCGGTATTACCATTCCGTAAGTCAACGACTGAGGTTGGTGATATTGTTTTGGCTATTGGTAATCCCTTTGGCGTGGGGCAAACGGTTACGCACGGGATCATCTCCGCAACAGGCCGTTCGGGTCTTGGAATTAATGCTTATGAAGATTTTATTCAAACCGATGCAGCGATCAATCCCGGTAATTCAGGGGGAGCTTTGGTTGACGTGTCGGGGAGTCTAGTCGGCATCAATACTGCTATTTTCTCAAGATCGGGTGGGTCCATGGGGATCGGCTTCGCCATTCCGGCAAACCTAGCCCAACAGGTCTTAACTGATATTATTCAAAGCGGAAAAGTAACGCGTGGTTGGCTCGGTATTGAAGTTCGTAACCAGGCAGATCCTGCGGATGATTTGGTTGCCAGTTCCGGGACTAGTGCTGGTGTAAAAATTGTCGGTACGCAGAAGGGTGGTCCCGCAGAGAAAGGTGGGCTAAAAGCAAATGATACAATTATTGATCTGAACGGCACTCCGATTACCACGGCAGGCCAACTCATTCAATTGGTTGCGCTGCAAAAGCCAAATACTCAAATTAAATTAAATGTTAAACGTGGCGATCAGACATTGAAGCTAACCATCAATGTTGCTGAACGTCCTCCCGCAACAGCAAAGAACGATGATGACCAGAATAACGATGATGATGCCGGTCAGTTGCCATTTGGGTTGTTTGGTGGGCAGTAACGATTAAGTATCATTTGAGATTTAAGACATCAAGTGCTGATATGCAGCACTTGATGTTTATTATTAGGTGTCTGAAATAGAAAAATTTGATAAGGGAACTGTGAAAAATGAAATTATATATTGCTGATCGAGCACCGAACCCGAGGCGAGTTCTTTTGTTTTTGGCCGCCAAAGGCCTGAATCCGGTTGATATTGGACTTGAGGTGATTGGAATTAATTTGTCCGATTCAGCAAACCGTGCCCCTGACTATTTGCGGGTTCACCCTCTTGGGCAGATTCCAGCACTAGAGCTTAATGATGGGCAGGTCATCACCGAGTCAATGGCGATCTGTCGATATCTGGAAGGTAAATATCCAGATACGCCATTGTTCGGTGATGAGTTAATGACGCAGGTCTGGATCGATCAATATAGTCGTCAGGCTGAGATTGAGATTTTATTGCCGCTCATGAGTGCATTTCAGCATGGTCATCCATTTTGGGCTGGGAAGTACGAACAGGTTCCAGATGTTGCACCCGTCGCACGCCGCCGAGCTCAATCCCGTTTTTCTTATTTTGACCATCGTTTGCAAGCTGTGCCTTATTTGGCGGGAAATAACATCACCGCGGCAGATCTTACCCTTTATGCAGCATTGGATTTTGGCCGATTGGCAGGCTTAAAGGTTGACGAGCAACATCCAACATTATTACGCTTTTATCAACGTATGCATGAACAATTTAAGGATGTTCGCTAAAGGGTAGTCGTTGTTTTGGCAACAAGGCAAAATAGTGCTTGTGCGTTAAAAGCATCGAACAAGTGCTATAATGCAAACATAGTTATTTATAAATCATAGTTAGCGTTTTGTATGTCCACCGATTCGGTCGTCCCTGAAGCACCTCATTTTACGGTTCATTATCGCTGTGATGATTATTTGATCGTCAATAAGTCATCGGGTTTGCTTTCCGTGCCGGGAAAAGGCGAGCATTTATTTGATAGTTTATTAACCCGTTTACAAGCGGTTGAGTCTAATATTAAATTAGTCCATCGTTTAGATCGTGATACCTCTGGTTTAATGGTTTTTGCCTTAAATATTGAGGCGCAGCGTAATATCTCCAAACAGTTCGAAACCCGTCTGACTGATAAAATCTATCAAGCTATTTTACTCGGGGAATTAGTTGGTGAAGGGCAAATAGATGTGCCTGTGCGCTATGAGCCCCTTACTCCTCCGTTACATGTAGCGGATTCATTGCATCCCAAGGCGGCACTCACGAATTGGAAAGCTATTAATAATTTTAATATAAACAATATACTAGTCACAAAAGTGTTACTGAAACCAGTTACTGGACGTTCGCATCAATTGCGCGTGCATAGCCAATATATCGGGCATGCGATAGTGGGTGATTCGTTATATGCGGATGATGTTGGTTCTGGGCTGATAGACCGTTTGTGTCTGCATGCTGCAGCGCTTAGCTTTAATCATCCTGTGACAGGTGAGCGTGTGACCTATACGCAAGATGCAGATTTCTGGTCACTATGATCATTGCGATTGATAAAGAAATAGATACTTTATTTTTTGAAAAAGAACGATAAAAATCGTATAAATATGTGAAAATGAGCACCATGAAATTTGATTGGTTTTCCTTGTGCTCAAGTGATGTCAAAACAATCATTTTTTAGTTGCTATTCTTTAGTTCAGTTGGAAATAAAAGCGTTATGCAAGAGTTTGCAGTAGGCCAGCGGTGGTTATCAGATACCGAATCAGAGTTGGGTTTGGGCGTGCTTGTTGATGTTGATGAGCGAACCATCAGTATTTTATTTCCAAAGAGTGATGAGACGCGGGTCTACTCGCGTGCAACAGCACCATTATCACGAATTATATTTGCAGCAGGTGATTCTCTAACGGATCAAGATGGTATTGATTGGTTGGTGATTTCAACCGAAGTTAAATCAGGCGTCCTGCGCTACCATTGTTCACAAATTAGCGCGCCAGAAATCACTAAAACACTTTCAGAAACGCGTCTAGCCGCACATCTGCAGCTTGCACGACCTTTAGAGCGCTTGCTTGCCAGTCAATTAGAACCCAAAGAGTGGTATGACCTACGCATCGAAGCTTTGCTCATGCAGGCGCGTATGTCGACCAGTTTATTGCGCGGTATGATCGGTCCACGCGTAGGTTTGATCCCTCATCAGTTTTATATTGCCCACGAAGTGGGTCGCAGGCTTGCGCCACGTGTACTCCTTGCCGATGAAGTGGGTTTGGGTAAAACCATCGAAGCGGGCCTGATTATGCACCAGCAGTTGGTGACCGGTCGCAGTGAGCGCATTCTTGTTTTGGTTCCTGATTCCTTGCAGTATCAATGGATGATTGAAATGCGTCGCCGTTTCAATCTGAACTTCTCATTATTTGATCTTGAGCGTACGGCTTTTCTTAAAGAAAACGACCCGGAAGCAAATCCATTTGCGACTGAAAGCTGCATCATTGCCAGTATCGATTTATTGCTTGATCATGAAGATTTAAAAGCACAGGCTTTAGATGCAGGATTTGATCTGTTAGTCGTTGATGAAGCGCATCATCTGACCTGGCATGAAGATGTCGGAGGTAATGATCGTTATGACGTGGTGGCAGAGTTTGCTGATCAAACAGCGGGTGTGCTGCTATTAACGGCTACCCCTGAGCAATTGGGCGTGGATAGTCATTTTGCACGTTTGCGTTTGCTTGATCCAGAACGCTTTGACACGTTAAATCATTTCCTTGATGAAGAGGCAAATTACGCAAGTACTGCACAAGTCGCTGAAGCCCTGATGCAAGAGGGCTTGCTTGATGATGAACAACACGAAGCAATCGCCGCGCTCTTGGGGCATCCTGTAGAAGATACCCCAGATGCACGCTACCGCGCGATCAACGAATTACTTGATCGTCATGGAACTGGTCGTATTTTATTCCGTAATACCCGCGAAGCGATTCAGGGTTTCCAGGGTCGTGATTGTTTGCCAGCAGCTTTACCTGCACCTGAAGGCTGGCCTATCACAGGCAGCTTACGTCAGCAGATGTGGCCAGAAGAGCAGCAACTAGATGGCGAGTGGATGCAGACTGATCCTCGTGTCCCTTGGCTATTAAATCTGCTCAAGACCGAACTCAAGCATCAGAAAGTATTGCTCATTGCACGCAGCGGACCTGTTGTTGAGTCACTAGAGCTTGCTTTGCGCGTGCACGGTGGGATTCGCACGGCGATGTTCCACGAGGCGATGAGCTTGCTGGAGCGTGATCAGGCTGCTGCTTATTTTGCTGATGACACCTATGGCGCACAGATTTTATTGTGCTCTGAGATTGGTTCAGAAGGTCGCAACTTCCAGTTTGCCAGCAACCTTGTGTTGTTTGATATGCCATCCAATCCCGATGTGCTTGAGCAACGCATTGGTCGTCTGGATCGTATCGGTCAGCAAAATCGTATCCAGATACATGTACCGTATTTGATGGCGACAGCTCAAGAGCGCATGTTCCGTTGGTACAACGAAGCATTGGATATTTTTGGTCATATTTCACCGACTGCCCAAGTCCTACAAGAAAATCATTTGGTCGAGCTGAAAGATCACTTGCTGAGTGATACAGGCGAGCAGTTTGATGCGTTGCTGGCTCAAGTGAATGATGAACGCTTAGAACTGGAGACTGAATTGCAAGCGGGACGTGATCGTCTGCTAGAGTTCAACTCCTGCCGTCCAAAAGTTGCCAGCCGTATTGTACAAGCCATGCAAGAGCAAGATGCACATAATACCTTGCCCGACTTTATGCTGCGTTTCTTGTCTTCAACCAATATTGAACATGATGAACAGCATGATGGTAGCTTAATTATTCATTCTTCTGATCAGATGTTAGTCGATGGACTAGATTTGCCAGAAGATGGCATGACCGTGACATTCCATCGCGAGCAAGCGCTGACCCGTGAAGATACGGAATACCTGACGGTTGAACATCCACTGATGGGTCGTATTTTTGAACTGGTTCGGACTCAGCCTTTTGGCAATGCTAATGTGGCTGTACTGCGTAGTTCAGTGATTCCTGCAGGGAAGATCCTAATTGAGGCATGGTTCCGGGTTGAGGTAATTGCGCCCAAGGTCCTGAACTTGAACGCCAGTTTGCCACAGCAGTTGATCCGTGTTTTGATCAGTGAAAGCGGTCAGGATTTATCTGCACGTATTAACTCAGCGATGCTTCATCCACAAATCCATGCACTGGATATGAACAACGCGCGTCAAGTTGTGAAGTTGCGTCGTGATGTGATTGAAGCGCGTTATAAGCAAGCTGAAGAGCTCGCACGTGCGCAGATCAAGAGTTTTTCACAAACGGCTCAGAAGCGTTATGGCGACCATCTGCAGCAAGAGCTGGATCGCCTGATTTATCTCAAAGCACATAATCCAAGTGTACGAGATGATGAAATTGACAGATTAACGCATCAACGCGCTCAAGGCCTGCAACTGCTTGAGCAGTTGTCACTGGTACCGGATTCGATTCGGGTGTTGGTGGTGATGAAATAAGTGAGATTTTATATACTGCTGATGGTTTAGAGTCTGTTTTCTAACCATCAGCAGTATATAAATCTACTTTATCGTGGATTTAGTTTGTTAGATATTTGCTTAATTCTTTTAGTCTTGACCCTGTTGCATCTTTTTTCTCTGCCAACCCCAACGCTACACCACCCAACAACCGATACAACTCCCCAAACTCAGGCTTCCATTGTTGAAACGCCTCTAGTTGCCTAACTACAGTCTCTACATCCCCCCGAGCTATCGGTCCTGTGAGTGCTTGAGCTGTACCCAGACTAACTATATTTTGTAGCGTTCCTTGAGCAATAGGATCAATGATAGCAAGTGCTTGTTCGCGGCTGATGCCTGCTTGCATATAGCTTTGAACACCCAGTTCCATAAGTGCGGTGAGATAATTACTTACAACGACACCAGCAGCGTGATAGTAGGTTTTTTGAGCTGGATCGATGTCGAGAATCTTTCCACCAATCTTTTCAAATGCCGGGATTAAAATCTCCAGTGCATCTCGGGTGCCTTCTGCCCCGCAAAACGTACCTGTAAAACTTAAAGTTGATGCTTTAGGATCAGCAAAACTTTTAATGGGATGGATACTGGCGATCGATGCGCCGACAGCATGGACGGCATCCAAAATCGACGAGGGCATTGCACCACTACAATGAAAAACGATATTGCCGGCACGAAGAATCTTTGATGCAAGTAGTGCAGTGCAGCTTTCCGCGATATGTTGATCAGGTGTGCCGATCAGAAAGAGATCAGCAGGACGTAAGTCGGCAAATGATTGAACCACATGCCCTGCCTGTATGAAATCAACCGCAGCAATACTGCTTTGGTGAGATTGATTCAGAATGTCTTGCACCTTAAAAACATTCTGGCGAGTCCAAAGATGGCCCAATGTTTTGCCAACATTACCGCAGCCGATGATATTCAATGTCACGGGCGGTGCTTTCATAAGTCGTGCTTCATTCATTGTCGATTACACCGGAAAGTGACGAATTTCCCATGCTTTATGAATCTTGGTATTGCGTTTGAAGTCAAAACCAATGGTCGATTGAGTAATTTCTTTGATTTCAAACATTTCAGGTAATAACTCATCTAGCTCGAAACGACGGAAGTTATTTGAGAAATAAAGTACACCATCGCTGGTTAAGCGATTCATCGCACGCTTAATGAGTGACATATGATCACGTTGAATATCAAAGGTACCAAAGAATTTTTTGGAGTTAGAGAAGGTTGGTGGATCGATAAAAATCAGATCATACATTTCACTGCCTTCTTTTAACCACTCAAAGACTTCAGCAGCAAAGAATTGATGTTGCTGGTCGGGGTGATCGACAGTAAGTCCATTCAAGGCAAAGTTGTTTTTGCCCCAGTCTAGGTAAGTATTGGAAAGGTCCACACTCGTCGTACTGGCTGCTCCCCCGAGAGCTGCGTGAACGCTGGCAGTACACGTGTAAGCGTAAAGATTGAGGAAGTGTTTACCATGTGCTTCTTGCGCAATTTTAAGGCGCATTGGGCGATGATCGAGAAACAGACCCGTATCAAGATAATCGGTGAAGTTGACGTAAAGACGTGCACGTCCTTCCTGTACGATCAAGCGTTTGCCGGTATCGCTTTTCTTCTCGTACTGTTCATTACCTTTCTGACGGGCGCGCGTTTTGATATAGACGTTTTCACGCGGTAAGTTTAAGACTTGGCGAACTGCGGCTAATGCTAAATTGAAACGTGTCTTGGCTTTTTCTGGGTCAATAATCTTAGGCGGTGCATACTCTTGTACGTGAACTTGGTCGCCGTAGAGATCAACGGCAAGATTAAATTCTGGTAGGTCAGCATCGTAGATGCGTAAGTTACTGACGCCTTCGCGGACAGCCTGTTTTTTCAGATTAGCAATATTCTTGATCAGGCGATTGACAAAATCTTGGGCCGAAGCGGATTCTTCAGGCAACTGAATATTGGGCGTTTGCCAAGCTTGTAGAAATGAAGGTTTTGCTGAAGTTGGTAAAATATCACCGATACGAATATAGATCGGTAATTTGCCGTTCATCAGACGTGTATTACTGATATTAGTCAGTTGCAAGACGTCAGCTTGTTCAATCTGTGAGGCAATAATGGCTGCAGTCTGGCTTGGTGCAAATTTCTGCAAGTTATAACCTAAACCTTGATACAGTGCACGATTACTGACTTTGTCACCTAGACGCTCACCGTATGGTGGGTTGGTGATAATAAGGGCGGTATCTGGATGTTCTGCCGTGGCTGGCTGCAAGTGAAAGTCAGGCCAATCCGCAAGTGTACGTTCTTCCAGCTTAATAAATGGCAAGCAGCGCTCGAGTCCTGCAGCAATTAAGTTGGTTCGCGTCGCTTTAACTGCTTCCCAGTCGGCATCAAAAGCATAAACAATCAGTGGATATTCATCGGCATCAACAAGTTTGGAGAGCGCCGCTTCAAAGCGATCTTGTGCTTCGAGTTTGAGTTCTTTCCAGATTTGGCCATCATGCCCAGACCATCCTGTGAAACCAAAGCGACGATTTAAGCCCGCCGCACGATCAGTTGCCATCAGCAGGGCTTCGATCACAAAGGTACCTGAACCACACATCGGATCGATTAAGGTGTTGTATTTGTTGGTATGCCAATTCGCGAGACGAAGAATGGCTGCTGCCAAGTTCTCTTTGAGCGGTGCATCGGTCATCGCATGGCGATAGCCACGGCGATGTAAGCTGTCACCGGAAAGATCCAGACTAAAGGTATGGCTACGTAAGCCAGCCAGCACGGTTAAAGTGATTTCAGCATTTTGAGTATCAACACTTGGGCGGCGACCATGACTGTCCATAAAGCTGTCTACAATCGCGTCTTTTACGCGTAGTGTCGCAAACTGACTGTTCATCTTGACGTCACGTTCAGTTTGTATACGTACGACAAATGTACTTTGTGGACTGAAGATCAAGGACCAATCGAAGTCGCGTGCTGCTTCAAAGAGCTCTTCGGCAACGTCGCGGACATCCTGACGCTCAACCTCAACGGTAAAGAGTGGCAGTAGCACACGAGAGGCAAGGCGTGACCATAGACAAATGCGATAAGCCGTTTCTAAAGTGCCTTCAATAATCACACGGCCTTGTTGAAATGGGGGCTGGTGATCCACAATCGTTGCGCCAAGTTCGACGACTTCTTCTGCGAGTAAGCGCTCTAGGCCGTCGGCGCAAGTGATATGGTAAATAGAGCGGCGTGCAGAAGCAGTCATCGGGCTTTCCAAAAAAGATATGAAACAAAATAAATAGAGCAATCACAAAGCGTATAGTTTACCTGATTTTAAGATAATTCTTGGAGTAGAATGAGTGAATCGACTTATTCAAGCCGTATAAGTGAATCAAAATTGATGGATCAATTGCCAGAGGATGTCGAAATGAGTGATGTACAGAACGTTGCAAGCGGTAAACAAGTGATGCCAATCAAAGATTATGAGCAGTTTTACAAGTTCTATCTGACGGAGCACTCCAACTCAACCAGTCGAAAATTGCATTTTGCGGGCAGCACTTTTGGTCTGATTGGTCTTGGAGTGGCAGTGAAGAAAGGTAAGCTACGTTATGCACTTATGGGAATTACCGCTGGGTATGCCTGTGCATGGGTGGGTCATTTCATTTTCGAGCGAAATAAACCAGCTTCTTTTAAACAACCGCTCTATAGCTTTATTTCGGATTTTCGTATGTACAGTGATGTGTTGCGTGGACGTATTAGTTTAAAAGGTCCAGAGTTTGATAAAAAATAATTCCAGGTCCAGTAAAGCACTTCAAGGGCTCTATCTTATTACCAACGATGATCCCTTTGAGGTGCTGTTTCCGAAGTTAGAAGAAGCTCTGCGCGCGGGTGTTGCTTTATTACAATATCGCCGCAAACAAGTTTTACCAACTGATCAAGAAAGCGAAGCGTTAGATATATTATCATTATGTAAACAATATCACGTTCCATTGATTATTAATGATAATATCGCGCTCGCTGAGAAACTGTACTGTGGCGTACACTTGGGTCAGAGTGATGGTTCGTTACTTGATGCCAGAACACGTTTGGGTACCGATGCGATCATTGGTCGTACATGTCATGCATCATTAGCATTGGCTTCACAAGCCGTCGATGATGGTGCAAGTTACTTGGCGTTTGGTGCAGTTTTTCCGTCATTGACCAAGCCTCATGCGAATCGAGTTGAGCTAGAGACTTTAAGTGCCGCAGTTGAACGTTTTACATTACCCATATGCGCCATTGGTGGTTTGACTGCCGAGAATGTTGATGAGGTGCGGTCAGCAGGTGTAAATTTATTCGCAGTGGTTGGGGATGTCTTGAATCTTCCTGTTGAAAAAATTGCAGAGCGCGTTAATGGATGGCGAGACACACTCCAAAATGTGTAATGACGCTAGAATGAAATCATTCAGCAAAGTGATGCATCCTATTTAAATCCTTGTCAGCTAATGCAATACTAGGCCACGTCTTGTGGTTTGGGCACTGAGGTTTTCAGAAAAATCAATCAGGTCATTTCCGTATGAGCGTTCTGAATACGCGTAGTTTTATCTTTGGTATAAACTGCTATCTTGCGGTGGTTATGGCGCTCTTTATTGCCTATAGCCTCAATCTATCTAACCCCATGTGGGCAGTCATTACGGTATTTATTACCAGTCAGCCTTTTGCGGGAGCCATTTTATCTAAAGCATATTACCGTGTGTTGGGCACCTTGATAGGGGCTGCGGCCGCGTTGATTATTGTTCCAAGCTTTGTCGATACGCCGATTCTTTTGATGGTCGTGATGGCATGCTGGGTAGGGTTTTGTTTATATTTATCGTTACTGGACCGTACTCCGAAAGGCTATGTCATTATGCTAGCGGGGTATACCGCTGCCTTGGTGGGTCTTCCACAGATTATTGATCCTACAGGTTTGTTTGATAATGCGCTTGCGCGTGCCGAAGAAATTACCATTGGGGTTGTATGTACAACATTGACTCATAGTTTAATTTTCCCGCGCACGGCAGAGGGAGCTGTTTTAGGAAAACTCAATGCCACACTGGCAGATGTTAAGAATTGGATGATAGCGGCGCTCTCGGCTGAACCAGAGTCTGCAGCGAGAACAGCAAGACGGCGCATCGCAATTGATTTGACTGAGTTAACCATCATCGGGACTAATTTTCGTTTTGAGATTACCGCTTCTCGACCTTACATCAATGCAATTTTAGCTCTTGAAGAGCGTCTCATTACTGTTTTGCCTTTGCTCAATGCGATAGAAGACCGACTTCAAGCCCTACGTCAAAGTGGTGAAATCCCGCCTAGAACAGAACACTTGGTCAATGAGGTGAAAGCGTGGATTACAGGTCTGGATATTAAGAATATTGCAGTCAATAAGGATTTGATTGAAAGAAGTGGCCAGAGCTCAGAGCAGCTTAAGATTGCTGCATTGATTGAAGAGTGTCACGCTATTGCGGTTATGCACGTGGTATCACCCACATGGCGAGATATTTTAGAGCTTAACTTGGTTACCCGAATTAAAGATCTCGTGGAGGCTTGGGCAGATTGTTTGGCACTCTATGCTGCAATTCTCCAGCCTTATGAAAAACCAAATCGAATCATTAAAGAAATCGTTTCTATAGACAGAAAGCGACCGTTGCATGTTGATCGTGGCCTTGCAATGTTCTCTGCTGCATCAGCGGGTATTGCCGTGCTGACATGTGCAGGTTTTGCGATGGTGTTTCAGTGGACGCAAGGTATTGCAGCTGTGGGACTAGCAGCTGTGATGTGCTGTATTTTTGCCACATTTGATAATCCAGTCATGATGCAACGAAAAATGTTTATGGCGACAATCACGACATTTCCTGTTGCGGCACTTTATGTGTTTGGGATTTTCCCGGCAATAGATAGTTTTCCTTTGATGGCCTTGTCGTTATTTCCATTGATGGTGCCGATAGGAATGTTCATCAGTAATCCACCGACATTTTTAGGTGGGCTCAGTTTTGGAATTCTGGTGGTCTCTGGTATTGGTTTTTCACCGTCACTCCATCTTGATTTTCCAAATTTTGTGATAGGTAATCTTGTAGGTATGGCTGGCGTGCTGGTTGCAATTGTGGTCACACTTTTCATTCGTGTGATTCGTGTCGATGTCAGTATCCATCGTATTTTAAAAGCGGGCTGGGAAGAGCTTGCTCAGCATGCAACTGGCAAGATTCCTAAAGAATATGTGACTTGGGCTAGTTTGATGCTGGATCGATTAGGATTACTGATCCCTCGTCTTGCCATTGCTCAAAATTCAGAAAGTCTTAAGATCGATAATGCACTGAAAGACTTACCCATAGGTTTTAATATTCTTGAGCTGAGAATTGCGGCAAAAGGGATGCCACAATCTATCCAAAATAAAATCAATATTTTGCTAAAGCAATTGGAAGGATATTTTCTGGGTATGGCAAAGAAAGGCTATGAGCCACCTAAAACAGAACTTGTTGCCGAGATCGACGCAATTATTACCGAGATACTGAATTGGCGGTCTTTGCCTTATACCAAGCCAAATACCTTTGATACCAAAGATCTGCGCCTAAATGGACTGATTGCAAGTACAGGGCTTAGGCGTAATCTTTTTCCCCATGCGGCGGCGTATCAACCCGTGGAGTATTTAGCATGATTGCAGAAGTAAATATTTTCGGAGTCTTCATCAGTACGGCTTTGTTTACTGCGGGCATCGCAGGATTATTACATGTGCTTTTTAGACGTCTATTACAACGGGTCGGTTTCTACCGTTTTGTTGCGCATCAAAATTTGTTAGATATTTCTTTATTTGTCATTCTCTGGGGTGTGATCGCATTGACGATGTCAACATTCGCAGATTTTTTTCACTCGATTTTGGGCTAATCCTCCATGAATACAAAACTTGTCCAGATGACACGGTACGCAATTACCACCATCGTTGTCGTGATTGCATTGGTTATTCTGTATTTACTTTGGCAGCACTACAAAGTCCAGCCCTGGACACGTGATGGACGTATTCGTGCCAATGTCGTGCAGATTGCCCCAGATGTTTCAGGGCTAGTGACTAAAGTTTTGGTTCGAGATAACCAAGAGGTTAAAGCTGGCGATGTTCTTTTTGTGATCGATCATGAGCGCTATCGTTTAGCAGTGGATCAGGCCAAAGCATCCCTTGAAAGTGCTCGGACTCAGCTTGATCAAGCTGAGCGGGAGGTCAAACGTAATGTATCATTAAGGGATTTGGTTTCTGCAGAGCAGAGTGAACAAAGTATTTCAAAGAGAGATCAACTCAGAGCACTCATCGCCCAAGATATGACAGCGCTAGAGAGTGCCGAGCTTAATCTGTCTAGGACTGATATTAGGGCCTCTGTGAACGGTCGTGTTACCAATCTTGAGCTTAGGCCGGGGACTTATGCGACGGCTGGGAAGGCCGTTTTAGCACTTATTGACTTGCAGTCTATTTATGTAATTGGTTACTTTGAAGAAACCAAAATCGACCATATTCAGGTTGGTGATGAGGTTCATGTCCGCCTGATGGGTTGGAACAAAGTACTCAAAGGTCATGTCGACAGTATCGCTGGCGGTATCGAGGATCGTGAACTCGGTGCAAGCAGTAATTTACTGGCAAACGTGAACCCGACGTTTAACTGGGTTCGGCTTGCACAGCGTATTCCTGTGCGGATTCTGCTGGATGAGGTGCCTGAGAGTACGCAGCTCATTTTGGGACGTACGGCATCTGTTGAGGTGATCCCAAGAGATAAATCCACTGAGTCTAAGCCAGTACAAACAACGACGACAAACACAACTCAAGTTGTACCCACATCTGAGGTTAAGCCTGTGCAAGGAGCTTCATAATGCGTCGCCTCCTGCTTTGTGCTGCGGTATCTGCTGTCCTTGCTTCTTGTACGACGGTTGGGCCAAATTACCACCGCCCTGCTGATGCCGTGATTGGTCGTACCGATGCCAATGGTGCATTTCTGGGTAGTAAAAATGCAGCATTAGCCCAATCGGCACCGCCGAGTGAATGGTGGAAGCTGTATAAAGATCCTACTTTGACTGCGTTGATTGAGCAAACGATCAAAACGAATACTGATTTAAGAGTTGCCGCGGCAAATCTTGCCAGAGCTCAGACCAATCTAGAATATGCTGACTCCAGTCGTCATCCCGAAGTATCGATGTCCGCTGGTGCAGAATATGCGCGTTTCTCTGCCGAGGAAAAACTCGTTCCAACGGAAGGCAAGGCTCTACCGAATTCGTATGTATATTCTTCCGGTATATCGGTTGCGTATCAGTTGGATTTATTTGGACAGATTTCACGTACCATTGAATCGGCCAAAGCTGATCTAGGCACAGCAGTTGCTGCACAAGACGCGACTAAAATCACTGTAATTGCCGAGACTGCTAGGGCGTACATGGATGCCTGTTCAACAGGCCATGAGATCGAAGTTGCTAACAAGGTTTTGGGCATTCAGGCAAGCAGTACAAAATTGACTCAGCGTTTATTTAATGCGGGGCGCGGTACTTCTCTGGATACCACACGCTCATCAGGTCAAGAAGATCAGATCCGGGCAAATATGCCTTTACTCTATGCTCAAAAGCGGCTTGCACTTTACCGTCTTGCCGTGCTGACAGGTCATGTTCCGGCAGATTTCTCGCAAACGGTTGCGATGTGCAAGACAGAGCCGAAGCTCAGTGTATTGTTGCCCGTAGGTGATGGCATGACACTACTCAAACGTCGCCCCGATGTCAGAAAGGCCGAATATGAGCTACATTCAGCAACTGCGAAGATTGGCATATTAACTGCAGACTTGTATCCTAAAGTTACCTTTGGTGCTTCCTTGGGTTCCGTAGGTTTAGCAAGTCATTTCTTACATGATGATACAGTGAGTTTTGGAATTGGCCCATTGATCAGTTGGCAATTTCCTGAGCGTGATCGACTTGGTGCTCGTATTCGCGGTGCTGAAGCAGAGCAACAAGCTGTGTATGCAAAATTTGATGGTGTTGTGCTCAATGCACTACGTGAAACGGAAAGTGCTTTGGAGACCTATGCGCGTGATCTAGACAGACAAGCGTATTTGAAAACAGCTTTGGATAAAGCCAGAAAGTCGGCAAAAGATTCTGAGACCTTATTCAAGTTAGGCCGTCAAAGTTATCTACCTGTCTTAGATGCCGATAGAACGTTAGCAACTGCTGAACAGTCCTTGGCAAGTGTAGAAGGGAAGATTTTATTGGATCAAGTCGCCGTGTTTTTAGCATTGGGAGGAGGGTGGGAACCTGACACACCAGCGCCAAAAGCAATTATTGTCCAAGACCCACTGTCTAAATCGATTAAGTCTGAAAGTTCGGACATCACTAAAAAATAAAGAGCGGGTTAGTATTTAACCCACTCTTTAAGTGCAGTCGGATAGTCGTTCTTTAATGGATGACTGCGGTATAAAGTGCAATCGCTGCAAATGCAGCAAATACAACTGCAGCAATCCGTTGCAGTAGATGCAGTGGTACTTTGGCTTGGATGACTTTACCCAATAGTATCGCTAGCGCGGCTACACCGACCAGCGCCAACCAGGAACCTAAGCCTACCTCTAAAGGTGCATGATACTTTGCAGTCAAGGCCACGGTTAGTAGCTGTGAGGCATCTCCCCATTCCGCAGCAAATAGCACCGTAAATGAGACTACAGTCATTTTAAACGATGATGTGGTGTCTACTGATTTGACATCGTCATCCTCTTCAACAGATGCTGAACGCCATAAGACGACCGCCCCAATTGCAAACAGTGCTGCAACAATATATGCGACGACATAGGCTGGTAATAATCGCAGCAATGAACCCGCCATGACAGCAAGCATGCATTGGACGAGAAAGGCAAGGCAAACACCGACAAATACTGGCAGTTTTCGATAGCGGGTTGATAAAATGAGTGTTGCGATTAAGGTCTTATCTGGCAGCTCTACAAGTAGCATTGTGCTAAAGCTGGAAGCGAAGGCAACCCAGTTCATGCTGTAGTTCCTTCAAAAAAATAGTTACATGTAATAGTCGTTTGGTTAAAGCAATCGGAAAATCTATTTATTTCTTAACTGAGATTTTATGGTTCACTCTATGTGTTGTCAAACCATGACGGAAAATAGAAAAGTTATTTTTCGATATTCAGGTTCATGTGCTCAATCAGAAAATCAAGAAAACACACGATGCGTGCGGACAATTGTGTATTGCGGTAATACACTGCATTGATGGGTTGACGGACTAAGATGGTTTCCTCTTTGAGTACTTGTACTAATTCACCGCGTAGCTGATCGGCTAATGTCATAAAATCTGAAATACACACCAGCCCCACGCCAGCGAGTGCAAGCTGACGTACAGTTTCTCCGCTTGATGCCCGAATGCTCGGCGTGATTTGCCAGCTATCGCCATGCATATGACGTATCGGCCACTGGTTAAGGTGTTCCGGTTGATTAAAACCAATCAGACAGTGATTGGAAAGTTCCTCAGCTGTTTGAGGGACTCCAAATTTTTCCAAATAAGCGGGGCTGGCAAGAATCGAACGCTGAGATACGGGCAAAGCACGGGCATGCAACGTTGAGTCCCGAAGCGTACCGATACGAATGGCGATATCCGTGTCCTGAGCGAGTAGATCAATCAAGATATCATCAGTATTCAGTTCAAGTTCAATTTCTGGATAAAGCTCACGAAATTCAGCAACCAAAGGCACGATCACATGCAACATAAAGGGCGTTGCCGCATTTACCCTTAGACGTCCGGCTGGCTTTTGGCGACGAATCGCAATTTGGTCTTCTGCTTCATCTACAGAAGCGAGGATGCTCCGAGCATGATTCAAGAATGCAATTCCTTCTTCAGTCAGTACTAAACGCCGAGTCGTACGATTAAGCAGGGTGGTCTCAAGTTTTTCTTCTAAACGACTTAAAGCTCGGCTAATCCCAGACACCGTTTGTCCTAGAGACTCCGCTGCAGCAGTGATAGAACCTGTGTCTACAACGGTACGAAATGCCAGTAGTTCTTCAAGAGTAGTTTTCATTGTTGACTAAAATGCAAATATGTTATGCAGATTATAGTATTTTTAGAAAAATATAATCCATAGATAATGCGTCATCACATCAAAAGGAGCATTTAAAAATGCCCATTGCCTTATTAGCGTTAACTGCAGGTGCCTTTGGTATCGGTACTACAGAATTTGTCATCATGGGTTTGCTCCTGCAAGTCTCTGCTGATCTCCATGTTTCAATTGCAGCCGCGGGTCTCTTGATTTCCGCTTATGCCCTCGGTGTTGCGATCGGTGCACCGATCCTGACGATTTTGTCGAGAAAAATGCCACGTAAAACAGTGCTTCTAGCATTAATGGTCATTTTCATTTTGGGTAATGCTGCCTGTGCAATTGCGCCGGACTTTTATAGTTTGATGGCGGCTCGCGTATTGACATCATTGACGCATGGTACTTTCTTTGGTGTGGCATCAGTGGTTGCGACGACTTTGGTTCCCGCTGATCGCAAAGCCTCGGCTATTGCCATCATGTTCACAGGTCTGACTGCTGCGACCCTGTTAGGGGTACCTGCTGGTGCATGGTTAGGTTTGCACTATGGCTGGCGTGCAACGTTTTGGGCCGTGGCGTTGATTGGTGTGCTCGCCATATTGATCATTGCGATTTTTGTTCCTAAAGATGGCGAGCGTGAAGAACTGGGTTCGTTACGTGATGAGTTGACTGTTTTACATCGCCCACAAGTTTGGCTAGGCCTCTTGATGACCGTATTTGGATTTGGTGGTGTGTTTGCACTGTATACCTATATCCAGCCTATTCTGACCAAAATCACAGGTTTCTCCGATGCTGCTGTATCGCCAATCTTGCTGGTATTTGGTGGTGGCATGATCATTGGGAATCTGATCGGTGGCAAACTCGCAGATCGTCGTTTGATGCCTACATTACTGGGTTCACTTGTATTCTTGGCTGTAGTTTTGGGCTTTATGACTTTTGCAATTCACGATCAGATTGCTGCCGTTTTATTTGTGGGATTACTGGGTATCGCTGCTTTTGCAACAGTGGCACCCCTTCAAATGCGCGTACTAGAGAAAGCCCATGGTGAAGGTCAAAACCTCGCTTCAAGTTTAAATATTGCAGCATTTAACTTAGGTAATGCGATGGGGGCATGGGTTGGTGGTTTGGTCATCACCCATCAATTAGGACTCAATGCTGTGCCTTGGGTGGCAGCACTTCTCACTGTCTTCGGCTTTATCGTTGCCGTATGGAGTCTCTTACTCGATAAACGTCCTGTAAAGACACATGTCAGTATTTAATGTCTCTCTTCACAATCGTCTTAGCTTTTTAAAGTGACATGAGCTGAGACAATCTATTCAAATTTGATATCCGCTTCAACATTTAATGTAAAAGGAAAATATGATGAAAATGCCCGTAATAGGTTTAGGAACTTTTCGTTTAAAAAATCAAGTGGTGATTGACTCGGTCACCAATGGTCTAGATGTTGGATACCGTCATATCGACACTGCCCAGATTTATGGCAATGAAGCAGAAGTCGGTCAGGCGATTGCAACAAGTGGTATTGCACGTAACGACCTGTATATCACCACTAAAATTTGGACTGAAAATCTGAGCCGTGACAAGCTCATTCCAAGCCTAAAAGAAAGCCTAACTAAACTTAAAATAGATCAACTTGATTTGACGCTGATTCATTGGCCATCACCAAATGATGCACTTCCTGTTGCGGAGTATGTTGCTGCATTAGCAGAAGCCAAGGCGCAAGGTCTGACGAAAGAGATCGGTGTTTCTAACTTTACGATCAGTCAGATGCAACAAGCGATTGATACGGTCGGAGCAAGTGAAATTGCTACCAATCAGATTGAACTTCATCCATTCCTGCAAAATCATAAAGTCGTTGAATTTGCGCGTCAGCATGGTATTCATATCACGGCATATATGCCTTTGGCCTATGGCACAGTGATGGAAGATGCGGTACTGAAGCAGATTGCAGCGACTTATGGGGTGACACCGGCACAAGTGTCATTGGCGTGGTTACTTCAGCAAGGTTTTACTGTCATTCCATCATCGACCAAGCGTGAGAATCTGATCAGTAATTTGAAAGCCGATCAGATCAAATTGAGTGAAGAGCAAATGCAGGTGATTGCTGCGCTTGATCGTGGTGAGCGATTAGTGAATCCTGACTTTGCGCCAAAGTGGGATTGAAGGTAATATCTACTAAGCCAATGAATGTTGTTCATTGGCTTAACGTTCAGTGATTTATAATAAATACATAGCCATCTTATTGTTCAGTTCCCGTGAATTATTCACATCACCCATCCTCCACACGTTAAACTATCGTATCTTTTTATCTTCATCCTTAAGTCCAAAAGCTATGACCAATTTGACCGATGCTACCAGTAATCAATCTCTCTTTAATGCAGCCAGTGTCCATATCCCTGGTGGTGTGAATTCACCCGTTCGCGCTTTTAAGGGCGTCGGTGGCACGCCTGTATTTGTACAAAAAGCGAGTGGTGCATATTTGTTTGATGCCCAAGGCAAACGCTATATTGATTATGTTGGCTCATGGGGGCCGATGATTTTGGGTCATGCACATCCGGATATTGTTCAAGCTGTGATTGCAGCCGCAGCAGATGGCTTAAGTTTTGGCGCACCAACGCCAAGTGAAACCACAGTTGCTGATTTGATCTGCGAAATCATGCCATCGATGGATATGGTGCGGATGACCAGTTCTGGTACAGAAGCGTGTATGAGCGCCATTCGCCTCGCGCGTGGCTATACCGGTCGCGATAAGATCATCAAGTTTGAAGGTTGCTATCACGGCCATGCAGATTCATTACTGGTGAAAGCAGGTTCGGGTATGCTGACACTGGGTGTGCCGACTTCACTGGGTGTGCCTAAAGATTTAGCACAACATACCCTGACACTGCCTTTCAATGATATTGAAGCCGTTAAAGCCTGCTTTAAAGAATATGGTGATCAGATTGCCTGTGTAATCGTTGAGCCAGTAGCCGGCAATATGAATTTGGTACTACCGATAAAAGGCTTTCTACAAACTTTACGTGATGAATGTACCCTAGCTGGTTCGGTATTGATTTTTGATGAAGTGATGACTGGTTTCCGTGTGGCGCTCGGTGGTGCTCAAGCACATTACGGTATTACGCCTGATCTAACGACATTGGGTAAGATCATAGGTGCAGGTTTACCAGTCGGTGCTTTTGGTGGTAAAAGTGAAATCATGCATTGTATTGCGCCATTGGGCGGGGTGTATCAAGCTGGGACACTGTCTGGTAATCCGCTGGCGATGCGTGCAGGCATTGCGATGCTTAAATTGATCCGTGCCGAAGGATTCTATGATCAATTATCAATGAAACTTTCTTTCCTCCTGAATGGTCTTAAAGCGATAGCTGATGATGTTGGTATTCCATTGCAAGTCCAGCAAGCAGGCGGCATGTTTGGGATTTACTTTACGGACTCTAAAGATCTATCTAGCTATGAAGCCATGACGCATTGCGATGTCGCAGCATTTCGCGAGTTCTTCCATGGTATGTTGAAGCGTGGTGTTTATCTTGCACCTTCAGCATTTGAAGCAGGCTTTATTTCAAGTAGTCATAGTCAGGCTGATTTAGAGGAAACTTTAGTGGCGGCACAAGAAACATTGACTGAAATGAAAGCGGGCGTGAAGCAGTTGGTTGAAAGTCCTTAATTTGATTCAATATAAAATCAAGAAGATGGGATAAGGAATTATCGTCATGAGTAATGAACTTCAAGTCATTGATTTGCTCGTAGGTGAGGGAAAGGCGTGTGTCAAAGGTGCGCTGATTACGACTCAATATACGGGTCAATTAGAAGATGGCACTGTGTTTGATTCATCGTATGATCGCGGTCAGCCCTTTCAGTGTGTGATTGGTACGCGACGTGTCATTCAAGGCTGGGATCAGGGTTTGATGGGGATGAAAGTTGGCGGTAAGCGCAAACTTTTAGTGCCTGCACATTTTGGGTATGGTGAGCGTCAAATGGGAAAAATACCGCCCAACTCCAATCTGATCTTTGAAATTGAATTGCTTGAAGTATTAACGAGAGATGATTGAAATATGGATAGGGTGCGCCAGATCAAATGCTAGCGCACCCTTTTTTAATTTAGTACGCACCCATAAAATCACGTTTGCCGATCTCAACGCCATTGTGACGCAATATTGCATAGGCGGTTGTCACATGGAAAAAGAACTGCGGCAAACCATAGTTCAGAAGATAAGTTTCACCATTCAGTTTCTTTTCTTTTGGTGTACCTGGACGCAGGACAATTTCCAAAGACTCTTTTCCATCGATCTGTGCCGCAGTAATGCCTTCAAGAATTTTCAAGGTATTATCAATGCGTGTTTGCAGCTCAGCAAAAGTTTGTTCGCTATCTTCGTATGCGGGCACTTCTATACCCGCTAAGCGAGAGGGAACACTCTTTGCAAAGTCAGCAGCAATTTGAACCTGACGCACCAGAGGGAACATGTCCGGATACAAGCGCGATTGCAGCAGTACGTTAGGATCAATCTTTTTGTCTGTCGCATATGTTTCTGCGATGGTGAGGACATTTTTTAAAGCGGTCAGTAGTTGTTTAAAAACAGGTACAGAAGCAGTATAAAGCGTTGTCATAAAACATCCTTAAATATGAAATCATCAAGCACAAGCGATTTTCACGAAAAAAGCTCGCTATAAAATAGCGAGCTTAGTGTTATTTACATCTATCGAATCATTACAGCCCATGTTGCTAGAATAGCATCAATGGGCAAATTGAACACCTGCATTCGGCATCGCTTCGTCTACAAACTCATCAGCGTGTTCAGGGGTAGGCAGTTGTGACAACTCGGTTTGTTTGACCACAGGGAGCGCAGTGATTGCTGCAATCCGTGCAGAAACCAAGGCCTCTCCAATGCTTAACCCTTTTAGGTTTTCAGGTAAATCCGCAGCCCGGATTTTTCGCACGGCCACGACTGCAGCCCGCAAATAATCGGCTTGCGGATAATCTCGAGTTTCTAAACCTAAACGACCTCGTGCATCGCATAAACAGGATTGAATGTATTCTTCAACACGTTCAGGTTTGCGTAGTACATCAATGCGCTGTAATAAACGCCATACAGTACCAGGTCTTAAATCAAGTACGCGGTGACACATCAAATGTTCACGGCAAACAATCTCCGCAAGATCGCGGTAACTGCTTGGCACTTTAAGACGACTACAAACTTCACGGACGGGCACAAGTCCTCGTTCTTCATGCTGTACATGACGTGGCCATTCTTCTGATGGTGTGAGTGCTTTTCCCAAGTCGTGCAAAAGTGTCGCAAAGCGGACTTGAGTGGAGTAACCATACTCACAGGCACGCTGCAGCGCCATCATGGTATGGACACCCGTATCAATTTCCGGATGATGCTGTGGTCGTTGCGGAACTCCATATAAGGCATCGACTTCTGGAAGCAATACCGCAAGGGCGCCGCATTTACGAAGGATTTCAAAATAAACTTCTGCGTGATCTTCGCCGAGCGCACGCTCTGTTTCTTTCCAAACTCGCTCGGGAGTTAATGCGGATAGTTCACCGCTATCTGCAAGCTTACGCATCAGCGCAATGGTCTCATCTGCAACGGTAAAGCCCAGCCCAGCGTAACGTGCAGCAAAGCGTGCAACACGAAGGACTCGAAGAGGGTCTTCTACAAATGCTTCAGAGACATGGCGCAATACGCGTGCCTCAAGATCAGCTTGACCATTAAAGGGATCAAACACAGTGCCGTCTTCAGACTGAGCCATGGCATTGATGGTTAAGTCTCGACGGATTAAATCTTCTTCTAGGGTAAGATCGGGTGAGGTATAAAAGGTGAAACCACCATAGCCTTGACCAGATTTACGTTCGGTACGCGCGAGCGCATACTCTTCATGTGTTTTGGGGTGTAAAAACACGGGAAAGTCAGAACCTACAGGTTTAAAACCAAGCTCGACCATTTGCTCAGGAGTACTGCCGACCACCACATAATCGCGTTCTGTTACAGGGCGACCCAACATTGCATCCCGTACCGCACCTCCAACCAAATAAATGTTCATGGGAAATAGCCTCTTTATGCCATGAGCATGGTGCAGAATTAACTTATTAACAAGTAAAAAAAGGTATCATTTGGTTATTAATTTAACGCTTAGATGTTAGGCTTTAAATTTGAATACAAATTGCTTGTCGAGTTTAGCTAGACAAGTTTGCTTAAATTAGTGCAAGATTTATAACCCACTAAAATAGCCAATTATTTTATTCATCAATAAGATACTGTTGAAGCATCGTTCTATTGGCAGTATCTATTGCGGCTTATGTTATTCGTTATTGAAGGAAGATTATGCAAACTGAACCAAGTAGTCCTGAAATCAGTAGCATCAGTGAACAAGAGAAGCCTTTTGAGCCTCATTATCCGTATGAGGAAGTGGCAAACTCAGTGAGCCATGGCCTCGGTATGTTAGCTGCGATTGTGGCAAGCGTATTTATGCTAATGAAAGCAACGGCGCCGACTGCCCACTTATCTGATGGACAAGTGGCTGGGGTTGCTGTGTATGGCGCGAGTATGATTTTGTTATTTTTATCTTCGACGCTTTATCATAGCGCAGTTGATCCAGCGAGAAAGGCGATGTTTAACCGCTTAGATCACTGTGCAATCTATTTGTTGATCGCGGGCAGTTACACTCCGTTTTTAATGATTACCTTAAAAACGACATTGGCTGATGTACTGCTGATCATCATCTGGGCACTTGCTGTAGCGGGAATTGCGTTTAAGATTTTCTTTATTGATAAGTTCCCTAGAACATCCCTTGCAACTTATTTGATGATGGGTTGGCTCTCAATCATTGCGATTTATCAACTATATCAAGTTGCACAAATGCCATTGGTTTATTTATTGATAGCAGGTGGAGTAAGTTATAGCGTCGGGACGATTTTTTATGCCATTAACAAGATTCCCTATAATCATGCGATCTGGCATATTTTTGTACTCGTTGGCGCGGCCCTGCATTGTCTTGCGATCTGGCAGTTCGTGATTCCTTAAAATTAGACGTTCAGTATCAAAAAGCCATCATACTCTTCAAAGCATGATGGCTTTTTTTATACATAAATTTAGATGAGAGATTAGCTAACTTTTAGAGAGCTTCGACCATGAAGAATTAGCTTAATCTTAGTGATATTGACTTGGGTAAGCATCACACCGAGTAAGGTCAACATGCCACCAATCAAATGGTACCAATGCAATTGTTCATTTAAGAACACAGCAGCAATCAATGCAGTGAATACAGGGATCAGGTTCATGAAAATGCTGGTACGGCTTGGTCCTAGGTGATGAATGGCGCGGGCCCATAAGAATGGTGCGAGCAATGATGCAAAGATACCAGCATAAAGTACCAACGAAATATTATGGATATTCAATGCTGAGCCACCGCCCATGAATAAGACTACAGGCAGTTGCACCAGAACAGCGACGCAAATTTGGATGTAAAGAATTGACCAGAGGTCAATAGGCAGACGCCAAAGTCTGAGTAATACGCTATATATTGCGAACAGTAAACAGCCGATCACCATCAAGCCATCACCCAGATGTACACCCTGACGGATCAAGCTAGACGGGTCACCATGGCCGAGCAACATGCCCAAACCATATAGTGATAGCGCACCACCGATGATAATAAACAGAGTAGGTCGTTCACGGAGTACGATCATCCCCACGATCATGGTGAAGAGCGGTAGAAAAGCATTAATAATGCCCATATTCGTTGCGGTTGTCGTTTGTGCCGCAATATAGGCCATGCCTTGATACAAGACCATACCCAGTAAACCCAGCACTGCAAGCTTCCCAAGATGAGGACGGATGATATGGCGTGTGCGCCATACTTTAGGCAACATGATGGGTGTCAAAATTAAAGCAGCCACAAACCAACGATAAAAGCTGATCGCCATTGGTTCGATGACATCAGCAGCCATGCGCGTCACGATGATATTAATCGACCAAATGGCGACGGTAATAATCGGGAGTGCAATGTATTTTAGCGGCACTGACGGGGTTGCTGAAGCTGACATAATGATCTGCTCTGAAGCTTGTGGTGGGGATTGCATAATCATAGATTTTGTCTTTATTTAATGATATAGTTTTTTTCAGACATTTGGTTGTCGTATTCAGACATCGTTTAGACCGCATGGAAAAAATATCAATTTAGTAAGCAATAACAAGGTTTGTGGTGTGTTTTTAGTTGTGCTAATACCAACCCATCGATCGAGTAAATTATGCAAATAGATGACCTACAAGCGAGACTTTCTCCGGAATTACCATACCCGATTGCGTGTCATGTGCGGCGCTATGAGGCTGGCATTGCAATTTCTGAGCATCAGTCACCCTGGGGGGAGTTATCCTTTGCACTGAATGGTGTAATGGAATACATGATTGAAGGGCAGCCCTATTTGTCTCCTCCACAATACGGTTTATGGATTCCCCCTGATATTCCACATAAATGGACCAATCGTAGCGAAGTTCACTATGTGACGCTTTATCTTGCCAAAGATATTTGTGCAAATATCTCAGCAAAGCCATGTACTGCAACCCTGAGTGCTTTATTCCGTGCGATCGTGAATGATTTTTCGATGCGAGATGTGATCTATCCGGAAACTCAAGAAGACTTGAGATTGGCTCAAGTCCTTATCGATCAATTACGACTGGCGCCTACTTATTCAAGCTATTTACCATGGACAGGAGATGCCGCACTTGCATCTTTACTCAGTCAGCTCCAACAAAATCCCGGTGACAAACATAGTGCATCCTATTGGGCCGAAAAGTTTGGCATGACTGAACGCACCCTATTACGGCATTGCCAAAAGCTACTTGGGGTTTCGTTCAATGAGTGGCGACAACGTTTGAAGTTGGTCAGTGCCATGTCTTTGCTGGATGAAGGTTGGTCGGTGCAACATATCTCGGCTGAACTCGGGTATAGCACTCCCTCGGCATTTATCAGCATGTTTCAACGGCTAACAGGGATGTCACCTGAACGAATGCGTAAAACAGGTTATATGGAAATTCGTCAGCCTTAAATTTCTCAGATATTGTGATTTTCAGCTACGCTGACTTAAAGCTTTGCCAAAAGGATAACAAAGCTATTTCACATCAAAGCTTACTTCCAGTACACTCGCTGATATGATGCTTCAATCACAATGGACGATGTAGTGCAATTACCTTATCAGCAACCGAACCAACTTCCTTATAGTTTTGCTAAACGTCACGGCGTTTTACTTAAATTTGACGGTCAGCATACGACGATTGTATTACGTCAAAACGCGCCATTGCCTGCGTTGAATGAAGCACGGCGTATGGTTGGTGCGCCATCAACCTATCAGACCGTTACCGATGATGAGTTTACCCGTTTATTAGCGGGTTCCTATTCTCGCGATAGTGGACAGTCACAAGAAGTCGCTGCTGGTCTTGAAGATCACCATGATTTATTGAGCCTTGCGGATCAGGTTCCTGAGGCTGAAGACTTGATGGATCAAGAAGATGATGCACCGATCATCCGCCTGATTAATGCTTTGCTTTCCGAAGCGATCCGTTTAAATGCTTCGGATATTCATATTGAATCATTTGAGAAAAAACTGTCTGTGCGTTTGCGCGTAGATGGGCAATTGCGTGAGATTGTTCAACCACGTCGTGAACTTGCTCCTTTACTTGTTTCTCGTATTAAAGTCATGGCCCGTCTCGATATTGCTGAGAAACGCATCCCACAAGATGGTCGTATTTCTTTGCGGCTGGCTGGGCGTGAGGTTGATGTCCGCGTGTCAACATTGCCTTCCAGTCATGGTGAACGTGTTGTGATGCGTCTGCTGGATAAGCAAGCAGGGCGCTTAAACATGTCTCACTTAGGGCTTATGGATGATGATTACAAACGACTGACTCAACTGATTCATCGACCTCATGGCATCATTTTGGTCACAGGCCCGACTGGTTCGGGGAAAACAACAACCCTGTATGCTGCACTGTCTGATTTGAATGACCATACGCGTAATATTTTGACAGCCGAAGATCCTATCGAATATCAACTGGAAGGGATAGGCCAGACGCAGGTGAATACCAAAGTTGATATGACCTTTGCCCGTAGTTTACGTGCGATGCTACGTCAAGATCCAGATGTGGTGATGGTGGGTGAGATTCGAGATTTAGAAACGGCTGAAATAGCAGTTCAAGCATCGCTGACAGGGCATTTGGTCTTGTCCACACTACACACCAATACCGCAATTGGTGCAGTAACCCGTCTTAAAGATATGGGGATAGAACCTTTTCTACTCTCTAGCTCATTGATTGGGGTGGTCGCACAGCGACTCGTACGTACCTTATGCCCACATTGTCATTCATGGCGTGAAGCAGATGATTATGAAGAGGCTTTATTTACGCTCGTGAAGCATGAGCATCCACTCAAACTTCCAATTGCTGTCGGTTGTGAAAAGTGCAATGAATCAGGTTTTTCTGGTCGTACGGCAATTTATGAGGTGGTGCCTGTGGATGATGCCATGCGTCGCTTGATCCATAGTGAAGTGGCCGAGCATGAGCTCGAAGAACTGGCTCGAACGATTGCTCCTTCTATTCGTCAAGACGGTTTACAGAAAGTGCTTTTAGGTAAAACGACGATTGAGGAAGTATTGAGAGCCACCCGTGCCGAGTAAGTCATGCCAGATGTGATTATTCGTAAAGCCCAATTGGATGACGCTGCAATATTAGTGGAGTTATCTCGTCAATTGGGTTACCCCGCTACAGTTGCTGAAATCTTAAAACGACTTGAAACGATTCTCAGCCAATTTGATCAGCAGGTCTTAATTGCTGAGATTTATGGTCGGGTTGTGGGCTGGGTGCATACTTTTACTGCATATCGTGTCGAGTCGTCGCCATTTGCTGAAATCGGAGGTTTGGTCGTTGACCAAAGTTTCCGAGGTAAAGGCATCGGGCTTGAGCTCGTCTCACAATCCAGACAATGGGCACGCGATCAAGGTTTAGGACAAATTCGAGTGCGCTCCAATGTGACACGAGAGGCTGCACATCGTTTCTATCAGCGTATTGGATTCGAACAATCAAAGACGTCTATCGTCTTTTCTATGCAGATTTAACGACAGAGAATCGGGTGATGGCGATATCTTCAGCAGAAGTGGTAGTGCAACAACAGCTAGACGCGTATAACGCCAAGAATGTAGCAGCCTGGCTTGCAACTTATGCATTGACTGCTGAGCAGTTTACGTTGCATGGAGAGCGTTTTGCATTTGGACATGAGGAAATGCGAGCCCGTATCGTAGTTCGTTTTTCTGAGCCAGATCTTTATGCGGAGTTACTTCAACGTATCGTTATGGGGAATATTGTCATTGACTATGAATGCATTACTCGTAATTTTCCTGAAGGGAAGGGAACGCTTGAAATGATGTGTATTTATGAGGTGACTGATGGGCTCATTCAAAAAGCTTCTTTTGCAATAGGTTCTCAGAAGCTTTTGAAGTGAATGTATGAACCTCATACATGCTTTTAATGGGAAAGAAATACTGCGATCACTGCTAAAATAGCGGGTACTGCTTGGATGAAGAATATTTTTCGACTGACAGTGAGTGCGCCAAATAATCCGGCGACAATGACACAAGCTAAAAAGAATAATTTGATCGAGAAACCGGCATCGCCAAGACAAATTCCCCAACTTAAACCTGCCGCAAGAAATCCATTGTATAGACCTTGATTGGCAGCAAGCGCTTTTGAAGCCGTAGCAAACTCAGGGGTTAAGCCAAATGCTTTCCGACCTAACGGTTTATCCCAAAAAAACATTTCCAATATTAAAAAGTAGAAGTGTAAAGCGGCAACAAGTGCAATCAGTACGCTGGCTAAAATGATCATGCTTGCTCCTTGCAATCAATATTTTTATGGGAGCCAAAGCAACTTCCCATCGGGTCTTTGAGCAGCATAATCAAATCAGTACGCAAGTACAATCAACATTTTGAAGATAGCGTTCAGAGATTTTGACAGTTACTTTTCAGCAGTCGTTTTTCCTGTTACCTGATAGCTAGTCAAATTCAACTCATAGGACAAGTTACCATCATCTTGATGCACACGTACGGGAAGGTAGTCGAGTTTTGGCGCCAACCAAAAATAGGTTTTACGTTTTTCATTATCCTGCACTAAACGTAGCTTCACTGCTTCATATTCACCCGCCGGTGTCTCAACTTTCTCCTCACCTTCGTTCACAAATTGAATTTCGGTAATCCCTTTTTCGCTAGCAAGGAGATATGACGGGCGAAGCTGTTTGTGTTTGATATCCTCTCTGACCTGTAACTCGAGATTAAGCATATCTAAAGCCCCGACTTGGGCGGGGTAGGAGGTATCGCCATTTTTGGTCGAAGAGGCCGTGACTATCTTATTCGGCCAATCAATTTTGAAACTACTGTTTTTAATGTTATTCAGGAATTTAAAGTTATAGGCATGATCAAGGGTTTGAATCTTGGATGATTCATAACGAAAATGACTGACTTCACTTGCGGTCGCCATAGACACAACACTGGCTTTAAAGGTGTAGTTCCAAAGCCCATCTTGCTGGCTCAGCGTGCGCGAAGCATTACCATTCAGGAGACCGGCGATATTAAAGTTATAAGTTGCCTGATAGGGTTCAAATGCTTGAGCAGATTGGCTTATGAGTGCGAAACTGATTGGAATTGCGATGACAAAGCTCATTTGGGTAAATAAGCCGAATCGCTTATGAAGCGTACGATTGTGCATAATGAGTTTAAGTTCCAGTAAACATTAGATTTAGCATTTATGATAAAGAAATATATTGGGATTGACCGTTAATAAACGTTGCGTTTATAAGGTAATGTTTTTACAGCAGTACAGTTGCAGTAGTGCACATTTATTAGGGATTTGATCTATGTAAATGTAATAGGAGAGATTATTCTCGCTGAAGGAGGTGTTTTTGCAGATCCTCCACATACTGCGCTGCTGTGTGCTCAAGTGCTGAAGTAAGAGTGCGGTAATTTTTGAGCATCTCTAAACCGAGCGTACTTAATTGTGCTCCTCCTCCTTGTTTCCCACCTGCAGTTGATATCACCAAAGGTTCTTTGAAACAACGATTCATTGTATCAACCAGTAGCCATGCGCGGCGATAGCTCATACTCATGTGCTTAGCCGCTGCCGAGATGGAGCCTTTTTCAGAAATGGCTGCCAATAAATCTACTTTTCCTGGTCCAATAGCAATTTCCTCTCCATAAAGCAATCTTGCACGAATGAGCAAATGGGCTTCTTTGGTCGGATGTTGTGACATGCTGGTTTCCATACAAGGTGTGAGGCGAAAGTTCGTGAGTTTATTCTAAAACGAACCGTATTCTCTATAAAGCAAGATCAGTTAGCTTCGTATGTAATTGATCATTTATTGTTTTTACAAAAAAATATTCATGATTTCAAGACATAAATCTACTATGCTTGCGCATCATTTTCATTGTAATCGGTTAGGCGGATTTTTTCATGGCACTTAAGGCAACAATTTATAAAGCCGACCTGCAAATTGCAGATATGAATCGTCATTACTATGAAACACATAGTCAAACGATTGCACGTCATCCTTCCGAAACGGAGGAGCGGGTTATGGCTCGTGTACTGATGTTTGGTCTTTATGCCAGTGAGTCGCTGAGTTTTACAAAAGGTTTGTTTGAAGTTGATGAGCCGGACATTTGGGATAAAGATTTGACGGATGCGATTCAACTGTGGGTTGATGTCGGTCAACCTGATGAAACACGGATCAAAAAGGCATCTAATCGTTCTAAGAAAGTGGTTGTTCTCAGCTACAACACTAGTACAGATGTTTGGTGGAAGGCGCTGGAAAATAAAATTGCGCGTTTAGAGAACGTTACTATTTTACAGCTTTTACCCGAAGCCAGTGAAGCATTGACTGCATTGGTCACACGGTCAATGCGATTTAGCTTCACGATTCAAGATGACGAAATTTTAGTATCGTCGGATGATGGCTCGGTGGATGTAAAATTGGTGGTTTTAAAAGCGGGGAGTTAATTTAAAGTATTAAGCTTAAGATTATAGCAATGGTCGTTTTTGATTTACCCAGAGCTGAACGGAAGGTCTCTGCCATTGGTATTTTGCATATGCGACGAGATGCTCAGGTACGTCATCCCCTGCCAGAATCAGACGATTGAGCATTAGCGCAAGATCAATATCGGCGATACACCAGTCTTCAAATAAGTATTGTGACTGGGTCGTAATCAATTGATTGGTAGCGCGAAACAGTTTTTGGGCCGTTAAGTGTGCTTGTTCAGAGAGCGGTTGTGTTTGTGCTTGATAGAAGATCACTTCTGTAGAGCGTTCTTGTCGGATAGGCAGCAAGTCACTGCGTAACCAAGCCTGAATTTGCCGAACGCGTGCGCGTTTTTGAAGTTGTTTCGGATAAATGGCTATTTCTGGATATTTTTCCTCTAAATATTCAGTAATTGCTGAGGATTCCGACAATGAAAAATCACCATCAACAAGTGTTGGAACGCGACCTGTAATGGATGTTCCAGCATACGCTTCGGCATGATTTTCACCCCTCTCTAGATCGACAGCAGTCATGTTAAACGGTAATCTTTTTTCTGTCAGTGCAACAAACACCGACATAGCGTAAGGACTTGCATATTGAGTGTCGACATAAAGGTTTAGCTCAGACATTATGAAATCCTAAAGAGGTGTATAGATTGGTACAAATTTCATGTATTTAATCTTTATAAGAGTGATCTGCACGATCCAATCTTCTGAGTAAACCAGGCCAGTTCAATGCGCCGATACCTAATCCGGTTGTTGCCTTACTCACAGAATTTTTAACACCCGCAACGATTCTTGGATCGACTTCAACCAGTTCACTATTCCCGGATTGTGCACGGATTTGAATTGCGCAGACCGTTTCAAACAAATACATTTTGACAAAAGCATCAGCAATCGAGTCCCCCACAGTGAGTAATCCATGATTACGCAGCATCAGAAACATTTTATTATTGAGGTTGTTTACCAGTCGTGGTTTTTCATCATCGCTGAGTACGATGCCTTCATAATCATGATAGCCAAGTGACGATAAAACAAAAGTGGACTGCTGAGAGATGGGTAGTATCCCATGTTTTAGTGCGGAGACCGCGACACCGTTTAGGCTATGAATGTGTAATACACATTTGACATCCTCTCGCGCAGCGTGGATGGCGCTATGGATCACGAAGCCTGCAGGTGAAATCGGATAATTTGTCTCCATGACGATATTGCCATCTAAGTCAACTTTGACGAGACTCGATGCTGTAATTTCATCGAAAAGCATGCCATACGGATTAATTAGAAAATGATGCTCAGGCCCAGGCACTCGTGCAGAAATATGCGTAAAGGCGAGGTCATCCCAGCCAAATAAAGCGACTAGACGATAAGCAGCAGCCAAATCAATTCGGGTTTGCCATTCCGCTTCGCTAACTTGTTGTTGCACTGAAGAAGGATAATCTTGGGAGATCACGGTCATGGACATTTCCTTTTGTCATGGTGTTTGATTAAAGAGAGTAGAGAATTTGTATAGAACACAGTCATATCCATCAATGTGCTTTTGGTGAGTATCGTACTGAGTGTGGGTAGTTTAAGGAATAACCATATCCCAAGCTATTGGCGCAGTGGTATTTTTGATATAGAAAATGTGCCAGTTTTTGAAGAGTATCGAGATTAACTCTGCAAGAATTGGTCTTAAGATACTTTATTCAATCAATTGGCGGCAGGTAAATAAATATTCATGCTTGATGGCGATATGTTTTGCGATGCAAGCGTAATTAAAAAATATACAGACTGTAAAGATATCGTTGAGAGAAAGGCTTCATCACAGTGAAACCATGCTCACTGTTAATTTGAACTTTTTGAAGCCATAGTTCTACCCATTTGATCATCGATCATGTCACGAGCTTGTTGTTCCGTTTGACGACGTTCTTCTTCAGTCATCACACGGCAAGGCTTATGCTTGGAGAAGTTACTACCGATAGTTGGCTCTTCTACAGTACAAGTTTTAGTAGTACCTGATACCTGTGTTGCTGAAGAACTGGGCCCAGCAGCACACGCGCTTAAAAATACGCTTACTGAACCTATGATTAATAGATTTAGAAAGCCATGTGAGAAGGTATTGTTTTGACGAGTAGCATATAAACTTTTCATGTATCAAATCCCAGTTTGTTTTTTTGAGTGTAGATTAAGGTTTTAAATAAAACACCTAACATATTCAAATTAATATACTGTCTATTTGAAAAAGTATCCAGTCTCAGGCGAGCTTGCATTGGCGTAAGCTTTTTTAGGCATACGTCCTGCCAGGAATGCTTCACGACCCGCTTCGACAGCTTTTTTCATGGCAGAAGCCATCAAAATAGGATTCTGTGCGGCGGCAATTGCTGTATTCATGAGCACGCCAGCACATCCGAGTTCCATCGCAATTGCAGCATCTGAGGCTGTACCCACACCAGCATCAACGATAATCGGGACATTAGCATTATCAAGAATAAGGCGAATGTTATGCGGATTGGTTAAGCCAAGTCCCGAGCCGATGAGGCTGCCCAGAGGCATGACGGCCACACAGCCCATATTTTCTAATTCTTTGGCAATGATTGGATCATCAGAGGTATAAACCATGACTTCAAATCCATCATCGATTAACGTACGTGCGGCTTTGAGGGTATCTACAACATTAGGGTAAAGTGTTTTGGTATCACCAAGAACTTCAAGTTTAACTAAGTTATGGCCATCCAGTAATTCACGTGCGAGCATACATGTTCTCACCGCACTATCTGCATCAAAACATCCAGCCGTATTCGGGAGGATAGTGTAGCGTTCAGGAGGAATGACATCCAGTAAGTTGGGTTCACCTGGATTCTGCCCAATATTACTGCGTCGAATAGCAACAGTTATAATCTCAGCACCACTGGTACTGATTGCAGTACCCGTTTCTGCGAGGTCTTTATATTTGCCTGTACCAACTAATAATCGTGAAGAAAAGGTACGCGTCCCGATGATTAAGGGCTGATCTTGAAATACAGAAGGGGTGATCAAAGCATTCATCATACGGACTCTTCTTCATAAACAACGATTTGTAAGTCTTCATCGGGATCATCATCTTGCACATCAAAAGCGACAATGATCTCTAAATGAGGGAAGTCTTTAGCCAGTTTTGCTTGCCACATTGCTTGCAAACGTTGACCAAGCGTGATGAGTTCAGCTCGGGTGGGCGTCGCTTTGGCATCAAACATGGCAAAGTATTCTAATACATGACGATGATTGCATAGCGCTTGAACCGTAGTCTTGTCATATTCACAGGCGAGCAGAAGCTCAAGGTAATCGTCAGTTTCTGGTGCATGATCTAAATAGATACGCCCGTCGTGATAGACAAACTGTGGCCAGAGCAACTCACTTAGAGTGATTAAGTTTAATGATTCTTCATGACCATCGATATCACAACATGTTGCCATTAACCGCCTCCAACCGCATGAACAATTTCAATTTTTTGCATATCATGCAGTATAAACTCTGTATGACGATGTTTAGAGATGAGCGCACCATCTACTTCAATCGCATAGCGTTTTCCAGTTAATGCGAGTTCGATGACTAATTCAGCCAGCGTCTGGCAATTCGTTGAGTGAGTTTCACCATTAACGACTATCAACAAACTCATGCTTTAGCGACCTGTAGTGCGAGCGTCAACCATCCTAAGATGAATGCTAAGCCACCAATTGGCGTAATAGCACCCAACCAGCGTGGCGCGCCCAATGCCAAGAGGTACAAAGAACCACAAAATATGAAGATACCAATTTGAATAAAAATTGCAGGCCAGCGCAAAGATAGAGTAGGGAGGAGTCGAGCTAAAACACCGATGAGCAATAAACCTATTGCATGATAGAAAAAATACGCTGTAGCGGTATGCCACCAGTCGAGTTGCTCTGGGTTGACACGGGCTTTAACCGCGTGTGCGCCAAATGCACCCAATATGACTGCGAGAGCAAGATTGAGTGCAGCAATGACCAATCCATTCATTTAATTGCGCCTTAAAATATCAATCAACATCTAACCGCAGCTTTTCTATAATCAGTTTTAATTCGCTGACTTTCTAAATAACCATCTTCTTTTCTTTTGAGAATCAGCCAGCGGACATAGCAGTACGGATTTTGTCCATTGCATTCTTTTCAAGTTGACGGATACGTTCAGCAGAGACTTTATACTCGGCCGCAAGCTCATGCAGAGTGGCTTTTTCGTCATCCAGCCAACGACGTTTGAGAATCGTGCGTGAGCGATCATCCAATTTACCCATGGCAGAAGCCAATGCGCGATTGCTGTGATCTTCCCAATCGGCCTCTTCAACTTCACGTGCTGGGTCAAATCGATTGTCTTCCAAATACATGACTGGCGCGACACGACCCTCTTCATCATCTTCAGCCTGTGCTTCAAAAGAAGCATCATAAGCGGTTAGACGACCTTCCATTTCAAGAACTTGGGCTGCAGTGACGTTTAAATCACGTGCGATATCCTCAGCTTCTTGCAGGGTTAACTTACGACTGGATTTTTTTAGGGAGCGTAAGTTAAAGAACAGTTTACGTTGTGCTTTAGTCGTTGCTACTTTAACGATACGCCAATTACGAATGACAAATTCATGAATCTCGGCTTTGATCCAATGCACAGCAAAAGACACCAAACGTACGCCCATCGTGGGGTCAAAACGTTTAACGGCTTTCATCAAACCGACGTTTCCTTCTTGAATTAAGTCACCTTGAGGTAAGCCGTAACCTGCATAACTGCGCGCAATATGCACGACGAAACGTAAATGTGACAGCACGAGTTCGCGGGCAGCTTCTACATCACCATCGTAAAAATATCGTTCAGCCAGCTCTTTTTCTTGCTCAGGTGTCAGAATCGGGATTTGGCTAATCGTATTGATATACGCGCCGAGGTTGACGCCGGGTGCGTTTAACGACAAGGTATTGAGCGATAGCGTGGCAGGCGACGTGCTTGGAGACGACGCAGACACCAGCGCTTTGTTATCACTCAAAGGACTTACACTCATGAAGGTTCCTGAAAAAAATTAGATTTAATATCTGGATAAGGTCTACAGCAATAAGAGGCATATTCTGCCATATTTCACACTGCCAAATTGTAATGGAGCTGTGACTAATCCCGCATTATCAGTTTAAAGTGTACAATAAAATAACGATCAGCACGAAAATATGATGCAACTATTTTTTTGGTGTGTCTAATATTGATCCTGCTCAGATTATCCGCCGCGCACAGGTACTTCCAAGCCAAATTGAAGGTAGGCTTGAGGGGTTGCAATACGCCCACGTGCGGTTCTCATAACAAAACCTTGCTGAATGAGATAAGGCTCAACTACATCTTCCAACGTTCCACTGTCTTCAGCAAGTGACGCGGCTAGAGATTCAACGCCAGCCGGTCCGCCATCGAAACGTTCTAAAAGCATTTGTAAATAACGACGATCAAGCGTGTCTAAACCTTGTTTATCGACTGCAAGCATATCTAGGGCGCGTGCGGCAATGTCACTGGTGACTACACCATCGCCTTTTACCTCAGCATAGTCACGAACACGACGCAACAAACGATTCACAATTCGCGGAGTCCCGCGCGCGCGCCGTGCTATTTCTATAGCACCTTCGGGATGGATGGGAACATTCAGCAAGTTTGCCGAACGAGTGACAATCGTGGTCAGATCGGCGATCGAGTAAAATTCTAGGCGTTGCACGATCCCAAATCGATCTCGTAATGGGGAGGTGAGCAAACCTGCACGGGTTGTTGCGGCAACCAATGTAAAAGGGGGTAGATCCAATTTAATAGATCGCGCGGCAGGTCCTTCGCCAATCATGATGTCCAGTTGGTAGTCTTCCATCGCAGGATAGAGAATTTCTTCGATCACCGGCGATAAGCGGTGAATTTCATCGATAAACAAGACATCGCCTGCTTCTAAATTGGTAAGCAGTGCGGCCAAATCTCCTGCACGCTCAAGCACAGGGCCTGAGGTTGACTTCATATTGCCGCCCATTTCACGGGCAATAATATTTGCGAGGGTCGTTTTGCCTAGCCCAGGAGGTCCAAAAATAAGGGTGTGATCGAGTGCTTCCTGGCGTGACTTCGCCGCATGGATAAAAATTTCCATTTGTTCGCGGACAATAGGCTGACCGATATAGTCCTCAAGGCTGGTTGGCCTAATCGCACGATCAAATTGATCTTCTGGACGCGCAAGCCCAGTGATCAAACGATCTTGTTCAAATCCTGATTTTGATGCCGTTTGATTTGATGACTGGACAAACGGATTACCGGGAAAAAGAGCCATTAGGTTTTAAGCATTCCTTTCAATGCCGCTCGAATTAAATCAGCGGTTTCTTGATGATCGTTTTTAACTGCTGCAATGGCACGTTGTGCTTCTAAGGGTTTATAACCCAAAGATACCAATGCTGCTTCAGCTTCTGCTAGAGGTGATGCGGCACTAAGTGTGATTTGCGTAGAGCCAGTGATATTTGTTTGCCCTATGGTGGCGGATAGGCCTTGCAGACGATCACGCAGTTCGATCACCAGACGCTCAGCTGTTTTTTTACCAACACCCGGGATGCGGGTTAGTGTACTAATATCCTGCATTTCAATAGATTGAATGAGCATGGCTGCGCTCATGCCAGAGAGGATGCCAAGAGCTAGTTTAGGTCCGACACCATTGACTTTGAGCAGAATTCTAAACAGCGCTTTATCATCAGTATTGATGAAACCATATAACAAATGCGCGTCTTCACGCACGGTCAGATGAGTCCACAAGGTAACAACTTGTTCGTTCTTCAACTGACAGAATGTCGAAAGCGGTGTTTCCACTTCATAGCCGATACCGCCCACCTCGATCAAGATATGCGGTGCGGTGAGCAATTGAATTTTGCCAGTAAGTGAACCGATCATTGCATGTCCTATTGTTGTCTTATTACTGAGTTAATTTATGCTTCTAAGTGTATTCTTGAGCAAACATTAATAACCCATATTGCCACGGTTGCCCTTGATATCTTGTGCCAACGCATAGGCTTGATGGTCAGATAACGCGCTGATTACATCGAGGATTTGCATCATATTCTGGTAAGGATCGAGTCCCAATGTTGCACCGTGATGCTTCAGAATCACCAGAAGGCGATGCTCACGGAAAGTTTCACGTTCACGGTCAAGCGCAAGGGGCATTAACGCACCGAGTAGGACATGGAGACTGGCACTTGCAACTAATTCTAAGCGGGCTTTTTGTGGATTGGTAAAAATCCGAGTCCGAGTTAAGTTTTTTGCAGCCTCAATCCCTTCAGCAATGTCGCGTGGACAATGGTCTAGCAAACTGCCTTGCAACGTTCCGCGTAATAAGTCGGATTGTTTACGCTTGAATGCTTCTGATACTTCTTCAACCAAACGCTTCATCGCACGTCCGCGGAGAGCGGCCAGCTTTTGCGCGATGGGAACATCATTCAATACTTCATGCGGCGTGCCGTAATCACCAATCAATTTTAAAAATAGCGGCTCTACATCGGAGTAATGCAGCATACCCAGTAACAAACCATCTTCTAAGTCAATTAAGGCATAACAGATATCATCTGCAGCTTCGAGTAAGTAGGCCAGAGGGTGTCGGCAGTATGAGCTCTCACTCAATCGAATCAATCCGAGATGTTCTGCAACTTCATCGAGCAGTTCACGTTCGCTTTGATAACAACCAAATTTGGTGCGCTTATGACTCGGTTGCCCTGCTTGGGCTTCAAGCGGTGCTGCGAGTCTTGGATATTTAAGGAACGCGCCCAGTGTGGCGTAGGTGAGCCGCATTCCTCCTTCATTGGGGTGATATTCCAAACGGGTGAGGATACGAAAACCTTGCGCATTGCCTTCATACTGACATAAATCACTGAACTCTGGTGATGACAGTAGGCTCATGAGATGTTCTTGCTTTGGTTGCCCAAACCAATCTCGAACTGCGTATTCACCCGCATGCCCATAGGGCGGATTACCAATGTCATGCGCTAAGCACGCGGCTTGAATAATTGCACCGACATCAGAGGGGGTGACCCATGGTGGCAAGTCATCTGCAATCTTCTCAGCGGCAAGCATTCCTAATGAGCGACCAACACTCGACACTTCAAGCGAGTGAGTCAATCGAGTATGGACGGCATCGTTTTGTGTCAGCGGATGAACTTGAGTTTTACGATTGAGTTGTCTAAAGCTTTGCGAAAATATGATGCGATCATAGTCTTTGTGAAATGGGCTACGCGCTTGTTCTGTATGGTGTTTTCTGCTACCTAGGCGAGCAGGAGAGAGCAGTTGTGCCCAACGCATTGACATAAGAAAATCAGAATTTTATGAATGAACTTCCATCATGCCAAATTTGGTAAAAGAAATATAGCACTAGACACAATATCCCACTTAAACATGCATGCTTTTCGTGCAGGGAGTGGTAGTCTCTTCATGATCCCGAGTCATTTAAGCTTCTTTATAATGAATCTATGTTCAAAATATATAGAGCAGAAACTAGATTCAACAAAAGTATGTATTGAAAAACAGGTATGAATGAAATGAATTTAAGGGAAGTCGATCTCAACTTACTGATCGTGCTCGATGCGCTATTAATTGAAGCACATGTTTCCCGTGCTGCAGAACGTGTTGGTTTATCTCAGCCTGCGACCTCGAATGCACTCGAGCGTTGCCGCACTTTATTTAATGATCGCTTGCTTGAGCGCAGTGCTGGAGGGATGCGTTTAACCCCGAAAGCGCTTGCCTTACGGGAACCTTTAAAACAAGCCTTAAGTGCCATTGGCGCAGTTATTAATGTGCCCAATGTCCAATTTGAGAGCGTGACGCAAAATGTTCGCGTGCTTATGCCGGACTATCCCGCCATATGTATTATTTATCAGTTACAAAAGCGACTTGCAGAAAGTGCGCCTTTGGTGAGCCTTGTTATTGAGCCATGGCGAGGGGTAGCCTCAGCATTAGATGACATTGAACGTGGTCATGTTGATCTTGCGGTATCAACATTTCCTCTACTTGAGTTGCCTTTTCAGCGTAAAGAACTGCTACGAGAACATTATGTTATCGTCATGAATCGCCATCATCCTGCCGCAGCGGATTTCAATTTGTCGAATTGGTTGGCTTATCCGCATATCTTAATCTCAGATCGAGGAGAGGTGAGGGATACGATTGATGACTGCTTAGCTTTACAGGGATTATCACGTCGTGTTGGTATGGTGGTCCCAAGTATTTCGATTGCGAGTTCACTACTTTTAGATTCTGAGCTGATAGCAACTTTACCAAGCCGTTATTTATCTATACATGCTTTGCATGACTTTGTGCATTTTGAACTCCCTATCACCTATCCGGATATAAGCGTGCAAATCGTTAAACATGCACGCCGTGACCAAGATTTGGTTGTTCAGCATGTCGCGCAATTGATCGAAGAGATACTGATCTGACGATGAGTTTTTTGCGTAGATCAAATATTCACTAAGCGCCCATCTTCACAAAACCAAGTTTCTGCATCAAGAATCTTTGTTTCTTCTATTTGATGTGTCACATAGATCAGTGGAATACTGAAGTGTTTAGGAACTTGCTTGAGAAATGCCAAAATGGGTTGCTTTAAAGATTGGTTCAACGCATTTAAAGGTTCATCAAGCAAGAGAAATTGAGGCATTGCAAGGAGTGTACGTCCTAGCGCCACACGTTGACGTTCCCCTCCAGAAAGATGTCTTGGTTGCCGATCAAGAAGTGCGCCGATTTCTAAAAGGTCAATCACGGACTCTGGACTAAAACGTCGACATTGTTCTGGCTGCAATTGGTAGCCATACATTAAATTCTTACGTACAGTGAGATGGGGAAATAGTTGGCCATCCTGCCACATCAAACCAATGTGTCGCATATGTGGAGGCGTAAATAGCTGATCGCTCGTATCCACGAGCAATTGTCCATTCAGTCGAATCAAGCCTTGATCAGGTTTTAAGAGCCCTGCAAATAGTGCGAGTAGCGTTGACTTGCCAGCACCTGAAGCCCCGCACAATGCTGTAATGGGCGCTGTAAAACAACCTTGGGTATCAAGTTGAAAGCCTGTCTGGGCATCGCCACGATGTAAGCGCAAAGAAAATTCTAGGCCCTGGTTATTGGATGAATCAAGCGGTTGCATAATTCACATCGCTTGAATTGAATTGTGTTTTAAACATCACGATATCCCAAGCGGGTTTGGCTTCGACGAGCAAGCCATTGGCTCGCCCAAAGGGTTAAGAGTGCAACAATTACTGAGAGTATGACTAGACGTAAAGCCAGCGTTTCTCCATCAGGGGATTGTATTGCTGAATAAATTGCCAGTGGTAGTGTGCGTGTTTCCCCGTCTATATTTCCGACAAAAGTAATGGTTGCTCCAAATTCACCTAGACTTCTTCCAAATGATAAAACTGCACCCATGAGAATGGCAGGATAACAGAGCGGTAATGTAATGGTCAGAAAGGCCCGTATGGGGCTTGCACCTAAGGTCTGAGCCGCTTGTTCAAGTCGGATATCGACATTTTGCAGTGCCAAACGAATGGGCTGCACAAATAGCGGTAAACTCATTAACCAAGAGGCGAGTACCGCACCCGTCCAGTGAAAGGCGAGTTGAACGTCGAAGTGCTGGAGCCACTGACCGATGAAACCGTTCCGTCCAAAAAGAACGAGCAAGAGATAACCGAGAACAACAGGTGGTAAAATCATGGGCAGATAAACCAGTGCCTCAAGCAAAGATTTCCCCCAAAAGTCCCGCCTTGCAAGTAACCACGCGATACCAAGCGCTGGAAGTACCCCCATCAGAGTACACCAAAAAGCGACTTTTACGGATAAAAACAGCGCGCGTGATTCAGCGGGACTGAGGCTTGGGCTAAGGTAGCTGAGAGAATCGATCATTTAATGTTTGACAGCGCCAAATCCGTATTTACCAAATATTTTTTGAGCCGTTGGCTGCTGTAAATATTGCCAGAATTGTTGACTTGCCGGACTTGCTTGGGTTTGAGTCGCTGAAGTCTTTAGCAAGGCGAGGGGGTAAATAATAGGAGCATGGCTTTTATCCGGAAAAGTCCCAATGATCTTCACTTTATCACTGATCAGGGCATCCGTTGAATAGACCACGCCGACAGGGCACTCACCACGTGCGACAAATGCAAGTGCACTGCGGACATCCTCAGTCGGTACGACACGCGATTGGAGCTCATCCCACCAGCCTAGCGTAGTCAGCGATTGTTTACCATATTTGCCGGCTGGCACGCTATCTGGATTACCCAAACAAATTTTCCCTGTAAAAGCCCGCGCAAGATGAAAATCTTTTTCCATCATAACTGGGAAGGTGTGATCCGCAGGAGTGATTAGGACTAGCTGATTAGCAAGTAGTTTAACCCGTGATTTGTCGATCAGGACATTACTTTTTTCCAAGCTATCCATCCATGGCTCATCAGCTGAAATAAAAATCTGAGCTGGGGCGCCTGCTTGGATTTGTTTGGCAAGGACTGATGATGCAGCAAAGGAGGTTTGAATTTTGTCATTAGGATGGCTTGTCTCATACAGTTTTGAAATTTCAGTTAAGGCATTATTCAAACTTGCAGCCGCGAATACGGTAATGTTTTCAGCATGAGTCAATACAGGGAGTAAGGTAGTGAGTGCAATAATTGATTTTGTTAAGCTGTTTTTAGATATTGATCGCATCGTACTGTAACTCCTGATTGTTTTGGGTAAGAACAGAATGTTTTTAAGTCCACCGTTGTATCATGACAGATATAACGATGGACTTAAAGTGATGCACAATGTTCGTTTTAATCATTGTTAAATCATGTTAAGGACTAGAGCAGAAGCGCAAACACGCGTATCATATACACCTTCTTTCTAAGGCTTTAGCAGTCTGTGTGATTGTTAATGGAGCTCGTCCTAGTATGTTTATTGTGGCTGGTGCGCCTGCACTCTCTACCTTCAAGCAACGTCAGTTGCTCTCCCGTTTATCTAGTCTTGCGTCTGTAGAAGGAGTAGAAAGTCAATTTCTTTATTTCTTCGATCAGTCTTTAGACACCAAACAGCTTAAAGCAGCTGTCGGTTTATTAAACGATGATCAAACTTTTACAGTCCAAGTAAAATCACCCAACAGTATTCAAGTCCTTGTGACACCACGTGTGGGGACGATTTCTCCGTGGTCATCTAAAGCGATTGATATTTTTAAAAACTGTGATGTTGCGGTGAACCGTTTAGAACGAGGAATACTCTATACCTTGCATGGTGTAAACATTGCGACTAGAGAGCTCAAGGCACTTTTGCATGATCGTATGACCGAAAGCGTATTTGATAATGTTGAACAAGCTGGCCAATTGTTTCATGTAACGGAACCAAAACCTCTTAATACCATTGATATTTTAGAAAATGGACGTGATGCTTTAATTAAAGCTAATCGTGAATTCGGATTTGCACTTTCGATTGAAGAAATTGATTATTTGACGGATGCATTCACCCGCTTAGGACGTAATCCAAACGATATCGAGCTCATGATGTTTGCTCAAGCGAATTCAGAGCATTGTCGTCATAAAATTTTTAATGCAGAGTGGACGGTGAACGGTGCAAAACAGCCTTTATCACTGTTTCAAATGATCAAGAATACCTATAAAACATCTCCTGAAAATGTACTGTCAGCTTATAAAGACAATGCTTCTGTAATCGTTGGTTCTTCTGCTGCCCGTTTTTATCCGCAAAGTAAACAGCATAAATACAGCTATACCAACCAAGCCACCCATGTCTTGATGAAGGTAGAAACGCACAACCATCCTACAGCGATTGCCCCTTTTGCAGGTGCCGCAACCGGTTCAGGTGGTGAGATTCGCGATGAAGGCGCAACGGGTCGCGGTGGTAAGCCTAAGGCCGGCTTAGCTGGTTTTACGGTTTCCAACCTTAACATTCCGGGTGCACGCGAGCCGTGGGAAGACAAAGAAGGTGCAGAGTATGGCAAGCCATCGCGTATGGCATCGCCTTTTCAGATTATGACGGATGGCCCGCTTGGCGCTGCCGCATTTAATAACGAATTTGGTCGCCCCAATCTTTGCGGTTACTTCCGTACTTTTGAATTGAATTTAAATGGCAATGTCCGCGGCTTTCACAAGCCGATTATGCTTGCCGGTGGTTACGGCAATATCCGTCCTGACCATGTTGAAAAATTACCGATCCAACAAGGGGATCTGTTGATTGTGTTAGGCGGCCCTGCGCTGCTGATCGGATTAGGCGGTGGCGCCGCATCGAGTGTCGATAGCGGTACGATGGGTGAGCAGCTCGACTTTGCATCGGTTCAGCGTGAGAATCCAGAAATGGAACGCCGTTGCCAAGAGGTGATTGATGCCTGTTGGGGAATGGAGGAGTCTAATCCTATTGTTTCTATTCATGACGTCGGTGCTGGTGGCTTGTCTAATGCGATGCCAGAGTTGGTGAATGACCATAAATTGGGTGCGATTTTAAACTTGCGTAATATTCCATCGCTAGAAGCTGGGATGTCACCCATGGAAATCTGGTCAAACGAAGCACAAGAGCGTTATGTCTTGGCGATTCGCCCAGAGTCTTTGAAATTATTTGAAAGTCTATGCACCCGTGAACGTTGCCCATTTGCTGTGCTGGGTGAAGCAACTGATGTCCGTCATTTGACCGTCAGTGATACTCATTTTGGCAATAATCCTGTTGATTTGCCTATGCAGGTCATGCTGGGTGGCGCACCGAAATTACAGCGTGAATACAGCGATGTGAAGACTATCGGTACTGCATTCGATACAGCGAAAATTGATCTGAAAGATGCAATTTTCCGCGTTTTACGTCATCCAACGGTTGCCAGCAAGTCATTCTTGATTACGATTGGTGATCGCTCGATCACTGGTTTTGTTGCCCGTGATCAAATGGTTGGTCGTTGGCAGGTTCCAGTTGCGGATTGCGCTGTTACTGTAACTGGCCATCAGAGTACTACAGGCGAAGTCATGAGCATGGGCGAACGCCCGCCAGTGGCCTTACTGAATCCTTCAGCATCTGCACGTCTATGTGTCGCAGAAGCCATTACCAATTTGGCATCAACGCCGATCGAGAAGTTGAGTGATATCAAACTCTCAGCAAATTGGATGGCCGCAGCAGGCCAACCTGGTGAAGACCAAGCCCTTTTTGAAGCGGTACGCACGATTGGCATGGAGTTATGTCCTGCACTTGAAATCGCAATTCCTGTGGGCAAAGACTCCCTATCGATGCGTACGACGTGGAATGATGAAGGCGTTGAGAAAGCGGTCACTTCGCCAATGTCTTTAATTGTCACCGCGTTTGCGCCTGTACTTGATGTACAGTTACATGTAACACCTGAGTTACGCAGAGTCGATGATGAGACCGTGCTGGTTCGTGTTGATCTCTCGCGTGGTCAGTTCCGTCTAGGTGCATCTGTATTGACATTGGTTTATAACCATCTGGGTGAGGTCGCGGCCGATCTTGATGATGCGAATGACCTTAAAGTATTCTTTAATGTCATCCAAGCATGGACTAAAGCCGGCAAGCTGCTTGCATATCATGATATTTCAGATGGTGGCCTTCTCGCGACAGTCAGTGAAATGATGTTTGCAAGTCGTTTAGGGGTTGACCTTAAACTCGGTAGCGATCCAATCGCAGAGTTATTCGCTGAAGAAGTCGGTTGTGTTGTTCAAGTGCGTACCAGTGATTGGGCTGAATTGCAGACAGCTCTGAGTAGTTCTCCACTTGCAGATGCGGTGAGAGTCATAGGTACAGTGAATGATAGTGATACGTTAACCGTTGCTGGACTGAGTTTGCCACGTACCGAGCTTCAATTGGCGTGGGCTAAGGTGAGTCATCAGATTCAGCGTCAACGGGATAACAGTGAGTGTGCTGATCAAGAGTATGCACTGATCAGTGATGCCACCCATCAAGGTTTGATTGCAAAAGCAACCTTTGATCTTAATGAGCCTGTTGAAGCACCCTTTTTGAACTTAAGCCAACCTAAAGTGGCAATCTTGCGCGAACAAGGCGTCAACGGTCAGCTTGAAATGGCCGCTGCTTTTGATCGTGTTGGCTTTGAAACTTATGACGTTCATATGAGTGATTTATTGGCCGGACGCGTGCGCTTAGATGATTTCCAAGGTCTAGTCGCTTGTGGTGGTTTCAGTTACGGCGACGTACTCGGTGCCGGTGGTGGTTGGGCAAAATCAGTCATGTATCATGCGAAACTTCGGGATCAGTTTGAGAGTTTCTTTCATCGTAGCGAAACATTTACGCTTGGTGTTTGTAATGGTTGTCAAATGTTATCGCAGTTGAAAACGTTGATCCCTCAAGCAGAGCTTTTCCCACGTTTCCGTCGTAATACCAGCGAATCATTTGAAGCACGTGCGGTCAACGTTCGTGTTGAAAAATCTCGTTCAGTTTTACTGGAAGGCATGGCCGGTTCTATTTTACCGATTGCGATTGCACATGGTGAAGGCCGCGTTGATGCAACTGTGGATCAATTGGCAGCATTGAATGCGCATGAGCAAGTGACCATGCGTTTTGTTGATAGCCATGGGACACCTACTCAAATTTATCCTTTGAATCCTAATGGCTCTCCTGAAGCAATCACTGGAGTGACATCGGGTGATGGCCGGGCAACATTAGTGATGCCTCATCCCGAACGGAACTTCCGTGCATTACAACATAGTTGGAAACCAGAGGATTGGACTGAAGATGGTGCATGGCTACGTTTATTTAGAAATGCCCGTAGTTTTGCAGGTTAAACATTAAAGCAGCTCAAAGCTTATGTATAAACTGACTTTTTATGTTCCGGACACTCATGTTGAAGTCGTTAAAAGTGCGATTTTTGCTATGGGTGCTGGACGGTATGGGTCATATGATTGTTGTTGTTGGCAAGTACAAGGCCAAGGTCAGTTTAGACCATTAGCAAGCTCAAATCCTTTTCTGGGTGAAGTTGGTCAACTTGAAACTGTAACTGAGTGGCGTGTGGAGACCATTGTCGAAGACCATGATATCCATGCTGTCATTGAGGCACTCAAAATATCACATCCATATGAAATGCCTGCATTTGATGTCGTGAAAATCGAGTTTTATCAGTAAAGTTTATATCGCTGATAAAAATAAAAAAGACACGTCGATGACGTGTCTTTTTTATTTTGAACGCTATTCTTAATCAAATTGCCTAAAGTTCGGGGCACGTTTTTCTTTAAAAGCGATTAGGGCTTCTTTCATCTCTGGTGTTTTGACGCGCTGAACAAATTCAATGGCTTCTGAGTTAATGCGTTCGACAACAGTTGTCGGAGTGGTATCACGCAGCATCGCCTTAGTGAGCTTGATAGAAGCAATCGGCAATTGAGTAATGCGTATGGCTTTCTCACGTGCATATGCATAAACATCATTAGGAATGATTTGATTGACGAGTTTTGCATTTAGAGCAGCTTCAGCAGTGAATGGTTCAGCCAAAAGTAAAAATTCAGCCGCTTTTAAATACCCTGCGCGTTGTGGAAGTAGCAATGTCGAAGCGCCTTCAGGCGATAGCCCTAAACTTAAAAAAGGCATTTGAAAACGGGCAGTAGCATCGCAATAGACTAGATCTGCATGAAGCAATAACGTGGTACCAATCCCAACAGCGACTCCACGAACAGCAATGATCAAAGGCTTAGTTAATGCTGTCGCTGCGCGAAGAACGCGGAACGGTGGTGCATCAATTCCTGAGGCTGGTGAGTTTGCAAAATCTTGTAGATCATTCCCTGCACTAAAATCCTGCTCCCCCCGGAGTAAAACAACGCGAACTGCTGGATCTTGATCAGCCTCAAGAATCGCTTGTTCTAAAGCTAAATAAAACTCACCAAAGAGAGCATTCTTGCGCTCAGGGCGATTAAGGACAAGTTCTAAGATTCCATCTTGAATGGTTGCGTTGAGGTTCGGATGGGGTTGGGTAATACAAGTCAGGGACATAAAGCTTTCTCAATGGGTAGTATAGAATTTCACATCTGGTATTGTACTACGCGTTGATTCAAAAACGCGTAGTACGAGTTATTTTACCAAATCGAAGCTTTATCAGTTTTCACGGCATCTACCATCTCCGGTATACGTGCATCATCAGGTACCAGACGTTTATAGCTTTCTAAGGCACCCAAAGCTTTTGCTTTTTTATTGAGAGATAGATAGGCATTGGCAATAGATAGATAGGCTTCAGAGTACCCACCCTTCGCCGCTTTGTTCAAATAAGGAATACCTTCATTCATACCACCGCCCTCAGACAGCAAAACACCGAACCAAAAGTTTGTTTCAGGGTCATTGGGCTTCATTTTCAGAGCCCGGCGCATGAAATTATTGGCGTTAGTGGTGGTGTCTTTGCCCACGTCTAAATTGCGTGCAAGTCCATTCGCTTTGAATCCTTGCAGTAATTGTGCATGAGTGGCTTGGGGGTCATTTGCGATAACGTTGAGCGTTTCTGCCAGATCTTTTGCTTCAACTTCAGCGGCACGGCGTGCACGCTTATTGTCAAAGTGCGGTGGATAATGCTTTGCATATTTAGCAAGTAGTGCGATGCGACCATCATAGTCACTGCGATCAATTGCTTTAATTTGGAGCGCTAGCGGATCTTCATCAACAACCGGTGCTGCCGGAGGAATGAGCAGGTTACGATTATATTCTGCCGATAGCGGGACACTATTTACAGGAATTGGCGGTGGGGTTTGTTGGCAGGCACCAAGTGCAAATGCAGTAAGAATAGAGACACTAAGCAAGTGAGGTTTCAAAGTAAGTGGTCGCATATTTTCTAAGATCATCCCAATCAGAATTGAATTTATATAAGGGACTCTAAGCCCTATAAAACTGTAAGCACAGTTTGTGTTTCACCCTGAAGACTATAGCGAAAAAAATCCAAATAACAACTTAAAAACCGTATCTAATGCGTATTAATTACACCTGTCTAGAATGTAGAACTGGTTCTCTTTATTAGGATTTTTGTCTTCTTTTCATGGGTTTGGTATGTGTTGCTGCGTTGATATCTTGAATAATAGGCAAGTCATCAGCTTGGATGGGCTGATTCTTTTTGTCACAGAAAGAAGGATTCAGTTCTTGCATCGTATGACACATGGTATCGATTCTGCGATCGGTTGACTGCATATGATTCAGTAATATGCGAAAGGCTTCAGCGACAGGGTCAGGCAGATTCGGGGCAATTGCATAAGGCTGGAAACCAATAGACTTAGCATAATCTATAATAGTATTTGGGTTCGTTTCTTGATCGGTATTGCCAAGTAATTGAGAGGCAGACTTCGCAGTATTTTTCTCGACATAACGAGCAGGATTGCCTACGACAGTCACATCCGAAGGGACCGCTTTTGTAACCACGGCATTGGAACCAATTTTAGCATTTTTACCCACGATGAATGGCCCTAAAATTTTAGCGCCGGCACCCACAACCACGCCATCTTCTAAAGTGGGGTGACGTTTCCCTTTTTGCCACGTGGTACCGCCAAGCGTTACGCCATGATACAGCGTCACATCATTCCCAATTTCGGCAGTTTCTCCAATGACAACGCCCATACCATGATCAATGAATAATCGGCGACCTATTTTTGCTGCCGGATGAATTTCGATACCCGTCAGAAAACGGTTGAAGAGGGATAGTCCACGAGCCGTCGTTTTGAACTGATGTTGCCAAAGCTGATGCGCGGCACGGTGCATGAGAACCGCATGGATACCTGGGTAGGTGAGCAAGACCTCAAGCGTATTACGAGCCGCGGGATCGCGATCAAATACGGCTTGAATGTCTTCTTGAAGCTGCTTGAACATCACGGGATGCCTGTTAGAATTGATCATCATCAATTCTAATATTTCTGCTATCGATATTGTTAATTTTTATATCGATAATTTAAAAATCGATGATCGTAAAAATATCGATACTTAAATTTTTATTGATGGCCGGCAGTTTTGTCGTGGTTCTTTTGTGCATCCGTCAACGATTGCGGAGGCCATGTTCCTTTACTGAGTGCTTGCACTCGACCAAAGATTCCTCGGAGTAAATTATACTCCATCCGATCCAGTCTAATGCGTCCAAATAAACGACGTAAGCGTAAAGGTAGCAGGCGGGGGTTGTTTGGATCCAAGAAATCAATATTGGTCAACATGGCTTCAAGATGATTATAAAATTGCTGCATCATACTTTGGTCGACTAGAGGTTCATCCCACGCCATATGACCTAAGAGCGGCATCATATCTGTCGTGGTTTGCTGGTCTATTTCAAGCGGATTTTCTTGATTCAAGGCATGCATGCGTAATTCATAACAGACCACTTGAATGGCGGCAGCGACATTCAGTACGCCATATTCTTCATTGACTGGAATCGTCAGATGATATTGAGCCTGTGCTAGTTCTTCATTGGTTAGTCCTCGATCTTCTCGGCCAAAAACAATCGCAATATCGCCGTTAATGGTTTCATCAATTGCAAGCTTAGTTGCGGCTCTAGCTTCAAGCAAAGGCCAAGGAATGGTACGACTTCGGGCACTGGTACCAAACACCAATACACAGTCTGAAAGTGCTTGTTCGAGTGTATCTACGATGGTTGCATATTCAACAACATCAGCCGCCCCTGAAGCGAGAGCTATCGCATCTGGACTTGGAAAAATTTTTGGATTAACTAAAGTGAGTTGAGAGAGTCCCATGGTTTTCATGGCTCTAGCTGCTGCCCCAATATTAGCGGGTAGGGTGGTATTAACCATGACAATGCGAATACGATTTAATGGTAAACGATGATCAACAACATTTTTTTCAGAAACCAAAACACAAACTCACTCAAAATCAAGGGAAATGGTTTTAATCGACGTGCATTTAAAACCATCGGATTAAGCTTTTACAGTAGCTCACGCAGAGAACTATTTACTTTTTGCAATTCATCTTGAATTGCTTGAATAATAACATCACTATTTTTTAATTGACCGGCTTTGAATTCAATTTCCAGTTTTTGACATAGTGTTCCTAGCTCAGTCGCACCAATATTTGCGATTTCACCTTTGAGTGAGTGAACCGCGGTTAAGCCCAATGCATTGTCATTTTGCTCATACGCTGATTGAATCGTTTTCATATAGCTTTGGCTATCGTTGAGATAACTACTTAAGAAGCCCTCAAAACCATCTTTTCCCAGTAAACTCTGAAGTTCATTAATTTGTGCGTTATTTGATATAGGCATCACAGTTCTCGATTTATTGTCTATGAAATATAAGTGTTCTTTGGGACGCACTAAATTAAAAAATTATTAATGAAATGTCTGCACACAAGAAAGACATTGTGTGAAACTCCAATTTTCATATGACGTCCTGTCATTTTTAGTTTATTTACTTATTGTAAAGTATATCCAAACTAATGCTTTTTTTAATTAAGGTAAATACTATCATCCGTTGATGACATAATTATTTACAATGTAAGAGTCAGAATACGTCTACAGATTATCATTTTATCTTAATTTGAGTGTGCAGTGATTGTATTCTCAGCCGCGTGCGTTTTACGTTGATAAACAATACTGACGGCATGTTTTCCAAAGTGCTCACGCAAATGCTTCAGTAACTCATCTTCCGGTCGCACATACCAGCGTTCACCTACACTGAGAGTGGCTTTCGCATAGGTATGGTCAATCTGAAAATGGATGGGGATTCGTCTTTGCTCAGTGTCATCTTGATTAAAGAGCGGTAATGTTTTCTGTAATTGTTGTACGAGGTCTTGATTCAAACCTTTTGAAACGAGGTCTAATACAATGGCCTCTGCACGTCTTGAGCGAATATCGTTCATCGTAAAGACTTTGCGCAAGCGTCCGATTGGGCGATCATATCCCTCACGTTCACTGATCTCACCTTCAATAACAACAATCGTTTCAGGTTTTAATATTTCTTTATAACGCATGAAGTTTTCATGTTGACAATTGACGTCGATACGAGCCGTGCCATCATCTAAAGTAATGACAACCCGGTTTGGGAAGTTTGCAACATCAATCACCAATCCTGCAAATACCGTAGTCACGCCTCGCTTAGTTGCTTCAATGTCTGCAAGTTTACATTTAATGAAATTTTTAAGTTCAGGATTGTAGACGTCGATTGGATGTCCTGTGAGATAAAGACCTAAGGTATCTTTCTCACCTTTTAAGCGCACTTCGTCGGACCATATGATTGATTTGGGGGGCGCTTTACGCGCAGGAACTTCAATTTCACCAAATAAATCAAAAATACCACTATCGAGATTTTGACGATTTTGTTCCGCCGCCTGCACCGCCTCTTCTAATTGATCAGCAAGTACCGCTCGGTATTCACCCTTATTATTCTCAATTTCACTGGATGGGCATAGGCAATCCAAAGCACCTGATCGGATCAATGCTTCGAGGGTACGCTTATTAGCTTTTTTGAGGTCGATTCGTTGGCAAAAATCAAAAATATCTTTAAATTCGCCGCCTTCTTTCCGCGCTTGCATGACCGATTCCATCGCAGCTTCACCAACGCCCTTAATCGCGCCTAAACCATAAATGATTGTGCCTGAATCTGATGCCCTGAAACGATAATCAGACCAGTTTACCGAAGGCGGCAGGATCTTTAATCCGAGCTCACGGCAATCACTGATCATGAAGACGATCGTATCGGTATTTTGCATTTCAGAAGTAAGAACCGCAGCCATAAACTCTGCAGGATAGTGTGCTTTCAGCCATGCGGTATGGTAGGAGAGGAGTGCATAGGCGGCAGCGTGAGATTTATTAAAGCCATAACCCGCAAACTTCTCAATATAGTCAAATATTTCGTTGGCCTTGGCTTCATCAATCCCTTTGGTTGCTGCGCCTTCGACGAAGGTGACACGTTGCTTCACCATCTCTTCGGGTTTCTTTTTACCCATTGCTCGGCGTAGCAAATCTGCGCCGCCCAGTGAGTAACCAGCGCAAACCTGCGCGGCTTGCATAACTTGCTCTTGGTAGACCATTACACCATAAGTGGGCTTAAGGACATCGGTCAGAAGCGGGTGCAGATATTCGAATTGTCCACCATGCATACGGTAGATAAAGTCTGGGATCAGGTCCATCGGACCTGGGCGATAAAGTGCTACAAATGCAATAATTTCTTCAAACTTGCTTGGTTTTGCCTCTTTGAGCATCCGCTTCATGCCACTACTTTCAAGCTGGAATACGGCGGTTGTTTTTGCATCCTGAAGAATTTTAAAGGCTTTTTTATCATCAAGCGCGATATGCTTGAGATCGAGTATCGACTCATTATTTTGTTGATTGCGTATGTTGATTGCTTCAACAGCTTGGTCAATTACTGTTAAATTCCGCAGTCCTAAAAAGTCGAACTTAACAAGCCCTACTTTTTCGACGTCATCTTTATCAAATTGACTGACCCGAGAACCTTCTTCATCACAATAAACTGCGGAGAAGTCGCTGATTTTACTCGGTGCAATGAGAACTCCACCGGCATGTTTACCAACATTACGTGTAATGCCTTCCAACTTGGTCGCCATTTCCCAGATTTCAGTGACATCATCATAGTCATTACCCGTTGGATTGGTGACCAAGTCTTTGAGTTGAGGTTCAACTTCCAGCGCTTCAGAAAGTGTTATGCCTGGTGGTTTGGACGGAATCAGTGCTGAAATACGATTACCAAGCCCAAAGGCTTTACCCAGTACTCGGGTGACATCTCGTACTGCGCCTTTAGCAGCCATGGTTCCAAACGTAATGATCTGAGATACCGCTTCGCGACCATATGCTTGGGCAACATACTCAATCACGCGGTCCCGACCGGCAATACAAAAGTCAATGTCAAAGTCGGGCATGGATACCCGCTCAGGATTTAAGAAGCGTTCGAACAGAAGATCATATTTTAGCGGGTCTAGATCAGTAATACCCAAACTATATGCGACCAGAGACCCTGCACCTGATCCACGACCAGGTCCTACTGGGACGCCGTTATTTTTAGACCACCGAATAAAGTCCATAACGATCAAGAAATAACCTGGGAAGCCCATGTCGTTAATGGTCTTGATCTCGAAATTTAAACGTTCATCATAGACTTTACGACGTTCTAGCCAGTTTTCATCGCGTTCAGACTCTGGGTAGAGCTCACCTAGTCGAATATTGAGCCCCTCTTGAGAGGTTTCTGCAAAGAACCTTGCAATATCATAGCCTTCAGGAACAGGGAAGTCCGGTAGATAGTTTTTACCGAGCTCAATGGTTACTGTACAGCGTTTTGCAATTTCAATCGTATTAGCGATGGCTTCGGGTACATCTGCAAATAATGCGACCATTTGTTCGGTATTTTTAAAATACTGCTCACTGGAGTACTCGCGGGGGCGGCGCTCATCGGCTAGAACGTGACCGCTTGAAATACAAACTCGGGCTTCATGGGCATCAAAATCATCAGGATGCAAGAAGCGAATATCATTATGGGCAACAACAGGAATCTGTAAACGCTCTGCTAACTCAAGCACGGCCTCAACATAAGCAGCTTCACCTGAACGATCCGTGCGGGTAATTGCAAGATAAACGCGATCGCCAAAATGTTCACGCCATGCTTCAATAAGAGTTTCTGCACGCTCTGGTGTTGCACTTCTAAGAGCCTGCCCAACATCACTATATTGTCCTAATATAGCAATCAATCCGTTATTTTTATGAAAAATCCAATCTGTTTTGATTAGTGGCAGGCCGAGATTTAAGCCCTCAATAAATCCTTGAGAAACAATTTCGGTCAAGTGGCGCCAGCCTACTTGATTCATGGCCAACAGGGTGACACGACCCTGAGCGTCCTCAAGACGAACTTCGCTGCCCAAAATGGGCTTAATGCCTTTGTTGCGGCAGCCTGTATAAAACTTTACGGCAGCGTATAGATTGGATAAATCCGTAAGTGCAAGCGCGGGCATATTAAAGGCTGCAGCTTGTTTGACCAAGTCGCCAACGCGTGCAATCGAGTCCGTTATCGAGAATTCGCTATGCACACCAAGATGAATAAAAGTCATAACCGCTCCACGCCAACCACTTAAGCTTCCTTGTTATTAAGGAAAGCGAGATGATAACACGAGAGAATTCATCTATCCGATAGGATGATAGAATGAACGTAATAAATGCTGAAAAAATGAATGTAGATTGGTTGAGTAAAATGTAAGAGTTATTGATTCTATTTCTAAATTTATCACCCGTGATGATTCGTCAAAGCGTGAGGCTTAAAGCTAAAGAAGCAAGACCCATATATAGGTCTTGCTTCCTTTGAATATGTGATGACCATGTCTGGTGTTTTTAGACTTAGGGTGACTAATCGTAATAGCCATGATGATGGTGTCCAGGTGGGACAATGATACAACCGCTTAAGAATAAGACAACCAGCATCGGTATGAGAATTTTTTTCATAATACACCTCTAGATTACGCTATAAAAAAAGCGAACTGATGTTATCGGTTCGCTTTTAAGTATAGACCTGAAAATAGAGGAACTACTTGTTCAGCACAACACCTTCACTACTTTACAATCTAAACCACATAATGTGGAGAAGATGTAAGAAAATGATGGAGAAGACTTGATCATTGATTTAATCACGGCGAACGAGGAATGTACGGAGTTCCCGTGATTTGTCTAAAGAGTCCCATTTGTCAGAATCGAGATCTACGCCCCAAGCTAAGCTCCCACCGAAATAGCTGTAAGGTGTGGATGACCAATTCCAGCCATAACCCTCTGTAGATTTGAAAAACCAAGGTGCGTTACAGGCTTTTGCGGGGTTAGACATTTCTCGAAGTTTCAATGCTTTTAGTTCATATAAGGTCGGTAAGCGCCAGCCATCTTTCCCCGCATATTTAACTTTACTGACTTCGTCTTTAGCATCTTTCCAGCTTAATTTGACTGGCTCACCTGTACAGACATCTCCTGCCCATTCCTGACCCAGTGCACAACGGGACCAGATCAACTGAGTGTTAGGGTCTTTCCACATACCTTGTGATGCAAGAGTTGGCTCAGTGGTTTCTGTTGGTGCTGCAGGGGCAGGGCAGTTAGCAGGGAGCTGTGCATCATCGGCAAGAGCCAGATTATTGGCCGATCCAAATGACACCACAACGAAAAAAACGCTCAACAATTTATTATACATATCGTGCCCCATGCTGATTTTTTTCAATGACTGAAAAAACAAAATTAGATAAAAACTTTGGATATATACTGCTCTAATTTAGAGAAACTGGCAATACATAATGTGATGCAATACCCATTTTTTGAATAGAGAGAGTGGTTGCTTGGATCACTTTCTTGCTGTAGCTCATTAGCCCTCGATTTTGAGGGCAGAGTGCTTTGCCGATTATCTGCGTGTCGCTAAAAAGCGGCTAATTCGATTCATCGCTTCTTTCAATTCACTTTCAGCGGGTAAAAACACCACGCGGAAGTGATCGGGTGTGGGCCAGTTAAACCCTGTCCCCTGGACGAGTAACACTTTCTCAGCCTTTAATAAATCAAGCATAAAGGCAGTATCATCTTCTATTGGATAGACCTTGGGATCCAAACGCGGGAAGCAATACAGTGCGCCTTCAGGCTTCACACAAGAAACACCAGGAATCTCATTCAGCATTTGCCAGGCAATATTCCGCTGCTCATAAAAGCGTCCGCCGGGGCGAATTAAATCATTGATACTTTGATAACCACCAAGGGCGGTTTGGATTGCATATTGCGCTTGCACATTGGCGCATAAGCGCATTGAGGCCAGCATGTCCAAGCCTTCGATATAATCACCCGCTTTGGATTTATTTCCGGAAATCAGCATCCACCCGGAACGAAAGCCAGCTACGCGATGTGATTTTGAAAGGCCATTAAAAGTCACACAGAGCAAATCGGGTGCGAGGGTAGCGACAGAGACCTGTTCTATCCCATCGTAAATAATCTTGTCATAGATTTCATCTGCAAAAAGAATCAAATCATGTTTCCGTGCAAGATCGACAATCTGCTGCAGAATGTGTCTTGGATAGACCGAACCGGTGGGGTTATTCGGGTTGATAATGACGATACCACGAGTATGCGCCGTAATCTTCGATTCCATATCCGCAATATCAGGATACCAGTGATTTTCTTCATCGCATTTGTAGTGAACGGCCTGTCCACCAGCGAGATTGACTGATGCCGTCCACAGTGGATAATCCGGCATTGGAATCAACATTTCATCGCCACTATTCAGTAATGCTTGCATGGACATGACGATTAATTCAGAGACACCATTGCCAATATAGACGTCATTGACGTTAACGGCTTCAGTCATTCCTTTTTGTTGGTAATACTGTAAGACGGCCTTACGGGCAGAGAATATTCCCTTGGAGTCACTATAACCAACAGCATTAGGAAGATTAAATGCGATGTCAGATAAGATTTCTTGTGGCGCTTCAAAGCCAAATGGGGCAGGGTTGCCAATATTCAGTTTAATAATTTTATGACCTTGCTCCTCCATCGCATTCGCCGCTTTAAGCAAAGGTCCTCGAATGTCATAGCAAACTTTGTCTAATTTTGAAGATTTATTGATAGAACGTGACATGGTCGGACTCTTTGTGTGAGAGGTGAGAGAGGGTGCAGTTATTGAATTTGAATGATTAATTGGTGGTTGTGGTGATTTTTTTTGTTGCTTCAGTTCATCCAATTTGATTTCTATTTTTTTGAAGAGCTGATGTTTGTATGCTTGTGTTTCGGTATCATCTTCTGGATGAACTGTAATATTTTGCATTAATAAAGTAGATAGTTCTAGGCTGTCTACCTTTATAGTGCCTAAATTTTTGGATTTTGTTCTTTTTTTATCTGCATCATAGCCAGCATATACAAGAACTTGGATGTGATTTTTTTTGTTAACAAAATACATGAAACCCTCCAGAGAGCCTAGTAAAGCGACGAATGTTAGGTAAAATATCACGGTAGATAGTAAATATCAATCTCTATTTAATAGGGTTGATAGTTGTGAATACAAATAAGCAGCAGAAGTGAATAGATTTAATTAGCCGCTATCTATCTTATTTTTTACTATCTATCTTTTGCGGTTTAGGTTCCGAGAAACTGTCTGAATTAACCGATTTAACACACGCTTGGATTGAAATTTATGGCAAAGTTAACCTAAAGTAATTTGATTGTTAGCAATAGATTTAATTTGATTAAGGTGCCCATATGTCAATCCAGAAAACAGAACAGGAGTGGAAGCAAGAGCTTTCGCCTGAAGACTTTCATATTTTACGTGAAAAAGGTACTGAGCCTGCATTTACAGGTATTTATTGGGATAACCATGCCGCAGGGATTTATCGTTGCAAAGCGTGTAATGTCGAATTGTTTGAATCTACCAGTAAATATGATTCAGGTTGTGGTTGGCCGAGCTTTACTCGTCCGTTCGATGAATATGTTATTGATGAGCATGAAGACTTAAGTTTTGGTCGTGTTCGCACTGAGGTCACTTGTCATAATTGCGGCGGGCATCTGGGTCATGTGTTTCCTGATGGGCCACAAGATCAGGGCGGTTTGCGCTATTGTATTAATTCCGCATCCATAAAACTGGATGAGAAAAAGTAATCAAGGTAAACTCTATGTGGTTAAGCTATTTCATTTAATGAAGTGAACAAGGACATTAAAAATGACAACCGTATATGATTTTAGTGCTGAAAAACTTGAGGGTGGTGAGCAGAGTCTTGCTGATTATCAGGGCAAAGTTTTATTGATTGTGAATACCGCAAGCAAGTGTGGATTTACACCGCAGTTTGAAGGTTTAGAGCACGTATTCAAAGAGTACCAAGACCGTGGTTTAGTGGTTTTGGGTTTTCCATGTAATCAGTTTGCTTCTCAAGATCCAGGTTCAAATACTGAAATCGGAGAGTTCTGCCAACGCAATTACGGTGTTAGCTTCCCAATGTTTGCCAAAGTTGACGTGAATGGTGATGATGCACATCCACTCTATAAATATCTGACTAAAGAGGCGAAGGGTATTTTGGGTACTGAAGCTGTGAAGTGGAATTTCACCAAGTTTCTGGTCGGTAAAGACGGTAATGTGATTGACCGTTATGCGTCTACGACTAAGCCTGAGTCTATAGTCGGTGATATCGAAAAGGCATTAAGAGCCTAATTTCACAGTTTTCATTTTGCTAGAATATAAAAATACCTGTGTTCATTCACGGGTATTTTTATATCTATCTGTTTAATGCAAACATTCCAGCAAATCTTTCTAGCCACATGAACCAAAGCCTTAAATCTGCTATCCTTGCCGCTTCGTTTTTTAATGACTTTAGATTTCCGGCTTGGCTTTTACAATTTGATGAGCAAGTCAGTTTTATTTTTCCGATTCATATAGATCAATACGAGACACACCATGACGCAGCAAGGGCAATTTCCAGCTAATTCCGAAAAATCAGTGACCACTGAACCTCAAGTTTCTGAAAACGAACTGATTGCCCAGCGTCATGCCAAGTTAAAAGCAATTCAAGAAAAAACTGCGCTATCTGGTGGCAATGCATTTCCGAATACTTTTCGCCGCAACCATTATGCGCAGGATTTACATGAGCAGTATGCTGATGTGACTCAAGAGCAATTCGCAGATCAAGATAAAGTTGTGGTGCAGCTTGCTGGTCGTGTGATGCTCAAGCGTGTCATGGGTAAAGCAAGCTTTCTCACCATTCAAGATATGAGTGGTCGCATCCAGCTTTATGTCTCCAAAAATGACATTGACGAAACGACGTATGACGATTTTAAGACCTGGGATTTGGGCGATATCGTGGGTGTAGAGGGCTATGTATTTCGCACTAAAATGGGCGAATTGTCTGTTCATGCAACCCGTATTGAGCTTCTGACCAAATCGTTGCGTCCATTGCCTGATAAGTTTCATGGTTTGAGTGATACCGAAGCAAAATATCGTGCACGCCATTTAGATCTCATCACCAATGATGAAACACGCAAGACTTTTATTATTCGCGCGCAAGTCATTGCAGGTATTCGTCAATTCTTGCTGAATGAGCGTTTCATGGAAGTGGAAACACCAATGATGCATATTATTCCTGGTGGTGCTGCTGCACGTCCATTTGCAACTCATCATAATGCGCTTGATATGCCGTTGTACTTGCGGATTGCACCTGAGCTTTATTTAAAGCGCTTGGTTGTAGGTGGTTTTGAGCGCGTGTTTGAGATCAACCGTAATTTTCGCAATGAAGGTGTTTCTACCCGCCATAATCCCGAATTTACTATGATTGAGTTTTATCAAGCGTATGCAGATTATAAGGATTTGATGAAACTGACCGAAGATATGCTTGAACATTTGGCTCTGCAGATTCTGGGAACCACTGATGTGCCATATCAAGGTGAAGTCTTCAACTTTAAAGGTGAATATAAAAAGATTTCGATGGCTAATGCGATCCTAGAACACAATCCTGAGATCAATGCTGAGCAAGTGAATGACCGCGAGTTCTTGGCAAATTTTGTACAAACCGTACTAAAAGAAAAAGTTAAAGATGGTTTTGGTTTAGGGAAGCTGCAAACAATCGTTTTCGAAGAAACTGTTGAAACTAAACTGCGTCAACCTACATTCATTACTGAATATCCTGCGGAAACTTCGCCGCTGGCACGTCGTAATGACCATAACCCGCATATTACAGATCGCTTTGAGTTCTTTATTGGTGGACGTGAGCTTGCAAATGGTTTCAGCGAGCTAAATGACCCGATTGATCAAGCAGAACGCTTCCGCCAACAAGTGGCGGAGAAAGATGCCGGTGATGATGAAGCAATGCATTTCGATGCTGATTTCGTTGAGGCACTGGAATATGGCTTACCGCCAACAGCAGGACAAGGGATTGGGATTGATCGCTTGGTGATGCTATTTGCAGACGCTGCAAGTATCCGTGACGTGATTTTGTTCCCTCATATGAGACGTAAAGAAGGCTAATTTCCGATGACGCTTGCGGTATTGTCTGACCTTAATCAAATCACAGAAACACTTATTCAAATTCCTGCTGGCGAACGTCGCTGGCTGGGTAATTTGACGGGTGCTTTACCGTCACTGGTTCTTGCTGAACTGGTTCAACGGACTACTAACCTAGTAGTGATGGTTGCAAAAGACAGTGCTCAAGTCAGTCTGATTGATGAAGAACTGCGTTTTTTTGGCGTGACGCCGTATATCTTTCCTGATTGGGAGACACTACCTTACGATCGTCTTTCCGTTCATCAAAGTATTATTTCTGAGCGTTTATCTTTGCTGTCAAATATGCCTCAGCAAGGTGTGGTTTTGGTTGCAGCGACGACTTTAGCTCAGCGTATTGCGCCGCCAAAATGGTTGCTGGGGCAGCACTTTGATATTCGTAAAGGTCAAAAACTTAATTTTGAAAGTCAGCGTCAGCGATTAAGTCGTGCTGGATATCGCGCGGTTGAAACGGTCTTTGAACCAGGAGAGTATGCACTTCGTGGTAGCCTCATGGATATTTTTCCGATGGGGCAGACTCAACCCATTCGCATTGAGCTTTTTGATGATGAAGTGGAGTCGTTGCGGTTATTTGATGCCGAAACACAGCGTACAACAACGCATATTGAAAATTTTAGACTCTTGCCTGCGCAAGAGTTTCCTCTGATTGATGGGCGAGGTATGTTTCGTGAGCGCTTCGGTGACTTATTTCCCGATGCGAGTCCGAAGCGTATTCCCTTTTATCAAGATGTCTTGAATGGGGTATCTGCTCAGGGATTGGAGTATTACCAGCCCTTGTTTTTTGCGCGTGACGAGTTTATTGAAGGTGGTACTTTATTTGATTACCTTCCGGAATCTTCGCTGATTGTTTCTGATCAAGAAGTCGATCAAGTATTAGATCATTTCTGGGTAGATATTAATCAACGGTATGAAGATCGTCGCCATAATGTCGAGCTTCCGATATTACCGCCCAATGAGTTATTTTTAACGGTCAATGAGCTGTTTGGAAGGCTTAAAGCATTTGGCCGACTGGTGCTGTCAGAGCAGCCATTTAGCCCACGTCAGGGCACGTATAATGTCGAAGCGCATGTTCCCCCTTTATTGCCAATTGATCATAAGAGTCAATATCCATTACAAGCCTTATCGAGCTTTGTCGGGACATTTAAAGGGCGAGTATTAATCATTGCCGAAAGTGCAGGCCGACGTGAGACGCTCAAAGAGCTAATTAGCCCAGCGCTGGGAAAAATGCCCGTTGTTGAAAGTTTGGAAGAGTTCTTAAATGGAAAAATGCCTATTGCGCTCGGCATGGCAGCCCTTGAACGAGGATTGTTGCTCGATAATCAGCTAGCTGTTATTGTTGAAAATCAACTATTTGGTCAGCGGGTCATTCAGCGCCGCCGTCGTAAGGTCTCCGAAGTCTCCGAAGAATTTCTGGTAAAAAGTTTATCGGAATTGTCTATTGGTGCGCCTGTGGTTCACATCGATCATGGGGTTGGACGTTACGGTGGGTTGGTTACCCTAGAAATCGATAATCAAACGCATGAGTTTGTGCAACTTGATTATGCGGATAATGCCAAGGTTTATGTTCCGGTTGCTAACTTGCAACTGATAAGCCGCTATAGCGGCGGTGATCCAGATCATGCGCCACTGCACAAACTAGGCACCGATACTTGGAATAAAGCCAAGCGTAAAGCATTAGAAAAAATTCATGATGTTGCAGCTGAGTTATTGAATATTCAAGCGCGTAGACAAGCGCGTGAGGGACATGCCTTTGTGGTTGATGAGCATGCCTACGATATCTTCTGTAGCCAATTTTCTTTTGAAGAAACCCCTGATCAGGCCAATGCGATTACGGCAACGCTGCATGATATGGCCTTGTCCAAACCGATGGATCGTTTGGTCTGCGGGGATGTTGGTTTTGGTAAAACCGAAGTTGCGATGCGTGCCGCATTTGTTGCCGTCCATGGTGGAAAACAAGTTGCTGTCTTGGTCCCGACGACTTTGCTTGCACAACAGCACTATGAAAACTTTTTAGATCGTTTTGTCGATTGGCCAGTGCGCATAGAAGTTCTGTCGCGTTTTGGCAGCAAAAAAGACCATAATAAAATCCTCGCGGATCTTGCAGCCGGTCAGGTGGATATCATTATTGGTACCCATAAGCTGATTCAAGAGGGTGTGGAGTTCCACGATCTAGGACTCATGATTGTCGATGAAGAGCATCGTTTTGGAGTTCGTGATAAAGAGAAGATTAAAGCGATCCGTGCTGATGTGGATATGCTGACATTGACGGCAACACCGATCCCACGCACATTAAACATGGCTTTTTCAGGTATCCGTGATCTGTCGATTATTGCTACGCCACCGGCACGACGCCTCGCCGTTAAAACTTTTGTTCTAGAGAAAACTAGCGCGGCGCTGAAAGAAGCAATTTTGCGTGAGCTATTACGTGGTGGACAAGTTTATTTCTTACACAACGATGTTGATAGTATAGAGCGCGCGGCAACGGAGCTACGAACATTGATTCCTGAAGCACGCGTTGCAGTTGCGCATGGTCAGATGCGTGAGCGTGAGCTTGAGCAGGTTATGCAAGCGTTCTACCACAAGCAAGCCAATATCTTGGTTTGTTCAACGATTATTGAAACCGGGATTGATGTCCCTAATGCCAATACCATCATTATTGAACGCGCAGATAAGTTGGGCTTAGCGCAATTGCATCAATTACGTGGACGTGTAGGTCGATCGCATCATCAAGCTTATGCTTATCTCATGGTACCTTCAGTTAAAAATCTGAAAGGGGATGCTGAAAAGCGCCTCGATGCGATTCAGCGTGCATCAACGTTGGGTGCAGGATTTATTTTAGCGACTGAAGATTTGGAAATTCGTGGGGCAGGAGAGCTCCTCGGCGAAGAGCAAAGCGGCAATATGCAAGCCATCGGCTTTAGTTTGTATATGGACATGCTCGAACGTGCAACGAAAGCCATTCAAAATGGTAAAGCACCAAATCTCGATGCCCCGCTATCGTTGACCAGTGATATCAATTTAAATTTACCGGCTTTAATTCCCGATCAATATCTAGGTGACGTGCACCAGCGATTATTATTTTATAAGCGTATCAGTCATGTTTCTGATTCCGAATCACTGAATGAAATTCGCGTTGAAATGATGGATCGGTTTGGGATGCTGCCGCATCAGGCACAGAACCTGTTTCATGTCCATCGTTTACGGATTCAGGCTGAAAAGCTGGGTATTGAGAAAATGGATTTCAATGCAAAAGGCGGTATTATTGAGTTTTCAACAGAGACACCTGTTGAGGCGATGACTATCATTAAAATTATTCAAGCTAAACCGAAGTTTTTTAAGATGGAAGGCGGTCGCCGTTTGCGTGTGACAGCGAATCTTATGGATGAAAAAGAACGTTTAAACTTTGCAAAAGAGCTCCTTGAGCAAATGAGTTAAAGTATTTTGATCGTTTAGAAGTATCTATGTGATGTAGTCTAATCATTAAAGAGAAATTTTGAGCCCCTCCTTTTATTTAAGTAGGGGCTTTGCTTTATTTCATCATCCAGAAAAGCATCACTATTTTGACTCGCTTATCATTTAATCAAAAAAACTGTAAAAGTTTCTTGTCGAATCGCACAGCTTTGGGGCAATATGACGATCTTTTTTGGGGATCATCTAAGGGTCTTGGATTGCATGGTTTTGGTGCGATTAAGGTGCTTCGAAGTCTTTTCCTACGATATTGATTAAGCAATGAGGGGGTGAAATGAATAGCAGTAGTGATGTATTGTTTGTACTGTTAGGTGCTGTGATGATTTTGGCCATGCATGCTGGCTTCGCTTTTCTTGAACTCGGGACAGTGAGAGTAAAGAATCAAGTGAATGCGCTTGGTAAGATCATGACTGATTTTTCAATCTCAGCAATTGCTTATTTCTTTGTCGGATATTGGTTGGCATATGGCGTCACCTTTTTTGATTCCGCAAGTGTTCTGACTGCGGACAAAGGGTATGGGTTAGTTAAATTTTTCTTTTTATTAACTTTTGCTGCAGCTATTCCTGCGATTATTTCAGGAGGTATTGCTGAGCGCGCAAAATTCCATCCGCAATCCATTGCGACTCTACTGCTTGTTGCTTTCGTTTATCCATTTTTTGAAGGCATCAGCTGGAATAATAACTTTGGTGTGCAGCAGTGGCTAACAGATACCTTTGGTGCGCCGTTTCATGATTTTGCTGGTTCAGTGGTTGTGCATGCCGTGGGTGGCTGGATTGCACTCGTTGCTGTACTGCTACTGGGTGCTCGTCGTGGTCGCTATGGCAAAGATGGGCGCGTTGCTGCGCATCCGCCGTCATCTATTCCTTTTCTTGCACTCGGTTCATGGATTCTAATTGTGGGCTGGTTTGGCTTTAACGTCATGAGTGCACAGCGTCTAGATGCGATTTCAGGTTTGGTTGCGATTAACTCATTGATGGCGATGGTCGGCGGTACTTTGGCCGCCAACCTTGCTGGCAAGAATGATCCAGGTTTTATGCATAATGGTCCATTAGCAGGTTTAGTCGCTATTTGTGCAGGATCCAATATTGTGCATCCTTTAGGAGCACTCGTGATCGGTGCAATTGCGGGCGGGTTATTTGTCTATCTATTTACCTTTACACAAAATCGTTTAAAAATTGATGATGTGCTCGGCGTATGGCCATTGCATGGTGTATGTGGCGCTTGGGGCGGTATTGCTGCCGGTATATTTGGTATTCAAGCATTAGGTGGTTTAGGTGGCGTCTCCATCTTCTCGCAAATCATCGGTACTGTTTTGGGTATCGTGATTGCATTGGCTGGAGGCTTGATTGTCTATGGTGTACTGAAGGTGACCATGGGATTGCGCTTAACCCCAGAGGAAGAGTACGAAGGCGCTGATCTGACGATTCACAAAGTTTCTTCAACTTTTGAACGTGAGACATTTTAACAAAGTCTTATGAATAAAAAACGCAGCTGAAAGGGTGCGTTTTTTTATGACTTAAATATTTCAAGAAAATATGTCCGCTCTATATTGAAATTTTCTTATTTGCTGTATAAACGAGGATATGGGGTTGGGTGTTTTTCAGCCATTTACTTCATTTTTGAACGCTGACTGTATCATTGATCTTCAATAGTACAATTTATAAAGGATATAAAAATGAACTGGTATCTCGATGTGTTAAAAAATCGATATGCACAATTTGAGGGGCGTGCACGTCGTGAAGAGTTCTGGATGTTTGTACTGGTGAGTCTTTTGATCTCTATTGCAATTGCTGTGGTAGATGCAATTTTAGGCACTAAAATTTTAGGCATTATTTATTCTCTGGCGCTTCTGGTTCCAAATATTGCTTTAGCGACCCGCAGATTACACGACACCAATCGTAGTGGCTGGTGGCAACTTATTATTTTTGTGCCTATCATTGGCATAATCCTTTTGATTGTTTGGTATGCCACTGAAGGTCAAGCAGAAAGTAATCAGTATGGAATGAATCCTAAAGCTTAATTGAAAATAGGAAATGCTGAAGTCAAAAATAAAAAGGCCATTGGTTACTCCAATGGCCTTTTTATGATCCAGTCTCGTTTTAATGTAATTTTAAGGTCGGTCCTGAATTACGTGAAAGTAAATCTTTGAACATCAATACACCTGTTTTAAATACGCCATGTAGTGCGACTTGATGCAGGCGATATAAAGACAAGTACATGATGCGGGCAAAGAAGCCCTGAACGTTAATTTTTCCAATCAGATTGCCAACGGTATTGGTTTCACCCAAAGAAATGAGAGATCCTTTATCACTGAAACTAAACGTGGGTAACGGTTTGCCTTGCAGTTTTGCTTTGAGTATCTTTGCCAAAACAATAGCTTCTTGATTAGCTACTTGCGCGCGCGGAGGTACGGCACGTTCTGCACCTTCAGGTGTAAAACTGGCGCAATCGCCAAATGCAAAAATTGAGTCATCGCGTGTTGTTTGCAGTGTGGCGCGCACAACCAACTGATTGATTCGGTTGGTCTCAAGTCCAGCGATATCTTTTAAAACATCCGGTGCTTTGATGCCTGCTGACCAGACTTTTAGCGTAGCGGGAATAAAGATTCCGCCGTCACATTCGACTGAGTCTTTATGTATAGCTGTCACACGACGGCTGGTTAATACTTGTATATTAAAGTCCACCAATTGATCCGTTGCAGTGGAAGATGTATGTTTTGACAGGACAGGAAGAATACGATCTGCTGCCTCAATCAGGGTAATTCTGACATTCCCGGGATCAATGCTATTGAGGCCATATCGTGTAAATTCATGCGCTGCATGGTGTAGTTCCGCTGCCAATTCTACGCCTGTCGCACCAGCTCCGATAATTGCAATATTGAGATCTTGAGGACTTGGGTTCTCAATTGCACGCGCTTGAGCTTGTAAGTAGAGATTTAGAAATTCACGCTGGAATCGGTCCGCTTGGGCACGCGAATCGAGAAAAATGCAATTCTCTTTTGCCCCAGGAGTTCCGAAATCATTGGATGTTGAACCAATAGCGATCACTAAACTGTCATAACGTAAACTGCGTTCAGGAGCAATCTCATGACCCGTCTCATCAGTAAGAGGTTCTAAAATTAACCTCTTATCTACACGATTAATATCTTTCATTCGTCCTAGATGAAACTCGAAATAGTTTTTTGAAGCATGGGCAAAGTAATTTAGTTCGTCTTCAAAGGAGTTAATCGTTCCGGCTGCAACTTCGTGTAACAAGGGCTTCCAGATATGGGTCAGCGTAGCATCAACAAGGATAATCTTTGCTTTACCTTGTTTCCCTAAGCTTTTTCCGAGGCGCGTTGCCAGTTCCAAACCGCCTGCACCACCTCCAACAATAACAATGCGATGCAGTGCGTTCGAAGATTTTGTTCCAGTGGATTGCGTCATGTTTAAACACCTAGTTTTGAGAAAGCTTTAATATTTATGGGGGGGGGGCTCAAAAATGAAAATAGCCCAAAAGATAATTGTGATCAGTATGCCTATCGCTAAAATAATATGACAGTTATAGGCTTAAATAAATTTGCCAATTGTTCTACAATTAGCGCATGATTCCCGCCATTATTGCGCTAATGGCTTAAGATTAAAAATGAATCATAATCATCGTCGTATAGCAAATAGGCTGACTGACGAATGGAGTAAAGCATAAATGATGGCAGATGATGCGATGAACACCCAGCAGAATTCAGAAGTAGATGCGCTGATCAAAGATCATATCGCTAAACATTTAGTACAGCCGACCATTGCTTATACATTGTCTTTTGAAAACGTTGGGCAACATTTGATTGATGTGGTGATGACGTTTACCGCGCAAACACACCAAGAATTATGGCTACCTGCATGGGTGCCGGGTAGCTATTTAATTCGCGAATTCTCGCGTCATGTCAGTACGCCCATCGCAAAGTCCATTCTGAATAATCTTTCGGTTACGAAGTCGATTTTTATCGAGAAAATTAGCAAGAACCATTGGAGACTTGATACTGCTGCGGGTGAACAGGTTGAAATACGCTATCAAGTATATGCATTTGATTTATCGGTACGAGGAGCATATCTCGACCAAACTCGGGCTTATGCTAATCCAGCCTGCATATGTCTTGCGGTTGGGGGGCAGGAGCATCAGTCTATTTTGCTGACGATCGATCCTGGTAGCGCATTTGCAAACTTGCCCATTGCATGCTCTTTAGATCCGCTGAATGTTGAAGATAAAACAAGTCAGCAACATCACGAAGCTCATCAAAAATTCCATTTTAAAGCCTTAAATTACACTCATTTGATTGATCATCCTTTTGAAATTGCTGCGCAAACACTTGCACAATTCGAAGTCAGCGGCATCCCACATCAGATCGCAATCTCTGGTCGGCATCGTACCAACATCAAACGTCTGACAGATGATCTCTTGAAAATTTGTCGTTATGAAATTGAGTTTTTTGGCAGTGCGCCGTTTCCCCATTATTTATTTATGGTCATGGCTACAGGGTCCAGTTACGGGGGACTTGAACATCAAAATTGTACTAGTCTGATCACGCCTCGTGAAGATTTACCGCAGCCTAATGAGCCTGAACAACCTTCTGCCTCTTATCGCCGTTTTTTGGGATTATGCAGTCATGAATATTTTCATTCGTGGTTAGTTAAATTTATACGCCCGCAAGAGTTCGCGGTTTTGGATCTGGGTCGGGAAGTATATACGCGGATGCTTTGGGTCTTTGAAGGATTTACTTCATATTATGATGACTTGATCCTTTATCGTAGCGGTGTTATTGATCAGAAATCTTATTTAGAGTTGTTAGCTGAGCAACTGACCCGCTATTTACAGAATACAGGACGAACTCATCAGAGTGTGAGTGACTCAAGTTTCGATGCATGGATCAAGTACTACCGGCCTGACGAAAACTCTCAGAATGCAAGTACAAGCTATTACAATAAAGGCGCATTAATCGCGTTATGCTTAGACTTGAAATTACGTGCAAATGGCAGCTCCCTTGATGTCATTATGGGCAAACTTTATGAACTTGCGCAGCAAGGGCAATATCTCAATGCAGACACTCTTCCTGATTTATGTGAGGCTTTGATTGGTGATCGCTTGACCGATTTTTGGTCAGATTTTGTTAATGGGACCGTTGAGCTTCCCATCGTCCAATTATTAAGTGAAGTCGGTGTTAAAACTCATCTAGAGAATAAAACATGGCCGCTGGGGCTTAAAGTAGTGGAATCGTCACACGGGCTTCTGATTCAACAGGTTTTACGCAATTCGGTCGGTGCTCAAGCTGGATTATCTGCGCAGGACGTACTGATTGCTATTGACGGAATACGCGCGTCCTCAACTTTATTAAACCATTGGGCAGATATCTCTGGTTTTAATGCCGAAGCAAGCACAACCACGGGTGAGCTCATTACATGCCATGTATTTCGACGGGATGAATTAATGGCAATTCAAGTGAGGCCTGTTGCATCAGTAATCCCTCATGCCAGTTTTACTATTGAGGATACAGAGCGTTCGGCGAAGTGGCTATAAGGTTATTCGTTGCGTGTAAGTTTCGGCGTTGAAGGAGAGTTTATCAATGGAATATCTAGGATAATCATTCAAGGCGAAATCCTATGAGAGCTGTTTTTCGATCATTCATTGTCGTACTAACCCTCAGTAATTTATGGCGCGAGGGTATCTAGTGGCGCAAGCAAAAAAAAGTGTTCCATCCGTGGCCGTTCGCTCTAATCGGGACGTGGCCTTATACGTTGGTCGTGGGCGGATTGCATTCAATGGGCAAAAAACTTTACTTGATCTATTCTCAAAAGCCATAGAGGAATCCATAGATTCGCCTGCTATAACGTTTGAAAAAGATACACTCAGTTATCGTGAGCTTTCCATGAGCGCCAAGACGCTTGCGGCCTGGATGATTCACGAAGCACATATTAAACCGGGTGATCGGATTGCAATTTATTTGCCCAATAGTTTGTCCTATGGTGTAGCACTCTATGCAGCATGGTTAGCTCGTGCCGTGGTGGTGAATCTCGGTGTGGCGGTGGTGCATCACGATGTTTTGTTCCAATTACAGGATTCAAGTGCCAAACTCCTTATTACCACACCCAATTTATTAGCCGATATCCAAACTACACTTTTACAAACAGGTGTGCGGCATATCGTGACAACGCGTCGGAATGATTATTCGAGTGTGCAATCTATTTTGCGTGAACTTGTGTCCCCCAAGCGCTGGCTACAGCTTATTCAAAGTAAAGAAACATTGCTGACGCATACGCGATTACGTGAAATTTTATCAAAGCGTAGCCATCGAGTTGAATGGCCCGTGGTCGAATCTGAAGATCTGGCGGTATTACAATATACAAGTGGAACGACAGGGCGCGCTAAAGGGGCACTGTTAACGCATGGCAGTTTGCTCGCAAGCCTTCGTCAAGGACAGCATGTTTTAGGTAAAAGTTTAGAGCAGGGTAGTGTCATTTTGTGCCCAGTCACACTACAGCATATTCTTGGATTAAGTACGTTCTTGTTGACAGTGAGTGTGCGAGGTACATTGGTTTTATCCACGATCAGCACATTAATGGAAAATCCTAAGGTTTTATTAGAAAAGCCTTACGATGCGATGTTGGGTATTCCGTTGCTCTATGATCAATTATTAAAAATATCGACTAACTTTAAAGTTAATCCGAAGCTTAAATTGTTTATCTGCGGTGGCGGATCAGCTAGTTTAAGCTTGCAAAAGCAATGGCATGACCATACTGGGAACTATATTATTGAGGGGTATGGTTTAAGCGAGGCCTCGCCGATTATCTCTGCTACACCACCACACCGAGTTAGAATTGGCACTTCAGGCGTGATCACACCAGAAACAGAAGTGCGTATTGTATCGAGCCAAGGAGACCCTTTGGGTTTTAACCAAGCGGGGGAGTTATGGGTCCGTGGACCACAGCTCATGCGTGGCTATTGGCAACTTCCTCAGGCAACCAGTGATGTGCTGACACATGACGGTTGGCTACGGACTGGTGATATTGCTTCCTTAGATGAAGATGGTTACCTCAGGGTTCTTGAGCGAAAAAAAGATGTATTCTGGGTACATAATGAACTTGTTTTCCCACAGGAAATTGAAAGTGCAGTTGCAGAGCACGAAGATGTTGTGGATTGTGTCGCTGTGCAAGAAATATTGAAAAATGAGCAAGGTGATGACCCTGCACAGCGAATTATTAAATTGTTTGTGGTTGCCCGTAACGGTCTGACCCCTGAACGTTTATCGGCTTATCTGCAAAGTCACCTTAAGACGAATGAAATTCCCGATAAAATCGTATTTGTCGATAAAGTCCCACGTGGTCCAATGGGAAAGGTTCTACGCCGCCTTTTTCAGGAGTTACCTGCATCGGTTGTTTCAAAAGTAGGGAGTGTGTTAAAAATGGACGAAGTTGATGAAAAATTGATAGACGTTAAATCTGATTCTGATAAAGAAAAGTAATCAGTTACCTCCTCATACTGTAAAAACTTATAGTCTACTCATGTCTTTCGGATAGTTTTATGCGGCGTGCACTGTTTTGGTTTCGTCGCGATTTACGCTTAGATGATAATTGTGCACTTTATCATTGCTTAAAAGAGAATGATCAGGTCATTCCTATCTTCATTTTTGATCAAGACATTCTCAGCGGTGTACCCAAACAAGATAAACGAGTCGAATTCATCTGGTATTGTGTCCAAAATATAAAAAAACAATTGAATGAACAAGGCTCAGACTTGGTTGTAAATTATGGTACGGCTCAAGATGTTGTCTCACTTGCAAAACGATTGAATGTTGATACGGTTTATTGTAACGAGGATTATGAACCTTCCAGTATCAATCGGGATGACAGTATTAAAAGTGCGTTAGGGCAATTGAAGATTGCTTTCCATTCATATAAAGACACTGTGATCTTCGCAAAAAAAGAAATATTGACGCAACAGGATCAACCCTATCATGTCTATACCCATTATAAAAACGCATGGCGTAAGCGTCTTGAGTCTACAGATTATTTATCTTACCCCAGCTTAAAACTGCTGAGTAAGTTTGAAAGGCTTGATCCGACATCCATGCTGGCTCTAGACCATTTCGGTTTTGTGGAGGCCGGCATTGCCGATGCTAAAATCTCAATGGCGACCCGACATGCTGAAGTCCTTTTTGAACAATTCAAAGCGCATAAAATTCTTCTTTATAAAAATGACCGCGAGTTTCCGAGTCTCAATGGCACATCATTTCTATCAGTACATTTACGCTTTGGAACCATCTCTATTCGCAAGATTGTTCGTGATGTAGTTAGGCTTTCTCAAACACTGACTGGGGATCAAAAAGAGAGTTGTGAGGCATGGCTGAATGAATTGATCTGGCGCGATTTTTACTTCCAGATTCTGTTTAATTATCAGCACGTCACTACTTTACCATTTAAAAAGCAATATATTGATTTCCCATGGGTCGATAATCCTGCAGGCTTCGAGGCTTGGTGTAATGGGAAAACAGGCTATCCCTTAGTCGATGCCGCTATGATCCAACTCAATACCTTAGGCTTTATGCATAATCGCTTGCGCATGGTGACGGCTTCATTCCTGATTAAACTAATGCTGATTGATTATCGCTTGGGTGAACGTTACTTTGCTTTAAAATTATTGGATTTTGATCTGTCAGCGAATAGTGGAGGGTGGCAGTGGTCGGCATCGACAGGCTGTGATGCGCAGCCTTTTTTTAGGATATTTAATCCTATGACTCAAAGCCAGAAATTCGACCCTATGGGGATATTTATCAAAAAGTACTTGCCTGTATTTGCGGATGTTCCGGCAAAATTTCTACATGCACCATGGCAGTATCAAGCAGAATTACTCCAATATGGCATTGAGTTGGGCCGAGACTATCCATCACCGATTGTAGGCTATGTACAAGCCCGCAAACACGCGTTGACAGTATTTGAGCGCTTTATGGCCGTCAAAAAATCAGTGGTAATACCTGATTAAGAGCAGTTGTTCAAACTTAAACAGCAACATAGTCGACAACTCGCCATTCACCCGGTGCAATATTATTAAGTTGATAAGGTCCAATTTGTGCACGAATCAGACGTAGTGTAGGGTGTCCAACGGCCGCAGTCATACGTCTTACTTGACGATTACGGCCTTCACAAATTTGTATTTCAAGCCATGATGTCGGAATGTGTGCCCGAAAACGTACGGGAGGAGTGCGTGGCCAGATGGTTGGTGTATCCATGCGTTGGATTTTTGCGGGGAGAGTCATACCATCATTAAGCATAACGCCGTGCCTAAGTGTTGCAAGAGATTCTTCAGTCGGGTCACCATCAACTTGTACCCAATAAGTTTTAAATTGTTTTTGTTTGGGCTGTGTCAGCCTTGCATTGACCACGCCATCATTGGTTAAAAGCAATAAGCCTTCGGAGTCCCGATCTAAACGACCAGCAACACGTAGACTGGGATCATGAATAAAATCGGCAAGTGTTTTGCGTTCCCCTTCGGCGCGGAACTGAGTGAGAACATCATAAGGTTTGTTAAAAAGCACAATTTTAGGCATGGGATCATTTTCAGCTATTGGGTTTTAGCGGTATTGCACAGTGAGGTTTTTCTATCGTTCGATTTTAGAATAAGTAAATTGGAAGATAGTTTAGCGATATTTAGTGCGAAATTCTTGTATTAGTATTTTTTCTGACCAAATTGGATCGTGACTATCATCTTTGAAAATATCTCTATTTGTTATCTAAATTCCGAATGCTCCTGACTTTGTTTAACATAGTTCGTGGTTGGAAAGAGGGTTAAAGATCAGTGGTTTTAATCTGCTGACCGCGAAGAGTTCTCGTAAAATATGACTTAAAAATTAAGTTTTAGCGTTAAGAAAAGGTTTTTGTTGTAGTTGTTTTTACCGTGGTCGTAGACATTGAAATATCTGTACTATGGTTATAAATCTAAGTTTGTATCTGAAAAAGGGAGCACCTATATAATGGGTTATCAGAAGATCGTGGTTCCAACTGATGGTGACAAAATCACCGTAAACGCCGACCTATCCCTGAATGTCCCCAATCATCCGATTATCCCTTTCATTGAAGGTGATGGTATTGGTGTCGATATCACTCCAGTTATGATTAAAGTCGTTGATGCGGCAGTACAGAAAGCCTATAGCGGCAAACGTGCGATTGTGTGGATGGAAGTCTATTGTGGCGAAAAAGCCAATAAAGTATACGGCACCTACATGCCAGAAGAGACGTTTGAAGCACTTCGTGAATTTATCATTTCAATCAAGGGTCCTTTGACTACGCCAGTTGGTGGTGGCATGCGTTCGTTGAACGTTGCAATGCGTCAGGAACTTGATTTGTATGTTTGCGTACGTCCAGTCCGTTGGTTTGAAGGGGTTCCAAGTCCAGTACAACATCCTGAATTAACCGATATGGTGATCTTCCGTGAAAACTCTGAAGATATCTATGCCGGTATTGAGTGGAAAGCCGGTTCAGCTGACGCAATCAAGGTGATCAAATTTTTAAAAGAAGAAATGGGCGTCACTAAAATCCGTTTTGATGAGAACTGTGGTATCGGGGTTAAGCCTGTATCGAAAGAGGGGACACAACGTCTCGTTCGTAAAGCCATTCAATTTGCTATTGATAATGATAAGCCGAGTGTGACATTGGTTCACAAAGGTAACATCATGAAATACACCGAAGGTGCATTCAAAGAGTGGGGATATGAACTCGCTGCTGAACGCTTTGGTGGAGAGCTGATTGATGGCGGACCTTGGATGAAGATCATAAATCCAAAAACTGGCAAAGAGATCATCATTAAAGATGTCATTGCTGATGCGTTCTTGCAACAAATCTTGATGCGTCCAGCAGAATATTCAGTCATTGCGACTTTGAATCTGAATGGTGATTATATTTCTGATGCCTTGGCTGCTGAAGTCGGTGGCATCGGTATTGCACCGGGTGCAAACATCGGCGGTGCGATAGCTGTTTATGAGGCAACTCATGGTACAGCACCAAAATATGCGGGTCAAGATAAAGTTAACCCTGGTTCAATCATCCTTTCTGCTGAAATGATGTTACGTGATATGGGGTGGACTGAAGCTGCTGACTTAGTCATCAAAGGGATTTCAAATGCCATTGCTGCAAAGACTGTAACCTACGATTTTGAACGTTTAATGCCTGGTGCGACGTTGATGCGTAGTTCTGAGTTTGGTGAGGCTATAATTGCGCATATGGATGACTGATTTTTCAGTGACCTGAATGAAAAAAACCAGCGAAAGCTGGTTTTTTTATTACGTGAATCGTACAAAGATTTTTATCTATGATGATTCTAGAATATCGTTGACAGATTGTTTGAGCAGTTTAATTAATTCCGAATCCATGAATAGATATTCATCAGGGATATCGAGGACATAAACTTTTTTATTGTTTAATGCCGTACGATAAGATGCAGTAAGCCTTACTTTATGTGTTTCCTCCATGACCAATATCATATCGGCCCATTGGATATCTCTCATTGAGACGATGTATCTTGCACTGCGACTTGTGCCACCCGAACGTACTGAGTAATTCGGATGGTTACGCCAGATTTGCTCAGCGGTTGGACTCCGCCATTGATTTCGACTGCAAACAAAAAGAATATTTTTTCGGGCTAAACTTGGCAAATAGATACCTCTATCAATCAATCTTTGAGACTAATTTTGAACCCACTCAGCGAGTCCTGCACCTAGTGCAAAAACTTGCTGTTCCAAGCGCTCATCCGTAATTTTGCCTTCATGCACTTTTTGCCCAGTTACAGCCACTTGTTCAGGCAAAACAAGAAAGTTTAGGTTACTGAGATACATACGGACCATCATTAAACTGCGAAGACCGCCGACAATACCCGGACTTGAAGAAAGCAATGCAACAGGATAGCGTTTAAAGACGCGCATACCATTTCGACCATCGGGCTCATTACGTGTCATCCAGTCAAAGGTATTTTTGATTAAAGGGGTAAAGAAACCATTATATTCTGGTGATGCAAGCAGTAAGCCGTCGTGCTCCTCAAATAAGCGCAGTAGTTTTTGGGTGGTCTCCGGCATACCGTGGGCCTGTTCATCATCTCCGTTATAGAGCGGCATAGGGTAGTCGTTCAAATTAATGAGCGTCACCGTACATCCTGCAACGGATTCCGCACCTGCAATTGCAGTCTGTAGCACTTGGCTGTTTAATGAGCCGTGACGGGTGCTACCCGAAAAAGCGAGAAGACGTGTAGTCATCAAATTCTCCTAAAATTATTTTAATCACCTAAAACTGCATTGAGTCTAACCACTTATTACACCAATTCAAGAAGAAACCGCAATAAACAACAGCAGTATTTTGATTTCTACTTTAAAATCCATTCATTCAAATTTATCCTGTCATTTATTTTTATCTTATAAAGACATCGCATCTGGAGAGCCCAATGCCCCCGTTTATTTTAGTCGATGGCTCATATTATTTATTCCGTGCATTTCATGCCTTACCGCCGCTAACAACGTCGCAAGGTCAAACAACCAATGCAATTAAAGGGGCTTTGTCTGCGCTACAGAAATTGATGCGCCGTATGCAACCGACCCATATGGCTGTGGTATTTGATACGCCAGAACCGACATTTCGTCATCAGCTCTCCCCAGAGTACAAAGCCCATCGACCTGCAATGCCATCAGAGCTATCAACCCAAATTCCTTACTTACATGCCATTATTAAAGGTTTAGGGATTCCATTATTATTGCTACCTGGTGCTGAAGCTGATGATTTGATTGGTACGTTGGCTAAACGTGCCGTGACTGAAGGCCATCATGTGCTGATTTCCACGGGTGATAAAGATATGGCGCAGTTGGTCAATGACCATATCAAGTTAGAAGACAGTTTTCGTGATCAGGTGCTAGACCATGATGGCGTTATTGCAAAGTTTGGGGTACGTCCAGACCAAATCATTGACTATTTAACACTGATGGGTGATGCCTCTGATGGTATCGCAGGAGTACCCGGTGTAGGCAAAGTCACAGCGGCTAAACTCTTAAATCAATATCAAACGATAGGTGGTATCTTAGAAAATGCCCACCTCATCAAAGGTAAAGTTGGTGAAAGCATTCGTGAGAACGCTGATAAAATTCCCTTGAATCATCAACTGGCCAGTATCGTCTGTGATTTACCTTTGGCTTTAGATTGGCATGAATTAAAACTGGGTAAACCTGATGTGCCAGCACTGAAGAAGCTTTATGCCGAGCTTGAGTTCAGAGCTTTATTACAATCGTTAGAGCACCCCAATAATCCTGATAATCAACCAGACACTATTCCGCGTAATGAATCTCCAGCGCAATCTCAAACTAAAGACAGAGAGAGTGTTCCTCAAGTTTTAAATGTTGAATTAACGGTTGGATTGGAAGCTGGTGCCCCTATTACTGAAGTGAAATACCATACTGTTTTGGATCAAACCGAGTTTTTGGCTTTGGTTGAGCGTCTAAAGGTCACACCTCGTTTTGCAGTTGATACCGAAACGACGAGTCTAGATTATCGCCTTGCTCGAATTGTAGGGATCTCATTAGCGATGAAAGCAGGGGAGGCATATTACATTCCCATTGGGCACGATTATATGGGGGCACCAGAGCAATTGGATGCAACCTTTGTGCTGGAAATGCTAAAGCCAATTTTGGAGAATCCAGCGATTGGCAAAATTGGTCAACATATGAAATATGATGCCCATCTATTCAACAATCATGGGATTAGCTTACAAGGCTGGGCCTTTGACACCATGCTGGCATCCTATGTCTTAAATCCTACGGCAACACGCCATGGCATGGATGACTTAGCACAATATTATTTGGATTATAAAACAACGACATTTGAAGAGATTGCGGGTAAGGGCGTAAAGCAGCTCACTTTTAATCAAATTGAATTGGAGCGGGCGACCCCCTATGCGGCAGAAGATGCTGATATCACTTGGCGACTCTATGAGCATTTCTCTAAAGAACTGGCAAAGGTTCCAAAACTAGAGCGTTTGCTACTTGATGTGGAAATGCCTACTGCACAAGTACTGTATGAAATGGAAAACAATGGCATTCGTTTAGATATTGGTTTCTTGGCGGAATTGGGACAGCGTTTCGGTGAGCAAATCCATGGTCTTGAAGCTCAAGCAATAGAGATCGCTGGGCAGCCATTTAATGTGTCATCTCCAAAGCAACTCGGCGAAATCTTATTTGATAAGCTAGGTATCGCTGGCGGCAAAAAAACTGCTAGCGGGCAATATGCAACGGGTGAGGCCATTCTAGAAAAAATTGATCATCCGATGATTGCGACGATTTTGGAGTATCGTTCACTGTCTAAGCTGAAGAGCACCTATACTGATAGCTTAATTGCACAAAGTGATCCTGTGTCACATCGTGTGCATACCAGTTATCACCAAGCAATTGCTGCGACAGGGCGTTTATCGTCTACAGATCCTAACTTACAGAATATTCCGATTCGAGGCGAGGTTGGGCGTCAGATTCGTCAGGCTTTTATTGCGCCTCCGGGTCGGATTATTTTAGCGGCCGATTACTCACAAATTGAGTTGCGTTTAATGGCACATTTTTCACAAGATGCTGCATTGCTGACAGCCTTCCGCGAAGGGCGTGACATCCATCAGGCAACAGCTGCTGAGGTGATGGGTATTGATCTTGCTGATGTCACTTCAGATCAACGTCGTCAAGCAAAAGCTATTAATTTCGGGCTTTTATATGGCATGTCAGCATTTGGTTTGGCTAAGCAATTGAATCTATCTCGCGCAGAGGCTCAGGAATACATCACGCTTTATTTTTCTCGCTACCCAAGTGTGCACGACTATATGGAGAATACGCGTACGCTTGCAGCCGAGCAGGGATATGTTGAAACGGTTTTAGGTCGCCGCTTGTATATGGAGAATATTCGCGCAGGAAATGCGATGGTCCGTCAGGCTGCAGAACGTGCTGCAATTAATGCGCCTTTGCAAGGTTCAGCAGCAGATATTATTAAGCTCGCAATGATTTCGGTAGACCAAGCTTTACCTAAACAATATGCTAAAATGCTACTGCAAGTGCATGATGAATTGGTCTTCGAAGTGGATGAGGACAAAGCGGACGAAGTCACCGCATTGTTGAAAAAGTTGATGCCTACAGTCTTACAAGGACGAGCCGACATTGATGTGCCACTTGAAATTGAAGTTGGACGTGGCATTAATTGGGGCGTTGCACATTAAATCGTTTGACTACCGATTTATCCTAAGAAGGATAAATCGGTCATTTGATTTTAAAGCTATGATGGTTTGAGTTTTTTAGTTATTTTAAATTTTAGGTGCTTTATCGTTATGTCGTCACCCTATGCTTACACGCTACAACCCATTCCCTATGAGATCACTGCTGCTGAGCAACGTGAGGCTCAATTTGCAGCTTGGAAAAAGAACAATCGGATTAGTACCAAAGTCTGGGCTATTCTCGCTGCGATTTGCGTTGCCGCAATCGCAGGAATTGGATTTTTAAGGGGTTATTCCACAGTATTCTTTTGGATACTATTAGTGGGTGTTGCTCTGTATCTACTTTTACGTGTTTACGGCATGGCGTGGTACGTCAAACGTGAAATTGCAAAATATTCAGTGCAAGACATTAAAGGCATTAAAATTGGTGTGCAGCCTCAAGGGCTGATTATGATTCAAAAAATGGGTTTGCAAGAAGGCCGTGGAATTATTGAATGGAAGCAGGTCACGGAATGGCAGGAAACGGATAAGTTCATTTTTATCACTGCAAGTCAAAAGGGGCAAACGAGTGCCCAGATTTTGCCAAAACGCTTAGCGGCTCAAAAATTTCCGTTTGATACCGTGCGTAAGCATTTGATAGAAGTAGTCGGGCAGGCGAAGTAACCCTAATATCTGATATCCCCAGTAATGCTACTGCAATTAGTCCAGTAGCATTATTTTTTATTGAGTAATAAAATGTGATGTGTTATGCATTATTTATACATAAAACAAAAATATGTTCGTATTTTTATTATATTTACTAAATATTAATCAGTTAAATTTCTAATTTAATATGCCTACTTGATCTCAAAAAGGTTATTATTTTCTTCTGTTTTGATTTATTTTATTGAAAATAAACAATATTTTTTTTGTGGATTTGGTCGTTGATATTGGGAAATTTTATAAAAATATGCTAAGTTACTAAAGTCATCAATGTAATAACAACATTGATACTAAATTAGACTTTAGGGATGCATAAGGAATGAAAAAATCCACTTTTATTTTAACGTCGTTATTGTGCAGTATAACGACTAGTCTATATGCGGCACCGCTTTTTTCACCTGCTTTTTCTAGTAATAGTGATGCTCTTCTTCAGTCTTCCCAATCTAAGCAGTTAGCTATTGTGTTGAAGGATCCCGCAGTAAAAAGCTATAGCTTAGTTAAAATTGATCTTAATGCCCTGACTCAGCCAAATGTTGGAGTAAATGTTGCCGCCAGTGATATATCAGCGACGACCAGCCAGACGATAATTAAGCGTTCTAGTACCAATTATTCATGGTTTGGAAAAACAAGCGATGGTAATACCATTATTAGTGTTAATGGTAACGCGGTAGAAGGAATTATTCATAAAAGATCGAAAGTTTATCATCTACGTTCTTTAGGAAATGGCCTACAGGCGTTAGTTGAAGTTGATCAGTCTAAATATCCAAGTGATGAGCCATTAGGCATCAAGATACCAAGTGGCAAGGTTGCAAATCCAAAGAATACTGCAACAAAATCTGCTATCCCAATAACCTCTTCTGATGGTGTCGTACCTCCTGTTGCAGCAGACAATCCAGTGATTGATGTCCTTGTTGCCTATACCCCTTCAGTAAAAGCTTTATATACTGATGATGCTGGGGTTTTAGCACATGTCCAGCTTGCAATTGACGATGCAAACCAGACGTACTTGAACAGTGCTATCAATTCACAATTGCGCTTGGTTGATACTCAGGCCGTCAATTACGCTGGATCAAGTAACTTAAATCAAGATCTCAATGACTTGGTCGGTACTACTGATGGGAATATGGATGATATTCATGCACGATTGAATACAACAGGAGCTGATATAACGGTTCTTTTGGTGGCTAGTGATGTTCCTGCTTCTTGTGGTTTAGCATATGTTGGTGCGAATACTACAGCCTATGCATTTGGTGTTGTAGAAGATTCCTGTGCGATTGGCAATCATTCCTTTGCTCATGAAATTGGCCATTTATATGGAGCAAATCATGATGTAGCAAACTCTGGTACCGGTGGAATTGCGTATGCGCATGGTTATCATTATTTGAATGAATGGCGCACTGTTATGGCTTATCCAAGTGCATGTTCTGCCTATTGCCCTCGTATTCCATATTGGTCTAATCCAAATATTCTTACTACTGATTCGATGGGTGCAACAAAACCTACTACGCTTGGTATTGCGATGGGTACTGTTGCCACAGAAAATAATGCTAAAGTTTTAACAGATAATGCAGGCGTATTGCAGGGACTGCGCGCGCATAAGAATTGGAACTGTTTTAATGTTGCCAAAAAGAGTCTGATGTCTTTCATCAGTCAAGGAACAACATTATGCCCCTTGGATACCATCACTTCACCAAATGGGCAATATAAACTATCAGTTCTAGAAAACGGCAACCTAGCCGTTACCAATAGTCTGAATAGTCAGATATGGTCTTCAGCGACTACTCCAATTGACCCAGCTGTACCTAAAACTGAAATTCGGGCTGTTTTAGAGCCTACGGGTAATTTTGCTATCTATGATCGTGGCGATACCGTCAAATGGTCTACTGGTACAACATCTACATCTGCCTCTCTAAGAATGCAAGATGATGGAAATGTGGTTTTATATGCGGTGCAAATACCATTTAGCAGTAGTTATTCAGATCCATTGGCAGGAAGTAGTGCTAAGGGACCTTATATTTTGTCCGCAGGACAAACGCTGGCTTCCAATCAGAGTGGCTTGTCTGGCAATGGTAAATATAAAATCAGAATGCTGCCTAGCGGAAATCTGATAGTTACTCGCGTGAGTGACATCGGCATTGTATTTAGCGCAGGAACAACTGGAAATGGAAATCGAGCAGTAATGCAGGCTGATGGTAACTTTGTCATCTATAACACAGCGAACAAAGCACTTTGGAGCACGAAAACGAGTGGTCTAAAAGGGGCGAGTGCACGTTTACAAGATGATGGTAAGTTCGTGATTTACTCATCAGGTCCGAAATGGAGTTCAAAAACGGGCTTATTGAAATAATGTGTTAGCCTTTGCTAAAAAAACACCCTTAAATTCAAGGGTGTTTTTTTAGAATATCGATTTTGTAATCGAGTTGTTAAAAAGGTTTATTTCAACAAATGATTAAACGCAAAAATAATCATCAATATTTTTTAGGCTTAAATGGAGTTGCTCAAGGATGAGAAAGATTAATGCTCTACTGACCGCGTTCGCATGTTGCTTTGTTACTGCGAGTTATGCCGCACCATTATTTTCACCAGCATTTTCAAATAATGCAGATGCATTACTGTTACCGAGTCAAAGTGTACAGCTGAGTAAAGTTCTAAAAGATCCAGGAATCATGAGCTATCAGTTTGTTAAACTGAATATCAATACATTAGATCAAGCAAGTGTTGATGTAAATCCAACCCAAGCGGACGTGTTACCGACAACAACCCATACGATGGTTAAGCGTTCTAAAACCAATTATTCTTGGTTTGCTAACACGAAAGATGGAAGTACCATTCTTAGTGTAAATGGTGATGCTGTAGAAGGCATTATCCACCAAGGTGTGAACGTCTATCGTGTTCAGTCACTGGGCAAAAATTTACAAGTGATTACTGAGATTGATCAGTCAAAATTTCCAGATGGGCCAGACACGGTTAGACCGGATAAAACACTAAACCAAAAAAATGCCCCGACTCCAAGTCAATCTTTTGACTTAGGGACCATTACATCAAAACAGAGCAAGCCAGCTATAGCACAAGATGCTATACCAACAATTGATGCGACTTTAGTCTATACGCCAGAAGTTAAGGCACGCTACGCGGATGATGCTGCATTAATGGCTCATTTTCAGCTGATGATTGACGATGCAAATCAACATTATGTAAATAGTGCTATTAATGCACAAATGCGTTTGGTTGATACAGTTTTTGTTAACTATGTGGGTACAACGGATCTCGGCCAGAGCCTGAATGATCTTAGAGGTACTACTGACGGTAGTCTGGATAACATTCATGCCAGGCTGAGTCAAACGGGTACCGATATTACGGTTTTGATCACGAGTAAGCCAGGATCAAATCTATGTGGAATCGCTTATGTCGGTGTTAAGAACACCGCCTATGCATTTGGTGTAGTGGATGATGGCTGCTCAATATCGAACCATACCTTTGCTCATGAGACAGGACATATTTACGGTGCTGGTCATGATATTGCCAATAATTCTGCAACAGGTATTGCTCATGGCTTATTAGTTCCGGGGAATTGGCGTACGGTAATGTCTTATGCATGTACTTCGGGGGTATGCCCAAAGATTCCTTATTATTCAAACCCAGATATCACGCATCCAGCAACGATTGATGGTGTAAAAAAAGATATTCCAATTGGCACTGTCGCTCAGGAAAATAACGCCAAAATTTTGAACGACAACGCAGCCGTTCTTGCTGGGTTACGTGTGCATAAAAATTGGAACTGCTTTAACGTGGCCAAGCAGAATCTATCTTTTATTGTTAATTCAGGAACGACACTTTGTCCATCAGACACAGTGACATCGCCTAATGGTCTCTATAAGTTAACTGTGAATGCAAACGGAAACCTTGTCGTCATAAATAATCTTAATCAACAGTTATGGAGTTCTGCGACTACACCGATAGATCCGGCGGTTCCTGTAACTAATATTCGTGCAGTATTGCAAACTGATGGCAATTTTGTGATTTATGATCGTGGCGATGTCTTAAAGTGGTCTACTGGTACAGCATCGACATCTGCATCTTTAAGAATGCAAGATGATGGAAACGTGGTCTTATACGCGGTCCAAATACCATTTAGCAGTAGTTATTCCGATCCACTGGCAGGAAGTAGTGATAAGGGGCCTTATATCCTATCCGCTGGACAGACACTGGCGTCAGGTCAGAGTGGTTTGTCAGGCAATGGTAAATATAAAATCAGAATGTTGCCGAGTGGAAATCTCATAGTCACTCGCGTGAGTGATATCGGAATTGTCTTTAGTGCTGGGACTACTGGCAATGGCAACCGTGCGGTAATGCAGGCTGATGGCAACTTTGTGGTTTACAGCATAGCTAACAAAGCCCTTTGGAGCACGAAAACGAGTGGTTTGAAGAGCGCGAGTGCACGTTTGCAAGATGATGGTAAATTTGTGATTTACTCTTCAGGTCCGAAATGGAGCTCGAAAACAGGACTATTGAAGTAATAGAATTAATATAAAAATACCCCTTGAAATAAGGGGTATTTTTAAAATTTAAGTTAATTTACTCATAAAGCGGCTTTTAGTTCTGCAGCTTTATCAGTACGTTCCCAACTGAAGTGTAAACCATTGGCTTCACGACCAAAGTGACCATAGCTAGCTGTTTCTTGATAAATTGGGTGAAGCAAATCAAGCATACGACTGATACCGTATGGACGCAGATCAAAATGTTCACGAACTAGGGCGATGATGATCTCATCGCTGACCTTTCCCGTTCCAAAAGTATTGATTGAAATGGAAGTGGGTTCTGCAACACCAATGGCATAGCTCACTTGGATTTCGCATTTATCAGCAAGTCCAGCGGCAACGATATTTTTCGCAACATAACGTCCAGCATAAGCTGCAGAGCGGTCTACTTTGGATGGATCTTTACCAGAGAATGCACCACCGCCATGACGCGACATACCACCGTAAGTATCCACGATAATTTTACGCCCAGTCAATCCACAATCGCCTACAGGGCCACCGATCACAAAAATTCCTGTCGGATTAATATGGTATTGGGTTTTGGCATGAAGCATTTCGCTAGGGAAAATTGATTTAACAATCTCTTCCATAACGGCCTCTTTTAATGCCGTTTGAGAGATCGAAGGATCGTGCTGTGTCGACAGTACAATCGCATCAACGTATTTAGGCACGCCATTTTCATAGTGAAAGGTCACTTGACTTTTTGCATCGGGTCTTAACCACGGCAAGGTTCCATTTTTGCGCAGTTCAGCCTGTTTTTCGACCAGTCGATGTGCGAAGCAAATCGGAGCGGGCATCAGGGAGTCTGTTTCGTTTGATGCATAGCCAAACATGAGTCCTTGGTCGCCGGCACCTTGGTCTTCCGGTTTTTGACGATCAACGCCCTGTGCAATATCAGGCGACTGTTTGCCTAGAATGTTCAGGACGGCGCATGTCGAACCATCAAAACCTAAGTCTGAATGGTTGTAGCCGATACTATTCACGGTATCACGCGCAATTTTTTCAAAATCGACGTTGGCGGTGGTTGTAACTTCCCCAGCTAAAACGACAACACCGGTTTTTACCAATGTTTCACAGGCCACACGTGCATGTTTATCTTGGGCTAAAATTGCATCAAGGATAGCATCGCTGATTTGGTCAGCCATTTTATCTGGGTGGCCTTCACTGACCGATTCAGAAGTAAAAACAGAGTATTCACGCATGTAAAAACCACTTGCTTATCAAAAGTATTATCGGAGCCATGATAACGCGATTTTTTACGAGCGACTAGCATTGATCATGTAAAAACGCACTACAAACGACCAATATCACATGTACACTCATACTAAATGTGTTTCTTTATCAAGAATGCTTTACCCACTATGCCAATTCAACGACAATAGCCCATCATATTTTTGCGCAACGATCTGCCCCCTAGGTGTTTGTTATGAATCAACCAGCCCACGCTCATAGTCAGCCAGTTTTTAACCCACCTTTGAATCAACGCCCACTTGCAAATGCTATTCGTGCACTTGCTATGGATGCGGTTCAAAAGGCTAATTCAGGTCACCCAGGAGCACCCATGGGCATGGCAGATATTGCTGAGGTACTTTGGCGGCAGATTTTACGTCATAACCCCAGTAATCCAAATTGGGTGAACCGTGATCGTTTCGTTTTATCAAATGGTCATGGCTCGATGCTGCAATATGCGCTGTTGCATTTGACTGGCTATGACGTATCCATAGAAGATATCAAACAATTCCGTCAGCTACATAGTAAGACGCCAGGTCACCCTGAGTACGGTTATACCGTTGGGGTTGAGACCACCACTGGCCCATTAGGTCAAGGCATTGCGAATGCAGTGGGATTTGCTGTAGCAGAGAAAACCTTAGCGGCACAATTTAATCGCGATGGTTTGGCTGTTGTTGATCACTTCACTTATTGTTTCTTGGGCGATGGTTGTTTGATGGAAGGCATCTCACATGAAGTTTGCTCACTGGCAGGTACGTTGCAGTTAGGCAAGCTGATCGCATTCTACGACGATAATGGCATTTCTATTGATGGTGAAGTTGAAGGCTGGTTTAGCGATGATACTCAAAAACGTTTTGAGTCATATGGCTGGCATGTCATCAAGGTTGATGGTCACGATGCGCATGCAATTCGTGAAGCAACACTTGCTTCGCAGGCCGAGAGCGCTAAACCATCATTGATCATTTGTAAAACGATCATTGGCTTAGGCTCACCCAATAAACAAGGTAAAGAAGAGTCTCATGGTGCGCCATTGGGTGCTGCTGAAATTTTACTGGCCCGTGAAGAGCTCGGCTGGACCGATGATGCTTTTGTGATCAGTGATGAAATCTATGAAGCATGGGATGGCAAGGCTAAAGGTGCTGCACTTGAGCAGCATTGGGATTCTGTGTTTGATATTTATCAATCACGTTATCCTGAACTTGCTGCAGAGTTAAAGCGCCGTTTAAGTGGTACTTTACCCGCTGATTTTGAAAAAAAAGCAAATGCATTTATCGCAGAGTGCAATGAAAAAGCTGAAACCATTGCAAGCCGTAAGGCAAGTTTAAATACACTCAGTGCTTTGGGTCCAATCTTGCCTGAGTTATTGGGTGGTTCGGCTGATTTGGCAGGTTCAAACTTTACGATCTGGAAAGGTTGTGAAGGTATCCAAGATAATCCAGCAGGGAATTACATCCATTACGGTGTCCGCGAGTTTGGTATGACCGCTATGGCTAACGGCATTGCACTGCATGGTGGATTTATTCCGTATGTTGCAACTTTCCTGATTTTTATGGAATATGCACGCAATGCTGTCCGTATGTCGGCACTGATGAAACAACGTGTTATTCATGTTTATACGCATGATTCGATTGGCTTGGGTGAAGATGGTCCAACCCATCAACCCATTGAACAAATTGCATCTTTGCGTGGTACACCAAATCTGCATCTCTGGCGTCCTGCTGATACTGTTGAGTCAGCGGTTGCTTGGAAACTGGCACTGCAGCGTCAAGATGGTCCAACTGCACTGATTTTCTCACGTCAAAATCTACCGTTTCAAACTCGATCAGCTGCTCAATTGGTCGATGTCGCTAAAGGTGGTTATGTGCTCGCTGCAGAGAAGGGGGCTCTTAAGGCGATTATCATTGCAACTGGTTCTGAGATTGCTTTGGCTATGGAGGCTTATGCCCAGCTTGACGGCGTACGTGTCGTATCTATGCCATCATGTGAAGTCTTCATTGAGCAATCTGCAGAATACCGCGAGTCGGTATTACCAAGTGCAGTTCGCGCTCGTGTTGCGGTTGAGGCTGCACATGTGGACTACTGGTGGAAGTTTGTAGGGCTAGATGGTCGTGTGATTGGTATGCGCGCATTCGGTGAGTCTGCACCTGCTGGAAAATTATACGAGTATTTTAGCATCACCACTCAAGCCGTTGTTGATGCTGTTAATGAGTTGGTGGGCTAGTCGTTTAATTTAGCCTAATTTTTATTAGGCTTTAGATTGATGAATACAGACAATATAAATGAGAGTAGGGAAGGCAGTTAACATTTATTGCGCTTCCTGATCTCTTTTTTTTATTTGTATCTCAATATTTTGGCATCTTAAAGGAATTAAACTTGAATCCCGCTTTAGATCAAATTACTCCAAGACCTTTGCGCGTCGCAATTAATGGCTTTGGTCGGATCGGTCGCAATGTCCTGCGGGCATGGTTTGAAAATAACTGTATTCCTGATATTGAAATTGTTGCCATCAATGACATTGCGTCATTTGATATCTTGGCGCATCTATTGCGTTTTGACAGTGCGCATGGACGGTTTCATGGCACAGTTGGGCTAGAAGGCTCTGAACTGATTGTGGCAGGTACACTGCAAAGTCGGCGGATTCAACTATTACAGCAAGCCGATCCTTCATTGTTACCTTGGGCTGATTTGGAGATTGATTTAGTTCTCGAATGTAGTGGTCACTTCCGGTCCAGAATTGATGCATCAAGGCATTTATCTGCCGGTGCTAAGCGCGTGATTATCAGTGCGGCGCCTTTTGATACGGTAGATGCTGCCATTGTATTTGGGATCAATGAGACGCTGCTAAAGCCTTCAGATAAAGTAATTTCGAGTGTGTCGTGTACCACGCAGGCTCTCGTTCCTTTGGTTAAGATATTGGATGATGCTTTTGGAATTGAGTCTGCCTTGATGACTGAAATTCACGCCATGACGGCGGATCAGTCGGTACTCGATCATGCACATCGTGATCCCCGTCGTGCGCGCGCATCCGCACAAAATATCATTCCTACGACATCTAGTGCACTCGGCGCTTTAAAGCGTGTCTTACCGCATATGGAACACCGTATCGAAGGCTATTCCATCCGAGTACCGACATTAAATGTAGCTGCGATAGATCTTTCTTTTGTGATGGAACGCCCCGCGACGATTGAGCAAATCAATCAGACGTTAATCGACGCGGCGCAGGGTCATTTTCGACGCATTATGGATGTGACCGATCAGCCTTTGGTTTCGAGTGATTTTAATCATCAGTCGTTTTCGCTGGTAGTGGATAGTTTGCAGACCATGGTTGCAGGACGTCAGGCCAAAGTGTTGGCTTGGTATGATAATGAGTGGGGCTATGCAAATCGGTTATTGGATTTGTGCGGGGTGATGGGGTAGAGACGATATTCTTCTTTTAATAATGTTTTAAGATAACAAAATAATAGATGATATAAAGCCAGCTTAAAAAACCATGGATAATGGCCCATAGAATAGAGTGATTCGCACTCCATGATAAGGCAACTGCGATCACCACACCTAAGCTGAAGCCTGTGCTACTTTTATTCATCGACGGCTCCTAAAAATTCTGCACAGTTGACTTGTTTATAATATCAGCTGGGCATCGTTCATATCGCATCTGTATCGTAATCTTAAGTTACTAGTGCATATGTTCCCGTTGCAAATGCAACCAATTTTTTCTCACTCTCATTGGCTACACTATAAATATCAACCCGCATTACTACCGTTCGCCGACCTTGCTTCACCAAGGTGACAATTGCTCGTAAATCCTGGGCTGCAGCTGGGCGCGCCAAGAAGTGAATATGCAAATCCTGTGTTACGGACATGCGCTGCGTATCATCTAAAGCCAAAATCAATGCATACATTGCCGCATCTGCAAGCATCATCATTGTCGGACCGGAAATCGTATTTCCGGGACGGATCTGTTTTGCATGAAAGGGCAAGACACAGGTTACCGTTGGCAAGTCCACTTGATCAACTCGAAAGCCACTGGCACTCGATGCGGGTATTCCCTCTAGAATCAGCTGATTAATATATGCAGCCCGATCATTAGGTCTGTTTTCTTCCATAGCGTTCATCTTCCAAATTACGAATGTGTTTTGTCGTTGGGCTTAAGTATGATTGTGTTATCGAGTGCATTGCAATCGCAAAAACTATGACATGCTATGGCACAGTTTGCATGGAATATGAGTTATTGACGTTTAATTCGTTTAACTATTCATCAAAGGAAGTCGCATCATGTCTCTAGATAAAACGCTCTATACTGCGGTTGCAACTGCTACCGGTGGTCGTGATGGAACCGTACGCTCAAATGATGGTGTGATTGATTTTAAGTTGACCATCCCAAAAGAAATGGGAGGAAATGGGGCTGTGGGTACCAACCCCGAGCAGCTCTTTGCCGCAGGATATTCCGCGTGCTTTATTGGCGCTTTGAAAGTGGTTGCAGGACGTGAAAAAGTAAAACTACCCCAAGATGTCTCAATAGAAGGTCATATCGGTATTGGTCCAGTTGGGCAAGCTTTTAGCATAGAGGCGACACTTAATATTTCGATTCCTGGTGTGGAGCGCTCTGTTGCAGAAGACTTAGTGGCAAAGGCCCATCAAGTTTGTCCTTATTCTAATGCCACTCGTGGCAATATTGATGTGACACTTAATGTCGTCTAAGAAGTGAGCCTGATCAAATAAAAAAGACACGCCCATGCGTGTCTTTTTTATGAGTTTGGTCTTGGAGATCAAGCGTGATCAGATCCCTTTGCCATCGGAAGTACCCAGAGCATCCGCTTCTTTTAAACGCGGAGCAACCACAGGTTTAATGATCATTCGTAATACCACTGGTGCAAAGACAGTCGTAGCAATAATCATCACAACGATCTCTGCAAACAATTTATTATCAATCAATTGCGTGCTGAGCCCAATACCCACCACAATCAATCCGACTTCACCGCGAGGCACCATACCGACACCCACTTTATTGGCAACTTCAAAGCCTTGCTGAGGTGCAATAGCGAGTCCGCCCAGCCATTTGCCAAGGATGGCAATGATGGTCAGAACCGCGCCATTCCAAAGCACTTCGCTATCGGCAAGGAGCGCGAGTGGCAATTGTACACCGACCATGGCAAAGAAGACGGGTGCAAGAAAACTCTCCAGTGCATGGACTTTATCTTGGAAATCATAATTGTCACTGACTTCTGCAAGTACCATCCCGATTAGGAATGCACCGATAATTGGTGCTAATCCGACGACACCCGATAATGCTGCAAAGCCTAAACTCAGAGAAATAATAAGACCAAATCCACCGGAAATTTTTTGCGGATTTAGGTGGGATTGAATACGACGAATCAGTGGAACACCAACCAGGAGAACTGCAAAAACGAATCCGAGTGAAATGCCTAGCGTGGTTGCTACGCCAATGGCTGAAACCTCTTCACCGCTAGCCATACCCGATACAACACCGAGAATTGCTAGTCCTAAGATGTCGTCAATCACCGCAGCACCGAGGATAATTCGGGCATACTTACTGTTAATCACGCCAAGATCATTCAAGACCTGAGCAGTAATGCCTACACTGGTTGCAACCATAGCCGTACCGATGAAGATACTTTGGATCTGCGATAAATCGTGGAAGAAGCCGAAGCAATAGCCACCAAGCATGGGCAAACTAATGCCGAGAATCGCCACGATCACGGCTTCTTTGCCTACGGCAAGCAGATCACGCAAACGATTTTCAAGACCGACTGCAAACATCAAAAAGATCGCACCAAATTCAGCTAAGGCTTGCAGGGTGAGATTGACGTGCACAAACCCAAGTAGGCTTGGGCCAACAAGAACACCCGCTAATACTTGTCCAATCACACGGGGTTGACCTAATCGAGAAGCCAGCCAACCGAGTACTTGTGCGGAGAAGACTAAACAGAATAGGGAGAATAGAATTCCACCTAGTTCACCATGTGCATCTGCCGCGGCATAACTGATCGAGGGCACGAGCAATCCACTCAGCAGAATATAGAATATGAGATAGAATTTTTTCATGTGTAAGTTCCCTGATAAAGTGAATGCCTTGTCTTATTGCAATACGATGAATGATTCTTTTCATGATCAGACAATAATGAGCTAATAATTAATTCTAGTTAATTGATGCATCAAGAATAATACGCGAACTGTGAAGCTTTTAGTATTTTCATATGGTTAAAATGAACATAACTTTGATCATGCTCAATCAGTTATTGGATATTTCTAATTTTGTTCGACCTGCTAAGCTTAGTTACTTGTTGATATTATCGTTATTCACCATGAATAAATCTCAATAATGACTCCACATTGAGGCCAGTTTTTTTTACCATAGCGTCCTTTATAGATATTGAGCAAGTTGCATGAGTTCTCAGGTTGATTTATTAAAGCCTATTTATGATTTTCTTGCGTGTCGTACACCGCAAGCATGGATAGATGTTGCTTGTCAGAATATCCCTCTATTGCTACAAGACCATGCAAATTGTGAAAAAAAAGCGGCTGGTACGGCAATGAATCTGATGTTTCGCTACGGCGCTCATACGGAGTTGCAAGTCAAGCTGGCACAACTGGTCCGTGAAGAAATGCTGCACTATGAACAAGTGATAGAAATCATGCGTCAGCATGGCCAGGTCTGGGAGGCTGTCAGTGCTAGCCGATATGCTTTGGGTCTACGAAAACATATTCGTACCCATGAGCCTGCCGCATTAGTTGATGTTTTGATTGTCGGAGCTTTTGTAGAAGCGCGTTCATGTGAGCGTTTTGCAGCGTTGGCACCTTACGTCGAGGAGAGACTGGCAAAATTCTATCGCTATCTATTAAAGTCCGAGTCTCGGCATTTTGAGGATTATCTGACTTTGGCTCGAACGTTGGTTGAAGATTCAGAGCGCATTTCGATTGATGAGCGTATCGTGCTGTTTCGCGAGGTTGAGCGTGAGCTTATTGAATCAACTGATACCGAGATTCGATTTCATAGTGGAGTACCTCTTTTAAGCTAATCCATATGGATCGATTCACATTTTACGGATTAACCATAATATGTGAATCAATGATTTGCTATGATTAGGCACGCCTTTTGAGTCCGATAATAGGCCAATAATTTTGAACGTATAACAGTAGAGTGTGATGATGAGTGATGTGAACACAGCCGAAAAGCCAGCGCTGAAAAATGATCGTTTTATTCGCGCACTATTACGCCTACCTGTTGATACAACACCGGTATGGATGATGCGCCAAGCAGGTCGTTATCTACCGGAATATAAGGCAACTCGAAGTCAAGCCGGTGATTTTCTTTCATTATGCAAAAACACAGATCTGGCTTGTGAGGTGACGTTACAGCCTTTGCGTCGTTTTGCCCTCGATGCTGCAATTTTATTTAGTGATATTCTGACGGTACCCGATGCCATGGGCCTTGGACTCTATTTTGAAGAAGGCGAGGGGCCAAAGTTTAAAAAGACCGTACGTACCGAAGCTGATATTGCGGCATTACCGAAAATTAATCCCAATGATTCCTTGCAGTATGTCATGGATGCGGTCACTACGATTCGTTCGGCCCTTGGCGGTAGCGTGCCATTGATTGGTTTTTCAGGAAGCCCTTGGACGCTTGCAACCTATATGGTGGAAGGAGGAGGCTCTCGCGAATTCCGTCATACCAAGGAAATGTTATATCGCACACCGGAATTGCTACATGCCTTGCTTGAAAAACTTGCAGTTGCAGTCACGGACTACTTAAATGCCCAGATTCTAGCTGGTGCACAGGTTGTGCAGCTTTTCGACAGTTGGGGTGGAGCGCTTGCGCATCGTGAGTATGTCGAATTTTCATTGAATTACATGACCAAGATCATCTCGGGCCTGATCCGAGTGCATGAAGGACGCCCTGTTCCTGTCATTGTATTCACCAAAGGCGGGGGGCAATGGATACCGCAAATGATCGGTAGTGGTGCCGATGCATTAGGTTTAGATTGGACAACATCACTGGCAGACGCACGCAAGATTGCTGCATCACGTGTGGCACTTCAAGGTAATCTGGATCCAAATACGTTATATGGCTCCCCTGAACAAATTCGCAAATCTGTTGCTGCAATGTTGGCTGATGCATATGCAGACAATCAAGAGCGGACGGGGTATGTTGCAAATTTAGGTCACGGGATTACGCAATGGGTTGATCCGAGTCATGCAGGTGTCTTTGTTGATGCTGTTCATGAGTTAAGCGCGATTTATTTTAAATAAAATTTCTTTTGAAGCGCCCTCTTTTTAAATCAAAAAGAGGGCTAATATGTACACTGGTTATCATTTTTGTTTTTTTTAAATCAATAATTTACAATACTATTAAAAATTAATACGAAAGTCTCAAGTTGTAACTAAATTGTCATATTGGCGTTTTATGATCCTCGTTGAAATTTTATTTTGAAATTTTCATATCCTCATTTTGCCTTACTCCCTGTAAGTCAAAACGTTTTGTCTTCGCAGTTATTATTTTATTGATGATTGACTCAATCTGAAAAAGATATAGCCAAAGCAGACTCATTTCGAACACATATGTAACCGCTCTAACATCAATGCATGTGTAGTCAGTCGTTGCAAGAAAGGATGTGAAGCCAGAACATGGAAATGGAAGAGCACGTTTATGAGTAATATGATGACCAATACTGGTAAAGCCGGGTCAAATAATGCTGCGGATATATACTCGCTTGCTTTGCATATTCCTTCATTTTCTCCAACGGATACCGTGAATGATGTGGCTGCGCAATTCATGCAGCCTGATTATCAAGTGATTCTTTCCGCACCTATCGTACAAGATGGCATTCCAGTTGGGGTCATTACGCGTTACCAACTGCATAATATTTTTATGAAAAACTTTGGTCGAGAGTTATTTGGCCGTAAGCCGATTGCTGAGTTTATGCAAAAAAACTTTTTGGCCGTCGATGTTCATATGCCTGTTGCAGATGCGGCAAGTTATATCTCTGCGAATATTCAGCAGCCGCTATCCGAAGATTTTGTCATTACGGAGCAGGGGCGGTATCTCGGACTGGGCTCCGTGATTGCGCTTCTAGGCGCAATGGAACGCCAAGTGACTCAGAATGCTCATGAACTTTCAAATGCTTATCGTGAATTAAAGTCTTCCCAAGCCCAGTTAGTGCAGTCTGAAAAAATGGCGTCACTCGGGCAAATGGTTGCAGGTGTGGCGCATGAGATTAATACGCCTCTGGGCTATGTCAAAAATAATGTTGAGATTGTTCAAGAATTTATTGAACAATTACGTCAAATGAATGGCATGCATCAAGATTTGGTGAGCGTGATCCTATCTCCAGAGGGCAATGATGTTGCCATTGCTGAGAAGTTAGCTGAGCTTGATGACCTACAAAGCGTGGTTCAACCCGAGCTACTTTTTGAGGACATGTTGGCTATCTTTAATGATACTAATTATGGCTTAGAGCAGATTAATGAGTTGGTTTTAGGGCTTAAGAACTTTAGTCGCCTTGATCAGGCGATGACTGATAGCGTATCGCTCAATGATTGTGTGAATTCATCACTGCTTATTGCTAAAAATACTTTAAAAAATGGGATTCAAGTGATTAAGCAATTCGGTGAGTTGCCTAAAATTTCTTGTGCACCTTCGCAAATTAATCAAGTGTTATTAAACCTTTTGACTAATGCGGCTCAAGCCATGAACGGCAAAGGCAAAATTCTGATCAAGACTTGGGCGGATGAGAGCAATGTTTATATTTCTGTACAGGATACGGGAAAAGGCATGCCGCCCGAAGTACTTGCCAAAATTTTTGACCCGTTCTACACCACAAAACCCGTGGGAGAAGGGACGGGTCTAGGTTTGTCCATTTCCTATCAGATTATTGAACAACATGGCGGTCGTATTCGAGTTGCATCAGAGGTTGGACGGGGCACACGGTTCGGAATTACTTTGCCGAGAAAACAGAAAATGGCTCCAGTTGTCCAGGCCGTTTTAGCCGAAGCCTAATGACCTGACTCAAATTAAGCGTCATGACTAGTCACAAGCCAATACATCGGCAGGAGTAATAAGATGCAAGAAAAACCAAAGATTTTACTAGTGGATGATGAGGAGCGTATCTTGCGGTCGCTCAGTATGTTGCTTCGAACGCAATACCAAATATTTGCGACGAGTGATGGTCACGAGGCGCTAAGAATTCTGCGTCAAGAGAAAATTCACGTGATTATTTCTGATCAGCGTATGCCGATCATGACCGGTACAGAGTTACTCAGTAAAGCAAAAGAAATTGCGCCAGATACCATTCGAATTTTATTGACGGGTTATTCTGATGCCGATGCTGCATTAGATGCTCTGAATGATGGTGAGATTTTCCGTTATATTAATAAGCCTTGGGGTCCTAAAGAGCTGCGGGAAACCATTGCACAGGCCGCGAATATCGCTGGAAAACTTGAGGCTTTACCGAGTGAGCCTCTACTGCAACAAGTTCCGATCCTACGACCTGAAATTATTAGCAATCAGGGATTGGTTTGTTTGGTTTTAGATCGTGATGAGAATACTTACCTGGTTGTTAAAGAGATATTAGGAAATTCCCACGAAGTGGTCTGGAGTCAAGATGTCAATTCTGCCTTATCTATTTTGACCAGTCGTTCCGTGGCTATTATGGTGACCGAACTAAGTTTAGGGGATGTAGATCTGAGTACAATGATCAAGACACTTAAGCAAGAGCATCCAGAATTATTGACCATTATTTTGACCAATTTTAAAGATACAGCGCGACTCGTTGAGTTGATCAATCAAGCTCAAGTGTTTCGGTATTTGCCAAAGCCAGTACGGAAAGGTTTGCTCGGTAAGAGTATTGAGTCATCCATTGCACGTTATCGTACATTAAATGCTCAGCCAGAGCGCCTTGAGACACAAGTTGTAGAGAGCATTCAAGATCCGTTACAGAAAGCGGAGTCGAATAAGGTTGCAGATTTTCTTGCTCAGTTACGCGCTAAAATTAATCGCAGCTTAACTGCGGGGCTTTAAACGTCTTCTATAAACAATGATACTCCTCCAAGCGAACAAAAATGTTGTCATGGAGAGGAGTATCATTTTTAGCTGAAGTCAAATCTATAAAAAGTCTACAACGACATACTTCATTTTTGACCGATTAAAACTGTGTAATCCTTTAGCCTGAACACGAATTCATATAAACTATCGCTTATTCAAAACATGTCATGTTTCAACATATTCGAGTACCTTTGTATGTCCGATACCACCCAACAAAATTTATTAAAACAAGCGGTTGCACAGGCGGCGTTGGATCATTTGCCCAAAGGGGGAGTGATTGGTGTTGGCACAGGCAGTACGGTTAATTTTCTCATTGATTTGCTTCCCCAGCTTAAACTTGCTGGCGCTGTTGCGAGCTCTAAAGCCACAGAAGATCGCCTAAAGGCAGTTGGCATTGAGGTTGTTGAGTTAAATCAAGTGGGTAGTTTGGATGTTTATATCGATGGAGCTGATGAAATTGATCGTCATTTGCATATGATTAAAGGTGGTGGTGGCGCACTGACCCGTGAAAAAATTGTTGCATCGGTCGCTAAACGATTCATCTGTATTGCGGATGAGTCTAAATGGGTCGAACAATTGGGTCGAGCCTTTCCCTTACCTATCGAAGTGATTCCTATGGCGCGATCCGCAGTAGGCCGAAAACTCGTCACTTTAGGCGGAGCTCCTGCATATCGTCAAGGTTTCGTGACCGATAATGGCAATCTGATTCTCGATGTTCATAATCTAAATATCTTAAATGCGATTGCTTTAGAAAGTGAGCTAAATGACATTGCAGGTGTGGTATGCAATGGGCTGTTCGCTAAGCAAGGTGCAGATTTGGCATTACTCGCAGGACCCAATGGGGTGCGTGAAGTCTCTCGTTAAGTGGTAGGTTAATACATTGGCTTTTTGGGGTCGCAAAGCGGCAGATGATGAGACTGATTTACCTGAGATTGAGTGGCGGGTAAATTCTAGGGCTAAACGTTTACGGTTAACCCTCAAATCGGGTCGAGTATGGGTCACGATTCCACCACGGACGTCAGACGCGACAGTCAGAAAATTTTTAAAAGAAACCCAGCTTTGGCTTAAAGAGAGTTGGGCAAAGCAACAGCAAATCAAACGACAACATGAGCAGCATTTAGCCGATCATCCTCTGCATACCAATCATTCGATTACCAATAATACGGAGCTTAGACTTCCCGCACTGAATCAAATCTGGCGCTTGGAAACTTCAGATGCACATAAACGGGTAACCATAAGCAGTGAAACGATGTTTATCCCTGAAATCAATGCGTCAGCTTCTTTAAAGCAATGGGTAAAGCTCCAAGCACAGTCTTATCTCCCTCTTCGATTGGCAGAGCTTGCCACAATTCACCATTTTCAATATACGGGCTGCACGATACGTCATGCTCGCACGCGTTGGGGAAGCTGTACACGTCAGGGTAAGATTAACTTGAATGCATCATTGATCTTACTGGCTCCGGAGCTTCTGGATTATGTGTTGCTGCATGAACTTTGTCACACCCGACAATTTAATCATTCACCGTTATTTTGGGCTGAAATGATGGCAGTTTGCCCAACTTTTGCGAGTGATCGGCAACAGTTGAAGAAAACGGTGCTACCACAATGGTGGAACGCTTGATGCTCTCTGTCTCTTGAAAGTTGAGATTCTTGATTGAAGTCTTAGTCATGAAGCCTGTTGCCTTGCATATCTTATATTCATTTATATCACCAATCCCTCATGAATGACTAAATTGATCATTCTTCCCCATAAAAACAACAGATGTGCTATATCGCTTATTCAATGATTTTGTTATAAAGCCATGTGCATTTTAGTAAGGGCAGGATTGTCCTGCATTATGGCAATGATAGACATCAGTGATGTCATGCAATTCTAGGAAAGCATGGTGGATTGGGTTTATTAAATACTATTTAACGACATATAAAACGAGGAATGGACATGGCAACTTTTTTGACAAATGAATGGTTTGACAAAGTTGATCAACTGACTCAGGCAGCTGGTGATCTTAATCTCCCACCTGCGCTTGCCAATCTGGCATTGAATATGAACGTCAGCGGTGGTGCTGATGGTGATGTTGATCTGGCGCTTGATGGCGGAAAAATTGTCAAAGGTCTGTCCCCAAATGCAAAAGCAACATTGCAATTAGATGCAGCAACTTTGCGTAAAGTATTTTTGGAATTTGATATGGCTGCAGCAATGCAAGCGTTCATGTCAGGTAAAATCAAAGTACAAGGTGACATGACTCAATTGATGGCATTGCAAACTGCTCGCCCAAGCCAAGAACAAAAAGACTTGTTCAAAAGCGTATTGGCTGAAACAGAATAATTGAGAGAAAGATTCTCGCGCTAATGCTGATGAGATACTTTAAAAAAATAAACCCGCTGATTTATGCGGGTTTAATTTTATCAAAAATGCCTTATTTACTTTTTTCGATTGGGGCATAGACCGAGGCTTGTAGCCAGATATTACCGCGAATAAATTCACCAGCTTGAATGTTTGCAGGTGCCTCACCACGGGGGAAATAAGCTATTTGAATGATCAATGGCTTTGCATCAGGCTCGCGTAGAATAACCACATCAAGCAACTGCCCCGTTTCTGACATAAAGTTCAAGGGCTGCACACCTAGCACTTCTCCTTGGAACCATGCTTCATCTTCTTGACCGAAATTCTCACCGAATAAATAAGCCACCATATTGGATAAATCTAAGGTGACTGGTGCTTCATCCTCGGGTGTTTTGGCTTGCCATGCGGCTAGTTTTTCTTGGAGATCGTCGGGCGCCACACCATTGTTATCCGCCAGAATTTCATTGAGTGCGCGGTGATGACGTATCGCGGCCGGATCATCAACAACAATGGTCTCACCACTGTCAACGCGTTCAATTTCATAAGCAAAGGCCCCTAGATAGGCATGATAGGTGACTTTGCTCTGATAGCGATGTTGATTGACTGCATATAGTGCATCGAATGCATAGAGTGTGGCGCCATCAGAGGTTTCTAAGGTCAATACGGCCTCAAGAGAATGCTCACAATGTAGTACCCGACTTACACGAACTTCGGTATACCATTTACTGTCTAAGAAGGGATAGGCGCTGCGAAGTGCGGTAGGACGACCATCAGTAACATCTAATATTTGTGCGACTTGAATCGCGCCTTCAGGTCCTGTAATCAGCCAATGTGCGGCTTGATCATCTGAATTGGGATCAACATCAAAAGCCAGTCCACGAGGCATCACAGCATCATCAATGGAGTGTTCCAACCATTTGGGTACGACGACGTTTATATTATCGGTCAGGATTTCCCAATGTGCACCATGGTCGCCTAACGTTGCACAATCGACTTTTAAAAGTTCTGGCGGGGAGTTATGCGATGTAGATTGCTTCGAGTCCGATTGTGCTAAGTGATTTATAGTTTGATTCAGCTGTTCGGTCATTCTTAGCTCCAAGCGGGGTTATGTAGTGCAACGTATCAAGGCGTATGTACTGACTATGTAGGCCAATAACAGTTTAAAAAATCTTATTCGTCAGACTGACAAAAATAGACAAAATCACCTAAGCTACTATAGTCATAATCAGTATTCATTTAATATTAATGATTCTTGCAATAAATTTATGCAAAGTCATCTCACATTGTTAATAGGGATAGTCCAGATGGATTTCAACGATACATTACAACAGAAAGTTGCGCTGGTCACGGGTGGTGCATCAGGTTTAGGTCTAGCAACTGTAAAGCAACTGGCTGCTAAGGGCGCCAAAGTGGCAATTTTTGATCTCAATCGTGAGCAAGCAGATCAGGTTGCATCTGAATTGGGGGCAAATGTCCGTGCTTATACTGTGAATGTCAGCGATGAGGTCTCTGTTAAAACTGCCATTGATCAAGTTGTCGGAGATTTTGGTGGCCTACACATTGCGGTGAATTGCGCTGGGGTTGGATCGGCGAGTCGCACCGTTGGAAAAAATGGAGCGCATTCACTTGAGCTTTTTAGCAAAGTGATCACCATTAATTTGATTGGTACCTTTAATGTGACACGTCTTGCAGCAGAAGCCATGCAGCATAATACGCCGGACAGTACATCGGAGAATACCGACTATGAGCGTGGTGTGATTATTAATACAGCTTCTGTTGCTGCATTTGATGGTCAGATTGGGCAGGTTGCCTATGCTGCTTCTAAAGGTGGGGTAGTCGGGATGACCTTGCCTTTAGCCCGAGATCTTGCCGTGATCGGGATTCGTGTGAATACCATCGCCCCTGGTATTTTTAATACCCCTTTGATGAATGCATCTCCGGATAGTGTGAAATTACCGCTTATAGAAATGACTCAATTTCCAAAACGTTTGGGGTATCCTGAAGAGTACGCGAAGCTTGCTTTGCATATTATTGAAAATCGTTTTATGAATGGCGAGACGATTAGATTAGATGGTGCCATCCGGATGCAACCTCGCTAATGAGCCATACTCCTGTTAACCCACCCTCTCAACCTTTACCTGAGTCATCGAGTAGTTTGTCTACGATGACTTTGTGGATTGATGCGGATGCGTGCCCCCGAATCCTGCGTGAAGTGATTTTTCGTGCGGCGGATCGCCATCGCTTACCGACGATTTTTGTAGCGAATCAACCTGTGGGTATTACGCCTTCGACATTGATCAGATCGATTCAGGTTTCTGGCGGTGCTGATATGGCGGATCAAGAAATCGTATCGCGTATGAAAGCCGGCGATTTAGTGATGACTCAGGATATTCCTTTAGCGGCACAAGTGATCGAGAAGGGTGGTACAGCATTGCATCCTAGAGGGGAGGTGTTCACCACAGAGAATGTTCGTGCTCGATTACATTTACGCGATTTTATGGATAGTCTTCGTGGCGCAGGTGTTCAGACTGGTGGACCACCTCCACTTAATGATCGTGATAAAAAGCAGTTTGCTGATGGCTTAGAAAAAACCATTGTTCGTTTAAAGCGTATCGCACAGCAGAAAATGCTAGCGGAACAAGCAAAACTTGCAAATAGTGACTTAAAGGATTAAACACGGAAAATACGTATCCATCATGACAAACGATAGCTTGGCAACAGAACCTGATTTGAATGATTCAATCTACGATTTGGTCGTTATTGGTGGTGGCATTAATGGTGTGGGAATAGCGCGCGATGCAGCTGGGCGTGGTTTACGTGTATTGTTGGTTGAGAGGGGGGATTTTGCAGGAGCGACCTCCAGCGCATCTAGTAAGCTTATTCATGGTGGTTTACGCTATCTTGAATATTATGAGTTCCGTTTAGTTCGAGAGGCCTTGGCTGAACGTGAACGTCTCCTTGCCATCGCTCCTCATATTGCATGGCCGATGAGTTTTGTCATGCCGCATATCGCAGGCTTACGTCCGCGTTGGATGATTCGTACAGGACTTTTTTTGTATGATCGATTGGGTGGTCGCATTTCATTGGCAAAATCCAAAGCAGTCACTTTAACGAATACCCTGTTGGGAAAGCCACTCAAAACTTTATTCAGTCAAGGATTCACGTATTCTGATGCATGGGTTGATGATGCGCGACTTGTCGTATTAAACGCGCTGTCTGCGCAGCAGCATGGGGCTGAGATGTTGCCGCGAGTGAGCTTCGAGCAAGCAAAGCGAGTAGGTCATCTTTGGCATATCGAGATTAAACCGACTGAAATCCATCCATCACCAGAAAAGATTCCTACCCATATCCGAGCTCGCATGTTGGTCAATGCCAGTGGGCCATGGGTAGAAAAAGTGCGGACTCGTATTGCACTGAATGATTATAGTCATGATGAGGAGATTCTTGAATCTAGCGTCGAGATTCAAAAACAGACTGGACTCGGGCAATTACGATTAGTCCAAGGCTCGCATATGGTGGTTGCGCGATGTTATGACGGAAATCATGCTTATATCCTGCAGCATACTGATCGACGCGTTATTTTTATGCTGCCCTATGAGCATGATTATACGTTGATCGGGACGACTGATTTACCCCTTAATGATCCAAATCAGCTCCCATCTATGACCGATGCTGAAGTTGACTATTTATGTGATGCTGTCAACCAATATCTAGAGCACTCTGTCAAACCTTCAGATGTGATCTGGCGCTATAGTGGCGTGCGTCCACTCATGGATCAAGGGGATACTGATAATCCATCTGCGGTTTCTCGTGATTATGAGCTTAAAATAGAAGCATTAAATGAAGCAGTGCCGTTACTGACTGTGTTAGGCGGGAAGCTGACAACCTATCGCAAACTTGCTGAACATGCGCTGGATGATTTATCAGATTATTGTATTGATTTGTCTAAAGGTTGGACGGATCAGGAAGTCTTACCCGGTGGGGATATTCCTGATGGCTGGCATGGTTTTGAAGCTTGGCAGACCCATTTTATCGCTCAATATCCAGATATTGATCCAGAATGGCTTGCCAGTATCACTCGGCGGTATGGCACATGGACACCTCAAGTCCTCAGTAGTCTTAAGTCACAATCTCTGACCTTTGGTGTGAGCGACTTAGGCTTGTATTTTGGTGGTGGTTTATATGAGTGTGAAGTACGTTATTTAAGACAAAAAGAATGGGCGTGGCAAGCAGAAGATATTCTATGGCGTAGAACGAAATGCGGTTTACACATGACGGTTGATGAGCGTATTTCCTTTGAAAAATGGTTCAAACAACACGGTGTTTAAACCATGGATGATGTGGAGGTCATTCGTTTCTGCAAGGGCATCATTCCGATGCCGCTCATATGATATGGCGGGAAATTAATGTCATATCATCACGAAAATGCACCTTGCCAAATCCCCAGTGAATCCCCATAAATGCTATAATAGCAAGCATTGATCGATGCCGCTGGGATTGGATGATTGATAATCCCACGAGTAGAGGTCGCTAAATACGTTTCAATTCGGTTTGCGCTGTGCAAATTAAATATTGCGAGGAATCAAAATGTCAGATGTAGAAAGCGAAACTGCTATTTTAGACGCCCTAGAGACGATTACGGTAGATACGACTGCTAATATGGTCATTACCGCATCGGCGCAGGAATATCTGAAAGATCTACTCGCCAAACAAAATACGCCTGGCATTGGTGTACGTATTTTTGTTGAAAATGCAGGTACACCACGTGCGGAATGCTGCATGGCATACAGTACACCGGGTGAAGAAGATTTTAATGATGCCAAGATTGATTATGCCGATTTTTCTGCATATCTTGATAGCCCAAGCATCCCTTACCTTAAGGATGCAGTGATTGATTACAACAAAGATCGTTTTGGTGGTCAGCTCACATTTAAAGCACCGAACTCAAAGATTCCTCGTATCGGTGCAGATGCGTCTATTGAAGAGCGTATTGGTTATGTTTTGCAAGCTGAAATTAATCCAGGCTTAGCGGCACATGGCGGTAATGTTTCATTGGTTGAATTGTTTGATGATCCAGCGGATGGGTTGACAGCGGTACTGCAATTTGGCGGTGGATGCCAAGGGTGTTCTGCTGTAGATATGACCTTGAAACAAGGTGTTGAAACATCATTGAAAGAACATATTCCAGAGCTTGGCAGAGTTATTGATAAAACGGATCATACCAAACGCGAAGGCGCATATTTTAAATAATACCCTCATGTTCATTGGGATATCTGTTTTATCAATGTCGCTTAAGAACAGACCAACTGTAGTGATTTCGCAGTTGGTTTTTTTTATGGGGAAATGGTTTGAGTCTTTGAAGTACGTATGTGGCTGTTAAAAATATTTCTTTTTAGAAATATTTGGTATAAATATTGCTGATAAATTTATACTATTTATACGTTTTTGCGCTTGACCCATCATTGCAATCGACGGTATAAATATAAAACGTTGGCATTGTTTCGTGAAAGAAGTTACCAAACTACTGAAAAACAAAGAACTAGATATTGTTATGCTTCTGTGATTGGATTGCAGTCAGTCATATATAAGGTCCACATGTCTAGATTATCATGAGTTTTTTCATTCAATTGCAATGAATATGTCACATTAATATCATGCAAATATGGTTTTATGGTGGCGTACCTTTTGGTGCTTGGTAATGACAACGCGGTGAATGTGTTGTGTCGTATATGCTGTAAATGGTGGCGAGACCCCTTCGTAATATCTATACGACAAAAATAATGAATTGGTTGATATTTTGACACAAGATTAAATGTTTGATTTTGATTAGTTATATTGATAACTAAAATGGTGGTGTATATCCCTCGTGGCACTGGTCAGGAGGATCTCGATATCGAATATCGAGATCTATCATCACTAAGTTCATCTCAAGAACTTTAATTCATTCATTTTTAGTGATCAACGTACAACCGTCACTTTAAAATAGAAATAGTGAGGTATATGGACTATGTTAAAAATGAATGTCAATGCGGCTTTCGAATATGAAGTTGAAGAGCTGGATTTGGAATTTGAAAATGGTGGTTATGATGTGGCAGATGATGCCGTAGAGCTTTAATCAAGATAAAGACACTTTTGTAAAGTTGCGGCAAAAGTGTCAACCTTCAAGATCATGTTTATTTGAAGTATTTTTATTTTTTGGATATTTTCTTTTATTAAAGAAACATGAATACAACATATAAATTCATCTAATTGTATAGATAAAGTACTCCTTTGTAGGGTCTTGCTTACACGATAGTATGAGAGCTGTGGTAACATTACTGACTTTGAAATTCTTGACTTTGGTTTGTTTATGTTTAGTTTGCATCCAAAACTCGCACAGGATACATTCCTGATCGGCGACTTTCCGTTATCAACCTGTCGTTTGATGAATGACATGCAGTTTCCTTGGCTGATTCTGGTTCCACGTGTGCCCCAGATCACCGAGCTTTATGAATTGTCTCAGCAGGATCAAGCTCAATTTTTGCGCGAATCAAGTTGGCTATCTAGTCAGTTGGCGCGTATTTTCCGTGCAGACAAAATGAATGTTGCTGCCTTGGGTAATCAAGTCTCTCAGTTACATTTTCACCATATTGTCCGTTATCAGAATGACCAAGCTTGGCCAAATCCAGTTTGGGGCAATCGTTCTGTCGATTATACAGTGGAAGCATTGGCAAGAATGCGTCAGACATTGATGCTCGCGTTAAGAGGGCAAAGTGAAATGCCTTTTGATTGGAAGATGGATTAAGGATTATCGAAAATGTGACAGAATTCTGTTACATTTGGGGTAGATATAATTCTTACTTATTTGTTTCTTATAGTTTGCCAGCAGCTGTAAAAGCAAAGCTCATTGATTTTGAATGAGCCACAATCAGCATTTCATGATAAGAATCTTCATAATGCAAATAAAAATAGCGTTATCGCAGATATCATTTAACTAACACGAGCATGACGACGATGGCATCTGATACTCCAATCAGCTTCTTACAGCGGTTTGGCCAACAACGCCGTATCGTCGCATATTTGGTATTCGTGGTAGTTTTCTTAATCAGTTTAAATGACCGCACTGATATCTCACTTTTAAGTTTTAAGTCCATCTTTTTTCTGACACTCATGCTTGCAATGCCTTATTTGCAATTCAAACTGGCAAATTATTTGCTCAAGCGGCATGGCAAAAATCATCAAATCGTCGCATCGACAACTTATACCGAATTTGATCACTCTAAAAATATCCAATTGATGTGGCCAATCGTTTGCATTGATGCGATTTGTGTAGGCTTAGCGATAGGCTACTTGCAGTTCTCTCTGACACCTTCGATGATCTTTATGGTGATGTTGATTGTCAGATTGGTTGAATTGAATAACCTGCTATTTTCTATCGTGAGCGTCTTGGTATGTGTCTTGAGCGCATATATCTCTGCATATGTTCTAGGGGTAAACACCCATACGTTTGGTTTCCATGAGGGGGCGTCTGATGGTTCTGCGCTATTGCGTGTGGGCAGTATTGTCTGTTTTGCCACTTATATTATCTTTGCGTTGAATTATGCTGAGAAGCATGTAGCGGTTTTGAAGAAAAAATTCATTGAGTCTGAAAAGAAGAATCATCAATACATTAAGATGGCCAATAAAATTGCGCGTTATGCTCCGAGTCAGGTCTGGCAAGCCATTGTGAATGGAACATTTGAGTCTAGAATTTATAACAAGCGTAAAAAACTTACCATCTTTTTCTCTGATATTGAGGGGTTTACGGAGTTATCGGATCGTCTTTCATCAGATGATCTCGCTGCTTTGCTGAACACCTATTTTGAGAAGATGTCCAATATCGCACGCAAATATGGCGGCACCATTGATAAGTTCGTCGGCGATGCTTTGGTCATTTTTTTCGGCGATCCAACAAGTAGTGGCACCAAAAATGATGCGATTGCATGTATTGATATGGCTATTGCAATGCAGCAAGAAATGAAGCGTTTACGACAGAAAAGTAATAATTCAGAATTAGGCCAATTACATGTTCGGATGGGCGTAACCACAGGGTATTGCCACGTTGGCAACTTTGGCAGCGCTTCTAGAATGAGTTATACCGTAATAGGCAGGGAAGCAAATCTTGCCGCACGTTTGCAAGCCGCAGCAGCACCAAATGAAATCTTGATGTCTCAAGAGACCTATGAACAAGTCCGAGATCAAGTCAACTGTATTGATCAAGGGGAGATCATGCTCCGTGGTATTGCTCAACCTGTGCAGGCTTGGCAAGTAGCGGGTCGTTACGAGAATGTACCCACCCATCAGCGCCGCTGGAGCGAATACGAGCTAGAAGGATTTAACTTACAGTTGGATATGGATTTGGTGAAATCGTATGACCGAGATCGGATCAAACGTGCTTTACAGCATGCGATCGAGAATCTCGACCGCCCTGGACTTAATTAAAGCGAGTTATATTTTAATGACGCTCTGATGCGTGATTAATGGTGTAGCGCGGTATTTCAATCAATAGATCCGTATCATTGACCTCAACTTGACAAGATAAGCGAGAGTCTGGTTCTAAACCCCATGCACGATCAAGCAAGTCGGCCTCAACATCATCCATCTCATTTAATGCATTAAATCCTTTACGAACGACCACATGGCATGTCGTACAAGCGGCTGACATATCACAGGCATGTTCAATTGAAACACCGTTATCGAGTAATAGCTGACATAAATTCTGCCCTGATTTTGCTTCAAACTCTGCGCCCTCTGGACAGAACTGGGCATGTGGCATTACTTTGATACGCGTCATAATCGCAAACTTCCAATTCGTTTTCGTTTAATATCTACAGTTCTATCGCCTGCTGAGCCGATGCTTAGCGCCAATCACTTAAAGCGGTACCCTTCAAGGCTTGGCTTACACTTCGATTCATTCGATGTGCTGCAAACTCATCACTATGCCGTTTTAGGGCATCAATTGCGGTTTGAATCACTTGTAATTCATCGGTCTTCAGTGCATCTTTAAGCCCTGTAACCGCATGTTTTAATGCAGTGAGTCCACTGTCTGTAAGCAGTGTACTATCTTGATGTATTGCTTGCTCAAGCGCGAGAAGTTCACGTTCAGCTTCCACTTTGGTCTCGGAGAGGTTGCGTAAATCCTTATCCCCTTGCGCATTTTGGAATCCTTCCGTGAGAAAGCGTTCCGCGTCTTCATGTGATAGACCATAAGAGGGCTTGATCACAATCTCACTTTGAATGCCTGTCGTCATTTCTTTGGCTGAGACTGAAAGTAAGCCATCTGCATCAATTTGAAAGCTGACTTGAATGCGTGCTGCACCAGCCATCATTGGAGGGATTCCACGAAGTTCGAAGCGGCCTAAAGAGCGATTGTGTTCAATCGTTTCCCGTTCACCCTGTAGCACGTGGATGAGCATTGCGCTTTGACCATCTTTATAGGTTGTGAATTCTTGTTGACGTGTAATGGGAATTGGAGAGTTACGTGGGATCAATCGTTCAACTAATCCCCCCATGGTTTCTAAGCCCAATGACAATGGGGTAACATCGAGTAGCAATGCGCCATCTTTACCATTACCAACCAATTGATCCGCTGATATCGCAGCACCTAGTGCAACGACTTGATCGGGATCTAGTGTACAAAGTGGCTCTCTCTTGAAGAAGTGAGCGACAGAGCGTTGAACCAAGGGAATTCGTGTGGAGCCGCCAACCAGCACTACCGCATCTACTTCATTTATGGAGTGTTTTGAGTCACGAAGCGCGCGTTTACATACAGCGATCGTACGCTCAACGAGAGGTCTAATCAGTGTTTCAAGTACCGTTACAGCTAACACTACCGATTTATTTTGGATAGTTACGGTAACGTTTTCTTGACGACTTAATGACTCTTTTGCATGACGTGCGGCTTTAAGTAGCGCTTGTTGATCTGAGCGGGAGGGATTGGTTAATCCGATTTCTTCACTTAACCAGGTTACGATCAAGCGATCAATGTCGTCACCACCTAATGCGGTATGTCCGCCCGTTGCAAGCACTTCATAAACGCCCTTGCTTAAGCGCAATACAGAGACATCAAATGTACCACCGCCAAAATCATAGACAACCTGAATACGTTCACTCTGAGCATCCATATTATCGAGTGTTTGATCTAGTCCATAAGCAATCGCAGCGGCGGTGGGCTCATTTAAAAGACGGAGAACATTAATTCCTGAGAGTTCGGCTGCATCGCGTGTTGCTTGGCGCTGCGCTTCATCAAAATAAGCAGGAACAGTAATGACGGCGCCCATAAGTGCGCCGCCCAAGGCAAGTTCGGCACGTATTTTCAGTGTTTTTAGAATTTCAGCAGAGATTTCAACAGGTGTTTTTCTGCCTTGTGCGGTGATGAATGCAGGCATTTCATCATCTTGACCTGTGAGTTCGTAAGGATGATCAAATTGGATATCATTTTTCGAACGTCCCATAAAACGCTTGATAGAGATCAGTGTATTTGTCGGATCAAGGACGGCAGCATCAAGTGCTTTGTGTCCAACAGATATTTTTGAGACTAAATGTTCATCTGCTCCACTGAGTTCATAGCGAACAACAGAAGGCAGTAATAGGTCGCCTTGTTCATCGGCAAGAATCATGGGGCGACCAGAGCGTACGCTTGCCACCAAAGAGTGAGTCGTTCCCAAATCGATTCCCACCGCAAGACGATGTTGATGTGGGGCTGTCGTTTGACCGGGTTCTGCAATCTGAAGCAAAGCCATGGCGCGCTTAAATCCTAAATGTATATATGGAGTGAGTCGTGTGACTATTGGTTTGCAGATGCTTAATTAAAATGGGGTCGTTTAATATAAGTCATCAAGATCATCAAACCGGTCTTCAGCCGAATCAATGTCGTTTAAAATACGCTGCATGAAGGCAAGCTTTCGACTAGTATCCCGTGCTTCAGGCCAGTCTTCTGCGGCATAATCGATCTTAAATTCATTCGATAGCGCGCTGATCCATTGGTTGATTTCTACGCGTAAACTTTCGAGTGCATCAGTTGAGTCCGCTTCATCTAATTGTTCTCTTACTTCCATAGCATTGGATAGGAAATCCACATCACCAATAGATTGCTCTAATGCGATGGCTTGTCCTTTCAGGTCAAGTAGATATGCGGCACGTTTAGCCGCGATACGGAGTGTATCGTATGCGTCATTGACTAACGCCGAATTCAGAGCGTCGGATAGCACTGCGGAGGCGTCACTATGCTGAGACTGCAGAATTTGATCGGGATGATGCTGGCGTTGTAGTTCGCGATAGCGCGCCGTAAGATGACCTGCGTCGAGATCAAAAGCCGGCGTTAAATTGAAGAGTTCAAAAAAATTCAAAAGCAAATACCTACTGTTTTCGCACAGGTTTTATGGAGGTGAGACTGTGTCTTAAACCGTAAATGATTCGCCGCAGCCGCACTCGCCTTTTTTGTTTGGATTCTCGAAACGAAAACCCTCATTCAAACCATCTTTTACATAATCCATTTCTAATCCATCTAAGTAAACCATACTTTTCGGATCGATAAAAACATTGACGCCATGTGCTTCAAATTTTTGGTCATGCGGATCAACCTGATCAACAAATTCAAGTACATAAGCGAGTCCAGAACAGCCAGATGTTTTTACACCGACGCGAATGCCTTCACCTTTACCGCGATGGGTCAGATAGTCACGTACATGAGCAGCTGCGCGTTCGCTTAGGCTAATACCTGAGGTCGCTGTTACCATTGATGTCATCTGGGTTACTCCTACATTTTCATAAAATCTTACCCGATAAGGGTAAGATTATTGATCTAAACGCGCTGTAATGAAGTTCGAGCAAAATACAATCAAACGGCTTCTTTGATCTGTTTCTTACTGCGATAGTCTTCAATTGCTGCTTTGATCGCATCTTCTGCAAGTACCGAGCAATGAATTTTTACTGGCGGCAACGCCAATTCTTCAGCAATTGCAGAGTTTTTAATTTGACTGGCTTCATCCAGATTCTTGCCTTTTAGCCACTCAGTTACGAGTGAACTTGATGCAATTGCAGAGCCGCAGCCGTAAGTCTTGAAGCGTGCATCTTCGATAATTCCAGCATCATTGACTTGGATTTGTAAACGCATCACATCACCACAAGCAGGGGCGCCAACCATACCTGTACCAACATCTGCAGAGTTTTTATCCAACACGCCAACATTGCGTGGGTTTTCGTAGTGGTCGATGACCTTTTCACTATAAGCCATGATACGTCTCCTGTTTTCCCGTAAGGGGAGTAGTAGCGTCTATCTAATTAATAGATGGGGCGCGTTATGCAAAATTGCATCTTTTTACGCCCCGCTCAATTGTATTTCTACCGCATATTCTAAAAAAATTATTCTACGTTACATGTATTTATATGAGGTGATACATGTAACGTATGAATGGTTAATGTGCAGCCCACTCAACTGTTGATAAATCAATACCTTCCTGATGCATATCCCAAAGTGGAGATAGTGCACGGAGTTTATCAACCGCGAAGCGTGCGAAATCGAGAACTTGATCGATTTCTTCTTGAGTGGTGAAGCGACCTATACTGAAGCGTATTGAACTGTGAGCCATTTCATCTGAAAGACCCAAAGCACGCAGCACGTAAGAAGGCTCAAGAGTTGCTGAAGTACAAGCAGATCCACTGGAGACAGCGAGATCTTTCAATGCCATCATTAAGGATTCACCTTCAACAAAGTTAAAGCTGACATTCAAATTATTGGCAACACGTGCCGTTGCATCACCATTTAAATAGACTTCTTCCAATGTTTTGAAGCCGTTCCATAGTTGGTCACGTAAAACTTTTAGGCGTGCTTGTTCGGCAACCATTTCTTGCCCAGCAATCTCAAACGCTTCGCCCATACCAACAATTTGATGGGTCGGAAGTGTACCTGAACGCATACCGCGCTCATGACCGCCGCCATGCATTTGTGCTTGTAAACGTACGCGTGGTGAGCGACGAACGAAGAGTGCACCGATTCCTTTCGGACCATACGTTTTATGTGCAGAAAAGCTCATGAGATCGACTTTCAATTTAGATAAATCAATTTCAACTTTGCCTGTCGCTTGAGCAGCATCAACATGGAAGTAGATACCACGTGCACGGGTTAATTCGCCAATTGCTGCGACATCAGTAATCGTTCCAATTTCGTTGTTCACCATCATCAATGAAACCAGAATAGTGTCTTCGCGGAAAGCAGCGGCTACAGCACTGGGATGGATCAAGCCAGTAGTGGGCTCTGGATCTAAATAAGTGACTTCATAGCCTTCATCTTCAAGCTGGCGACATGGATCAAGAACAGCTTTATGCTCGATCTTGCTGGTAATAATGTGTTTGCCTTTTTTTGCATAAAAATGCGCAACACCTTTGATTGCCAGATTATTCGACTCAGTTGCGCCAGAGGTCCATACGATTTCCCGCGGATCAGCTTTTACCAAATTTGCAACCTGGTCGCGGGCGTGTTCAACCGCTTCTTCAGCTTGCCAGCCGTAACCATGTGAACGTGACGCTGGATTACCAAAATCGCCATCTAAGGTCAGAAACTGCATCATGCGCTTAGCGACACGTGGATCAACAGGGGTGGTCGCAGCATAATCAAGATAAATTGGGCGTTTCATATCAAGCACTCGTTGGGTGTTCATGCAATTATTAATCAATGACAATTATTTCAAACAACATATTCAAAATCATAAACTGGGGACACTAGACTGTTGGGCATGGGGAATTAGTCCCGTAATCACATGCACTCCACTTTTTATGCCATTTTGAGAATCAGCTCTATCAACAAGATCGGCAAGTGTGACACCAGCAAGATAGTTTTCAATTTGCATGGATAATTCATGCCAGAGATCATGGGTTAGGCATTTCGCACCTTTACGGCAATTGCCTTGACCTTCACAAGCTGTAGCATCAACTGACTCATTAACGGCTTCAATGATATCTAGAATGGCAATTTCATGACTGGGTTTAGCGAGTCGATAACCACCTAAAGCTCCGCGGCTACTTGCAACTAGACCTTGACGTTTCAGCTTGCTGAAAAGTTGTTCTAGATAAGCAATAGAGATCGACTGACGATCCGCAATTTCAGCAAGCGTAATCGGTTGCTGTTCAGAAGATTGCTGGAGCGTTAAGTCAAGCATGGCGGTCACAGCGTAACGACCGCGAGTGGTCAGGCGCATAAGCTTAAATTCCAGACCTAAAGATCTGTTTTGAGTGGGACTATGCGTATTTTAGTTAATTCCGACTAAATTAGTCAAGATTAAAATAGAAGATATTTGTGATGAGTGAGGGTGTTCGGAATAGCTATCCGCACGTTAGTTAGATACGGGCTTATTATTTTTACACAGGCTCTAGTGCGGCGTAGATAATACAAGAAATTGATATCAAATAAAATCATTACTAGAGTGATTGTGGTCTAAATTGATCGATAGCTTAAGTCAGGAAGTAAATCAGAGTGCCGATCAAACTGGCAATTAAGCAGCCCATTAAGACAATACCAGCTACGATGAGCATTTTAATTTGACGATTCAACTGATGAATAACAAAAGCATTTTCTTTAGCCTGTAAGCTCATTTGATCAACTAAGATTTGTTGTTCATTGAGTTTCTTGAGGAGTTGACGGTGACGGCTTGAGGCTCGACCATGATGCGCAATAGGCTCACCATTTTCATCAATATCTTTAGTAGGAAGGAGCAGGGACTTAAACCAGTCTGATTGAATCCAGTGGTTAATAATTTGCTGTAAGTTAAAGCTACCCATGAGTACCCTCAAATCATCAATAAGTTCAATAGGACCATCAATATCAATTTTTTTTAATGATGAAGCTGGCGCAGTCATAAAGCTGTGCAGTAAGTCTTTAAATGAAGCTGAAATAACGGCATCAATAGGCCGTGCAGGTTTTTTTGCATCAAGCAGAACGCCGCGTGAGGTAAATGTCACGAATATGACCATTGAAGGCAGGGATGTTCTGAGCTCGACAAGCGCTTGTTGTTTAATGAGATTTTGAGCAAGTTTTTTTGACTCTTGATCGGATTTCAGTAAAAAAGTTAATAATGCTTCCAAAACGATCAGCACAATTGATTGCACTAAATCCACAAGACTTATGTGCTCTGATCGATCTACCATGAACATCCAGCTCCATCAACAAAGTCAGCTAGCATACAAGCTTAGTAGGCTGATCAAATTCTAATTTTTGATGTGACATAGTTGTACTTTTGTCAAACAATCTCACGAGTATGCCAAAGATATCACAAGCCCCCTCTTGACGCTAACATAAGTTAGCGAGTTTTTTTAGTGCCTTCAATTTAAATACAAGGCATGACCAGTATCAGACTCATATTGTTGCAAATAAAAAATGATGCTTTTTTTTCACGACTCACCAAGAGAAATGGTCTATGCTACAATTAGAAGAGCCAATACTGTTTATTGAACGTTTGAAGTTGTCGAAAAGGCTTGCCAATCTCGGTGGACCCATCAATTTCATGCCGTGCTTAAATGTGACATGCGCCTCTAATCAGCACGATTCATGCAAAGGATAGATTTGTAATTATGAACCAAAAATCTTCAAAAGACCAAAATCTACAAATAGAAAATGATCAAAGCGTTACTGAGACAGATCCGTCTGTTCAAGATGAGCAGCCACGCCGTAAAGCCGGACTCGATTTTAGAAAATATACCCAACAAATTTGGTTGGCTGGCTTGGGTGCTTTCTCACGTGCTGAAGAAGAGGGGACTCGACTTTTTGATTCTTTGGTCAAAGTTGGTGAAGAATTAGAATCAAAAACCACAGAAATTGTCGATACAACGACGGAAGCAGTTGATGAAGTGCGTGAGAAAGTGAATGAGCGCGTGACTGGAACACGAAATAAAGTTGAAAAAGCGTTAGATGACAGTATTAATCAGGCTATTTCTCGTTTAGGATTTGCTTCACATCGTGAAATTAATGAGTTGACAGCCAATATTCAAAATTTGACTGCTCAAGTTGAAAATTTAACGAAGGATATTAATGCATTACAAGATTCATTTAGGAAAAAATAATTTTACATATGATTCTATACTTCTAATCAGTATGTAATAATATTCATCTTATTTCTAACGTTCTGCTCAGGTATTGCTTGCCAAGCCTTAAACTCATTGATATAAAGGGCGCACGTCCCTTGTAGGACACAATTTTTTAACAACGATATAGGATATTTTTTTTATGAACAAATCTGAACTGATTGACGCGATTGCCTCTACAGCTTCTCTTTCTAAAGCGGACGCGACTAAAGCATTGGATGCTGTAATCTCTTCTGTAGGCGAAGCGCTAAAGAAAGGTGATACTGTGACACTCGTAGGCTTTGGTACTTTCAGTGTTAAAGAACGTGCTGCGCGCACTGGCCGTAATCCTAAAACTGGCGCTGCAATTCAAATTGCTGCAAGCAAAGTTCCAGGCTTTAAAGCGGGTAAGGGTTTAAAAGATATCGTTGCTTAAGAAACAATTCACTCTTATGAATTAAGAGTAGAATATCTTGAGGCTACGCTTTCTCAGTTGTTGTGTTTCAAGAGGCGCGCCCATTGGCGCGTTTTTCATTTTTTAATTGCCTGCTGAACTGGAAATAGGATTTATGGAAGGCTTTAGAACATTAGTACGGGGTTGGCTGGGCAAAGTGCTCATGGTAATTCTAGCATTACCATTCGTATTATTCGGCGTTGAAAGTTACTTCAGTGGAGGTAGTACCAATAGTGAAATTGCCGCAACCGTTGATAAAACTAAGATCACAAGACTTGAGCTTGAGCAAGGTGTTAGCAATGAGCGCAAATCCTTGCTGGCTAAAGTGGGTGGCAATGAAGATTTGATCGATGAGACTGTGCTGAATCAGCAAATCTTAGATAAAATGATTGCGCAGAATGTAGTCCTTGCGAAAGCGCAGCGCTTAGGTTTTACCATGAGTGATAATCAGATTATCGGAGTAATCCATAAAGTACCAAATTTTCAGCAGGACGGTAAGTTTTCTGAAGAGCTATTTCAAGCGTATTTAAAAAATAGTGGAAATGACCGTAATTCACTTTTTAAAATGATTCGTGATCAGTCTGCTCAGAATTTGTTGATCGAAGGGATCTCTCATTCAAGCTTAATTAGCGGTCCTGAGACTGATCGCATTTTGGCATTAGAGTCTGAAAAGCGTGATGTTGAGCTTGCAACAGTTTTGGCCTCTCCTTATCTTCCTCAAGTGAATGTTACTGATGCGCAAATTGCGAGTTATTACGATACGCATAAAACTGAGCTGAAGAGTACAGAGCAAGTCAATCTAGATTATTTGGCTTTAGATAGCAGTAGCTTAAATGAGCAAGTGAAAGTAACTGATGCTGACTTGCAAGCACGTTATCAAGATATGATTAAAGCTTCGGCGGGAGATGAGCAACGTCGTGCGCAGCATATTTTGGTTTCAACTGATAAGCTGAGTGCGGATGCAGCCAAGAAGAAAATTGATGGCATCGCTGCTCAGCTTAAGGCTGGCGCAGATTTTGGTGCTTTAGCAAAAGCAAATTCGGATGATCCGGGTTCTGCGGCTAATAATGGTGACTTGGGTTTTGCAGGTCATGGGATGTATGTCCCTGAGTTTGAGAAAACCTTGTTTGCTTTGCAGCCAAATCAGGTTTCTGAACCGATTAAAACCCAATTCGGCTACCACATTATTAAGTTGCTTGAGATTAAAAAAGGCAATGTTCCTTCGTTTGATAGTCTGAAAGCTCAACTTGCAACTGAAGTGCATCAAGCCAAATTAGATGCAATTTATGCAGATACGCTCAGTCAGATTAATGAGCAAGCCGCAAGTTCAGATTCACTTATAGACTTGGCTAAAGCGCATAATCTTTCAATTTCTCATTCTGGGTTAATTGGTCGTGTTGGTGGCAGTGGTGATTTTGCAAACAAAGATTTACTGAGTACTGCATTCAGCGATGAAACTGTTAAAGATCGTAAAGTGACGAGTGGTATTACTGTTTCTCCTACGCGCACAGTCTGGTTGCAAGCGACCCAATACTTGCCTGTGAAGCCGCTGACGCTTGCAGAAGCATCACCGAAAATTCGCACTATATTGCAATTGCAAGGTGCTTTAGCAATTGCGAAAGCAAAAGCTCAGGAGATTGCTACAGCTTTAAATTCTGGAAAGTCGTTGGCAGAAACTGCACAGACCTTTGCGACAATCTTTCAGAATATGGCTGGGGTAGGACGTCAAGGGGGGTTACCAACCAAGGCGTTATCACAAGCTGCGTTTAGTTTGGCGGCACCTGCGGAAGGTCGTGTGAATGCAACTGTTGTTGAAGCGCCTAGCGGTGTGACTGTTGTCGCAGTGAGTAAAGTGACTAGTGGTGTTTCTCCTGAGATGCTTCAGCAACGCCCACAACTACAGAAGTCTTTGAATAGCTTAAGTGGTCAGTTGGAACTTGATGATTATGTTGAATACTTGAAAGGTCACGCTAAAATTGAAAAATTCAGTGCAAAGAGTAAAAGTGGTTCTTAATCGCTACTGATCTTTTGATTGATAAAAAAACCTGTCTTGTGATGGGTTTTTTTATTTTTAAGGATTCGTTATTCCAATGATTTCATCTCACTAATTAACGCTTTGCATCTTGCACATGGACTTAAATTCCCTACAATGAAAAAAGGAAATTAATGCATAAGTATAAGGCGAAACGAATGCCCTCCATATTGAAACCCATCACTTATATTTTTAGACAGACTCGCATGGGGCTGCGCAATTCAATCAATCGTCGTAGCCACCCTGAGCGGTATTGGTTGCAGGATAAGACGGAACGGATTGAGCTTTTACGTGAGGGTTTGTTTTCAGTTCATTATTATCCACCGCTACCAGAGAATCGCATTGATATTGAGGGGGAGATACTTCCTGTTAATAAAAAGCATTTTCCGATCCCCTTAATTCTTGTTCCACCATTGGGTGTTTATGCGTGGATTTTTGATTTAATGGCTGAGCGTTCATTGGTGCGTTATTTTCTCGTTCGTGGTTTTCAGGTTTATTTGATTGATTGGGGAAAACCAGGTCGCGGCGAAGCAGAATTGTCATTAGAAACCTATACACTGAACTGGTTTCCAAAAGCTGTTAAAGCGATACAAGCCCATAGTGGTCAAACCGAGGTTTCAGTTTTAGGGTACTGCATGGGGGGATTGTTGTCTCTGATGTATACCGCAGCTCGAGGGACGGATGCTGTGCGGAATCTCATTACGATTGCATCACCTGTGAACCTGCATCAGATGGGAAATGGGATTGGGAAGTTATCGTTGTTGATTTCCGGGCCGACAGGTTTAATTCGACGGGTAACGGGGTCGCAGCTTTCCAAGCTTGATCCTAATTTATTTCATGTGGATGGTAAGATTCTGTCTGTTCTGTTTAAGGCCTCATCACCTGCTGCTACGGTGTTAAGTTATATCGATTTAATCAGGAATTTAGCGGATGATGATTATGTCAGCCGTTATATGACGATGAATGAGTGGTTTAGCAATATGCCCGATTATCCGGGTGCGACAGTGCTTGAAATGATTCAAAAGCTTGGCATTGCCAACCGAATGAATCGGGGTCATTTTAATTTAGGTGGTCATGAGGTGAGCTTTAGTCGTATAAAAAGCGCTTTGCTGGCTTTCGCTGGAGATCGTGATGCCATTACCAGTATTTCTTCTGCAAGCGCAGTCATGAATGTTGTGGGTTCATTAGACAAGACCTTTCAGGTCGTTTCTGGTGGACATGCTGGAATTTTTACAGGAAGTCGGGCTGCTCATTCCACATGGGTGATTGCTGCAGATTGGCTTGCGTTAAGGTCAGATATTGCAGAAGTTGAACCCACATGAAAACACAAGCCGAAACGTTATTTGAAATGATTAATGCGCGTCAGTCTGATGGAATGTTATCTGCACCTGCGCCAAGTTCGCATGAGCTGCAATTAGCTATACAGGCAGCGTTGACCGCACCGGATCATCATCGACTGCAACCTTGGCGTTTTTTGACAGTCAGTGGGGATGCACGACTAAAAATGGGTGAGGTTTTAAGGCAAGCCTTAATTGCACGTGGTGAGACTGATGAAACTGCTTTAAATAAGGTTCGTGGGCAGCCCTTACGTGCGCCAATGATTTTAGTTTGCGTTGTTGATACGAAAGAGCACCCTAAAGTTCCTCTTGTCGAGCAAGTCCTGAGTATGGGGGCGGCAATTCAAAATATATTATTGATGTTAAAAGCATTAGGTTATGGTTCGATGTGGCGTACGGGGGCGATTACAGAGTCTCCAGTGCTGAAAGCCGCGTTTGGATTAAAAGAACATGATGTGATTGCGGGCTTTGTTTATATCGGTTCCTTATCGCGTGACATTGCAGCACGTGAGATACCTGATGTTAATCACTTTCTCCATGAGTGGATTTAATGCTGATTAAATGAAAAAATAATAGTATTTGCTTTAAACCTATTGATATTAAAATGGATATTTTAGATTTATGACCGATATTGCGATCGATAAAAAAACATCACCCGAGACTTCTAGTCTCAAAGTTCCGATGCGTGTCACGGTTCTGGGTGGTGGAAGCTTTGGAACAGCAATGGCAAATGTCGCATCGCGCAATGGTTGTGATACGCGGATGTTTATTCGGGATCCGGCTATTGCTAAAGAAATGCAGGAGACTCGCCGTAATCAACGTTATTTACCTGATTTTGTAATGGATGAGAATTTGTCGTTTACCAGCGATATTGAGTTTGCCGTTCGCGATCGTGATCTCATCTTAGTTGCGATACCCAGTAGTTCATTTCGCGAGGTCTTACGTCAAATCGCACCTTTTATTACTGGGCAAGCTGTGGTCTCTCTGACTAAAGGTATCGAGCCCGATAGTTTTGCGTTGATGAGTGATATTATTCGGGAAGAGTTACCGCAAGTCGCTTATGGCGTATTGTCTGGTCCCAATCTTGCAAAAGAACTGATGGCTGGCATTCCTGCTGGAACTGTTATTGCAAGTCCGAGTGAAGCTGTACGGTTTGCTGTGCATCAAGCGCTTGCAAGTGCTTTATTTCGCGTTTTTGCGAATACCGATGTGCAAGGTGTGGAGCTTGGCGGGGCTTTAAAGAATATTTACGCTGTAGCGATGGGTATGGGGGCCGCATACCATGTGGGTGAAAATACACGCAGTATGTTGTTGACACGTGCATTGGCCGAAATGAGTCGTTTTGCTGTTCGACTCGGTGCAAATCCATTAACCTTCTTGGGCTTGTCCGGCGTTGGGGATCTAATAGCGACGTGTAGTAGCCCTTTAAGTCGAAATTATCAGATTGGTTTGGCTCTTGGACAAGGGAAAACGCTTGCTGAAGCAGTTGAAGCATTAGGGCAAACCGCAGAAGGGATTAATACGATTCGTCAAGTACGAGCCCAAGCAGAAATTTTAGATGTGTATATGCCTATTACTTGCGCGCTATACGAAGTTATTTATGAAGGTAAGCCTCCGCTTGGAATTGCATTGGCGCTTATGCAAAATGGTCATAGAAGTGATGTTGAATTTGTGTTACCTAATACAACACCAGTCTCTTAATTTCAAGCTTGCACTATTTATTGAAGTAACCTCTAAGGATAATCATCGGTTATGCAGTTAATTTTAATCCGCCACGGTGAGGCGGAGCCCTATCAGGCTGACGATGCTGGACGAAATCTGACTGCACGCGGCATTAGCCAAGCCCAGTGGACAACCCAACAAATCTTGGCTCAATATTCACCTGATTTATTGGTTGTCAGCCCATACCGAAGAGCACAGCAAACACTCTTGTCATTTCAAGGCCAATTGCCCACTGTTCCTGTCAAAATTTTGGACAGTATCACCCCAGACTCGGATCCCCGCTTAGCATTGGACCAATTGTCCATGCAGCTTGCCCAGCATGGAGCACAGTGTATTGTCGTGGTTTGTCACATGAACGTTATCGCTTATATGGCGGGACTATTGCTTGATGAAGATCCGGAAGGTTTCGAGTTAGCAGAAGCACGTGTATTTGAGCAATCTTCAATTTTGTTAGGATTTTCTGTTGAGCGTGCGCGTTTCGTGCCATCTGCGGATGTAGGCCGATGAGCCGGAGAGGAAAATAATGCTGTATTTATGGATGCCTGAACGCAGTGCTTTTCATCAGAGTGGTGATGGTGTTGTAGCGCAAGATTTATTTCGCTGGCGCGTTTCGCGCGAAGTGTTAAAGAGCACTGATTTAGTTGTCGGTTGGCAAACTGCTGTGGGCTGGGATGCTTTGCTGGCAGCCACTGCACCTGAAGCTCAATCTGAGGTTGTGGTTTTTTTTCCAACCTCAAGTGTCCAAATGCTGAACCAACCTATGACGCGCCAACAATTACGTCAGATTGGTATGGAAGGGGTGCGCTATTTACTTGAAGAGTTTTCACTGACACCTATTGATCAACTCGATGTGCGCTATCAACTACGCGATAATCTTCTGACAGTTCTTGCGAAACCCCAGCATGATGTAGCAACACTTTTATCGGCATTAGGATTAATGCCTTGGCGAGTGGTTGGGTTGTTACCGGACTTCTTACTATTACCACTGACCTCTGGACGTGCGACTTTGTTTCTGGATGGGCATAATCGTATTCTCAGACTAGACGAGTCCTATGCAGTATCTGCCGACCATTTAGACATTACGTTAGCACGTCTTAATCAAGTTAAAGAGATCCAGATTATTGGACAGCTATCTGAGGCTGATCGAGTTGTTTTGGATGCGCAGAAAAATGTCAGTGGTTTGGAGTGGACCTTGTTAGATACGCCGATATCTGAAGTTTTCTCGGTCGATCAAAAGGTGACTAAGCACGCCTATAATTTAGTCACCAATATACAAGAGAGCAGTCTCTCTTCCTATTGGAAGGTGGTTATTGCAGTTTTGGTGGCCGTTATCGCAATTCAGATGATCTATGATGCAGTGCGAATTTGGCGTTATCACGCGGTAGAGATTGCGACAAAAGCCCAGATTGAACAACAGTATCGCCAATGGTTCCCTGATGAACATCGCATTTTAAATATTAAACGTCAAATGCAAGCTCATCTTGTCGGCGCGGGCGGTGTTGATATGACTGCGTTGACATTGCTAAGCCAAGTGGGTCCTGTACTGAGTCAAGCGAACTTGCCTGCCAAGAAGATTCATTTTACAAGTTCAAGTGCTGAAGGTGCGAAAACAGGGCAGCTAGAACTTCAAGTCAATGCCTCAAGTCTACCGGCATTAGAGAGTCTCCGAACACAGATTGCTGCACAAGGGTTGGTCGCCGAGCTGGGCTCTGCCAACTCGGCTTCAGGGAAGTCCGCAGGCCAGAATCAAGCTTCCTCTGGTCAGGTCTCAGGAATTATTCGGGTGAAACAATGAACAATATCTTTAAGACGTCGATAGCAAAGATCGAGACGAGTTCATTAGTAGTATCAATGAATGCAAAATTGACGCAATTGAACGCGGCTTTTGAGCAGTTGCCAAAGCGTGATCAACTGGCTTTAAAAATCTTAGGCAGTTTTTTAGTAATATTCATTGTTTTTGGAGGCGGGTATTGGTTACATCATAAAGCTGAAGTGACCAAAGAGAATGCAGATCAGGCTCGTCAATTATTATTATGGATGCGTGGTCAAGCCCCGCATCTGCAGGCGACCACGGGTGTTTCTCAGCCGTTTTCAACAATTATACAAGACGCTGCTGCTCAGCAAGGTTTAACCGTGACTCAAACCGAAACTGCAGGGAAAATTGCAGTGAGTACGAGCCATCAAAGTTTTGCAGTATTGGGGAGCTGGCTGACCAGACTTGCCCAATCAGGTATACAAGTTGATCAGTTAGATATTGAACAACAAGCAGGCGGCGTCTTACAGTTACAGGCGACTTTGACTAAACCATAAAGCGCTTGAATTTGAGTTTTCATTCATTGATGAAAAGGGGAAAAGATTATGAGTAATGGCACTACAAACCAAACACAGTTGTTATCCCCAAATGATGATGGCTTAGTCTTTATCAACCATATTACCTATGCACTGTACTTCTTGAGTTATTTCACGGCGGGGCTGACTTGGCTTGTTGCGATTATCATCAACTATGTTAAACGTGGTGAAGCGCAAGGATCCTGGCTACAGAGTCATTTTGATTGGCAGATTCATACGTTTTGGTACAGTATTGTTTTTGCAGTCATCGCGACTTTTCTGCTGATTTTGGGGTTGCCCACAGGATTTGCAGCAGTGTTCTCTGATAATGCCGTGACAGGATTTAGTTTGTTCTCTCTGAGTGGGATACTGGTGTTTGCGGGTGTCTTACTTTGGATATTTGTGATTTTTTGGCATCTTTATCGTATTGTGCGTGGATGGTTGGCTTTGGCTTCCAGAAAGAGTGTGCCTTAAGCTATTTATTGGGGCGATGGCCATAACTGATAACGCGGGTAATTTGCCATTGATGGTTTTGATGACGCCAGAGGATTATAAAATTGGCGATACCATCGCAGGTATGGGTTGCCAGTTGACAAAAGCGATGCGTACCTTGTTCGATTGCACCAAATCCTTTGATTGGAAAAACTTCTAAGCTATTGGCAATTAGTTCTCGATGGAATTTTCCACAGACATATTTTTCAGTATTCGCAAGCATCTCTTGGCGTGTCCATGTCACACCGCCAGTATCATGATAAAACTCAACGTCTGACGAAAAGTAGCTTGCATGTTTTTGGAGCTGCTCAGAGACTTCGCAATGATTAAAGGTATCGAATACCTGCTGATCAAGAGTTGAGATTGTTTTGAATAGCGGGGCATCGTTTGGAAGTGAGCCTGATTGATGTCCGATAGAAGTACATCCGCTAAGCCAAAATAGGGTTGCAATCAAAATAAATAGGGTAGTTTTCTTCATATAACGTTCTTCATCATTAAGATTTTGTACTCAACCCATTAATCGCTTGATCGACCAGCGTGATGGCTTGTCTGATTGAGTCTTTGCGCCAACTTGCGGATTTGGGACAAAATAACTCGACTAAGCGTTGCCGAGTATATTCTGTTCTGCTGCTATTTGAGTTACCCCAAAAATAGCTTTGGTTCTCAGCTCGAAGTCCAGCAAGGACTTGTAATCCTTTATAGGTTCCAAATTCTGCTAAAGCACATATATAGTCACGATCTTTTGCATACGTCTTACAGAAATGCCCTAAACCTCCTTTCCATCCAGATTGTTCATCACTAATGGCTTCGACAGATACGGTGCCAAAATAAGATTTTAACCACGCATATTGGTTATCACTGAGTGGATGGTCGAAGAGTAATTTATAAGTTGCCCAAGCCCCTAATCCTGTATGAAAGTCCAAATGTATTACTTTTTGGCTTAAGCCTAACCAGCGGTCAAGATTGTCACTCAGTATTTTACTTAAATAAGATGGTTCTGTTCCTCCGTAAAAGAGTCCCTGCGGGTAATCATATTGACCCGCTGTGATTGCTTGCTCAAGAATAGCTTGCCCATGTTTAGCAGTAGGGCATATCAATCTAAAATTGATCCAATCCCAGCGTGATGGTGGGCGTTTGGGATTCAAGATATGGTCTATATCTTTATAAATGGCTGGACTACCATGAAAGGATTCACAAGAGAGAATAAGATTTCGATTTAAGTCGACATTATCTTCATTGGCACGGCGTCGCCATGCAAAGCCATAAGGGTTTAGAGCGTGGATTAAAATAAGTCGTTGCGTGGGGCGTAAGTGCGGGTCATCTTGCCATTGTTTCATCACGGCTAACTGCACTGCGGAGCCAAAAAAACCTTCGACGCCATGTAATCCGCTGGAAATAAGTAGTGCCTGATTGGGCATGCTTCCAGATTGAATGGCAATATCAATGCTAAGCATTTCTCCATTGGGCCCGAATTGGCCAATAGGGAAATTTTCCAGAGACATTCCTAGATTTTGGGCAGATTGCTTAAAATGTTCGCGTGCAATTGCATAATTCTTAGAAAAGAAAGCGTCCACGACCATTGTCTTCCTGAATTTAAGTTCTTTGAAAAGTTATCACGGTTCTAAAAAGCATACAATTGATAGATTATGGCATGTCGATGGTTTCAATATTATTAAAATAAAACAAAAGGTTATTTTGTTCACATAGACAATTTCGGTCACTATGTAAACATTTATAAAAAAATATCGTCATTCACTGGCAAAATAGGTAGTATTTTGCAGTACAATCACACGCCTTTGTGTAGGACTTAGCACGAAAGACTTTTATCAAAAGCTTTCATACCCACAATCATAGCTTGAGGAATACTCATGCAAATCGGAATACCAGCCGAAAGCGTTGCAGGCGAAACTCGCGTCGCTGCTACCCCTGAAACCGTTAAAAAGCTCATTGCAGTCGGTCATACCATTGTTGTCGAACGTGGTGCAGGCGTTAAAGCCTCATACATCGATAGCGCATTTGAACAAGCCGGTGCAAAGATTACGGATGATGCCTATCAAGGCAGCCAAATTATTTTGAAAGTTCGCGCGCCTAAAGCCGAAGAAATTCAAAAAATTAGTGCAAACACCATCGTGATTGGGATGTTTGATCCGTACCGCAATCCTGATTTGGATGCATTTGCGGCTCAAGGTGTCTCTGCGTTTGCATTAGAGTTGTTACCTCGCACATTGTCACGTGCACAGAATATGGACGTCTTGTCCTCGCAAGCCAACTTGGCTGGTTATAAATCAGTTTTATTGGCAGCAAATGAATATCAACGCATGTTCCCTATGCTCATGACTGCAGCAGGTACTGTGAAACCTGCACGTATCGTCATCATGGGTGTCGGTGTTGCTGGTTTGCAGGCAATTGCAACCGCAAAACGTTTGGGTGCAGTGGTTGAAGCAACTGACTTGCGTCCAACCGCAAAAGAACAAGTCGAGTCACTTGGTGCCAAATGGCTTGATGTACCCATGTCGGATGAAGAGAAAGCCAAAGCATTGGGTACTGGTGGTTATGCTTGGATTCCTTCTGAACAATATGTACAAGATCAAGCCGTTATTGTTGATAAAGCAGTCTCTAATGCGGACATCGTCATTACAACAGCACTGATCCCTGGCCGTAACGCGCCACGTCTCATCAAAGCAGCTACAGTCGCTAAAATGAAACCCGGTTCTGTCATTCTTGATATGGCTGTTGAAACGGGTGGTAACGTTGAAGGTTCGGTTGTTGGCGAAACCGTAATGACTGAAAATGGCGTGAAGATTTTAGGGATTCCTAATATTCCTGCAACGCTTGCGACTGAGTCATCTGCGTTGTATGCGCGTAACGTTTTTAACTTTGTATCAACACTCTTTGATAAAGAAGGCAATCTGCAACTTAATCAAGAAGAAGAGATCCAAAAGGCATTGCTTGTCACTCATGGTGGTCAAGTACTACTGAAGCGCGGTTAAGGAGAAAGACATGAATCCTGAAGTTCTTCCTGTTGAAATCATGAATCAAGCCGTTGCTCATGCAGCCAGTGTTCCATTCGTGAGTATATTCACTATTTTTGTTATGGCAATTTTCGTCGGTTACTACGTGGTTTGGGGGGTTACACCTGCACTGCATACGCCTTTGATGGCAGTAACGAATGCACTTTCTGGTGTTGTCATTGTCGGTGCGATGCTGCAGGTTGTTAGCAGCGGTACTGGCACTGATCCAGCAGCATTTAAAGATATTACACCAACCAGCTTGCTGGGTGCATTTGCCGTATTCTTGGCTAGCATCAATATATTCGGGGGCTTTGCGGTCACCGAACGTATGCTTGCTATGTTTAAGAAAAAGAAATAAGGAGAATACGAATTGTCAGCACTGCATGATTTTGTGTCGCAATACGCCGATTGGTTTTACCTCGTTGGTGCCGTATTGTTTATTCTGACCTTACGTGGTTTGTCTGGTCCAAAAACGGCGATTCAAGGTAATCGCTACGGTATGATCGGGATGACTATCGCGATTATTACGACTTTCTTCGTTGTTCCTGCTCCTGCGAGTCCAGTGGTTTGGCTGATTATTGCTGCTATGGTTGCTGGTGGTGCGATTGGTTTTTATCGCGCGCGTACTGTAGCCATGACTCATATGCCCGAAACTGTGGCGATGATGCACTCTGCAGTGGGTCTATCTGCGGTCTGTATCGCTATTGCGGCTGTTTTGCATGAAGGTGTCTACCACGATGGTATTCATCGCTTTGAGTTGTTCATTGGTTGTTTTGTCGGTGCGATTACGTTTACTGCATCATTATTTGCTTATGGTAAATTAGCAGCCAAGAAGTGGGCAAAAACCATCAAGGGCGGCTGGGTTAAACCTGTACAAGCTATCTTGTTTATTGCCATGATTGGTTTTGGTATTCATTACTTCACCACTGAGTCAATGACATCGTTCTATGCCATGACTGCATTTGCATTGGCATTTGGTTATGTGTGGATCGCCCCTATTGGTGGTGGTGATATGCCTGTGGTTGTGTCTTTACTGAATTCATTTTCAGGTTGGGCGGCAGCAGGTATTGGTTTTACTCTAAACAACTCCATGTTGATCATTGCGGGCTCACTGGTCGGTTCATCTGGTGCGATTCTGTCGTATGTGATGTGCCGTGCAATGAATCGTTCATTGTTCAACGTATTATTCGGTGGCTTTGGTGCCGCTGCTGCAACTGTCGTTGCGGACGGTGAACAAAAGCAAAAGAATTACCGTTCAGGTTCTGCAGAAGATGCTGGTTTCTTGATGTCCAATGCGGACAGCGTGGTGATTGTACCGGGTTATGGTATGGCTCAAGCACGTGCTCAAAATGCGGTTAAAGAACTTGCAGATACCTTGAAGGAAAAAGGCGTAAAAGTACGCTTTGCAATTCATCCAGTTGCGGGTCGTATGCCTGGTCATATGAACGTTCTATTGGCTGAAGCAGACGTACCATACGAAGACATTCTGGAAATGGATGAGATCAACTCTGACTTTGCTGGGACTGATGTTGTACTCGTTATCGGTGCGAATGATGTGGTAAACCCTGCAGCTAAAGATGATCCAAGCTCACCAATCTATGGCATGCCGATCTTGGAAGCAAGCAAAGCCCGTACAGTCATGATCATTAAGCGTTCTATGGCTACTGGTTATGCGGGTCTAGACAATGATCTGTTCTATCTCGATAAATCGATGATGGTTTTCGGTGATGCGAAGAAAGTCATCGAAGACATGTATAAAGCAGTTAATGGCGGCGGTCATTAATTTCTAAACCTGTCGAATGAAAAACCGCTCTTATCAGAGCGGTTTTTTATGGAGAGAGCTCATAGCTCACCGATGTCTTCATTCCAAATCTCAGGATGCTCATGAATAAACCCACTTAAGAGCTGTTTGCATTCAATGGAGTCCATCTGAATAATTTTAACGCCACGTTCGGTCAGCCAATCAATCCCGCCCTGAAATGTCTCTGATTCACCAACGACCACTGTTCCTATGCCGAATTGGGTAATTAATCCACTACAGTACCAACATGGGGCGAGAGTAGTGACCATGACCGTATCTCGATAACTGCGCTGTCTGCCGGCATTGCGAAAGGCGTCGGTTTCACCGTGGGATGATGGGTCACCATCCTGAACGCGTTTGTTATGCCCACGCCCTAGAAGTTTTCCTGTGATGCGATCAAAGAGGGCTGCACCTATAGGAACACCGCCTTCTGCATGCCCAATTTTGGCTTCCTCAAGTGCGATTTCTAGCATAGCCTCATAACTGATCATTTCTTGCATCCTGATTTTCAATCGTTACTTATGCCGATGTATTTCTATAAGCATTTGTCATGCCACCATTAAGTCTACATAAGACACTGTTTTATATGTAGTGTTAGCAGAACTAAGTTCTTTAGTCACCATAAGACCTAGGGCTCAAGCCAAAATCATTAATATTGCATGATTTGTGCATGTTAGAAACAGATAAAAGCTGTTCAGTCAACGTTGTTCTTTAGTTCACTGTCAGTTATTCTCTGCCGTTTAAATTAATGACTGACTTGATGGGGGAAGGGGAATGTTATTTGGGTTTGTCATTGCTTACTGGGTAATTTCTGTTGCCATTGGTTTATGGGCTGGTCGTCTTGTTCATAATGCACGCGACTTTGCGATTGCTGGACGTAATTTGCCCTTTTATGTCGTCACAGCCACAGTTTTTGCAACTTGGTTTGGCTCAGAAACGGTACTGGGAATTCCTGCTACCTTTTTGCAAGGTGGTTTAAACAGTATTGTCGCCGACCCATTCGGTGCTTCTTTATGCCTGATTTTAGTAGGATTGTTTTTTGCAGCGCCACTGTATCGCATGAAGTTACTGACCATTGGAGATTTTTATAAACTCCGTTATGGTCGTAAAGTTGAATTTATGACAACGATTGCGATCGTTATCTCTTATCTGGGCTGGGTTGGTGCACAAATCACCGCACTAGGTCTAGTCTTCAATCTCCTTTCCGATGGAGCAATTACGAATGTGCAAGGCATGTGGATCGGCTCAATTACTATTTTAATTTATACCTTCTTTGGCGGTATGTGGGCCGTTGCAATTACTGACTTTATTCAAATGATTGTAATTGTTTTGGGAATGCTATGGATTGGTGGGGAAATTTCTGGGCAGGTTGGTGGTGTGGGTGTTGTTGCTGAGCATGCTTGGAACGCAGGCAAGTTTAATTTTTGGCCAGAACATAATTTTGCTGCAATAGCTGGCTTTATTGCAGCGTGGTGCACCATGATGTTTGGTTCAATACCACAGCAGGATGTTTTTCAGCGTGTCCAATCTGCGAAGACGATTAAAATCGCTGTATGGGCAACTGTGCTGGGCGGTGTCATGTATTTTGTATTTGCCTTTATCCCCATGTTTTTGGCTTATTCGGCAACGCTTCTTGATCCTCACATGGTCTCAAGTTTGATTGATTCGGAACCTCAAAAGATTTTACCGACCTTGGTGATGACTAAAGCTCCGTTGATTGCGCAGATCTTATTTTTTGGTGCGTTGCTGTCGGCAATCAAGAGTTGTGCTTCTGCAACATTGCTTGCGCCTTCAGTGACCTTTACTGAAAATATTTTAAAGCCTATGTTTCCGAACATGACCGACAAACAATTACTGCGCAATATGCGTATTGTGACGGTCTGTTTTACGATTATCGTAACCTTATATGCAATGCATTCTAAAGCGAGTATTTTTAAGATGGTTGAAAATGCATATCAAGTGACTTTGGTAGCTGCATTTATTCCATTGTTATGTGGTGTCTATTGGCCTAAAGCAACCAATCAAGGGGCTTTATTAGCGGTCGTTATGGGCCTGGTCACTTGGATTACGATGCTGATTGGCCCTGCTTTTGTTGAGCCACTACAGGTATTGACTCCGCAAGGTGTAGGCGTTATAGCGAGTGCTTTGGGCATGTTGATTGGATCACTCATTCCTCAATATGCATCGCATGATCCGCATATTCATCATAAGTTACGGACTGGGCAGCATCTGAAAGATCAAAATGTTTTAGGGGGCTAAATTAGCCATCTATTCATTCCAAGAAAAAACCTCATTTTAGTATTTTAAAATGAGGTTTTTTCTTGGGTAGATCATTTGTTTATCAAGAAACTATCGACCAGCTTCATCCTGCCAAAGCAGTTTATGCAACTGAAGTTGGAAGCGAACGGGGAGTTTATCTTCAACAATCCAATCTGCAAGCTCGCGTGCAAGTTGTGGCAGTTTAACTTGTCCAACTTCAATCGCAAAAGAAGGTGAAAACCAGACCTCGCCGACCAGCTTATCTAACGCATGCACTTTTAGCATATCCCGTGACCATTCATAATCTGTACGGCTGGTGATCACAAACTTAATTTGGTCATGCTTAGTTAAGAGCGGTAAATTGGTTAATAAATTACGCTTCATTTCGCCAGAATCTGGTGTCTTTAAATCGACAACCCGAGAGACGCGTAGATCCACTGTAGAGACATCGATTGCGCCTGAGGTTTCAAGTGATACAACATAACCAGCGTCACAAAGCGCATGTAATAAAGGAATACAGTTGGGTTGTGCCAACGGTTCACCGCCCGTCACGCAAACATGACGAACACCTTCATGCTGTGCGACTTCTGCTAAAATAGCATCCAGAGACCAACGTGTTCCGCCTTCAAATGCGTAGGCAGTATCACAGTAGGTGCAGCGTAATGGGCAGCCCGTTAAGCGTACAAAGACAGTGGGATAGCCCGAATCACGGGCTTCGCCTTGTAATGAATAAAAAATCTCAGTGATGCGCAGCCCAGCGGCTGGATCAGTGACGGGGATTTGTGTAGAGCGCAATGGGTTAATTTGCCTTATTCAAGGTGAATTGGGTTTTGCCATCAATGCGATTCTTTTAACAAGCGTTTCTCTAAATCATGAATATCAACAGCATGTTGATTAAACGTTTCATCAGCTAAAATGACATCACGGTGTAGAGGGATATTTGTTTTCACGCCCTCAATCACCATTTCATCCAGTGCTTGTCGCGCTCGAGCGAGAGCCGTGGGACGATCTTTGCCGTGAACAATCAGCTTGCCAATCAATGAATCATAAAATGGCGGGATAGTATAGCCATTATAGAGATGTGAATCCATGCGTACGCCCGCACCACCAGGAATGTGGAATTGCGTGATTTTGCCGGGGGAAGGTGCAAAAGTTTTTGGATCTTCGGCATTAATACGGCATTCGATGGCATGGCCACGAGCAACGATGTCTTCTTGTTTCAGATTAAGTCCTAATCCTGAGGCAATACGAAGTTGTTGTTCAATGATGTCGACACCTGTAATCGCTTCTGTTACAGGGTGTTCAACCTGCACACGTGTATTCATCTCAATAAAGAAGTATTGTCCATTTTCAAATAAAAATTCGAAAGTTCCTGCACCTCGATATTGCATCAATTCACATGCACGTACACAAGCAGCTAGGATATCTGCACGTGCTTGCTCTGGAATGTTTGGTGCTGGAGCCTCTTCGAGTACTTTTTGATGACGACGTTGTAAAGAGCAATCACGATCATAGAGGTGAATGGCGTGACCTCCACCATCGCCTAATACTTGAACTTCCACATGGCGCGGGGTCAGTAAGAAACGTTCCATATAAACGGTTTCATCATTAAACCACATTGCGGCTTCATGCTGAGCAGCTTGAACGGATTCAATCAGTGTTTCAGTTGAATGCACGATACGCATACCACGGCCACCACCGCCAGATGCAGCTTTGACAATCAATGGAAAGCCAATTTTCTCCGATTCGGATAATGCATTTTTTGCCGTAATGGCAATATTACAGCCAGGGACCGTTGGAACCCCGCTTTTTTTCATGGCGTTAATGGCTGATACTTTGTTGCCCATCAAACGAATATGTTCTGGACGTGGCCCGATGAAAACTATTCCTGCATTTTCAATGGCTTCTGCAAATTCGGCATTCTCAGATAAAAAGCCATAACCTGGATGGATCGCATCCGCACCAGTGAGTTCGGCTGCGGTAAGGATTGCATTGATATTCAGATAGCTTTGTTTGCTTGAGCTGGGTCCTATACAAATAGCCTCATCGACGAAGCGTAAGTGCATAAGATCTTTGTCTGCGCTTGAGTAAACACCTACAGTCTTAATTCCTAAGGTACGGCAAGCACGTGCGATACGTAGAGCGATCTCACCGCGATTGGCAATCAATACTTTACGGAGTAGCGGTTTTTCCATACTAGTCACTGGGGTTTTCCCTAAGTCTTGAGTCTGCTGGTGCGGCATCTGATTAATCCTGTAAACGAATTAAAGACTGACCAAATTGAACAACATCACCATTCTTAACTAAAATTTCAGCAACCGTACCGCTTTGAGTGGCTTGTATGGGGTTCATGATCTTCATGGCTTCAACGATACCAATGGTGTCGCCCGCTTGAATTTTTTGTCCCACTTTAATGAACGCTGGCTCACCTGGATTGGGGGCAGCATAATACACACCGACCATAGGAGAGGTTTCAAGTCGTCCTGAAGCAGGCGCAGGACTTGCGTCGGTATTTATTTTTAATGGTGCGGATGCATGAGCATAAGACTCAGTAGCGGCAACAGCTCGGCGACGTGTCAATGCAATGGATTGATCGCCTTCTTTCACCTCAATGGCCTCTAAATCGGATTCAATCATAAGGTCGATGAGTTTTTTAATTTTACGAATATCCATGTGTTCAGTCTCTTTAAAAATCAAAACGTTGATATAAAAATGTGGTCAAGATTCAGCTTTTATGTTCTATGTCCATCCACGTGGTGTTAAGCCGTGGATATGTACGTCTTTAGTTTTTTGATTGCGAATTCAATTGTGCAATGGCGTATTCTAATGCGGCGCGATAACCTGCTGCGCCTAAACCACTAATGACGGCAACGGCTTTATCGGCAAAATAAGAATGATGACGGAATGATTCCCGTGCATAGACATTGGATAAGTGAACTTCTATAAAAGGTTTTTCTGCGGCGAGTAAGGCATCTCTGATTCCAATGGAGGTGTGAGTCAGTGCACCAGCGTTAATAATGATAAAGCGAGTCCCATCTGTGCGGGCTAAATGAATTCTGTCAATTAAAGCGCCTTCCCAGTTGCTTTGGAAGCCTTCGAGTTGAAGGCCTGTTTTTTCAGCAAGAGTAGTCAGTGAGGCATTAATGTCATTTAAACTTGTATGTCCATAAAGGGTTGTTTCGCGTTGCCCTAAAAGATTTAGGTTCGGACCATGCAATACCAAAACATCGACCATCTAAAGCGCTCCTGCTAAATCACGATAAAAACCCTTCTCAACTATATACAGGGTAGATGTATACAAATTTTTAACAGAATAGGATATAAAATGTTAAAAATAGAGAATAATGCAACTAAATGTTTCTTTACAACGTAAACAGTAGTGTGCTTGGAAAACCTTCGAAGTAAAAACTCCTTCGAAATATGCCGTTTTATACCATACTTTGTAAGTAAGATACGCAAAATTGTAGAACGATGCAATGGCTTAAGTAGCCATTTACGGGTTTAAATATCGTCTATATTGAAATATTCAGATACATTTTTATGTTTAATCATCGCTTAAGAGGGAAAATTGGTGAAAGAAATGGTGCAAGGGGGTGCAATCAGTGCATTTACTGCTGATTCAATAGAAATAGTGAATAATATCTGGCATAAACAGAGCCTATTACTGATTATTTTGCTATTAACTGGGCTAGGATTAGGCTTATTGTGGCGTAAAGGATTACGTATTGAAGATATAAGCTGGATTATTGTGGTGATAATACTCACGACGGGGTTTGCATGTGTGCTACTTCGTGTTAAGCTGGGCTTGTAAATCGACCTTAATTCTTAGGTCCTTTTATCTTTTTAATAGGTTTGAACCGGAACTGCTGAATGATTCACAGAATGACAACGGAAATGAGCCCAGCTTTTGCTTCGTGTTTTCTTTGCTGTATTCAACACCGGACAAGCTTTTCTAGTTGTCTCGATAGAGGATTGCAAACATGACGACACGTGAACAAGGCGTAGTAAAGTGGTTTAACGATACCAAAGGTTTTGGTTTCATTCAACGCAAT
>NZ_JBKGVE010000009.1:0-287051 GCF_046462495.1 Aquirhabdus sp. | reverse complement strand
CAGGTGACAACATCCAAATGACAGTTGAACTGATTCACCCAATCGCGATGGACCCAGGTCTACGTTTCGCGATCCGTGAAGGTGGTCGTACTGTTGGTGCGGGTGTAGTTGCTAACGTTCTTGCTTAATCTCTTGTAGATTGTAAGTTCAAAAAAAGACACCTTCGGGTGTCTTTTTTTATGTTTTAAGACTGCTAAAAAGATAACGTTAAGCGTGTTTTAACGCATTAACGATATCAAATGATCTTTTCCGCAATTCAAAGTCATAGATATCACTGACAAACATCAGTTCATCAGCTCCCGTTTCTTCAAGAAACTTTTCCAATTTGGCTTTGACCGTTAGAGGTCCGCCAATTACTGCTGCGGCTAGGAATGATTCAACCGAAATTTGTTCTTGATGCGAACTCCAAATTTGACCCATATTTTCAATTGGTGGCCTTAATCGTAAGCTTTTACCGCTGAAAAGTGCTTGGATGCGTTGTTTACTGGTTGTTGCGAGGAACTCGGCTTCTTGATCGGTTGGAGCGGCAATCAATGGCACGCCTAGAGATAAATACGGCTTACTTAACGTCTCTGATGGCGTAAAGTGAGATTTATAGATATGAATGGCCTCGTGCAACATGCGCGGCGCAAAGTGAGAAGCAAAGGCATAGGGTAATCCTAACTGTCCTGCAAGTTGTGCGCTAAAAAGACTAGAACCGAGCAACCATATCGGGACATTGCTATTGGCTCCTGGCGTAGCAATAAGTCGCTGATTAGGCTGAACAGGCGCGAGTAGGGCACGTAGTTCGTTCAATTGATTTGGGAAGTCATCTGCGTCCACTAACCCGCGTCGTAGGGCGCGCATCGTAATTTGATCTGCACCAGGTGCCCGGCCTATACCTAGATCGATCCGATCAGGATAGAGTGCAGCAAGCGTACCAAAGTTTTCAGCGACAATAAGAGGCGCATGATTAGGTAGCATGACACCACCAGAACCAACACGAATGGTTTTAGTTCCCCCTGCAATATGCCCAATGAGCACTGCGGTGGCAGAGCTGGCAATGCCATCCATATTGTGATGTTCTGCGAGCCAAAAACGCTTAAAGTTCAAAATTTCAAGGTGCTGTGCAAGATTGAGAGAGTTATCGATGGCTTGTTTGACTGTGCCGTGATCCTGAATCGGAACCAAGTCCAGCATAGAAAATGCTACATCTGCGAGAGTGCTCATAATACGCTTCGATTATTAATAATATAGTGAATGATACAATATTAATTAAAGAAAATAATGTGCTTTTGGGTAACAGAATGAGTGATTAAAAAACAGTCGGAACGCTCAGTAATTGGCATCTCATTTTGATACCAAATACTGAGCGTCAACTTTAGCCAGCAGTAAAATCAGGAGGGATAAGAATAGAGTCTTTGATCTCAGTCGAAAGCTCAGGATAGTCCAAGGTGTAATGCAAACCACGAGACTCTTTACGCTGTAATGCGCAGCGCACAATCATTTCACTGACTAATGCAAGGTTACGCAGTTCAATTAAATTTTTACTCATAATATAGCTAGAGTAGTACTCTTCAATCTCGTGCTTGAGCATTTGAATGCGATTCAGTGCACGCTCTAAACGTTTTGTCGTGCGTACGATACCAACGTAGTTCCACATGAAATGACGTAACTCTTCCCAGTTATGCAAAATGACAACGTCTTCATCAGGATTCTGTACACGGGAATCATCCCAGCGTGGCACTTCGACGAGATTTGGCTCCACGTCTTGCTCTAATAGTTTTTGGGTAATGTGGCGTGCTGCACTTGCGCCAAATACAAAACATTCCAACAATGAATTACTGGCCATACGATTTGCACCGTGCAGACCAGTGAAAGAGGTCTCGCCGATAGCGTAAAGACCGGAGATATCAGTTTCACTATTCAGATCCACCATCACTCCGCCACAGGTATAGTGAGCAGCAGGAACGACAGGAATTTGATCTTTAGTAATATTAATACCGAGTTCTAACAAACGCTCATAAAGCATTGGAAAGTGACCTTTAACAAAGTCAGCAGGACGATGGCTAATATCTAAGTACAAATGACGTGCACCTAGACGCTTCATCTCATAGTCAATTGCGCGTGCAACAATATCACGTGGTGCAAGCTCAGCACGCTCGTCAAACCGGGGCATAAAGCGTTCGCCATTCGGTAAGCGCAAATAAGCGCCTTCACCGCGCATTGCTTCAGTAATCAGGAAGGAGCGAGCTTCAGGATGGTATAAACAGGTTGGATGGAATTGATTAAACTCCATATTGGCAACCCGACATCCCGCACGCCATGCCATGGCAATGCCATCGCCGGTCGCGATATCTGGATTACTGGTATAAAGATAAGATTTACTGGCACCGCCGCAGGCTAATGCAATAAAACGGGTTTGAAAGCTTTTAACTTTATTGGTGGTCATGTCGAGAGCATAAAGACCAACCACATGATTTTTACCGCCCAAGCCAAGCTTGTCACTGGTAATGACGTCAACTGCAGCATGGTTTGTCAATATCGCCACATTGGTACGCTTCTTCACTTGGCGAATCAAGGTCGTTGAAATGGCTATACCGGTTGCATCTGCAGCATGAATGATTCGACGATGCGAATGTCCACCTTCTCGAGTGAGATGGAGTTGCTCTTCTTCATCCAAGGTGAAACGAACACCTTGTTTTAACAAGAAATCAACAGCCGCACGGCCGCCTTCAACAGTAAATGCTACCGCATCGCGATGGCATAATCCTGCGCCTGCGATCAATGTATCTTCAATATGATTTTCCGTTGAATCTGTTTCATCTAAAACCGCAGCAACGCCGCCTTGTGCGTAATAGGTGCTCGCTTCTGTGAGTGGCGCTTTTGCCATGACGGCAACGCGCAAATGACTCGGTAAAGAAAGTGCAAGCGTGAGCCCAGCTGCACCACTACCAACGATGATGACATCAAAATTGAGATCCGTTGATTGGTTGATGGATGCTGATGTATCCGCTGCAGGGGCTGAGTTAGCGGCATTATTGGTTTTAGTCATGCTCACGGACGACAATTACCTTTAAAATTCTAAAAGAAGAGCGCGAGTATCGAAGAATTAAGGCGTCTGTGCAAGGGGGGAAACGTTTGAGTCATTGCAATAATTGGTATTTTTTGTCAGTTGGGACACGTTTTTAGCAGATATCATGGGTCATGAGGCCATTATGCTGAGCCGAATCAGGCAAAGGTTAAAATGAGATTCGCGATGAATTTTGATCAAGTTTGGCGCTATTTTACATTTTGCATGTAGTGCATTGAAATTAATACCACAGGAAGCAACGATTGCTAACAGATAAACCAAAGCAGCTATGGTAAAAAACAAACTGCAATATCTTGTTTTTAACGTCATTTATTCAAGGGAATTTGCGGCAATGGACGCCCAAAGCGCATGTTTTCGATTGAAGGTCAGCTTAATATTTGGTTCAGTCAGGTGAGGAAGTAATGGAAAGTCAAGGTTCAAAAAAAATGGGGTATCGTTTATTTCAAGGACTTGTATTGTCGAGTGCCATGGGTGGTGTACTTTTACAAACAACGCAAGCAGCTGCGCCCATTGATTTCTCTGATTTGGTCGCGAATGTAGCACCCGCAGTCGTTAGAGTAACCGTCGCAAAAAAATTGACTCAAGAAGAGCAGATGCAGCAGCAGTTACCCGAGATGCTGAAGCGCTTTTTCGGCAATCAAATCGTAATCCCAAATCAACCTAAACCTCAAACAGAACAAAAATCCTATGGCAGTGCTTTTTTTATCAGCCCTGATGGATATTTATTGACGAACCGTCATGTGGTCGATGATGCAAAGAAAGTCACAATCACTTTGAGTGACCGTCGCGAAATCGATGCCGAAGTTGTTGGTAGTGATGAGCGCACTGACGTTGCCGTTTTAAAAGTGAAAGGCACGAATTTCCCATCCTTAAAAATTGGTAATTCTGATGCCCTTCGTGTTGGTGAGCCTGTCCTGGCAATTGGGTCACCTTTTGGATTTGATTATTCAGCATCTGCGGGTATTGTCAGTGCCACATCGCGCTCAATGACCGCCGATAGTGCCGTACCCTTTATCCAATCAGATGTTGCCTTAAATCCCGGTAACTCTGGAGGACCACTGTTTAACCAGAAAGGAGAGGTCGTCGGGATTAACTCACGAATTTTCAGTGGTACTGGCGGTTATATGGGGCTGTCATTTTCAATCCCAATTGATGTTGCCATTGATATTGCCGATCAGCTGAAAGGTGGTGGCAAGGTTTCTCGTGCATACTTAGGTGTCTATCCGCAAGATATTGATCGCAACCTTGCGGAGGTTTATCACCTTCCTAAACCAGAAGGTGCCTTAGTGACCAAAGTATCACCTAAATCTGCAGCAAGTGAAGCGGGAATTAAAGATGGTGATATTATCCTGACTTATAATAATCAACCAATTAGCCGAGCTTCTGATCTGGTGAATCGCATTAATCGTACCCGTCCAGGCGCAACTGTAGCGATAGGCATACAACGTGATGGTAGCCCATTGACCTTGAATGCAAAATTGAAAGCCGCAACAGAAGATGATGACTCTCCAGAAAAAGTCGCTAATGCGGCAAGCAGTGCTGGCTCTCTGGGTTTAAAAGTCCGCGAGATGAATGACAAGGAAAGAACGGATGCACCGGCTAAAGGTGTTGTTATTGATGCCATTGAGCCAGATAGCCTTGCTGATCGAGCACAGTTGCAACCGGGCGATGTAATCGTGCGTTTAAATAACCGCCCGACATCGAATCTCTCAGCCTTTATCGAAGCGCAGCGTGCACTCCCCAAACAAGGTGTAGTGGGTGTGTTAATTTTGCGTGGCAATTCTCCACGAATGCTAGGATTGCGAATCGACAAGCAATAACTTACATCAGAGATCCGAGCTCCCAGCAGTTCGAATCTTGGGTGAACTCTTAAGAAGGCACTCTACTTTGAAAAGTAGAGTGCCTTCTTTTATTTTTATGAACTTAGGGGATTGAATGGATATATGAAAGGCGTAGATTCAGTTAGACTACAGCCATACTATTCACGTAATCATAAGGATATCCACTTCGTGACAGTCGATCAATTTGTCCAAAAGCACCCGTCACCAGTTGTGGATCAAAGCATTCACACGCTCATTGAGCAAGCTAAACCATTGATAGAGTCAGTGCTCACCGCTTTGGGTCATATCATTCTAGATAAACCTGAACAAATTAAATTATCCCTGACCTGTTTGCTTGCTGGCGGGCATTTACTCCTACAAGATTTACCCGGTATGGGGAAAACAACGCTCGCTGAAAGCTTAGCACGAGGGCTGGGTTTGAATTACCGTCGCGTACAGTTCACAAGTGATATGCTTCCGACCGACATTCTGGGTTTCTCAATGTTTAATCCAGAAAAGCAGAGCTTTGAATTTCGCCCAGGCCCGATTTTTACTCAGGTTTTACTTGCAGACGAAATCAATCGTACGAGTCCAAAAACACAAAGCGCGCTACTTGAGGCAATGGAAGAGCGGCAAGTATCGCAAGATGGGCAGACAAGACCACTGCCAGAGCCTTTTTTTGTCATTGCAACACAAAATCCAATGCAGCAAGCGGGAACCTATCCATTACCCGAATCACAATTAGATCGTTTTTTGATGTGTTTGTCTTTAGGCTATCCATCTGAACAAGCAGAGCGCGATTTGCTCCTCGGTGTTGATCGAAGAAAACTACTTGCTCAGATGCAGCCTTTGTTAGAGCAGGGTACATTGATTAATTGGCAGCAAGCGGTATTACAGGTTCATGTCGCCACTCCCGTTTTAGATTATCTCCAGCGCTTAGTGCTGAAAACGCGTGAGTCACGGCAACATGTTGGACTATCGACGCGGGGCGTCCTTGCACTGAAGCGCGCGGCACAGGCCTATGCGTTTGTTGCTGGACGGAGTTATACGGTACCCGAAGATATTCAAGCTGTTTTTGTGGCTGTCGCAGATCATCGCTTGGGTGGCGTTGTTGCCGGAGTATCGACTGCGGGTCAGAGCTTGAAACAAGTCGCGGTAGTCGTTTAAAAAATAACTAAAATTTAAATAAATTGTAAACTTTATTAGGAAAGAACATGGCGGGCAGTAGTTTATTTGCATTAATTGATGATATTGCAACGATCTTAGATGATGTTGCTTTGATGACCAAAGTTGCCGCAAAAAAGACTGCTGGTGTCTTAGGGGATGATTTGGCTTTAAATGCTCAGCAAGTACACGGCATTCGAGCAGAGCGGGAGTTACCTGTCGTGTTTGCCGTTGCAAAGGGCTCAGCGCTTAATAAACTCATTCTCGTTCCGTTGGCACTCCTGATCAGTGCTATGTTACCAGTATTAATCACACCGCTCCTGATGATTGGCGGCCTGTATTTGTGCTTTGAAGGCGTAGAAAAGCTTGCCCATAAGTTTCTGCATGCTTCAAATCACTCCGAACAAGAAAAGGAAGCCTTGGTCGAAGCTTTTCTCGATAAAAATGTGGATATGGTTGCCTATGAAAAAGATAAGATCAAAGGTGCCATACGTACAGATTTTATCTTATCAGCAGAAATTATTGTGATTGCACTCGGTACGATGGCTGTTGGCGCAACGCTCTTGCAGCAAGCCTTAGTACTGTCACTGGTGGCTATAGTGATGACTATCGGGGTTTATGGCATTGTCGCTGGAATCGTTAAACTCGACGATCTTGGGTTTTATCTTGAGAAAAAGAAAAGTCAATCACTCCAAGCCGTAGGCCATGTCCTAATCGCTGCTGCACCCAAACTGATGAAATTCCTATCTGTCGCAGGAACCATCGCAATGTTTTTAGTGGGAGGGGGTATCCTCGTTCACGGTATGCATAGTCTTAATCTGCATGCCGTACCTACATGGATTGAACATGTTGGGCAGATCAGTGGGCCGATCAAAAGCATTGTCGAGGCTGGATTAAATGGTTTATTTGGGGTGATCGCAGGCGCTATTGTATTGATCATCGTGATGCTGATTCAAAAAGTACGAGGACATGCAACGCATTAGGTCCGAGGGCTCAAAATATAGCGAGAGGAACGTTAAAGTTGATGCACTTCACTATGTAGATGCATCAACCGAATTTAAATCGAATCAATTAAAATTTATGGATGATTCATGGCTGTTCAGGGATGGTTTCAACAAAAAACTCAAGCGTGGCAAAACAGACGTTTGCCCGCTATTCAGCAAATCAAACTGACTCAAAAGCAAATTTTTATCTTTTTAACCAAAGAGGGTGGTTTGCTAGCTCTCATGATGCTGGCTATCTTTATCGCGGGTGTCAATTATGCGAACAATCTGGTTCTAGGATTGTGCTTCTTTCTAGGTAGTACCGTAATTGTAACCATCTATTATACGTTCAATAACTTATCCGGTTTACTTCTTGAAGCTATCGATGCAACTGACAGTGAAGCAGGTGGGCATACAGAGTATCGTATTCGTTTGACCCCTCATGGTCGAAAGTTTCCTTATCAAATCCAACTGATTTGGGATGATCAGCATCAAATCATCGAACACTTGGATCGTCCTGTTTTATTAAGCTTCAAACTTTTAACACCTGATCGTGGACGTTTTTTACCATCACGACTGCGCGTAGAGACCGTCTATCCATTAGGGGTTTTAAGAGCATGGAGCTATGTCCGCTTTAATCTGATTGCATGGGTATCTCCTAAACCGATAGAAGGTATTCTGCATGGCGAAAGCGCGATGGCAACTGAAGAAGATGAAGCTGTTATCCGTGTAGCAGGATCCAGTGAGTTTGATGATCTCAGAGAATTTGTGCCCGGTGAATCACTATCTCGAGTTTCATGGACACACCTTGCACGTGGTCAAGGGACGTACACCAAACAATTCTCAGATGCACATAGTCGAGAGCAAATACTCGACTATAAGGATATGTACGGTGGTCATGAGCTACGATTATCAAAACTCGCATATTGGGTCAAAAAGATGACTGATGAACAGGTCACTTTTGAATTAAAGGTTCTTGGCCGCTCACTTCCACTTGGCCAAGGACTCTCTCACCAAGCCATGGCATTACGTTTGCTCGCGGAGATCCAGTGATGCGAATGACCGCTAAAGATAGTGTCATGCTTGTCCAACTACTTGTGGTTTTCCCACACTCAGAACATTTACCTTATTGGCTTTTGCTAATCGCTTTATTTTCTATTCTGATGCAACTGTCTTTCGTTCATCAGCGTCTTTTTACGCCGTCGCTGCGCATGCAGAAGATATTGCAAGGGATCGTTTTTTTGTCAGGATTGTTTGGAATATTTCAAACTTTTCATACGATACTTGGACTAGAAGCGGGCACTGCTTTTCTGATTATTTGCTTATTGGGTAAGCTATTTGAGGTAAATACGCGCCGTGATGTGTATGTTGTATTGACGTTAGGATTATTTGTTACTGCTGGGCTATTTTTATTTGATCAAGGACTAACGACAACCGTTTGGGTTGTATTGGCGACCTGCAGTATATTGTATGCCATGATGATGCAGAATATGGTCGTGAATGATTCACAACCCATTCAAGTTATTCGAACGGATGTCAACGGCATTAGTCCTTACCATGCGCTTAAAACTATTTTTTTTATAATAACCATTGCCGTGCCACTGATGGTTATCTTGTTCATTTTTTTCCCTAGAATATCTCCGATTTGGTCCATTCATCTGAGCCAAGATCAGGCGAAGACGGGGATGAGTGACAGCATGTCACCTGGTGATATTGCAAACTTAAGTCAATCCACTGAACTTGCATTTCGTGCGGTATTCCCTGAAGGCCTCATTCCTCCTAATGCAGAGCTTTATTGGCGTGGCCTAGTATTAGGCACGTTTGATGGAAGAACATGGCGTCCGACGCAAGATGCACGGTTGAAAGCGACCCAATGGGGAACTCAGTCCATTCCTCCATGGCTTGCTCACGGGGTGACTTTAAAGACCCGTGAACCAACAAAGTATTCAATTACTCTTGAGCCAACGCAACAGCCCTGGCTTTTTGCACTCAATTTTCCCATTGGAGAAAATTCTGATGTCGGCTTAACTCGTGAATATACGGTTCAAGCATCCGATGACATCAGACAAAGAACTACTTACAAACTGTTGCGCTTTAATACACAAACAATAGATGCAGACTTACCAGAATGGCTCGCACAAGATACTTTGCAGCTTCCTGAAAGTGGTAACCCACAAAGTCGTGCTTTTGCGCACAATTTATTTAAACAAGCAAAAGGTAATCCCGAACTCTATGCCAGTTATGTGACTGCTTGGATACGGCATGAGAATTTTGTTTATACATTACAGCCACCGCCACTGAATGGTGATCGAATAGATGAGTTTTTATTTAGAACCAGACGTGGTTTTTGTGAGCATTATTCCTCGGCATTTACTTTTCTAATGCGTGCGGCAGGCGTTCCTGCGCGCGTGGTAGTGGGTTATCAGGGAGGGCAGCTAGGTCGAGATGGGCATAGCCTAGAGATTCGCCAGATGGATGCCCATGCTTGGAGCGAAATATGGATTACGGGGCGAGGCTGGGTTCGTTATGACCCAACTGCAGCGATCGCTCCTGATCGTATTGAACGCGGTATGGGAGCGCTAACCTCACAAAACCCGACAATGTTCGGAGATGGAATTGCGGGGACGCTTCGCTATAACCAGTTTAAAATTTTTGGGCAGGCGCATGAGTGGGTGGACTATGCAAAATACTTATGGCAACGGGATGTCGTCGGTTTTGATCAAGCACGTCAGAACGATTTTTTGTTTAAATTTTTAGGCTTGCGTTCACAAGTGATGCAGGTCTTAGTGATGTTTATGATTTTTGCTTTGGTATTAGCCGTTGTCGTTCTCGTGCAATGGAGTCGCAAACGACCAAAATGGCATCCACTCGATATCCCCTTGATCAGATTATCGCGTCGTCTGGACAAGCATGGATTGGCTCGAAAAGACCATGAAGGCATGTTGCAATGGTTAAAGCGTGTTGAGCTTGCAGGATATGAACACCAAGCTAAAAAAATAGCTTCTATTTATCGTACCGCACGCTATAGCACAGATTTATTTTCTGAAAAAGAATCGATAAAAGAGATGATGATGATCGTCAGAAGCTGGCGTAAAGAGTAACGTCCGTGTGACTCTTTGATATTAGATTACTTAAAGCCATTATTAGATATGGCCTCTCAGTTTAGTGAGAAGGAAGCAAATTCATAATCCGCGTATTTCGGAATATGCCTAGATTCTGGCGTCGCCGGCGAATCTCAGATGCGGGTCTTTGTAGCATTTCTGCCAGAATTTCTAACGATAAATCTTGGTTGTCTTTCAGAAACTGATCCATGGATGAGTTCTGGTCTTTGGTTTCAGAGTCTGTTTGTATTGTTTTAGGCATCTGGTTGATCCTTAAGTTGGATGAGCTTTGATTAAAATACACTCAACACAAGCATAAACCATGCCTAGATTTTGGAAATTTGGGCGAGCGGTATGTTATGGATGACAAGCGTTATTTTTGCTAAATATTTTTAAGAAAAGTGGTAAATGTCATAGAGAAGATTGAGGTTCAGAGTGGGCAATATCGACTCTGACAAATGTCAACAAATAACAAATATTGTCACTTAAATGGTTTTATTTGGAACTTACTCTGGCTTTTCTATTCGCAATAAACGCAATAAAAAGCCATTCAACAATTTCAATGTGGTGTTTTTCGATTATTAAACCGCGTAGCGTATTCATCAAGCCCCCTTACAAGTACAATCCAAATCATATTTAGGGGAATTTAATTGAGCAAACCAATAGTCATTTACCACGGCAAATGTGCCGACGGCTTCACTGCTGCATGGGTGTTTTTTAAGAAGTTCGGAAATAGCGTTGATTTTCATCCGGGCGTATTTTCTGAAGCACCGCCGAATGTGACTGGTCGTGTCGTTTACCTTGTCGATTTTAGCTATAAGCGTGCGATTGTCGAGGCAATGATCAAAGTTGCTGGAAAGGTCGTGTTGATTGATCATCACAAGACTGCTCTTGAAGATTTGGCAGGTTTAGATGATCTAGAGTGGTTCACAGATAATAACCGCAGTGGGGCACAGTTGGCCTGGGATTATCTCTATCCATTAGAAGATTCGCCATTGTTGGTTAAATACGTTCAAGACCGTGATTTGTGGCAGTTCCGCTTAGATCACACACGTGAAATTACTTCTTATGTGTTTGCTTTCGATCAAACCTTTGAAAATTGGGATAAATTGGATCAGATCATTAGCGAAGACCTAAATGTAGCTATTCAGGCTGGTAATGCCATGGCGTTGAAGCAACGTAAGGATCTACGCGACATACTGGATCAAGTTACTCGCACAATGGAGATTGCTGGTTATCGTGTGCCTACGGCAAATGTTCCATTTACCTTTAGCAGTGACGCAGGTCACATCTTGTCTGAAGGTCATCCATTTGCCGCCTGCTATACCGATACAAAGGATCATCGTGCATTTAGCTTGCGATCAAATGATGCCGGTCTTGATGTAGCAGTGATTGCCGCTGAGTTTGGCGGCGGTGGTCATCGAAATGCAGCAGGGTTTAAGGTGCCACGGAATCATCCTTTAGCGATGCTCTAACTCATTAGATTAATGTAATTCAAGGGAAGACGGGTAAGGCTTCAAGGTGAGCATATAAAAGGATTCGAACCTTCGACCTCTTACACCGCATGTAAGCGATGCATTTTATAATTTTTTATTGAAAAAATAATTAATTCGCAGAAAATACCCCGAAAATAAAAAAAGCCACTTAGCGAATTAACACTAAGTGACTATTTTGTCTACCAAATTTGGTAGGCGTAACTGGACTCGAACCAGCGACCCCCACCATGTCAAGGTGGTGCTCTAACCAGCTGAGCTATACGCCTGTCGTGGTGCGAGATTTTAGGGAAAATATGCACCAGACGCAACCTAAAAAAGAACTAATTTCATAAATCTTTGGTCTTTATTGATCTTTTGCTTAATTTTCATTCCGACGAGTTTAATTTGTGAGCAATTAGTTTTGATTTTAGGTATCAATCACAAGTTTTATAGTTTGTAAGATGACCCACTGGAAGTAGATCTAACTATAAATTTTAATAATTATAGGTTAATCCTTTTCTTTTTCCTGCTCCTCTGCATCAATCGCTGCCCGAAGTTGCTCAACATTCACACGCAACATATTTGACACGAGCTCATCGGTTCGTGAATCTTTTAAAATACTTTCCGTGACTCGCAAAACAGCATTGATAACGCTTTCTACAATCTCATCATGATAAGGTAACCAGGATAAGCGCCCAGTTTGGGGATCAGATTTTAACTTTTCCAAGACCATTGCTCGCAATAGTCCTTCATCTTCGGCAAGAGCACGTGCAATATTATCGGTATATGTGCCCTTGACCAGAACATCTGTGACCCGATCCAGTACCGCAATTGTGACCAAGCCACTAATCGCGTTGACCACAGTATTTTTTAGACGATTCACTAAACGATAAGTGAAGCCCTCGCCCAGAATGCGATCGATCGCTCGGCCGAATCGCGCAAGGATTAGCAGTGCGCGCAGCCAAGGGTAAGGGTGCATCATAGAATTAGAAATAGGGATCATCCCTAAGATGGCATACCAATTACGACCGAGGTACTTAAGAGTCCAACCATCCTTAAACCAGCGCCAAAAAAACTCTGCTGCAAAGATTGAGCACACTGAATAATCAGTCAGTCTAATGATCATGAGTTCAAATTGGCTAACATGTGCGAAATTTTGCCAAATGAGTAGACCAAGTGAAATCATTGCAAGCAGGAATAATATCCAGTCTATAGCTCGGCCATTGATCAAAGGGGCTTTGGGCTCAGTACTTTGCGTTTCGATCATTATGTTTAATTTCCCTTGTCTAGATAAGATCCTAATGTCTGAAGTTTATACTGTTTTTTTTATTGAAGAATATAGTGATGATTTGCACTTGGAACATGAATAAAAACAAGTGTAATCTGTTTTAATATTAAAATATAAACCTAAAAGTTACACGAAGTCTCTGTAAAAATATAAAGGCGTGACAACTTACAAACGTGACTCAGGTATTGCAGAAGGAGTATAGGCGTAGACTATAAACATAGCGTCAATTTTGTCTCTATATTGAGGTTAAAGTTATGTCAACAATCCCAGGTGACAAACCACCGGTACCTACAACTATACCCAAACCACCCTCTAAAGCGGAGAACAGGCCCTTGCAAGGGGAGAGTAAGGACAAATTTGAATTCGTTAAGCCTATTGAAACTAAGCCAGAAATCCCTCTAGCTATTTAAACTGATAAAAATATAAACCTGTCTATACGGCAGGTTTTTTTAGCTTTTTCTGGCTAGCGACATCTGATTTTTAAAGATCGCACCGATCAAACCATCAATATCATCAGTCAGGCGTTTGAATTGACCATTTAAGATCAAAACGCTTAAACCATGCACTAAACTCCAAGCTTGAGAGGCAAAGACGATTACGCGTGGATCTTCCTGTTCAAGTTTGATAGCGGATGAGACAATTTCGATCAAATATTTATAGATTTGATCGGCGGCGGAATTTAGCTCGGAACTATGATTTCCAGCAGTAAAACGACCAAACATGAGTTGGAATAGCGCCGGGTTCTTAATCGCAAAATTAACATAAGCACGGCCAATATTCCTGAACTGTCGCTCGGGGTTTTGATCTTGTTTTGCTGCGATCAATTGTTCGTGCATTAGAATTTGACAGCCCTCTACAGCCAAAGCAACCATCAACGCATCTTTATTTTCAAAATGTCGATATGCCGCATTGGTCGATACACCAACTTCTCTAGCAAGCTCCCTCAAGCTGATTTCAGCATTTTCTCGACTCTCCAATAATTCAAGCCCTTTATCAATGAGCGAACGTCTTAGATTGCCATGATGATAATTATTCGCATAGTTTCTTGGGGTTGCTTGAGATTGAGGGGTTAGTTGCTCTAGTTCTGAAGTGCTGTTTGTCACCTTAAATTGTCCTTCACATTAATATTTCGCCGTAGCTCATACAACCATTATAACAGTTGCCTATTTTATCTATCGTAAACGCATACTCCCCATCGTTCAGATGGCGTAATTTTATATTGACAATATCGATTTTCTAATTTAATGTTGTCAGTGTACACATTAGCAAGCTCATTTAAAATAAATTTAAGCAAGCAATGTAAAAAGTGATACGTCGATGTCTTTTAAAGAGTGTAGATCACCCATGTCAATTCCAAAATTCCCCCATTTGCTCCAACCTCTCGATCTTGGATTTACCCAACTCAAAAACCGCGTTGTCATGGGGTCCATGCATACGGGCTTAGAGGATCGCTTTTATCAATATCCAAAACTTGCCGCTTATTTTGGTGAACGTGCCAAAGGGGGAGTGGGTTTGATGATTACAGGAGGGATTTCTCCGAATCGTCAAGGATGGTTATTACCTTTTGGTGGGAGCATGAATTCGCCAACAGATGCGCTGAATCATCGTTTAGTTACCCGTGCCGTGCATAAGCACGGTGGTAAAATTCTGATGCAGATTTTACATGCAGGCCGCTATGGCTATCAGCCTCTGGTTGTTTCCTCTAGCCCGATTAAATCTCCTATATCCATGTTTAAGCCGCGCGAGATGAGTGAACGCAACATTTTGTCGACAATTCAAGACTACGCAAATTGTGCCAGGATCGCAAAGCTCGCTGGATATGATGGTGTGGAGATCATGGGATCAGAAGGGTATTTAATTAATCAATTCTTAAGCCGCCATGTCAATCAGCGTACAGACCGCTGGGGCGGTGATATCGAAAATCGCATGCGTTTTGCTGTTGAAATCGTTAAAGCGATCAGAGCAAAAGTAGGCGCAAAATTCATCATCTGTTTCCGTCTGTCATTGATTGACTTTGTACATAACGGCAACACCATGAATGAGGTGATTCAGGTTGCCAAAGCACTTGAAAGTGCTGGGATTACATTGCTCAATAGTGGGATAGGTTGGCATGAAGCGCGCGTGCCGACCATCGTGACGTCAGTGCCCCGGGCCGCATTTGTAGATGTTACTGCTGAGGTACGTCAGCATATCCAGGTTCCAATTATTGCCAGCAACCGTATCAACATGCCTGATGTTGCGGAAGAGGTACTGGCTAGTGGCAAAGCAGATATGGTTCAAATGGCTCGTCCGTTTTTAGCTGACCCAGAATGGGTAAATAAAGCGGCAACAAATCGTGTCGATGAAATCAATACCTGTATTGCCTGCAATCAAGCTTGCCTCGACCATTCATTTGCAAACAAACGTGCATCATGTTTAGTCAATCCACAAGCGTGCTATGAAACTGAACTGCTCTATATCAAGACAAAGAAACCTCGGCGTGTCGCTGTGGTTGGTGGTGGTGTGGCAGGCATGTCAGCAGCAACCGTTGCTGCGAGCCGCGGACATCAGGTCACGTTATTTGAAGCTCAGGATGATATTGGTGGTCAATTTAACCTCGCCAAGGTCGTTCCTGGAAAAGAAGAGTTCCACGAGACAATTCGCTATTTCAAAAAAATGATCCATAAGACTGGAGTTGACCTCCGCTTGAATACGCAAGTCAGTCGTGAGCAGCTTGAACGCGAAGGTTATGACGACGTGATCGTAGCAACAGGCGTGGTACCGAGACCACTTAAATTAGAAGGTAGTGAGTTACCACAGGTTCTAAGCTATGCCGAAGTATTGAGAGGTGCGACTGTAGGTTCTCGCGTCGCTGTGATCGGTGCTGGTGGTATCGGTTTTGATGTGAGTGAGTTTCTCTTACGTCATCCAGAGACTCCTCAGCCTCAGCCATTGGCTGATTGGCAACAAGAGTGGGGAGTAGACCGTCATGCTAATTACGACAGTGAGGGAGGATTAGCACGTCCTCAGCTACACCCACCTTATCGTCAAATTTACTTGTTGCAAAGAAAGACCACGAGCGTTGGCGCAGGTCTAGGTAAAACATCCGGGTGGGTTCATCGTGCTGCAGTTAAAAAAGGTGGCGTAAAAATGATGCGTGGTGTCAGCTATGACCGTGTCAGCAACGAAGGCCTTTGGATTACCGTGGATGGGCAGCAACAGTTACTGCGTGTTGATACCATCGTTGTATGCGCAGGCCAGGAATCCGTAAGGGCGCTCTATCCAACTGAGGAAATTGTGACTCGTGCCAAATATCACATTATTGGTGGTGCTAAGCTGGCAGCTGAGCTTGATGCAAAACGGGCAATTCGTGATGGCGCTGAATTAGCGGCTTCATTGTAATTCGTTTTATATCCAATATGACTGGGAGAACATCATGTTAAAAAAAGCACCCGCAGTAAAAGGTTACTTACCTAGTGCAGAAGATCTTGAGCAGTTTAGAAAAGTCCAGCGATTAGCCTATGCTGCAGCGGAAGCTGTGGCCAAAGAGCTCAAACCGGGTATGACGGAGAAGCAAGCAGCTAAAATGCAGGAAGTTTGGTTACTTGATCATGGGGTTACAGACTGGTTTCACTCTCCATTTGCTTGGTTTGGCGATCGTACCGCTTTCCAAGGATTTAAAGTGGCACTTCAGTTTTTACCGACTAATCGTCGATTAGAAGAGAACATGCCGTTTATTTTGGATAATGCGCCTGTTATTAATGGCTATGTTGCCGACATTGGCTATGCAGGTGTACTAGGCGAAAACAAAATATTAGATCAAATTCTGGATGATTTGGCTGAGTATCGATCAATGATTTTAGAGTTGATCAAGCAGCGCCGTCCAATGAGTGAAGTCTCACGTGCAGTTGATCAACTCATTTTAAAACAAGGCTACGAACCACGTCATAAGGCATATCCATTTGAAACACTTGCGCATACTGTAGAGCCAATGCCATTACGGAAGAGCCAAAAGCCCAATACACTTTTCAAATTCGGCTTCCAAGCCCTTGAGTCTTTGGGACGACTTGCCTTGGTTGCAAGAGGTCAAGGTTGGTCGCCGATTTGGTCATCGAATGCGAGTTCCAACCATCCCCCAATTCCCGGGCTTTGGGCAGTTGAACCTCATCTGGGTTTTCGTGGCGTGGGAGCAAAGTTTGAGGAGCTACTGGTCATTACCGAAGATGATGCGTATTGGCTGGACGACGAATCCCCACACGTAAAACGCTGGAAAGAACGCGGTTTATGGCCAATTGAAAAAGCCAATATGGTAAATAAATAATGAATACGCAGACTTTAAAAATTAAAAGCAATGGGATAGAGCTATTTGTAGCAACGTATGGGGATAATCAAAAAACACCTATCGTATTAGTACATGGCTATCCTGATAATCATCTAGTATGGGAACCTGTCGCTTTACGTCTTGCACAAAATTATTTTGTGATTGCTTATGATGTACGCGGGGCTGGTCAGTCCGATATCCCTAAAAAACAATCCGACTATAAGATGGAGCTTTTGGCAGCGGATCTTGCAGCAGTGGTGGATACATTAATCCCAAATCGCTCATTCCATCTCGCTGCACATGACTGGGGCTCTATACAAAGTTGGGAATCTGTAACGACCGATCGCCTTAAATCCCGTATTTCTTCATATACCACGATCTCTGGTCCTTCATTAGATCATATGGGGCATTGGCTAAAAGAACGAACTTTAAATCTTTCACCTGCTGCGAAGGTTCAAGTATTTAAACAGGCGCTGAGTTCATGGTATATCGGTTTTTTCCATTTACCTGTACTTGCCCCTGTAAGCTGGAAGTTTGGATTTGGTAAATTGTGGCCGCATTATCTAGAGCATCGTGAAGGCGTCGTTGAGTCGACTCCAAGCCCTACGCAAGCTGAAGACGGTGTCCACGGTGTACAGCTCTACCGCGCAAACTTTCGTGACAAACTCATTAATCCAGAAGAACGCTTTACTGCATGTCCGGTACAGTTAATTGTACCAACTAAAGACAATTATGCGGGTATACAGCTATATGAAGATTTACACCAGTGGGTTGCAGAACTGTATCGACGAGATATCAATGCAAATCATTGGGTTCCACTAAGCCACCCTAATCTGATTGCACAATGGATCGGGGAGTTTGTAGGGGGCATTGAAAGTGGGCAGATGTCAGGCGCACTACAACGCTCTCGTGTGCATGCAAATCGGGCAAAACTTCCTCTGACAGGTCAACTGGCTGTAATTACAGGTGCAGGCTCAGGCATAGGTCGCGCAACTGCGCTGAAATTCGCCGAAGAAGGTGCTGACATTGTAGTCGTAGATATTAATTTGGAAGCAGCTGAACGTACCGCTACACTTTGTCGCTTGCTTGGTGCTGAATCATGGACACGTACAGTTGATGTGGGTTCAGCGACAGCGATGGAAAAGCTTGCGTATTGGGTGAAGACTGAGTTGGGTGGAGCAAACATCGTGATCAATAACGCCGGCATAGGCATGGCTGGCGGGATGTTGGATACGAGTATTTCTGACTGGGAAAAACTCCTGAATGTGAATCTTTGGGGAGTGATCCATGGATCACGTCTGTTTGCACAGCAGATGGTGGATGCACATCGTTCCGGACATATTATTAATATCGCCTCCGCGGCTGCTTTTGCTCCGAATCGAAAACTTGCTGCATATTCAACCAGTAAGGCTGCGGTCTACATGCTTACGGAGTGCTTGCGCGCTGAACTACGCGATAAGAAAATTGGTGTTACCGCGATTTGCCCTGGCTTTGTTGCAACCGGTATCGCAAACGCAACAATCTACACGGGATTGACTGAGGCAGAGCAGGCGAAGAAGCGTGCAAAAGCGGATGCAATGTATAAACGCCGTAATTTCTCCCCAGATGACGTAGCTGAGTCTGTATTTAAAGCAGTGCAAAATAATTCAGCCATTTCACTGGTGGGTGTTGAAGCATGGACAACGCGTTTGCTGAGTCGATTTGCACCCAGTGCGTCACGTTTGATTGCTCGTATTGATATCACTCGTTAATAACGAACATTAGCTGCAGGAGATCGTTATGAACAGCATCGTTCGCCATCAACTTAAAGCAAGGCGTGTGCAATTTGATTTTCAAAATACACCACTGCACTGGATTCCTAATGATCCTTTCGCCACTCATTTTTTGAATGTTGCGCACATTTTACTGCCTGCAGGTGAACTCTGGTTTTGTCGGACGTTTAATCAAGCTCTGCCTTATGTCACTGACCCACAATTGCGCGCTGATGTAGAGGGATTTATTCGTCAAGAAGCTGTACATTCGCGTTCACATGCCAAAGCACTGGAGTATTTTTCGAAATATGGCATTGAAACCGATGATTATATGGAAAGAGTTGATTGGTTATTTACACAGTTTTTGGGTGATGCGCCAGTTGGACTTAACTTTCTGCAAAGAAAGCTTTTATATAAACCATGGCTCGTGCTGCGCGTAGGCGTGATTGCTTGTATTGAGCATTTTACGGGGGGGTCGGGCAATGGTCAGTAGAAAATTCCAGTTTGGATGATGCCGATCCGGTTATGACTGATTTGTTTCGCTGGCATCTTGCAGAAGAGGTTGAACATCGTACGGTTGCGTATGACCTATTTGAGCACTTGTGTCAAAACCAATTCGGTTTTTTTATCAGTCGTCAAGCACTTATGGCAGTCGTTATTCCGGTTATTGTCAAAGTCGTAGCGGACAGCTTTCGTCATATTGCTAAACAAGATGAGAAAGCAAAGCAACTCAGTCAGCATTCATGGATTCGACTGCTGATGATGCTAGAGAATGCGGGTCGAGAAAATGATCATGTTCCAACAGTTCGTTTACTTATTCAATCAATCGTAAGGTGGACTTCACCTACCTTTCATCCTATTAATGAAGGTGATACCCAGCAAGCATTAGATCGTCTTGCTCAATCTCCTGCAGCGCAGGCCGCAGTGGGACGTAATTAGATTGCCATCTAACTGAAGGAACATCATATAAAAAGGTTATTTACTGGTAACCAGAGCACCTTTTTCTGATTCGATTTTTTCGATTAACTTTGGCGTGCTAATGAAATAATTACAGTTGCTACAAACACAGCCATCGATTCGATCTTTTCTTTCTCGATTTGGAACTGCCTTGAATTCATGTTTGCCACATTTGGGACATTGAATATCGCATCTATCCATGATAATCGCCACTATCGTTTAAATAATGAGCATTGTTTATAGCATATCTTCAAATGTTAAAACAGCCATGCCATGTAGCATCGACTGCGTGTTCGTGTATTAAAATGATTACGGATTCGTTTCCAGCTGACCTTATACAATGCAGTAGCGCTTAATAAACGGGTAGGCTAAGCTCTTTATTATGATTGTAAATTGTGTTCAGTAGTCTTATGAAATCATCTATTAAAACTTTAGTCGTGATCACAATGTTTACTGCGTTTGCAACGCAAGCATATGCAGAAAAAAACTGTAGATTGCAGGTGTCTGGTATAGTGCAGGGTCCTAAGTCAGTCAAAATCCCTGCTGGCTCAGTACTTGAACTTTCACTTTATGATGCAGGCATAGCCGATGCTCCAGCATCGATAACCACCGCAGCATCCATCAAACGATCAGTACGCGGAAAATTCCCAATCCGATTTAAAATAGAGTCCCAGCGTTGCATGCATATGCCTGCTGTATCTGCATCCATACGAAAAGATTCTCGCCTGCTCTTTATCAACGACACAACGATTACTGCTGAAAGCAGAAAGAAAGTATTATTGCCAGTGATTCTCGTCAAATGAATCCATTCAATCAAACGAAGAGACATCCAACAATGCCATGAGAGCCTTTTCAATTTGTTATTTTTTGATGCTTAAATGACCAATTTAAGAATTTTAATATATATTTATATGGCTGTAATTTTCTGATCTTTTATCTTAAGGAAAAGGGAAAATGTTAAAGCAAATATTATCGATTGTAATGTTGGTTGGGGTTATGGCTGCACCAATTGCTGCGCAGGCAGAAATTATTGACAGAACTACCATTCGACCAACCCATCATCATGTTCATAAGCATCATACTTATAAACATACTAAGCATCATTCTTATAAGCACCATCATCGAGCTAAGCATCATCATGCTTATAAAGGTAGCCACCATAGAACAACTAGCTTACCAGCTCGGCCAAACGACCGACCAAATATGTAGACCAAGTGCACAAGAAAAACCCGCAAATAATGCGGGTTTTTCTTGGAAATTAATTAAAGATTTTTGATGATAAAATTAAACATGGGACAACAAGATAGATAGCCAGAAAAATAAGCATGATAACTATTGCAACTAAACTCTTATTTTTACTTGGAATTTTTTGACCGATTTCAGTATGATCAACTATGCGAAGTGCTGAATAGATCGAAAAAAAGAACCCTAAAACTGGAAAAATAAAATCCTGGGTAATCAGTTGGATAGCTTTAGAACTGAATTGCTCACCACCGAAATATGCAAGTAACCCAACGATCAGAAAAACAAATAACCAATGAAACTTCATAAATTTGTTGGTAATCGGTTTGGTTGGCATAGGTCAATCTCCTGTAGTTAAAGTCAGTCTTAAGCTAGAAATATAGTCTGTTCATGGTCGCATACGTCGATCATCACTTCCTCATCCAAGCCTCCGGCTCATGAATCAAATGTCCGATGCATCCAAATACACTTAGAATATCTCTGTAAAGTAACGCAGAGTCTAAACCATCACAGATGGTATTATCACTTCAGTGTCTAATTTTGATATTATCAAAAATAATAAAATTAATAAAAACATTAGTTTATAATATTAATAATTAATCGTGCGTAAGTTTTGTACCTGCACGTGTTTCGCCTGAAAACTGTTAATAGTTTCCGCACAAGTTTAGTGCTTTGCCAGTGACTCCTGCAAGTTCAATACCAATTACCACCATACTTAGGTGAAAAATAAACTTAAAAGATCATAAGCCAATAGGAAGATGGCAAATAGAGAATAAGTCAATTAAGTTATATATTTACGCCTTAAGTATCCACTTTTAGCCGTGATCAACTTTGCTTTATAGTTTCAAATTATTAATTCTTAATTAAATTAACAACATAATAACGTTTTCATCGAAGACCAACACGGCTTTTTATGTTTTTGATATAATGCTTCAGATTATTGCCACAAATGGCTATTTTTCCTATTTCCGCTTTTTAAATACTGATTGAAAACCTGAGGTCACCATCATGCATTACCCAAAATCATACGATGTCATCGTCATTGGCGGTGGACACGCGGGTACTGAGGCTGCACTTGCCGCAGCACGGATGGGGCGTCAGACTCTACTGCTGACCCATAATATCGAAACATTGGGTCAAATGAGCTGTAATCCGGCTATTGGTGGAATAGGGAAATCACATCTGGTTCGAGAGATTGATGCCATGGGCGGCGCTATGGCACTTGCAACTGATCACGCTGGCATCCAGTTTCGAGTGCTAAATAGCCGTAAAGGTGCAGCAGTTCGTGCCACGCGCGCGCAGGCGGATCGTATTTTGTACAAGGCGGCGATTCGTTCAATGCTCGAAAATCAGCCGAACTTGGATATTTTCCAACAAGCTGCAGATGATCTCATTGTAGAAGGCGATACTGTAAAAGGTGTGGTTACTCAATCGGGAATTCGCTTTGATGCTCGGACTGTTGTCCTGACCAGCGGCACATTCTTGGGCGGTATTATCCATATTGGTATGCAACAATCCCGTGGCGGGCGTGCAGGGGACCCCCCTTCAATTGCGCTAGCAGATCGTTTACGTGAACTTAAATTACCTGTAGGGCGTTTAAAAACGGGAACGCCACCACGAATAGATGCAAAAAGTGTTGATTTTTCTGTGATGATTCCACAGCCCGGTGATACACCACTACCTGTGATGTCATTTATGGGTGATGTATCCATGCACCCACGCCAAGTCAATTGCTGGATGACACACACCAACCTTGAGACACACGATATTATCCGTAGTGGTTTGGATCGTTCGCCGATGTATACCGGTGTGATTGAAGGGGTAGGCCCACGTTATTGCCCATCAATTGAAGACAAGATTCATCGCTTTGCAGATAAAGATAGTCACCAGATTTTTATTGAGCCAGAAGGCTTAAATACGCACGAGCTATACCCTAATGGCATTTCAACCAGCTTACCGTTTGATATTCAACTGCGTCTGGTTCGCTCAATGAAAGGGCTCGAAAATGCTCATATTACGCGTCCGGGTTACGCAATCGAATACGATTACTTCAACCCGCAAAACTTGAAACCAACCCTTGAAACGAAGTCGATCCATAATTTGTATTTCGCTGGTCAAATTAACGGCACTACAGGATATGAGGAGGCGGGAGCTCAAGGTCTACTTGCGGGGCTCAATGCAGCACGCCGCGCAGTCGACGAAGAAAGCTGGACACCAAGTCGTGACCAAGCTTACTTAGGTGTTATGGTTGATGACCTCATCACTCATGGAACCAAAGAACCCTACCGCATGTTTACCAGCCGCGCCGAATATCGTCTCATGTTGCGTGAAGATAATGCTGATCAACGTCTGACTGAAGCGGGTCGTAAGCTTGGTTTGGTCAGTGATGAGCGCTGGGCAGCATACTGTAAAAAAGTTGAATCGATTGAACGTGAATCGGCACGATTGAAGGGGCTTTGGGCAACGCCAAATAACAAGTTAGGCATGGCTTTCATCGCGCAAACGGGCGAAGTCCTGAATCGTGAAAATAATGCTTATGATTTATTAAAGCGACCTGATGTCACATTTGCGCAAATTGCAGAATTAACAGGTTCTGATGTTGCCCCAATGGTTGGTGAACAAATCGAAATTGCAGTGAAATATTCAGGTTATATCGATCGTCAGCAAGATGATGTGGCACATCTAAAGCGTTACGAAGAAACAGCCTTGCCTGTTGATTTTGATTACGATGCGGTATCTGGGTTGTCACGAGAAATTACCATGAAACTCAAAGCTGTTCGTCCAGCCACACTCGCACAGGCTGGACGCATTCAGGGTGTAACCCCAGCAGCGGTACAATTACTGCTGATTATGATTAAACGTCAAGGCATCAAGCAAGCTGTTTGAGCATGATACGCTGACAAGAGTCATTTTGAAGAATGGCTCTTGTAGACTTTGTTCTAGCTCATCTCAGAAATATGCTAACGCCATAACAGACCGACGCATTCGACGCAGATACATTTACTTGATATTAAAAATTTTATTGTGAAAATCTTAATATTTTCTTTATCAAAATATTCGCATGCCTCACATCCTGCTATCATTCACCCCTAGATTTTTCAAAGCAAAAAAGACTATGCATCCTTTATTTTCCAAGCTCAAAGATGGTTCACTTAAACTCGGTTTGGAATTGTCCGACGATACACTGAGTAAATTGCTGCAATATCAAGATAATCTATCGCTGTGGAATAAAGCCTATAACTTAACAGCAATTCGCGATCCCAAGGAGATGCTGGTCAAGCACCTACTTGATAGTTTAAGTATTATTCCTCATTTACCTGAAGGACGTTTATTGGATGTTGGCACTGGTGGGGGATTGCCAGGGTTCGTCATCGCCATTGTTCAGCCTGAGAGAGATTGTGTTCTTTTGGATAGTAATGGCAAAAAAATACGATTTTTGCGCCAAATGACTGCAGATATGAAGATGCCGAATGTATTGCCGGTACAAGCCCGTATTGAAGACCCACAAACATTATCTGATTTAGGTCAATTTGATGTGGTAACCAGCCGTGCTTTTGCTGCACTGTCTGATTTTGTGCGCGACTGTGCTGTGTATTTAAAGCCAAATGCCGTACTTGCTGCGATGAAAGGCTTGATCCCCAGTGAAGAAATGGCAGATATGGATAGCTGGCATCAGCAGACTATCACACTTGCAGTTCCATCATTAGATGAACAAAGGCATTTGATTTTACTGACTAAAAAAATGACTGCCTAAAAAGTGACAAACGCGATTGCGAACATCCTTTAAGATATCTCAACTTTATTATGTGTAACCTTTCGGAATTGAATGAACATGACCGACATATCTCCTCGAAAGAGACCTGAAATTTGGGCTGTGGCGAACCAAAAGGGCGGGGTCGGAAAAACAACGACGGCTGTCAATTTAGCCGCGTCTTTGGGCGTGCTTAAAAAAAGAGTTTTACTCATCGATTTAGATCCTCAAGGCAATGCCACCATGGGATCTGGGTTACAGAAAACAGAACTGCCTTATAGTGTGACCGATGTATTGCTTGAAGTTGCGCCAATTGAGGCGGTTATTCAACCGACTCAGGTGGGTTATCGGTTAATGGGATCAAACCGCGATTTAGCAGGTGTAGAAATTTCATTGTTTGAACGAACAGAACGAGAATTTATTCTAAAAACCGCATTAGCAAAAGTCGAAGATCAGTACGATTTTATTGTAATTGATTGCGCACCAAGTCTCAATTTACTAACTATTAATGCATTAAGTGCTGCAACGGGGGTGATTATTCCTATGCAGTGTGAGTATTATGCGCTAGAGGGTCTCGCGGACCTGTCTGCAACGATAGATCGTATAAGAGATGCCCTTAATCCTGAGCTGAAAATTCGCGGCGTTTTACGTACCATGTTCGATCCGCGTAATACTCTCGCAAATGATGTGTCTCAAGAATTATCAGTGCACTTTGGTAATTTAATGCTGGAAACAATTATTCCTCGTAATGTGCGTTTAGCAGAAGCGCCAGCACATGGGATGCCTGTCATGTTTTATGAAAAAGGTTCGCGAGGAGCTTTATCTTATTTGAGTGCTGCGGCTGAACTTGTGCGCACTGGTAAGCTTAAAAAAGGAAAGTCTCTATGATTCGTAAGCGTGGCCTTGCGCAAGGGCGTGGTCTAGATGCATTGTTGGGTTCAATTAAACAGGTTCGAGAAGAAGTCGCCGAGACGCATACTCTAACACCTGCAAATGCAGCATTACTTGAGATATCGCTGGATCAGTTACAGCGTGGGGTCTATCAACCCCGTCGTGAAATTGCACCAGAAAGTTTAACGGATCTTGCCGATTCGATTAAGCGTCATGGTGTCATGCAACCGATTGTAGTACGGCGTATTGGCGGCTCTGATGATGAAGCACAATATGAAATCATCGCTGGTGAGCGTCGTTGGCGTGCAGCCCGAATAGCGGGTCTTAACGTTATTCCCGCGATTATTCGTGACCTGCCGGATGAACTTGCGATTGCGTTGGCGTTGATTGAGAATATTCAGCGTGAAGATTTAAGTCCAATGGAACAGGCATTTGCACTTCAACGCTTCCATGATGAATTTGGTATGAGTCATCAGGAAATTGCTGAAACTGTTGGAAAGGCTCGTGCGACAGTCAGTAATTTGCTGCGTTTGATGAGTTTGAACGAAGAAGTGAAGACCATGCTTGATCATGGTGATCTGGACATGGGGCATGCGCGTGCACTGCTTGCATTGACCCTAGAAGATCAAAGCATCATTGCTCGTGTAGTGGTGGGTCGTGGTTTATCAGTGCGTCAAACTGAACAGTTGATTCGTGAGCGATTAAATCCACCCGCTGCGAAACCTGTTCGCGTAGCACCAGCAGATATCGGGGATTTAGAGCGACGTCTTGCTGAGCGATTAGGGGCCCGTGTTGAGTTAAGTCACAACCCTAAGGGAAAAGGAAAATTGGTCATTCGTTACCACTCGCTGGATGAGCTTGATGGTATTTTGGCTGTGATGTCGGTTCAACCTTGATCCGATATCATTTGCCGAGTTTACCGTGTTGTTTACAGTTGTTGATATATATGGATAATTTAACCAAAATTAGGAAGATTTAAGATGTGGGAGTTAATTAAGGCTGGCGGCTGGCTGATGTTTCCGTTGGTCATCTGTTCCATTGCTGCACTTGCCATTATCATTGAACGCGGAATCCGTTTACAGCACAAAAAAGTTGCACCAAATGGCCTAGTTCAATCATTGGAAACAAAGCTCAAGCAAGGCACATTAAGTACTGAAGAGTTATCCGCTTTACGACTCAGTTCACCTCTGGGTGATTTGTTAGCAACTGGTATCCAATATTCAAGTGGTGGACTTGAATACATGACTTTGCAGATACAAAACCGTGCCAGTACGCTAATTCACCGATTAGAGAAGCACCTTAACCTGCTTGGAACCATTGGTAATATTGCCCCTTTGCTGGGCTTGCTTGGAACCGTTCTGGGTATTATTGAATCCTTCTTAGCAGTCAATGTCGGTGGAAATACAGATCCAGCAATGCTTGCAGCAGGGATTTCTCAGGCACTGATGTCTACAGCGGCAGGTATGTTCGTCGCTATTCCGGCTTTGATCGCTTATCGCTACTATCAACGAAAAGTTGCAGATCTTGCAGTGGAAATGGAAGAGCAGTCTGGTATTTTGCTCCATCTTATTCATGGTATTCCTCAGCAAGCAAGTATTGCTGCTGTGGCAGTGGCATTGCCAACTGAGAGCACTCTTCCCACGTCAACAGATGTCGCCGGATCGGTATTTGCGCAGAAAATTGCACCAAATCCAATTGCTGTAAAACAGAGTCAATCATGAAATTCCGGAAACCTCAGGTTGAGGAAATCTCGATTAATTTAACGCCAATGATTGATTGCTTGTTGTTTCTGGTTGTTTTCTTATTGGTTTCAACAAGCTTTAATAAATATAGTCGCTTGAATCTTGTACTGCCTCAGGCCACAGGAGTCCCTGAGGTAAAACGTCCTCAGAAAATTGAAGTGGGTGTTGATGCGAAAGGTGCTTATACTGTGAACGGTAAACCGTTGGTCACCGATAGTGAGGATGAGTTGCGTACAGCAATTGATACCGCGAGTCATGGTGATCGTACTCGACCGCTCGTTATTGCTGCAGATGGACGTGCTACTCATCAGTCTGTGGTGAGAGTTATGGATGTTTCTGGCAAACTAGGGTTCGTTAATTTAAATATCAGTACGCGAATTCCGATGGGGAGCAAATAATTGTCAGGTTTTGCAGTTTATCATCGGCTATTAACGTATTTAAAACCTTATTGGTGGGCAGGTCTTTTGGCTTTGCTTGGCAATATCATTGCTGCAGCAACAGAGGTCAGCAGTGCAAGACTCATCCAATATATTATTGATGCGATTAATCAGCAAGATCAACACGCAAAAAACCTGTTTCCGCTTCTTATTATTATCCTGATTTTCTTCCGTGGTGTTGGTTCCTTTGTCGGTGGATATTATATTTCCGTCATAGCGCGTAGCGTGGTACATAACCTACGTGTCGAAGTCTTTGATCGCTTACTTACATTATCCCCTGAATATTATCTTGCTCACGCCAGCGGCTATCTTTCATCAAAGATTATTTATGATGTAGAGCAAGTCGCTTTTGCTTCAACTGAAGCAGCTAAGACCATCTTAAAGGAAGGTTTAACCGTTATTGGTTTACTCGGTTATATGTTCTGGATCAACTGGCGCTTGTCTTTAATGCTGATTATCATCGCACCGCTTGTTGGTTTCCTTGTGCGTAAAGCCAGTAAGAGAATGCGCAAACTGGCGCATCAAATGCAAAATGCGATGGGCGAAGTCAGTCATATTGTCAATGAGTCGATTAATGGCTATACCGTTGTCAAAAACTACGGTGGACAAGCCTATGAGCGTGAACGTTTCCGTCGTGCCTCTGCTGAGAACTTGAAAAGGGGTCTAAAGATGGTCGTTACAAGCGGCCTAAACTCACCGATTATTCAGCTCCTCATGGCATTCGTAATGGCGGCCGTGGTCTGGATAGCGCTAAGACCTGAAATTTTGGGTGCAACGACCAGTGCTGGAGCATTCGTTTCTTTCATCGGTGCGGCTGCAATGCTCAGCAAACCTTTACGTGCATTAACTGATGTGAATGAAAAGATTCAACGAGGAATCTCTGCTGCGCATTCCGTATTTGAGATGATTGATACTCCTCCTGAAGAGGATCAAGGCAAGCTGATAAAACCATTAGTCGGTCAGATCACCTTCGAACACGTTGGTTTTTCATATTCGGATAATACTGCCGCTCTGACAGATATTAATTTAACGATTAATGCGGGTGAGACCGTCGCCTTGGTTGGACGCTCTGGTGCAGGAAAAACCACACTCATCAATCTACTGATGCGTTTTCAAAATATTACCAGTGGTCAATTACTATTAGATGGAACACCGATTAAAGACTTCACGCTTGAAAGTCTACGCAGCCAAATTGCGACCGTTGGGCAGCAAGTCATTTTGTTTGATCAAACCGTGCGTGAAAACATCGCCTATGGGCAGCTTGCCAATAAATCTGATGCAGAAGTGCGAGCCGCGGCTAAAGATGCCTTTGCAGATCAATTCATCGATGCACTTCCACAGGGTTTTGACACGCTGATTGGTGCGAGTGGGATGTCTTTGTCTGGTGGACAGCGCCAAAGATTGGCAATCGCGCGTGCACTGCTCAAAGATGCACCTATACTCATTCTAGATGAAGCGACAAGTGCGCTGGATAATGAGTCAGAGCATTACATTCAACAAGCCTTGACACATGCCATGCATGGTCGGACAACGCTTGTAATTGCCCATCGTTTATCTACCATTGAACAAGCTGATCGAATCGTTGTCATGGACAAAGGTCGCATCGTCGAACAAGGTACTCACGCGGATCTTTTAGCTCAAAATGGTTTGTATGCCCAGCTCCATCAACGCGAATTCGTAGATGTTGTTACGACACATGAATAAGACTTTTTTCAAAATCTTATTGAGTCTAGATGATACCTCGTATGTAGGACGGGTGTGATGAGTCTGCGCACTGCACTACCAAGAGCTTGGGCTAATCAAGCACCGTGGTTGTTTTGGCTCCGCCCACTATCAGCGCTCTATGCCGCTGTCACGGGGTTGCAAAGATTACTCTATCGATTAGATATCAAAAAAGCTTACGAGTCTCCCGTGCCGGTTATGGTTATCGGCAATATTACCGTGGGTGGCAGTGGTAAAACGCCATTATTGATAGAGCTTGTTCGCTATTTGCAGCAAGAACAAAAATTGGGCATAGGCGTCATCAGTCGCGGTTATGGGGGACAAATGGGTACATTTCCCCGTATCGTACATGCTGATGATTCGGCGCAAGTTGTTGGCGATGAGCCTCTACTCATCGTACAGCAGACAGGGGTGCCTCTGGCAGTCGGCGCAAATCGGCAGGCGGCTATTGAATGCTTATTGGCTGAAGTTGCTGCACAAGGCTCGTCCCTAAACTTGATTTTGAGTGATGATGGTTTACAACATCTGGCACTGGGTAGAAAGCTTGAGTGGATAGTTTTAGATGCCAATCGCGGAATAGGGAAGGGTTGGCTACTCCCAGCAGGTTTTCTTCGTGAAAGTCCAGATCGACTGAATACAGCCACAGTAATAGAGCATAGCGACTTTCCGCTCACTGATGATCCAGAAACAGGTCAGTCCATTTATCAGATGCGTTTAATTCCAGGAGAATTGGTACCATTGGATCAATCAATGGATCTAATGGCCGCACCTCAGCCACCGCAGCGTGTTCATGCTGTAGCGGGTATTGGTAATCCTGCACGATTCTTTACCAGTTTAAGGCACCTTGGATTTGATGTGATTGAGCATCCTTTTGCCGACCATCACCCTTATCAACTCAGTGATGTTCAGTTTAATGATGATCTTCAGATCATTACTACAGCTAAAGATGCCCCACGTTTACAGGGACTCATTGAGCAAGCATGGATACTGCCTGTAAAAGCATGGCTTTCTCCAGCTTGCTATTCCCTACTGTATCGTCAACTCTTAGAAATCGGTGTTTTACCGGATCGACGTCAAATTCAACGTTAATATCCAATATATTGATCAAGATTTAAAAATTTTCTTTGCGTGTTTTAGGAAAAATTATGCGTCATATTGTCATTCCAACCCGCTTTGCGAGTAGTCGCTTACCCGGTAAGCCTTTATTGGACTTGTGGGGTAAACCAATGGTTCTCCGTGTCGTTGATCAGGCACGAAAAGTTCAAGGGATGGATAGCCTATGTGTGGCGACAGATGATGAGCGAATTGCGCAGGTCTGCCGAAATGCGGGTGTTGATGTCGTAATGACTTCTGCGGATCATCCCTCTGGAACAGATCGTCTTGCTGAGGTGGCACGCATACAAGGCTGGGACGCCAATGATCTCATCGTCAATGTACAAGGGGATGAGCCATTACTACCACCTGTACTGATTGAGCAGGTTGCAGCACTACTTGATGCACAGCCACAGTGTGCAATGGCGACTTTATGCGAGCCGATACTCCATGTCGATGAATATCTACGTAGCAGTATCGTGAAAGTAGCCCGCAGCCTGACAGGAGAGGCTCTCTATTTTAGCCGAGCTACCATTCCTTATGATCGGGACGGTTTTAAGGAAGGTGTGAACCATGTCCCTGCTTCAGCACGCAGACATTTAGGACTTTATGCTTATCGTGTATCGTTACTTCAGGATTACGTCAGTTGGCCTGTCGGTGTCTTAGAGCTGCTTGAGAGTCTGGAGCAATTACGTGTTCTTGAGCATGGGCGACGAATTGCAATAGCGGATGCAGTGGTCTCGATGCCAGGTGGCGTGGATACTCCTGACGATTTGGAGCGTATTCGTGCACTGGGCGCTTCGGTTTACCTGTAATATCGTTTGCAGTGCACACTTATTTCTTATTTCATTGCTTTATAACAGGCTAAACAACCATGGCGAAAGCTCCCCCTAAAGCAAAAGATGATGACATTGCTCAAATCGCACACGAGCAATTGCATTTTTTGCCTTTATTGCCATGGCAACGTGAGGCGTGGCATCGTTTGACTGGGCGCATGCCAAATTTACCGCACGGTATCCTATTGACTGGCGCAGCAGGAACGGGAAAGCGTCGTTTCGCTGAACATGTTGCAGGTTGGTTATTGTGCGATACGCCAACGGTTGATGGGGCTTGCGGGCATTGTGCAAGCTGCACATGGCTGAAAGTCGGCAATCATCCCAGCTTATTACGTATCTCGCGCGAAGTAGATGCTAAAGGCAAACAAAGTCGCCAAATTAAAATTGATCAGATCCGTGATCTAATGCCATTTGTCCAGCAAACGGGGCAGGGTTGGCGGGTCGTTATTTTTGAACCCGCAGAAAGCTTAAATACTGCCGCAGCCAATGCGCTGCTCAAAACACTTGAAGAACCGGCCCCACGTGTTTTACTCATTCTTGTTGCTGATCAGCCTTTACAATTACCAGCAACCATACGCAGTCGTGTACAACAAATTCCATTGGGGCGTATTGAGTCAGAGATTGCGATCGAATATGTGCGTGATGAGGCAGCCGTTTCTACGGAACAAGCGACATTGTTATTAGGTCTAGCTGGCGGCGCACCTTTAGCAGCAACTGCACTTGCGAATATGGATTCGTTTAAATTGCGCGGTCAGTGGTTAGCGACTTGGCTCGCAATATTGACGGGTAGACGATCTGTGCTTGATGCTGCGGCTTATTGGCAAAAACAATTACCGATTCAAAGCTGGCTTGATTTAGTTCGTCAACTACTGCGTGATGTGATTGCTGAACATGTGGGACAAGGAAGAGTTCAAACCGATTTAGATGCTGGGCAGTTTAATCAGTTGGAGAAATTGGTCACTCTGGACACATTACTTGATCTCGATCGTTGTGCAGTCAACCTCATTGCAGGACAAACGCAAAATGTGAATGCGCAGTTAGTGATGGAAAATATGATGCAGCGCCTGGCGATGCGATAAGAATACTTAAGCTGAACTTATTAATGTTTTATATTTTTTATCAGACATGAACTCTTTTTAAATGCAGAAAAAAGAGGACAATACAATCCCGATCACTGCTTATTCGTCTTAAGATTAGCGAGATGATCACCTTGAACGCCCTAATTGAGAATTCAAGCTGCAATCCTATCATTCCTGCATGAGGAATTTTGCAATGACCACATTGTTTGCACTTTTAACTGAATATGGTGCGCTAGGTGTTTTCCTTGTGGTGCTCCTTGTACAGCTTGGATTACCCATTCCTGTATTGCCGTTATTGCTATTAATGGGTTCATTAGCAATGGTTGATCCACAATTAGGGCTGACCGCTTTACTACTTGCTATTGTTGCCTCCTTACTCGGTGATTTTGTCTGGTATTCGGCAGGGCGTCGTTACGGACATCGTATCTTGCATCTGCTGTGTCGTATCTCACTTTCCCCTGACTCTTGTGTACGTCAATCTGAAACCAACTTTAATCGTTGGGGCGTTGCGACACTAGTAATTGCCAAGTTTATCCCGGGTTTGGCCACACTTGCACCCCCTTTGGCTGGTGCGCTCGGTTTACGTCGGTCTAGCTTTTTCATCTTTAGTACTGCTGGAGCAGCACTTTGGGCGGGGACGTGGCTGATCGTCGGCGCTATTTTTTATCAGCAAATCAATATCGTCTTGGTCACTATGGCTAAGTTTGGCAAAATTGCCATATTTGTTATACTCCTGTTTTTAATCACTTATGTGATTTTCCGCTGGTGGCAACGTTACCGGATTAAGCGCTTTGCACTGCAAACGCGAATTACACCTAAAGAGCTAGCGGAGCTTCTTAACCAAGAGCAATTGCCACTCATCTTTGATGCAAGGTCCTCATTAGTTAAAAGTTTAGACTTGGCGCGTATTACAGGGGCACGTGCATTAGACCCAAAAGCGCTGGCTGAAACTATTACAGATATTCCTTTTGATCAGGTGATGGTTGTTTATTGTTCTTGTCCTAATGATGCCAGTGCCGTTCAAGTTGCCCGAGAGCTCAAACGCCGAGGCTATACTCAAGTCAGATCTCTGCATGGCGGGATAGACGCTTGGCGCGCTGAAGGATTTTCTGTTGAATACTATGAAAGTCATGAACATCAGATTGCACATATCTTAAATCAGGATACGCCGTAGGACTAAAATCACAAGAGATGCAGCTATAAGCTAAAATTCATGATTCATCCTACTGAAAATGAATTAAAAGCCTATTTTTTTGTGCCCAATTCTTAGCACGCAGTGATGCATTCATGTTATTTTGGTGCATGTTCAAAGTTTTAACACAAAGGAGTGTATATGCTGCCCACACGAGCAGGAGGAATCATCAATTATCCCATCCGGGATTTGCAAACGTTATATAGTAGTTACATGCCGTTTGTGCAGGGCGGAGCATTGTTTGTTCCCAGTAATCGAACCTTTCCTCTGGGGGAGGAGGTTTTTGTGGTTGTTACGCTACCAGAATCGACAGAGCGTACGCCGCTGACTGGTAAAGTGATCTGGGTCACACACCGCACACAAGGAACACGTCCTGCGGGCTTTGCCTTGCAATTAGCTGGTGAAGAAGGACAGAAACTCAAAATTTTAATTGAAAAGGCGCTCGCTGGCCTGCTGAACTCTGATCGTCCAACATATACTTTGTAGTATTGTATTTTTGCATAATGTTGGGTTTAAAGTAGTCTTTTTTTAGATAGGGTATTTTTCGTGTTTACCGATTCACATTGTCATCTAAACCGACTTGATTTGACGCCCTATGATGGTTCGTTAGAACGCGCCTTAGACGCGGCACGTTTAGTGGGTGTTACACGTTTTTTAGCCGTGGCGGTTGATTTAGATGACCATGAGACTCTGCTTGATATTGCGAATCATCATGGGGATATCGGTATCAGTGTAGGTGCACATCCTTGTGAATCTGCTGAGATGCTCACATTAGCGACTGTCGATACTTTAGTTTCATTGGCTCAAGACCCTAAAGTATGGGCAATCGGTGAGACTGGACTTGATTATCACTACAGTACTGAAAATGCAGAAGTTCAACGAGAGTCGTTTTCACGACATATTGCAGCAGGTCAATTGACTGGGAAGCCTGTGATCGTCCATACGCGTGCAGCACGGGCTGATACATTGACCGTTTTGCGTGAACAACATGCGTTTTTTGGTAAAATTCACGGTGTTCTGCATTGTTTTACTGAAGATTGGGCAACAGCTGAAGGCGCTTTAGCCTTAGGTTATTACGTGTCATTCTCAGGTATTATTAGTTTCAAGAATGCTCAAGATTTAAGAGATGTGGCCATTCAAGTTCCTCTTGATCGTTTACTCATTGAGACAGATAGCCCTTATTTGGCGCCTATGCCATATCGAGGTAAATCCAACGAGCCACTCTACTTGCCTCATGTAGCGCGTGTCCTTGCTGACTTGCATCAAATTTCTATAGAAAAATTAGCCCAAATCACATCGAACAATTTTGATCGGATGCTGCAGGATGCCCAAGAATCACTGCAACGTTTAGATAAAATTCATGCAGCTCTACAAACGAATAATCATCATTTAAATCAAAGTACATTAGATATATCAATCGTACGAGATAAAGGATTGACTGGATGACTACTGATCGTCAAATAGATCGTCACGCTCAGTTCAGAGCGCGTGAAGCGCAGATTTTTGATATGGCCGAGCAACTTTTACTGGACTCTGGTGAAGGTGGAATGACGCTTGATACGCTAGCGCTGCATCTGGATCTAGCCAAAGGGACGTTGTATAAACACTTCCAGAGTAAAGATGAGCTGTATTTACATCTCATTATTCGCCATGAACAGGCACTCCTTGATTTGTTGCTAGAATCGACAGCAGAATTTCAAGAGTTGCTCATCACCTATATGCGCCATCACTTAGATCAGCCTCAGCGTACAGCGCTTTTGCATCAGCTCGAGGAACGTCTCGCTGCTGGTGGTGTGGGTTTGGGTAGTCTATTCTCAGATTTATATCGAATTAGAAAACAACGTTTACGTCGCATTGTACCCTTAACAGGTTCTTATTTAGAGAGTATTAATAGCCGCTTAACAACTCGGGACTACTTGGCAGCAGTCTGGGCGGTCACGCAAGGTGGCGCCGCAATTCTAAACTCGAGTTTTTATCAACGCTATTTAGGGGAGCGTGAGAGTTTGAAGTTGGTATTGATTGAGCAAATGATTTCTCTTCCTTTTCCGCAAGCCACCCACTAATCAATGCGTAATTTTGACAAATATCAAGGGCGTGGACAAAACGAATTAGGTTTTACTCTGATTGAAGTCATGCTGGTTATCTTGATCGCAGGGATACTGACCACTATGGTAAGTTTATCGCTTGGAGGCTCAGAAACCCGTAAATTACTGCAAGAGCGTGAAGAGTTGATTGACTCGATTGCGATCATTCGTTTAGAAGCACAAGATCAAGGACGAATGCTCGGTTTAGTGCCTTTTTACCAGACTGCAACTGATCCACCGCGATATGCCGTAGTTCAATTCGATCCCAATGAATCCAACAAAGATAAGCGATGGAAACTTGCGGAAGATTTCAAGGTTCATGATTTACCACTTGGATCAGAGCTGAACATCTCGTTATTGCAGGACAATGCGCCGCGTAATCAGAATACTGCGCTTGAAAAATTCAAGGTCGATTCAGCTTTGAATCCACAGCTGATTTGGTTCGGTAACGGTGAAGCAACGGCCGCACGCTTACAGATTCTTCAAGATGCCAAACCTGTGGGTGATGCTATTGAAGTAACAGCATTAGGACGGGTCAATACCGATACATCGGGATCCAATAGTACAACGCATGGTGATCAATAATGTCTTCTGTTTCGGTCGTTAAAGCAGAACCACAGCAAGCAGGTTTTACATTGCTTGAAGTCATGGTCGCTTTAGCCATCTTTGCCGTTGCAGCTGTAGCTTTAACGCAGGCAGGTATGGGTTATGTGAATACCGTCAAAAGACTGGAAACTCGAACACTGGCACATTTTGTCGCCATGAATAAAGCCGCCAACATTAATATTAATCAAACATGGCTTGAAGGGAGCGGTGAGGATAACGTTGAGGAACAAGGGCAGCATTGGCTTGTAAGAACCGAAGCATCCACCTTACCATTCTCACAAGACGTACGCCGTGTTCTCATCACCGTTGCGCCCGTAGAATCAGGTGCAGACAAATCAGGGAATGCTGTGACGTCTTTGGTGATTTTCATTCAACGTCCAGCAGGGCAGTAGAAGTCTTATGTTCCCTGATTATCAAACTCAAAACCGACGTCATCTTACCCACCCAGCAATGTATTTCGAAAAGGGTTTTACCCTCATCGAGCTCATTGTTGCCATGGCGATATTTGCGGTATTAACGTTAGCGGGATGGCAAGTTTTTGAAAATCTTATTCAAATGCGTGAAAGAACGGCGATCAAGGCAGAACAAATTAATGGCATTCAAGCCACTTATGAGCAATTGTCACGCGATTTCACGCAAGCAATCCCGCGCTCAGCAACACTAGGAAGCAATAAAGAGTCCGCATTGCTCATCCGAGACAATGAGTTCCACTTAACCCGAACAGGTGTCATAGACCCATTGCAAATGGGCGTATCTCCATTAGAACGGGTCATTTATTCAGTGCAACAAGGACAACTGATTCGTCAATCATTTGCACAAGTCGATCAAACGGGTAACCTCATTCCAATCAAAACAGTGATGTTGGATGATGTTTCAGATTGGACGGTAAGCGCAATCGATGATAGTGCAGACAGAGCATCTACAACAACTTGGCCTGTCGGCACGGATGGTAGCATTCCAACCTCCTCAGAACCGGACTCGCAGGCATTCATCAAATTACCTTTGGCTGTGCAAATTACACTGACATCCCATGGCCAGCAATTGAAGTGGTTGTTTCCTTTAGTTAAAAACCTACCGGCCTCAATGCAAGCCACTCCAAATACAAATGGTGCAAGTGCTGTGGCTCAAACAAATCCACAGAGCGATACCAACGCCAATCAGGTGCCTACTACTAATAGCCAGCCAGAAGATAATCAGAATTCATCACAAGCCACTCCTCAAAACCCCGTAGCGGATAATGCCGTACCAACAACAGGCGGAGGGCGAGATTGAGATGAAACACCCAGCTCACCCTCATTTAAAGAGTAAACAACAAGGGGTTGCCTTGCTCACCATCCTACTCATGGTAGTGACTGCGACGATCTTGGCCGTCGGTTTATTAACGCGTCAAGATCGTATGCTTCGTGAAACCAATGTACTTTTACGTCAGGATCAGTCACTGCAGTATGCACTTGCAGGAGAGAGTGTGGTGGGTGCAGGGCTAATGCAGAGTGCGAAACTTAATACTGGTGCAGATAGTCTTAAGGATGAATGGGCTAAGCCCAGACCACCAATCCCGATAGAAGATGCTGTGATTAACGTACGGATTATTGATCAATCCGGCATGTTTAATCTTAATAATTTATATTTAGCTGCGGATACAGATAAAGCTGCGAACTTGGCATATTTTAAACGTCTCTTAAAGCAGGTTGGCATTGATCCTGAATCTGCCGGCGCTGTGCTCGATTGGGAAGATGCCAATGACGAACCTACGGGCTCATTGGGTGCAGAAAGTAGTTTTTATCTTGGACAAAATCCTCCTTATCTTGCAGCGAATAGGTTATTCGGACAACCTGAAGAATTGCGGAAGGTGCGTGGCTTTGAGGGTGCAAAATATAATTTGATTGCACCTTATATTACGGCTTTACCAAGCGCTTCAAAAATTAATGTCAATACTGCACCTGCAGTAGTCTTGGCAGCATTGGATGATAGCTTGACCGTCAGTGATATGACTGCATTTGTGACCCAGCGTATAGGTGCAACAACACCGATCATCAAAAGTGCAGCTACTTTTCTAAATGATTCGTCTTTTTCAAAAATCCCATTAACACCACCTGAACAACGAAACAATATACAAAAGCTTATCGATGTAAAAAGTAGTTATTTCCAAACTTGGATCGATGTCAACTCAAATGGACGAGAGCGTTTTCTCACCAGTGATTTAGTGCGAACTTCTCAAAGTGTGACGGCATGGCAACGTAGCTTTGCACCGATCCCCTATTTTTCTGTAAAACCAACGGGGTCTTAACGTTAATTGACCGCTCTAGCCGATGTATTTTACTCTAGGGTTGCGACATCACATCACTTAATCTTATCGACCTCTTCGTAAAGTGTTCTGAAGGACGTATAATCAACACTATGGCGCTGTCTTTGATCATTGTTGTATCAGTCGCACTCTTATTTTCTAATCGTATGCCCCTCAAAATTTAAGCTGTAAAAGATTATGTTGATTCGCAAGTTATTTAAATTTGAAAACGCTCATATCGTGCGCAATTGCACCAGTGATCGTTGCCGTCGTTCAATCCACGGACATAGTTATCAGGTGGAATTGATCCTAGAGGCTCATCGTTTGGATCATGGACAAATGGTCTATGATTTCGGCTTATTGAAAGGCCAGATTCGTGACATTATTGACAGCTTTGATCATGCCATTTGTTTTTGGAATCAGGATGATGAAGGCTATATTGCTGCATGTAAGCAATACAGTGCACGTTGGATTTCGCTACCGGTTTCTCCCTCTGCTGAGCAATTCTCAAGATTCTTCTTCTTTTTAGCCGATAGCATTTTACGCCAAACTATTACGCATAATGGTGAAGGCGATGTGACGGTCCATTCAGTGATTGTGCACGAAACAGCTACTGGCTATGCCCAATGTTTCCGTGCTGATGTGGAAAATGAACAAATGGGTTTACTCAAGCTACAGGATTTTGAATTTTCTGAACAAGTGCAAATAGAGTGGGCAGACCCACAAATGTTTGAAAAAATGAAGCAAGGTCTTTCGTTTGAAAACCCATTGGTTGAGCATAGTGTAAGAGTAGATGGTTAATGTCAGCTGAAATAGATACAACAATAACGCAACCCCCGACAAACTCATTCGAGACATCTACTACGCCAGATTTTTCTGCAATCCGTCACCTACCCATGGCTCGTGATCGTCATCGTTTATCGATGCTATTACGAGGAAAGCATCATGATGCAGCACGCCATGCTGAATTATTAAAAAAATCAAATGCCGAAGTCTTAGCACGCTATAGCCGCTTACCTAAAATCGCCTTAAACCCAGATTTACCTGTGAGCCAATCCGGTGATGAACTGATTGAAGCCATTCAAAAAAATCAGGTCATTATTGTTGCCGGTGAGACCGGATCTGGAAAAACGACGCAGCTCCCTAAACTCGCATTATTAGCAGGGCGAGGATTAACGGGTCTGATTGGGCACACTCAACCCAGACGCCTAGCAGCACGAAGTGTCTCGCAGCGCATTGCTGAAGAGCTAGGTGAGCCCCTAGGTAAATCTGTCGGATTTAAAGTTCGCTTTAATGAAACCGGTGATAACGATGCCTTTATTCGTCTGATGACCGATGGGATTTTATTGGCAGAGCTGGCGCATGATCGTTTTTTAACCAAATACGATACACTGATTATTGATGAAGCTCATGAACGTAGCTTAAATATCGATTTCATCTTAGGTTACGTGCGCAAGATTCTGCCTAAACGCCCAGACCTGAAAGTGATTATTACCTCAGCAACATTGGATGTGAATCGCTTTAGTCGTTATTTTAATGATGCACCGATCTTTTCTGTAGAAGGGCGCAGTTTTCCTGTTGAACTGCGTTATCGCCCAATTTCAGAGCTTGCGGTGGGTGGCAGCGATGATGATGCATTTGATGATTTTGAAGAAAATCTTCCCCGAGCCGTTGTTGCCGCTGTAGAAGAGTGTTATCAAGATGCCACGACCAAAGGCAATCCTCAGCAAGCTGACATTCTTATCTTTGCCAGTACTGAATCTGAAATTCGTGAGTTGCAAGAGGCGCTTACGCGTTATGGGCCAAAGCATACCGAGATATTGCCGTTATTCGCTCGTTTAGCCTTAAGTGAACAGCAAAGAATTTTTAATCCATCCGGCAAAGGACGGCGCATTATTATTGCCACCAACGTCGCTGAAACAGCTTTGACGGTTCCTAATATTCGCTATGTCATTGACTCGGGCTTTGCGCGAATTTCGCGTTATTCCTATCGCTCTCGCGTACAACGCCTACCCATTGAGGCGATTAGTCAGGCAGCGGCAAATCAGCGTAAAGGCCGCTGTGGTCGTATCGCAGCAGGGGTTTGCATCCGATTGTATAGTGAGGCTGACTTTCTTGGACGTCCTGAATTTACAGAACCCGAGATTAGACGAACCAATTTAGCCTCCGTTATTCTACAAATGGCAAATTTGGGTCTAGGTACATTTGATGAGTTTGAGTTTATCGAGCCACCAGACTACCGCCTGGTCAATGATGGGACCAAGTTACTGGTTGAACTTGGCGCGCTGAATGAAGGTGAGACGACACTGACCACCATTGGCCAACAGATGGCCAGGATGCCGATTGACCCACGTTTATCTCGTATGATTTTGGCAGGCTCACATTTCGGAGTCTTGCATGACACGTTAATCGTAGTAAGTGCACTATCCGTGCAAGACCCGCGTGAAAGACCCGCAGATAAACAAACTCAAGCGGATCAGAAGCATGCTCTATTTAAAGAAAAAGACTCGGACTTCTTGTTCTATACTAAACTTTGGAAAGTGCTGGCTGAGCAAAAAAGAGAGTTGACTGAGAATCAACGCCGTAACTTTGCAAAGCAACATTATTTAAGTTGGCTGCGTATTCGAGAGTGGAAGCAAACACATAAGCAACTTCTTGAACTGGCAGAGCAGCTCAAGCTTTCATTCAATGAGACAGTCACTACAAATAAGCTGATTGATCAACAGGTCAAAGCTAAAGTGGTTGAAGCTCCAGATGAAGATGGATATGTACGCCCAGCAAACTATGAAAATCTGCACCGCGCATTGCTCACGGGTTTGCTGTCTTTTGTTGCCCAAAAAACGGACCAAAAAAATGAATATATGGCAGTACGCCAGCAAAAGACGCGTATTTTCCCTGCCAGTACTTTAAATCGTGCCAATGCAGCATGGGTCATGTCTTTTGAAATTGTAGAAACTAGCCAAGTATTTATGCGCACACTGGCTAAAATTGAGCCGGAATGGATTATTTCAGCAGCACGTGGATTGCTTAAGTATCACTATTTTGAACCTCATTGGGCAAAAAAACCGGGTCTCGTCAATGCTTATGCCCAGATTTCATTATTTGGTTTGATTATTCAAGCCAGACAACTGATTAATTACGAAAAAATTAATCAAACAGAATCGCATGAAATATTTCTGCGTGATGGTCTAGTTACAGGCGAGTTAGGAATTACGCCGCCATTCTTAAAGCACAATTTAAAAATGCTTGAAGATGTACAGCGCGTTGAAGATAAGCTACGGCGTCGTGATTTGTTGGTTGATGAAGAAGCGCTGTTTGAGTTCTATCAAGCAAAAGTACCTGCAACGATCGCTAGTCGTCGCGCTTTTGAAGATTGGCGTGGTGAAGTCGAGAAAACCAATCCTAAATTCTTATGTTTAACAGAAGCTGATATTTTAGCGGGCTCTGTTCCTGATACCAATGATTTCCCTGAAAAATGGCAGGTCGGTAAGCTTACACTGCCTACACGTTATATTTTTGATCCTGCTGGCGATGATGATGGCGCCATTGTCATGATTCCCGTTCAAGCATTGCCACAGTTAAATGCGAATGCCTTGTCATGGGGTATCCAAGGTTGGCGTTTGGAGCTAGTAGAAGCCTTACTCAAGTCATTGCCGAAAGAGCAGCGACGTAAGCTTGTTCCTATTCCAGATACCGTAGATGAAATCTATGATCGACTTGATATGGATTCTGGTCAAAGCATTACCGCTGAAATAGTCCGCGTACTAAACATGCAGGACATCAAGCAAAGTAGTTTTGATGTCTCAAACATACCTCTGTACTTACGTCCCTTGATTGAAGTCATTAATGAACGTAAACATGTGGTTGCAAAAGGTCGAGACTTACTGGAATTGCAAGCTAAATGTAAGTCGCTGACCACATCACCTCTACATCAGAATAGTGATCAAACCGAAAAAAATGGTTTAATCACCACGTTCCCTGAGCGTTTCCATTTTGAAAGTAATCGGACAATCTCAGGCCTACAAGTGAGTCAATTTCAAGCATTGGTTGTCGATGAAAAAACTGACCAAATTAAAATTCAGATATTCACCGATGAAAAAGCGGCAAGAGAAGCTCATCGACGCGGCGTACTCCACTTATTGTCTTTACAAGTTGTTGAACAGGCCAAGCAACTAAAAAAACAACTACCAAAAGCCTTAATCTTAACGTTTGCGCCACTTGGCAATCAGGCTCAACTTGAGAATATGCTGATTCGCGCCACGCTAGATGTGACATTTGCTGAACTACCACTGACAAGTGGAGAATTCTCAGTAATGATCATTAAGGATAAAGCAAAATTCTTATCTGTTGGACAGCAGGTCCTTAAAGAATTGACTGAAATTTTTGTCGAATGGCAGGCGATACGTCGCAAAATGATGACACTCGATCAAACGATCTTTGGCATTAATATGGATGATATAGAAGATCAATTGGATGCACTGCATTTGAATGATTTTGTGTATCGTATCGATAATGAACACTGGCGACAGTATCCACGTTATTTAAAAGCACTTGCCATGCGTATAGAACGCCTTCCAAACAGCTTGAGCAAAGATACTGATGGCGTTAAAACATTGCGTCCACTCATGGCAAGAATACAGGATCGTGATAGTGAAACAAAATTGGCAGAATATCGCTGGTTACTGGAAGAGCTACGAATTTCATTATTTGCTCAACCTATGAAAACGAGAACGCCTGTGTCACCTACAAGACTGGACAAACTCTGGCAAGCAGTTGAAACTAGCTGATCTCTTTTTTTTTGAAATAGTTTTTTACAAAAACATTAAGTTTATCTTTTAAATGGTTTGATGACGAGGTTGATATGAGTATTCGCATTACAGGTACAGGATTGTACATACCACCATTTTCGATTAGTAATGAAGAGCTTGCTACAAGTCTAAATACACATGTTGAACTTTATAATGCTGAGCATGCTGCGGAAATTGCAGCAGGAACAGTAGCAGCAAAACTTAGTACCTCCGCTGAATTTATTGAAAAAGCATCAGGTGTTAAAGCACGTTATGTCATGAATAAAGAAGGGGTATTAGATCCTCATCGCCTCGCACCAATCATCCCAGAACGTCCAGATGATGAAATTTCTATTCAAGCTGAAATTGCAGTTATCGCTGCAAATGAGGCGCTGAAAGCGGCAAATTTAACTGCAAATGACATCGATATGGTCTTGGTGGCTTGTTCAAATATGCAGCGGGCTTATCCTGCGATTGCCATTGAAGTCCAAGGCGCATTAGGAATGACCCATGGATTTGGATTTGATATGAACGTTGCATGTAGTGCAGCAACGTTTGGTTTAGAGCAAGCAGCGAATGCAATTAAAGCGGGTTCAGCTAAGCGTGTGTTGATGGTCAACCCGGAAATCACCTCAGGACACAATAACTTTAGTACACGTGATAGTCATTTCATCTTTGGCGATGTTTGTACAGCGGTTATCGTCGAAGAAACTGACTCTAAACCAGGTTTTGAAATCATCAGTACCAAACTCTTGACCCAGTTTTCTAATGCCATTCGCAATAACTTTGGATTCCTCAATCGCGGCGATGAATCTGGTATAGGTCAACCGGATAAATTATTTCGTCAGGATGGTCGCCGGGTATTCCGTGAAGTTTCTCCACTTGTAGCACAGATGATTACTGACCATGTCGCAGCCAATGGCCTTAATGTGCATCAAGTACGTCGTTTCTGGTTACATCAGGCTAACGGCACTATGAATAAATTTATTCTAAAAATGATCCTTGGCAAAGAGTCCGCGGCCGAAGCCACTGAAGATATTGAGCATGGTGCGGATCTCGCCCCGATTATTCTCGATGAGTTTGCCAACACCAGCTCTGCTGGTTCAATCATTGCTTTCCATAGAAATTCTCAAGATTTTGCGGTAGGGGAAGTCGGTGTGATCTGTTCGTTTGGTGCTGGCTATTCAATCGGCTCAGTCATCGTCAGAAAAGTGAACTAACCCTATCTTTTGGGGTTAGAGATTGATATGTCGTCACCCATTACCATTACTCTCGATGGTCAATATGTACGTCTTGAGCCATTAACACTGGCTCATGCAGAAGCGTTATTGAGCATCGGGCAACAGCATGAAGATTGACAGTAAAACCTTCCTAGAGTCGAGTGCAGGGCGATTAGCTACAGATTTTACTCGACTAAAGGCGCTGGAATAGCCGATAATCTGCGGTCAATAACAGCCACTATTCCATATCTCTTATGCAATACGTTTCAACTCGCGGCTATACCGCAGCTCAAAATTTTTCTGAAATCCTTTTAGGTGGTTTGGCGCCAGACGGCGGTCTCTACTTGCCTGAAGTCTACCCACAAGTCAGCCATGATGAGCTAAATGCTTGGCGCGGGCTCTCTTATGCTGATCTTGCTTTTGAAGTACTCAAGAAATTTATTACTGATATTCCTGAAGATGACATTAAAGCTTTAGTGACTAAGACCTATACGGCTGAAGTGTATAAAAATGCTCGCGCTGGTGAGAATGCATCTGAAATCACACCACTTCGCGTACTTGAGGACCAATCAGGCCGTAAACTGATTATACAAGCCCTGTCGAATGGCCCTACCTTGGCATTCAAAGACATGGCTATGCAGTTACTCGGTAATTTGTTTGAGTACACGCTCAGTAAACAACATGAAGAATTGAACATTCTTGGAGCGACATCGGGCGATACCGGCAGCGCAGCAGAATATGCAATGCGTGGCAAAAAAGGTGTCCGTGTATTCATGTTATCCCCTCATAAAAAAATGAGTGCTTTTCAAACAGCGCAAATGTTTAGTTTATTGGATGACAATATTTTCAACATTGCGGTCGAAGGCGTGTTTGATGATTGCCAAGACATGGTTAAAGCCGTATCAAATGATTTAACCTATAAAGCAAAGCAAAAAATCGGGACGGTCAACTCGATAAACTGGGCACGGGTCATTGCTCAAGTTATTTATTATTTCCGGGGTTATTTACGAGCAACAACCCAAAATACTGAAAAAGTATCATTCACAGTCCCTTCGGGTAATTTTGGCAATATCTGTGCAGGTCATATTGCGCGCATGATGGGGCTGCCGATCGCAAAGCTTGTTGTCGCAACCAATGAAAATGATGTGCTTGATGAGTTCTTCCGAACGGGTATCTACCGCGTACGAAAGTCAGCGGAAACTTGGCATACATCAAGCCCCTCCATGGACATCTCAAAAGCATCAAATTTTGAACGCTTTATCTACGATCTACTTGATCGCGATGCTGTGCGAGTTGCCGCACTTTTCCGTAAAGTAGAGACGGAAGGCGGCTTCGATCTATCAGGCCAGACAGGTAGTGATGGGGATGAATTCAAGAAAGTTGCGGCATTTGGTTTCCAATCAGGTAAATCTACACATAGCGATCGTTTGAATACGATCCGTCAAGTTGAGCAGAATTACGGTATTACAATTGATACGCATACTGCAGATGGCATCAAAGTTGCGCTTGAGCACCTCGAGCAAGACGTACCGATGATCGTCCTTGAAACTGCTCTTGCAGCGAAATTTAACGAGACAATCCAAGAAGCATTAGGTCGCGATGCTGAGCGCCCTGCTGGGTTTGAAAATATTGAAGCATTGCCGCAACGCGTCAAAGTCATGACATCAAATGTTGATGATATGAAAGCGTTTATAGCTCAACATACAGGGCTATAAAACCTCACAAGTTGGCGTGGAAATTTCATAAGAAATATTCACGCCAACTTTCTTCAATGCCGTAATCAAGAGAGCATCTATAATTTCTCATTCATCTTAAACAAAGATTTTATAAGGATAATTAAAATAATAATAAATGACGACTCGACGCACCACATATTAAATAAATATTAACTTAAACAAATAGATGATTCATATTTAACATTTATTATTCTTTTGTTGCAAAGAATATATTTTACACATTAAATTTTTCCAAATGTTCAACAAAAAGAAGATGTTGTAAGTTAACACATCATCTTACGTAAGCATTTATACCTTATGACCCGTAGTGTTTGTCCGAAAAAGTGAATTGATCATTTGGTACACCACAAATCATTGAATAATAAATACATTATATTTTTATCTAAAAATATCAGTTTTATAAAATGTATATTATGTCTCAATAAAGCATTATTTCGATATTGAATATTCTATGGATAAAGCGTACTGTTGGCTCATTGTCATCATCCCTGTGATGACAATGAAACGTTGAAATTGCAACAATGTAGTAATTGTGTTTAGTAATGATAATCCTGTTTTTCCATATAAGTTTAATTAATAATGGTGAATGAAATGTCCACACTTCGCGAACTTAATGTACAAGAAATCGATCAAGTATCAGGTGGTCTTTTGGGAATTAAACTACCTGTCGTTTATCCAGTTAGCCTAAATGTCGTTAAACAAGTCGATATCGGAGTCAACGCGCTTGCGGTAGCCGGTTTGACTGCAATTAATGCAATCGGAGCTAATACCAAATCTACAGCATTGACCAATCCACTGGCATCGGGTGTTGGAGCACTTTATCTAGGGGGTGCAGGTTTACTACTGCAACTCCAGCATCTTCTCATCGACTAGTGTTTAAATAAATTTAGAAAGTCATTAAAAAAAAAGGTACGCAAAGCGTGCCTTTTTTCATGGTCGATCATAATTAAAAGCTTTTATCGCTTAAACTTATCACTCACATTAAAAAAAGATTATGGGCAGCTTTATGCGTTGGCTAAAAGTATTGATGAATTAATACGACTCAGATAAGGCCCATTTCGCAGCATATTTTGCATGCAGTGCAGTTGTATCAAAAAGTGGTACAAAACAATCATCCTGATGTACAAGCATTGAGATTTCGGTGCAGCCTAAAATAATTGCTTCAGCGCCATTATCTATTAATCGCTGTATGATCCTAAGATATTCCGTACGTGACGAATCTAGAGTTTTCCCTAAACACAGTTCTTGGTAAATCACTTGATGGACTGTTTCACGATCAGTTTCATTGGGAGTCACAATACTTATATCGTGCTCAATCTCAAATTTTTTCCGATAAAAATCCTGTTCCATTGTGAAGCGCGTGCCGAGTAGTCCCACGGTTTTAAAATTGGATTTTTTAATAGCCTCCGCAGTGACATCTACGACATGAAGTAGGGGGATATTCACGACTCTTTCAATTGCAGGCGCAACTTTGTGCATGGTATTGGTACAAAGCACGATACTTTCAGCACCCGCACTTTGAAGTAATAAAGCAACTTCTGCAAGTTGCCGACCAGCTTCTAACCAATTTCCCGTGTGCTGAAGCTCTACAATAGGCTGTAAATCAACACTATAAAGAATGACTTTTGCTGAATGTAAACCACCTAAATGATCTTTAATAGTTTGATTGATCATTCGATAGTGAGGCATGGTGGACTCCCAACTCATGCCACCGATTAAACCAATTGTTCTCAAGTTAAAACTCCTAAATAGGACTATACCTGATCATAAACTCTAGATATGCCGCTCCATCACAATCGCCTGACCTGTATATTGGGAAAGGAATTTACGATAAATTTCTTGAAAACCTTGTCTTTGCCAGAAGGAAAATGCAAGTTGATTGGTTTCAATTACCGCTAAACGAAGCACAGTACAGCCCCAAGATTTAGAAATTTGAATTGCATGCTGCACGCCTTCCTTTCCAAAACCTTGTCTCTGGTGGTTCTTAGAGAAAAACAACAGACCCAGATAGGCAATATGTGTTTCTGGATATCCCCTAATCAGGTCGATGCATCCAACCAACTGTTGGTCTATATAAAATCCCATACATAGCCTATCTTCGATGCCTTTTAGTGGGGGAAGTTCAGTCAGCGTAAGATAGGCATCATTGTATTTAGGTGGCCGATCTTCAATGATACGAAAGTAGTCAGACGCTTGCTCAAACAATAGAAAAAGCGCATCAATGTCCTGTGGATTTGATGCGCTTAACTGACGCAGACTTAACATTTGAGATGGCTCGTTCAATCGATTTTCTCAAGTATGTATGCTGATGAATAATCGTGAATGTGTGGACTTAAACTTCTAAGACTTGTCCTGTCCAGCTTTCTAACAACTTCACCACAGCAGAAAAGTCACTGTCTTCTGGCAGACTATTGCTCGCAGCACGGTATAGGCTTTGAGTCAGTGCAAGTAAAGGAGAGGGGAGTTTTGCACTGTGCGCCAGATCAATCGCAATGCCCGTATCTTTTGCGAGTAGATTCAATGCAAACGTCAATGGAAACTCACGATTTAATACACGTTGAGGAAATGTATTTTCTGATGCCAAGCTACGACCACTTGAAGCATTAATACAAGTGAGCGCATTTTCAAGATTGACACCATGAGCTTTTAGGGCGCTAAACCCTTCTGCAACAGACCAAAGATTAACGGCCAATAACATGTTATTGACAGCCTTAACCGCAAAACCTGCGCCGCTCCCCCCAACATGTTCAATCAATCCAGCAAAAGGCTCAATTGCAGAGCGTGCACGTTCAAGTGCAACCGCATCACCACCCACCATCACTGTCAAAATCCCTTTTTCAGCACCAATAGTTTGACCAGAAACAGGCGCATCTAAGAAGTGAACGTTATTTTCTGCAAGCTTTGCAGAAAGACGCTGAGCGGAAGTCGGTTCACCACTGGTACAATCAATCCAGATGCTTCCTGCTTTAGGTGGAGAGGCAGCAATTAATGCTTCGACTTCTGCACTGGTCGATAAACATGAAAAAATGACATCGGCCTGAACGGCATTCTCGATTGAGCTGGCCTGTGTGCCGAACTGTACGGCATGGGCTTCGGCTTTGCTAAATGTACGATTCCAAACCCGTACATCCGAAAATGCTTTCGGTAGATGAGCAGCCATACGCCAGCCCATAGCACCAAGTCCAAGAAATGCGATTGATTGAGTCATTTTTCAGGTTCCTCCGTCGATATTACGTTGTAAAATATGCCTATAGATTAAATGTCTATGTCGATTTAGACGGTAGTTATTTTTTTTTTGACATCTTTTAATTTTACCATTTAGAAAATAAATTAACCACATCTATAAAAGAGACCTTACAATCGCACCCTTTGCAAAATATGTAAGAAGCTTCAGAAGATTAGTCATAACTTTAAATTCGCTTAATGCACTGATTCAAAGCATATTATTACAGTCATGACGGATTGCGAAGGTTCGCAGATGACGTCATTCGTATCAAAAGTGATACTGCGCTATCGATGATATTTTATTATCATTACAAAGATATAAGATCACCCGATGATGAACATGTAGATCAGTTTTGGTATATATATTGCTGAACATTGCTGAGCGTCGAAAATATAATGATTCGGCACGATGAGAAATAATGATATCCATGATTGATAGATTGCAATGATTGACAAGCAGGAAATGAGTATGAAAGCTAAAAATATCGTATCTTTAAGTATAACAGGCATTTTGGCAGGGCTTGCATTGCTGCCGTTGCAAAGGGTTGATGCGCGCTCACTGTCTGCCATAGAAAAAGATCATAAAATCATCATTGCGACGGAAGGGCAGTTTACCCCCTTTAATTACTTCCAAGCAGGTAAACTCACAGGTTTTGAAATCGACATTGCCAATGCGGTTGCTCAAAAAATGGGGCTATCTGTTGAGTGGAAAAGTGTGGGTTTTGATGCGCTCATAGCTGGCCTACAACAAGATCGCTGGGATCTGGTTATTGCATCGCATGGAATTACTGAATCACGCGCTAAAGTCGTCACGTTTACAACGCCCCATTATTGTACCGGTGGGGTCATTGTGTCCAAAGACCCTGCAATACGTAGTGTGGCAAACCTTGCAGGAAAAAATGTGGTTGTTCAAGTCGGGACATCTTATCTCGAAAATCTCAAAAAAGTTCCAAATATTAAAGATATCAAAACCTTCCCTAAAGATACTGATGCTCAAGCTGCTGTGACCATGGGACGTGCTGATGCATGGGTTTCGGACAAGTTTTTGGCTAAAGCTGCGATCGCAGCGAATCCCGCATCTGGACTTAAAATTGGTGATTTTGTTTTTGTTGAAAAAGTAGGCGCTCTTGTATCCAAAGGAAATATTCCATTAGCAGAAGCTTATAACAAAGCCTTTAACCAGATCCTTGCAGATGGCACCTATGCGGCTATTTCTAATAAATATTTTAAAGAAGATATTCGTTGTAAATAGAATTTGACATCACGGACATTGGGTTCTTGTTGTATTGTTCATGATATTTAAGTAGTTGAGAAAATTAGTGTCATTAAAATTTTTAAACTGGCCTGCCAGTTGGGGCCGACAGAGCAAAAGTTCGGCGACGATTGCTATTGCCATCGCCATTTTACTGCTATTCCTTTGGTTGCTTGCGATTCCTCTGGCACACATCCCATCACCCATCGGTGAAAACGCTCAAGAGTTTGCTAAAGCCACACGTATAACCGTTGAGTTGGCGATTATTGCAGGGGTAATCGGCGTAGTGTTGGGAGTGATCGCTGCATTAGGTAAATTGTCCCGTTTTCGTTTTATTCGCTTAATTTCAGGATTTTATATTTGGGTTATCCGTGGCACACCGCTTTTGGTCCAGATTTTATTTGTGTATCTAGCATTGCCTATTTTTATACCGTCGCTCCAGTTTTCTGACTTCACGTCTGCTGCGATCGCTTTAGCGTTGAATGCAGGGGCCTATAATGCCGAAGCAATTCGTTCTGGCCTACTTGCTGTACCTAAGGGGCAAGTCGAAGCGGCACAGTCTTTAGGGTTATCTGCTTGGCATACGGCTACTGACATCGTTTTTCCACAAGCATTCAAAGTGGCATTACCGCCACTAGTCAATAATTTTATTGCGTTGCTCAAAGACACCTCTTTAGCCTATGCCATCGGTGTAGTGGAACTCACTAATGTCGGCAACCGGATTCAAGCCGAGACCTTCCAGCCCATTCCAACATTGATGACGACCGCAGTCATTTACTTATTGTTGACGACTATCCTGACGCAAATTTCAAATGCAGTTGAACGTCGATTTGATGTCGAGGGACGACAATCATGATTAAGCCATTAATTACCATTGACCACGTTAATAAATATTTTGGTAGTGCTCATGTATTGCAAAATATCAGTACGCATTTTAATGCTGGCGAAGTTGCCGTCATTATAGGTGCATCCGGATCAGGAAAAAGTACGCTATTACGTATGCTAAATCGTATGGAACGCCATGATAGCGGTACGATCATTATCAACGACATCGAAGTTGACGACGATTTACGTCACTTAAGTGCTTTGCGCGCTGAAGTTGGCATGGTTTTCCAACAGTTCAATTTATTCCCCCATATGACCGTGCTTGAAAACATTACGCTTGCACCAAGACGAGTTCGTAAATTATCCAAAGAGCAAGCCAATATCGAAGCATTACAGCTCCTTGAACGAGTAGGGATGCTGGATCATGCCTCAAAATATCCCTTTGCATTGTCTGGTGGACAACAGCAACGTGTCGCAATCGCCCGTGCGCTCGCCATGAAGCCAGAAGTACTGCTGTTTGATGAACCTACATCTGCACTTGATCCAGAAATGGTTAAAGAAGTTCTGGACGTCATGAAGGAACTGGCAAAATCAGGCATGACGATGATTGTTGTTACTCATGAAATGGGCTTTGCACGAGAAGTCGGTGACCGGATTTTATTTTTTGACCAAGGCTGTATCGCGCAAGATGCTTCGCCAGAGCAGTTTTTTTCTGCACAAGAGAATCCTCGTATTCGCACATTTCTAGGTCAAATAAATCATTGATTTAGTCTGGGGTTATTCATTAAATAAAATTATACCAATGAGTCAAATATTGGTATAATTTAACCTCAAATTAAACTTTAAATGAACTAAGGCCTAGTCTTGGCCCAAATGATTTTAAAGTCTTTTTCTTGCTTACTTTTCTTATAAATTACGTTGCCCTCATATGAGTCGTTTACAGGCAAATTTATTGCTTCTGGTGGTTTCTTTAATCTGGGGAACCACCTTTGTTGTGCAAAAAAATCTTGAGGGGGTTGGTATAATCACCTTCACAGGTTTACGTTTTGTGCTGGGCACACTCGCGATTTCACCTCTGGTATACCGCGAATATAAAAAACGACAACAAACCATTCGACTCATCCCACAGACAAATATTTATCTTTATAAAAAAAATGATTTTGTTCAATTGGCGATGCTAGGTGTTTTTCTATTTGTTGCTGCACTCTTGCAGCAAGTTGGTATTGCCAGTACGAGCGTAACAAATGCCGGTTTCCTCACAGGCTTCTATGTTCCTATGGTGCCCTTATTATCCTGGTTGATTCTGCGTCAGCGACCCCACTGGTCTGTATGGCCCTTGTCAATTGGCTGCGTGATCGGCATAGGTCTACTTTCAGGTATTGACTCACTCACTTTTGGCTCTGGAGACAGCTGGGTTTTAGCAAGTTGTCCGTTTTGGGCACTACAGATCGTATTTGTTGGACGCATCGCTGAGCGACTTAACTCTCCTTTTCTCGTTGCATTTTCACAGTTCTTTGTTGCCGGTGTTTTAGGACTCGTTTGGGGGTTAATAAAGGAACCATTTTCTCTTGCGGGCATGGAACAAGCATCCACCGCAATTCTCTATGCGGGCTTAATATCGGTTGGTATTGCCTATACAGGGCAGGTGATTGCACAGCGTTATACTCAAGCAGCAGACGCGGCAATTGTAATGTCTTCTGAAACGTTATTTGCTTCCTTTTTTGGCTTTTTATTGCTTGGCGAAGTTTTGGACTTTGAGGGCATATTAGGTTGTATTTTAATTTTACTGTGTATTGTTTTAATACAGTTATTGCCATTATTTTCGAATCGAAGATTACCGTCAAATGTGGTTGATGGCTAATATCTTTTAGCCGGATTTCAAGATAACTTACCTATAAATTTTGGAGTTTTTAGATTATGTCTACTCACGAAATTCGTCATCCGCTGATTCGTCATAAATTAGGTTTAATGCGCCGCGCAGATATCAGCACCAAGAACTTTCGTGAGCTTGCGCAAGAAGTGACTATGCTCTTGACCTATGAAGCGACTAAAGACCTCGTGCTTGAAGACCAAGAGATTGCAGGATGGGCAGGTCCAGTGACTGTTCAGAGAATTGCAGGCAAGAAAATAACTGTAGTGCCGATTCTAAGGGCAGGAATCGGGATGCTTGATGGCGTTTTAAACCTGATCCCCAGTGCAAAAGTAAGTGTGCTCGGGTTGGAGCGGGATGAGGAAACACTAAAAGCCCGAACCTATTATTCGAAAATGGTTCCTGATATCGCCAATCGCTTAGGTCTGATTATCGATCCTATGCTTGCGACAGGAAGCTCACTCGTTGCGGCAATTGATGTACTAAAAGCATGTGGTTGTAAAGATATTCGCGTCATGGTTCTGGTCGCAGCACCAGAAGGGATTAAACGCGTAGCTGATGCTCATCCCGATGTTGAGATTTATACCGCTTCAGTTGACCTAGGGCTCAATGAGCACGGCTATATCGTGCCTGGATTAGGGGATGCCGGCGATAAGATTTTTGGTAGTATCCAAAAGATTATTATTTAATTTTAGTGCTTGAACTAACGCTCTGTTTTCTCTCAGCCGTATACGTCCACCATGGCTTTGCTTCCTCGCCATTCATGAAGCGAGTAATTGAAATAAAGGTATCAATCATACACGGGTCATGCCTAACTCCTGTTTTTAAGCAAAGCAATTCATATAAAGCATAGGGATCCACACCGACCAGTTGCTGAGGTTTGGAAATTCCGAGCAACTGTAGATCTGCCGCACAAGCCTTCCCAATGTTAGGAAGATCCGTCAGTTGAGTGAGAAGATTTCGATCCACTTTGCTAGGATGCATAATCGGTCCTATAACTCATGTCATAAAAAAAGAGAGCCTAAGCTCTCTTTTTAACATGCAGACATTTTGTTTTCAAAGCATCACTTAGAAAACAAAATTAGCCTTTAGCGCGTGCGCGGAATGAACCATCGCGTGAGTCAATTTCGATGCGCTCGCCGATTTCGATGAATGACGCAACTTGCAACTCATAACCTGATTTTAATTTTGCAATTTTGGTGACTTTACCTGAAGTATCACCTTTAGCTGCAGGCTCGGTGTATTCAACTTCACGTACGATGATCGTTGGCAATTCTACAGAGATTGCTTTACCTTCATACATGGTAACTTCACAAACATCAGTCATGCCATCTTCGATGAAGTTCTTGGTATCGCCTAAGTTCTCTTCTTCAACTTCATACTGATTGAATTCGTCGTCCATGAAAATGTACATTGGATCAGCGAAATAAGAGTAAGTCACATCACGTGTTTCAAGAATGATTTGATCAAACTTTTCATCAGCTTTGTATACAGACTCTTGAGCTTGTTCATTCAACAAGTTCTTCATTTTCATTTTGACAACGGCTGAGTTACGGCCTGATTTGTTGAATTCGGTTTTCAAAACAACCATAGGGTTGCCGTTGACCATAATTACGTTGCCAGATTTGACTTCTTGTGCGGTTTTCATGTGGGGTGAATCCTATGGAGCGTTTCGGTAAGGCGCGATTCTACCCGATTTTTTAACCAAATTCATGACTGTTATGTGTGTTGTTATCCGGTTTTATGATTATTTGAAGGTTATTTATAAAATGTTTAACTTTTAGCAGTCATTTTGGAAAAGAAATGCATTAATCGCCTCGCGAGATCTGACTGCTTGGTTAGATGTTTCTGCCAATGGTATGCAGAGACGGTCCAGTTGGGTAACTGAGCCAGATAAGAAGTCCAGAGGTGATCTTGGGTATTTGCATCATTCCAAGCGCTCATAGCTTGTCGCCAAGAAGGATGAATATCAACATTGGATGTAACATAATCTACGAATGCATCAAGTTTTAAAAGATGAGCATCATCTTCTTGCGGATAGATTTGCCAAAGTAATGGCTTTCCGGACCATTGCGCACGAATAAATGAGTCTTCGCCACGGACAATATTTAAATCACACGCCCAAAGTAACTGATCATAGTCAGTATGATTCATAAAGGGGAGAACAGCGACTGTTAATGCCCCAAAAGTGATTCGATCACCAACCTCTAAATCACGACCCACCCACTTACTCACGATAGTGAGTGCTTTACTCATCGGAATCAGTAAGAGTGTTGAGACATGGTCGGATACTAAATCAGACAACAAATGAGTAATAACTACGTTCTCATAAGCAAAGAGTGAAATACGTCGATCGAAATGCATTGCATCACCAATGCCTAACGCGCTCCAAAAATCGGATTGAATACTTGAATGATCGAGATATCTATTGAATAACGAAGCTTCTCGAATTAAACCGCCACTTTGTGCATAGAAACTTGGAAACCAAAAGTATTGAATCAAACCCGTTTGTGGGTGAGTAGATGGCATGGCATGGCAGTCAATAACCCATGCTTCAGCACTGAGATATTCTAAATTAATCCAAAACGGGGGTTGCCCATCTGCGGATTGCTTAGCCATTCTATTGATCATTGCGTCGGGTAAACGACAACCAAACCCTTCAATCACCAAGTCAAAGTGTTCACGAATATCAGTGAGATCATTCTCCTGCCATAAGCAAACAGTAATCTGATCCAATTTCTGCTGAAATAAGTCAACTTCTAATGTTGGCGCAAGTTTGGAAAAACTGGCGAGATCATCAACCCACAGCACAACATCCATCTCGTATTCATGGGCTAACTGTCGTGCAAGACGCCAACACACGCCGACGTCACCGAAGTTATCGATAACTGTGCAATATATGGCGCATCTTAGAGTCAAAAGTGGATCCTCAACACATATTTTTTCAAAAATATGTGTTTTAAACTTGATTGATAAAAAATTAATCTGAGCGCTTTGCTAACCACTCGCCAAGAATAGGCCAAAATTCTTTGGCCGCCGCTTCACTCGCAATCATACTCACATGACCACCCGGCAATGTGGCAAAGGTGGTGTCACGACTACCGACAAGATCAACCAATGGTCGTACGGCATCAATGGTGACCATGGTATCTGATCGACCACCACCCGCAAGTAAGGCAGCATGAATGTCTTTCAGATAAACAATCTTGCCACCAATTTTAAACTCGCCATGCGCCAGACCATTATCCATCCAGACTTTAATGAGCATATCTCGGTTGATTCCACCTGGATAATCAACCATATGATTGAGAAATGCCCCATGTGTCGCATGACTTTCTACTGCGGCGCGATTATCGAGTTGACGTAGCATCGATAGATGGCCTTTCAAAGTGCCTTGAATATCTAAGAGTTTAAAACCGAGGGCATTGGCCCACCCATAAGAATGCAATAAACCAGCAGGAAGTGTGCGAGGGTGGAAGCCAGTATGCTGTTCAATCCAATTCATGGCTTTGCCTGCACGTTGAAAGAGTGCACCATTGGTACCCGAGAGGTAAGCACTGACGGGGGTTCCTAAGACGATAATATTTCGAATATTAGGATCTTTAGTTGCGGCGGCGTAGAGAAGAGTGAAAACTCCCGACATGCTCCAGCTATGCAAGGATAGCTCCTGAGACCTACTGTGTTGTCTTACTTGTTCAAGCAGTTTGGGCAAGAAATTCAGCACATATTCTTCAAAGTTGTAGCGCGAGTGCTCCCGTGTTGGGCTTCCCCAGTCGGTCATATAGACAGAGAAACCTTGCTCTAATAAATAGCGAACCAGAGAGCGATCCTCAAACAAGTCGTAGACCAGCATGTTGATAGCGAGTGGCGCAACGATGACAACAGGCACACGATGACGTGTTGGGAAGCCTTCAAGTGCTGGATAATGACGTAACTTGATGAGACCTTGTTCTTGAATATCATCGGAAACGACAGTAAAAGGGGTTTTACCTGCTTGAACAAGACTCTCACTATCAAACATACGGTCATGTAAATTAATAAATCGAGCAGACTCTGTCAGTTTCTTTATCGAAGGGACTTTAAAGCGTGATTGCTTTAATGAAGAACGCTTAACAGACGACGACATGAACGTGACTCCAAACCTGAATACAGTAATTTTTAGAATGTGGTGGTGATAAAAAGAGCGATGAATTCTAATGCAGCACTTATGCTTTAGCAAAGCCTGATCAATTTGTTTAGTTTAACAATAAACATGGTGTTTATCTGTTGGCATGCCGCGCAAAATTAAAGTGCATAAGGTCAATGATGCTTCAAACTTTTTGTTTGTGGCTTAGAGATATACAAGCACATGATTTTGTGCTTGACGTACTGGATAGTGGCTTTCACAATGCATTGATTGAATGCTGAATAATAAGCTTTAAAGAATTTATGCATATGTGAAGAATGTTAATTTTTCCAATTTTTTTTTTTGCTTTATCCCAATGAGTAGTGTCATGAGTGATTTACCTGAGCGTTTACCCCGTGGTTTGCAATACGAAATTAACCAAGATAATGATGGTCTTGCAGAACCACAATTTTCTTTTGATACATTAGCTGTTCGTGCAGGCCATACTCCAACCCATGAGGCAGAACACAGCGAACCAATTTTTCTGACCTCTTCATTTGTCTATAGCAGTGCAGCTGAGGCCGCACAGGTATTCGGGGGTGAGAAATCCGGCAATATATACTCCCGTTTTACTAATCCGACAGTACGTATTTTTGAGCAGCGCTTAGCTGCCTTAGAAGGCGGGGAACGCTGCGTTGCTACAGCATCAGGCATGGCAGCCATTCTGTCAGTTGCGATGGCTTATCTTGCTGCTGGTGATCACGTTGTTTGTTCACGTGCCGTGTTTGGAACCACAACCGCATTATTTGATAAATACATGCGTAAGTTCGGGGTAAGTACAACTTTTGTTGACTTAACCGATTTGGCCCAGTGGAAAGGTGCAATTCAGGCCGGAAAAACAAAGCTTTTTTTCTGTGAAACACCGAGTAATCCTTTGTCGCAAGTAGCAGATCTGAAAACTCTGGCAACGCTTGCACATGAACACGATATCCTACTTGCCGTAGATAACTGTTTTTGTACGCCAGCCCTGCAACAACCCCTCAATTTTGGCGCCGATTTGATTATCCATTCGGCAACGAAATATTTGGATGGGCAGGGACGAGCATTGGGTGGTGCAGTCGTGGGTAGTGCAAAATTGTTAGAAGAGGTTTTCCTCGTAACTCGTACGCTTGGACCCTCAATGAGTCCATTCAATGCATGGGTGTTTCTAAAGGGATTAGAGACTTTACGTTTGCGTATGGAAGCCCATTCAGCCAGTGCGTTGAAATTAGCATTTTGGTTAGAAGCACATCCTGCCGTGAAGCGAGTTTATTACAGTGGTTTGCCAAGCCATCAGGGTCATGAATTGGCAAAAAACCAGCAACGTGCATTCGGTGGAATTGTATCCTTTGAGGTCAAAGGGGATACGCCAGAGCAGAGTCGTGTGGCGGCTTGGCAGGTCATTGATTCAACTAAAATGCTTTCCATTACGGGAAATTTAGGTGATACCAAAACCACGATAACCCACCCTGCGACAACAACGCATGGTCGTTTATCTGCTGAAGCTAAGCAACTGGCCGGTGTGACCGAAGGGCTCATTCGGATCGCGGTGGGGCTGGAAGATATCGAAGATATCCAACTGGATTTAGCTCGTGGGCTGAATGCCTTGGCTGGATAGCTCCAGTTTCATAAGCGATACACGAACGTATTGACAATAAGCATTGTCGTCTATTAGATTCAAGACGTGCACTTCGATAGACGATGGTGCACTCACTAACGCCAAGGAGCTTGCGCGTGAATAACGAATCTGAAATAGATCGCTCATCAAATGATGCATTTGACTTCGATTACCTCGTGTTTATTGGTCGTTTTCAACCATTTCATTTTGGACATGAGTCCGTAATCCGTGCCGCACTTGCGCGGAGTCGTCAAGTGATCGTGCTGATTGGCTCTGCATTCTTACCACGTAGTACACGTAATGCTTTTAGTTATGACGAGCGTGTACGAATGATTCTAGCTGCGTTCCATGCAGATGATGCAAAACGGATCCACTGTGTTCCTTTGAATGACTGCCTATATAACGATACGCGTTGGGTGGTACATGTTCAACAATCTGTCGCATCGGTGGTTGATGTCGACTATCAAAAAAAAGATAAAGCACGAATTGGCTTAATTGGCCATAGCAAAGACAAGACATCCTACTACCCCTCCCTGTTTCCTCATTGGCCTTCTGTTCCTGTCGAAAACTATCAAGGTCTTTCAGCAACACCAATTCGGGAGAGTTATTTACTGGGTGCCATGCCTCAGCCAGATCGCGTACCTGAAAGTACCTCTAGATTGCTTACTGAATTTAAGAAAACTTCTGCTTATGCACTTCTGCAAGAAGAAGCATGGTTTATCGATACCTATCGTAAACAATGGGAACGCTCACCTTATCCACCAACGTTTGTGACTGTCGATGCTGTTGTTGTTCAATCTGGTCATATTTTACTTGTAGAACGTAAAGCAATGCCAGGGCGTGGGTTATGGGCACTGCCGGGTGGGTTTATTGGTGAGCGGGAAACATTGGTAGATGCTTGTATCCGTGAGCTCCGTGAAGAAACACGGCTTAAAGTCCCTGATCCAGTGCTCCGCGGGTCCCTACATGGTGAGCGCAGTTTTGATGACCCTTATCGCTCAGCACGCGGCCGTACAATTACGCATGCATTTTACTTTGCATTAAAAAATGACCCTGAAGGCTTGCCACGGGTGAAAGGGGGAGATGATGCCAAGAGTGCTTTTTGGGTGCCTTTAGCCAACGTGACGCCAGATTTATTATACGAAGATCACTACGCCATCATGAATGAAATGATCGGATTGTGATCGTCATAATTGTTGTAGATCAATTTTAAGATGTTCAAAAGGAGGCGAGCCGATAGACGGCTGACTCTTATTATTCACTGCCCGACAGAGGAGTTCTGACATGGCATCCGTACATCAAATCGGTCAATTAACGAACCGCCTTGGCAACATGCTGCTGAATAGCGATAGTTATAAATACTCGCATTGGCTGCAATATCCTCCCGAAACTCGTTTTATCTCAAGCTATATCGAACCGCGTGGCGGGTTGTTTTCTGATGTGGTATTTTTTGGCCTACAGGCATTCTTACTTGAATATCTATCACATCCGATCACATTAGCAGATGTTGAAGAGGCTGCATTACTATTAAATGCGCATGGCGTACCCTTTCATCGTGACGGTTGGCAATATATTGTTGATCATCATAGTGGCTTCCTGCCTATTGCAATCGAAGCACTTGCTGAAGGTACTGTTCTTCCTGCAAAAAATGCCGTGCTACAAATCATTAATACCGATCCGCAATGCTATTGGCTAACGAGTTTTCTTGAAACAGCATTATTGCGTGCCGTTTGGTATCCATCGACAGTGGCAAGTCAAAGTTATGCCTGTCGCCAGATTATTCACTGTGCAATGGAGAAAACTTGTGAATCTATGAGCGGACTACCATTCAAACTCCATGACTTTGGCGCACGTGGTGTCTCAAGCTTAGAAAGTGCAGCACTGGGTGGTTTAGGGCATCTGGTGAATTTCATGGGGACTGACACTGTCAGCAGTTTGATTGCCGCATCTCGCTGGTATGGAATGACAACTCCAGAAAAAATCGCAGGATTTTCAATTCCTGCTGCGGAGCACAGCACGATTACCTCATGGGGACGAGAAGGTGAAGTGGATGCCTATCGTAATATGCTCCGTCAATTTGGTGGCCCCGGAAAAATCGTAGCGGTGGTGAGTGATAGTTACGACCTGTGGAATGCCATCGATAATCTGTGGGGCGGCGAGCTGCGTGAGGAGGTCAGGCAACAAGGCGGTGTCTTGGTGATTCGCCCTGACAGTGGCGATCCAGTCAAAATTGTGCGAGAGTCACTGGAGCGCTTAGCCGTACGCTTCGGCTATCGTATCAATCAAAAAGGCTATAAGGTCCTACCTGATTATGTACGCATTATCCAAGGAGATGGTATCAACGCAGTGAGCTTGCAGAAAATTTTAGATGCAATTATCGCTGCTGGGTTTAGCGTAGACAATTTAGCATTTGGCATGGGCGGTGGTTTATTGCAGCAAGTAGATCGCGACACATTGGGCTGGGCAATGAAAGCAAGTGCTGCAGATGTCGGTGGTATCTGGCGCGATGTTTACAAAGACCCGATTACCAGTCAAGCTAAACGCAGTAAGCGCGGAAGATTAGCAGTTATTGAAACCGAGCATGGAATTGAAACGATTCGCTTAGATGAGCTTGCGGGAAGAAAAAATCTGCTTCTACCCATCTTTGAGAATGGCAAGCTATTACATCGAGTCACCTTGACTGAAATTCGTAAACGCTCCGGCTGGAGCGATTAAATGTCGATGATTGTGATGATGCGAGCTGAATCATGAGTGGTCTGATCCGTAGCTTTGAACCCGTGATCTCTGATTCTGCTCGCGTTTTGATTTTAGGAAGTATGCCTGGGATTAAGTCTTTGAATGAGGAGCAATACTATGCGCATCCACAAAATGCGTTTTGGCGCATCATGTCAGCGCTCTTGAATATTAATCCGCACGCACCATATCCAGAAAAACTGGTGCATTTAAAGTCCTCAGGCATAGCGCTTTGGGATGTACTCCAAACGTGTCAACGTGATGGCAGTTTAGATTCAAGTATTGTGACAGAGACTGAAACTGAAAACGATTTTAAAACTTTATTCCAAAATTATCCAAAGATCAGACACGTTTTTTTCAATGGTGCAAAAGCTGAAGCATCATTTAAACGTCATACTCTAGCTAAAGTTAAGAATTTCGACATTGAATATCTGCGATTGCCATCGACCAGTCCCGCACATGCTGGAATGTCATTTGAAGCAAAGTTAAATGCATGGCGTGTAGTACTGGATTCTGCAACGATAACCAAAGAGGAGACTAAATCAATCTTTGCCGAACCATTTCAAACATACATACCGCCCCTGCAATCGCAACATTAAGTGACTCTTGGCCACCAGGCTGTGGGATACTGACTGAAATTGCATTCTCTAAAGCAATTTGGCTTGCTCCTTGACCTTCATTTCCCATGAGCCATGCAATTGGGGTTCTAAGATTCAGCGCATATAAACTCTGATCTGCATGCGAACTTGTTGCATGTAACGGTATAGTTAAACGCTCAAGAATCTCTCTAATGTCCGCATGCTCAATAACTTGTAAGCCAAACTGAGCGCCCATACCCGCGCGTAAAACACGAGGTGACCAGACTAGGGCAGTACCTGTTGTACAAATAACTTGTTTAATCCCTGCGGCTGCAGCGGTACGTAAAAGCGTGCCTACATTACCCGCATCTTGAACATCCTCAAGAATCAGAACATCCGCATCCAATTGCTCAGGCAATGCTGTAAATGCGGTATCAATCAAAGCCATAATATCGATGCCTTGACCCAAGGTACGCATTTCTTTGTATAGTGCATCTGGCAGAACAAAACGTGCCACGCTGGGCCATGCATCTAATAGATCATTTACTTCAGGGTGCGTTTGTGCACTTTCAGCAAGAAAGATACTATCTGGGATTTTTTCTGCGCGTTGATACGCATCCAATAAATGAATGCCTTCAAGTACCGTTTGGCTCGACTTTCGTCGAACACTTGCATGCTCAAGCAATCCACGTAAATGCTTTAAACGTGGATTGTCGCGTGAAGTGATCGGCAAAAAAGGTTTCTCGGGAAGCATATAACAAACAATACCTTAAACTGGAGCTAAGAGAACTAGGCGCTAATGCCTTGAAATATATTATATTACTCTTGAAACTCGGAATTAGGCGATAAATGATAATGTGTTACACGTAACACTTCATTGCGCGACCCCAATACTACAGGAACACGTTGATGTAACCCATCAGGATTAACATCCATAATACGTTGGCGACCTGTCGTAGAAGCACCGCCGGCTTGCTCAATTAAAAAACTCATCGGGTTGGCTTCATACATCAGGCGCAATTTTCCTGCTTTTTTCGGGTCTTTAAGATCGTAGGGATACATAAATATACCGCCACGAATCAAAATGCGATGTACATCACCTACCATGGACGCAACCCAACGCATATTAAAATCCTTACCACGCACACCCGTTTTACCTTCGAGACACTCGGTAATATAACGCTGCATAGGGGGTTCCCAATGACGCTGGTTTGACATGTTAATTGCAAACTCTTGGGTATCTTCAGGAATCGTCAACTTCTCAGAGGTAAGAATAAATTCTCCGAGATCACGATCTAGTGTAAACACATCGACGCCATCACCTAATGTTAAAACAAGCAGTGTTGAAGGACCGTATAATGCGTATCCTGCTGCAACCTGATGTTGACCCGCTTGAAAGAAATCTTCGGTCGTGACTGCATTGCTATTTGGGCGCTCTAAAATCGAGAAGATCGTTCCTACGCTCATATTGACATCAATATTGCTTGAACCATCTAAAGGATCAAATAAAATCAGATAGCGACCAGAATCACTAGCCACGATCATTTCATCCATTTCTTCAGAAGCAATCGCCGCAGCCTGTCCACCACCAAGCAATGTATCGACCATTAAAACATTAGAAATAATATCCAGTTTTTTTTGTGTTTCACCCTGAACATTGTCTGTATTTGCACTGCCCAAAATCCCTGCCAAAGCACCTTTATGTAGTGCGGCACTGATCCCTTTACATGCAATTGCTGTTTGCAAAATCAATTGTGTAAGATCTACGGATAAGTGATTAATACGTCTTGGAGAATGGCTATTGGCTTGACGAGTCAAAAGATATTGATTAAGTGTAATCGCAGACATAGAGTCACTCTGTGTAGATGAATTGATATAAATAGCTTTTATTCACGAACATGAGTGTCGTGATTAAAGGGTTACAGACAGCGAATTGGGTAGAAGGCTATTTTAGCGCGAATTATCCCGAAAAAATTAATTATCTTTAATCAAAATTTATAGACTATTTTCAAAGAGCCCTAAATCACAATCTATTTACTAAATAGCATATTCACGTAGCTCTTCTAAGGTAACCACCGACAATGCCGCAGCATGGCATGCTTCCAATTTGACTTTCGGTGCAACCCCAGCATCCAGAGCTTCTTTCCAGCGCGTGACACATAAGCACCAATAGTCGCCTGGTACCAAGCCCTGAAAATCAAATTGAGGGATTGGCGTAACCAAATCATTCCCCATTTGCATCGAAAAGCTCAAAAACTCTGCAGTCACTTGCACGCAAACCGTATGTAAACCGAAATCCTGTAATCCGGTATGACAGAATCCGTCGCGGTAATAACCCGTTATTGGGCTAAAACAACAGCTTGCCAAAGGCTCACCCAATACATTACGCGTATTAATGGATGGATCGGGGTGTATAGACATTCAAAAATCCTGTTTTAGCATAAAATATGACAACTAACCTAGCACCGCTTTTGATGCTATTTTTTAGGCATTGTGAAAAAAATCAAAACTTCATATTAAATTAAGTATAGCGCCCAAATCTGGCAACCCTAGGACTATAAAGTAAAAAACTACTTTTCATCTACAGGATATAACATCTACTCTCAAAGAGCAGTGTTATCTCCTTATATTGGTCGCAGACTCAATCTTTGATCATCGGCGAGGTTTCAACTCTGACAATATATCCGCGCGAATGGGTAAAAGCGCTGAGGCTTGTGCTTGAAGCTGATGCAATATGATCCAACTGACGATTAATAAAAGAAAAAAAATACTGATTCTGAATATCGTTTTAATCGTTGGTGATCGTTGATCCGTAAGAGAAAAAACTAGTCCGACCAGTGCTCCAGTCAATAATCCACCGAAATGCGCGGCATTATCGATACCTCGAACACTTAAGCCAAATGCAAAATTGATTGCCATAATGACCAATAGCGGTTTTAATTTCAACGTCTGAGTAATCAGCAGTCCACTTTTAGGCCGCCACGCCGCAATAATTAAAGCTCCCCCTAAACCCATGATTGCGCCAGATGCACCTGCACTAATTGGTGGGATATCACCCTTAAGCAGCATCTCTACGGTAGCTTGATTATGCATAAGGCTCACTAAGCTTCCGACTAAGCCTGCACTTAAATACAAGCCCAAATAGTAGAGTCTGCCATAATAAAATTCTGTATAGATACCAAAAGCATAGAGTGCCCAGCAATTCACAGCCAAATGGATGATGCCTATATGCAAAAACATATTACTGAACAACCGCCAACTATCCCCAGTCAATGTCAGTGGCGCAAAGTTAGCACCCCAGCGAAGTAAATCAACTGTTGACGGGCTAAAAACATTGACCCCGTTGACCGTTTCAAGAGAAAAAACCAAGACATTTATTAAAAGAAAAAATCCAGTTAATCCCAAAGTCTTCCAGTTAGATAAAAGCATGCTCTATCAACTCCTAATCTGTTGATTTTAAAAAATTCAGATGGGCTTTAAAAGGGCTTCGGTCTGATATTGTTCGTGGTGCCACTGTAAAAGTTCAACCAATGAAAAGGGCCAATGATGCTCCTCATGCTTGATCTTGAGAACGGGAATAAATAAACCTAATCGTTCCGTTTCTTCCAGTGCCAAGTCGATAATATCTTGATAGTACCAATCAACAAAACGAGCCGCTGTAAACTGCTGGATTAAACGTGCTGCGCTTTCGCATAAATGACAACCCTCAGTGCCGTATAGAATCCATGTCATCGATATTTAATAGACCTTGGTTAGATGGGGTAAACTTGAAAAAAGACTCCAATATTCAATGTATTTGCTGAAAACAGAATCAAAAGCATTCATTTAATTTTCAAGAGGCGCTGTTTGCGGCCATGAATCATCGTGAAATCAGCTATGCTTAAGCCATCTTAACTTTTTTGATGCTTAGGCGTACATGAAAGCTCTATTGATTCGCAGCCTGTTGGTTCTAGTGTCATTATTCCTTGCCGTTCAGCTCTGGGTATTTGCATGTTTGTTATGGTGGCAGCACTTTCCTGTTCACCACTCCATGTTTATGCGTGCTTATAGTTGGAGCTCTGAAGGAAAGCCTCTTGATCAACAATGGGTCGATGATGCAAATATTAGTATCAATGTAAAACGTGCATTGATTGCAGGGGAGGATGCCAAATTTATATACCACCATGGATTTGATTGGGATGGTATCCGTGCCGCGCTACAAAAGAATGATAAAAAAGGGCATGTCGTAGCTGGAGGTTCAACGATTAGTCAACAGCTTGCTAAAAATCTTTTTCTAACCAATCAGCGTTCTTATATCCGCAAGGGCGAAGAAGCAATCATCACATGGATGATGGAGCGGATATGGAGCAAGCAGCGTATCTTAGAAGTGTATCTGAATGTGATTGAGTTTGGACGTGGTATCTATGGAATAGAGGCAGCGGCTCAATATTATTACGGCAAATCAGCATCACAAATTAATGCCACTGAAGCTGCGAAACTGGCAGGGCTTGTGCCAAATCCTGTGTATTATCAAGTGAATCCTAAAGATCGAAAAATGCTACGTCGCGTTGGACTCATTAGGCGTTATATGGAGTACTCTCGTACCCCTGAATAGAGTTGATGCGGCAAATGTAATTTGAGATATTGTTGAATAAGATATGACATAGCAGTTGTCAATAAACTGTCATATTCCATCTCCACAATATAGGGGGAACATGCAAATGATTGTTACAACACTATTTCAAACAGACTTCAATACCTGCAACCTGCATATATTCACCCCATTTTGACCATACTAATTTGAAAAACTAGGAATATCATGAATCAGGCCGTCCAAACTTCTGAAGCGATTGAATACGATCAAAGCGTTCGCTATCTGAATCGCGATCTGTCCTTATTAGACTTTCATTTACGCGTACTTGAGCAGGCTGTTGATCCATTACACCCAGTCATTGAGCGCTTGGTTTTCCTACTCATTTTCTCACGCAATATGGATGAATTTTTTGAGGTTCGCGTTGCTGGCTTGATGCAGCAGTTGAGCTATAGTGATGATACAACGACTCCTGATGGCATGCATCCATCTGAGATTCTTGCAAAAATTTCAGAAACGGCACATGCCGCAATTGATCGTCAATACCGAATTTTAAATGAAGAAGTATTACCCGCACTTGCCGAAGAAAATATTCGCTTCTTGCGACGCGAAGAGCTGACCAATGACCAAGCAACTTGGGTTCATCAATATTTCCGAGAACAAGTTCTACCTGTATTAACACCGATTAGCTTGGATCCAGCACACCCATTTCCTCGCTTGGTCAATAAAAGCTTGAACTTCATCGTTACCTTAGATGGTAAAGATGCTTTCGGTCGTGATATAAAATTTGCAATTGTTCCGGCACCACGCTCACTCCCACGTGTAGTTCGTTTGCCAGATCATTTGACAGGTGGATTCGAACATCATGTGATGTTATCGGCAATTATTCATGAACACGTGAGTGAGTTGTTCCCAGGAATGTCAGCCACTGGTTGTCATCAATTCCGTGTCACGCGAAATGCCGACTTGGAGTTTGATGAAGAAGCTGAGGACGTCGCGAAAGCATTGAAAGGTGGACTCAGCTCTCGCCGCTTTGGACGGGCTGTACGACTTGAAGTCACTAGCCATTGCCCAGAAAATATTGTCGAATACTTGCTCCGTCGTTTTGGCTTAAATCAAACACAATTATATAAAGTGAACGGCCCTGTAAATTTGGCGCGTTTATTGTCGAACTTTAATCGACCAAAAATGCGCTATAAATCCTTTACGCCAGCAATGCCGGCGGCTCTAAAAACATCAGAAGATATTTTTGCAGCAATTAAAAAACAGGATATTTTGATTCATCATCCTTTTGAGTCGTTTGCACCGGTTATTAATTTTCTCCGTGAAGCTGCACGCGATCCACAGGTTCTTGCAATCAAACAAACACTATATCGCAGTGGTGCTGACTCCGAGATTGTACAAATATTGGCCGATGCAGCACGTCAGGGTAAAGAAGTAACCGCTATTATTGAACTACGTGCACGCTTCGATGAAGAGTCCAATATGGAAGTGGCCAACATCCTGCAAGAAGCAGGGGCTGTCGTTGTTTATGGAATTGTTGGTTATAAAACACATGCTAAAATGATTCTGGTCGTACGCCGTGAAGGTGACAAACTGACCCGCTACGTACACTTAGGGACCGGAAACTACCATGCTGGTAATGCTCGGATGTATACTGATTACGGTTTACTATCGGCAAATCCACAGTTATCTGAAGATGTTCATAAAATCTTTCAAGAACTGACAGGTATGGGGAAGGCGGCAAAATTGCAGAAGTTATTGCATGCACCATTCACTCTACATCCGCAACTTCTTGCATATATCGATGAAGAAATTGGTTTTGCAAAATCTGGCAAAGGTGGCCATATCATCGTTAAAGTGAATGCTTTAACTGAACGTCAATTGATTGACGCGCTCTATAAAGCATCACAAGCTGGTGTGAAAGTTGAGCTGATTATTCGTTCGACCTGCTGTTTACGTCCAGGAGTTCCAGGATTGTCGGAGAATATTACTGTACGTTCAATCGTCGGTCGCTTTCTAGAGCACACCCGAGTGTATTACTTTGGGAGTGGCGGAGAACCTAAGGTCTATTGTGCCAGTGCCGATTGGATGGATCGTAATTTATTTTCTCGCGTTGAGGTGTGTTTCCCAATAGACAATGGTCATCTCCGTCGTAGGATTATTCAACAAGGTCTACAGAATTATCTTGAAGATAATCAACAGGCTTGGAACTTGACCAAAGAAGGCATATGGGAGCGAGTAGTCCCTAAAGAAGGTGAGCCGTTACATATGGCTCAATCGATACTGCTTGAGAAGTTAGCACGCTAGTGCTCGATGCAAATATGGAGCTGGATGCTTATTCAGCTTCATTTAAAAAAAATTACTCACTGCTTTGCGGTAACTGTTGATGGTAAGACTCCATTTTTGCTTTCCAGTTTGGTCGTCCCTTTATCCCTGCGCAACTCGGCGTCAACCAATGCCCCTTGATATCAATATGCGTCTTTGCAGATGCTGCTGTGATATCAATGCTTCCCGTCATACTCTCTGGATTAAGTGCCTCAACGGTGATTAGTGCTGTTGAGGCATGAGGTGCTGGGCAAGTACTTTCTAAAGTCATTTTAGTCGGGGAGCTTGAAATCACTTTCCTCGTACAAGAGCCAAACTCATTGCTACTCAGCATTTTGTTTTGATCAAGGTCTGCTTGTGTGATGCAACTTTTAGTCACATGAGGTTTTTGATTGGCTTTCATTCCCGCTTCAATTTTGGCACGCATTTCAGGAGGAATCTTTGCCAGCGTCTCAGCGGGAATGTTGATACCTTTGACTGTGCTTGATGTGGTCACCTCCCATGCCCCAGCCTTGACGTTGAGCGTAGAGGCGTGGCAAAGGAGTGGGGCAAAAAGAATAGACCAGATAGAACACGTTTTAAAAATATTCATCATCTAGACTCTCAATGTAGCATCAGATCTCTTTTTGGAAATGATGATTTTCATATCATTAGGAAGGGGTTTCATACTCAAAAGCCCAAAAATACTCCCAATTCGTAAATTTACATTGATGCCCCAGATCCATCATTAATGATTTGAATTCAGAAGCACATGGGAAGTTTTTTAGAATACGATGGGCTGTACCATCTTCAAGAATTCGAGTCTGGTAGGTATTACCGTGAGCATCGTATTGGGTCAGCGGTGAACTACTCCCTTCAACGTACCGATTATCGATCAAAATAACTTTTGAACCCGGTTCAAGTAACGCATTGATTCCGAGTAAAAACTCGCGGCGCCTTGCTTTGGGAATATGAGAGAACCAAAATCCTGCAAAGGCCGCGTTGAATTTCCCGATATCATGCTCAAGTTCGTAAGCATCCCCGTCAATAAAAGAGACTTTACTATTCGTTATGCGTTTTCGAGCCATACGTATTGTTTCAGGAGCGGTGTCTATCGCGACGATATGCTCGGCTGCCGGGGCAATGAATTGAGTCCAATATCCAGTGCCGCAAGCAACTTCAAGGACTTTGGCATTAGAAAAGAAATCCGGTAACCAGTCTTCTACAATTCTTAGATTTTCCTGTCGCTCGGGCTTAAGATATCCGTGGTCATATTCAGCGGCAAGAGCCGTGGCTTGAGTATAATAAGATTGAATGGATAATTTATGAATCGACATCGTTGTAACCCCTTTGGATGAGCACTATTCAACGTCTTAAGCCATATCTGATAGAGATAATTATGTTATGGCGGTCTTTTTATTGAGTTTTATTTACAGTTTTTATTAAGCTTTATGTCAAGTCTTGTTGTTTTTTGCTGCGTGTTTATGGAAGTTACTCGCAAAGTTATAGTCCGTCAAGCGCTTAGCGATAGTAGGAGGCTCTATAATTGGACTTTCAACCACTAATATAAGTATATTAAATATTTACGGTGATAAAAAATTAATGGAGCTGGCGGACTAACTTGGCTAATGCGTCAAGTTCAACTTGTTGGGTCGTGCTTTTTCGGGCTAATAACGCTAAAGTTCGAGTGGGTGGTTCGATTAAAGGCTGGCAGACAAGCATAGGGTAGCCCTGTAAAAAACCTGAATCAATCGCCATCTGAGGCATCAGTGTAAAGCCTAGTTGCGCAGCAACCATTTCGATTAGAGTAGGTAGGCTCGTCGCTTCAAGATCACCTAAATTAGCTCGATCGCCGAGGCTACACACACTCAGTGCATGCTCTCGTAAGCAGTGCCCCTCTTCTAAGAGCAGAAGCTCTTCAAGTGGTAACTGGCTAACGCGTTGATTGTTTTTCTTTGCTAAAAGGTCATCCTCATGGCAAACCAGTAGAAGTGGCTCTGTCTGTAATGTTGTTACTTGAAGATTTTCAGTCGGATAGGGCAATGCAAGCAACACCATATCCAAATCACCGTTTTCTAAGTCCTGGACTAGAATTTGGCTTTGCGCTTCATGTATGCGTAAGTTTAATTTGGGGTATTGCGTGCGTACAGCGTGTAATAGCTTGGCAAGGACAAAAGGAGCAATCGTTGGAATAACACCAAGATGCAAGTCACCCGTCAAAGGTTCGCCAAGCTCGCGACTGAGTTTAAGCAAGTCCCCCGCATCAGCAAGCATTAATCTTGCACGCTCAACCACTTGCTCACCTAAAGGGGTAAGGCGAACCGTTTGACGACTACGCTCTACTAAAGCACCACCTAAAACACGCTCTAACTCAATAATTCCACCTGACAGTGTAGATTGCGTGACAAAGGAGCGCTTTGCAGCTTCAGTGAAGTGTAAGGTTTCCGCAAGTGTCACTAGATACGACAATTGGCGTAGTGAAGGAAGAGCAGACATAAATTATGGCTTTGAGTGAGATTTAATGTGTTGAGTAAAGAGCTTAACCAAGAGTGGAGTATAGCCTTTAGGGATATCGTGTGCCATGCCGCTAATCAAATGAAATTTTGCACCCTTAATGGCTTTAGCTGCCGCACGGCCATGCGCAACAGGTAATAATCTGTCCTCGCTGCCATGAAGAACGATCGTTGGTGCGGTAATTTTCTCGCCCTCAGCACGAAGGGAACCTGTCGTGAGTACTGCGAGATATTGACGCATTACTCCTGCTGGTGAATAGCTGCGTCGATACAGTGTACGAGCAAATTCTATTTTCTCTTCTTCAGTACTTTGATCCGGCGTACCAATGGCGGCAAATAACTTCAAGGAATGTTTAACGAGCCCCGCCTCATCTTGTGAATCAGGACGACCGGTTAAAGCATTGAACTGTTTTGGATAAGGTGGGGGTAAGAAGGCGCGATTATTACTGCTGAATAATAATCCGAGTGTTTCAACTTTTTCAGGATAATTTGCTGCCAAGATTTGCGCAATCATCCCTCCCATTGAACCACCAATCACATGTGCTTTTTCAATACCAAGAGCATCCAGCAGACCTTTGGTGTCGTTTGCCATGTCATACAGTGTATACAGTGCTCCATCAGTTTTTAAGCCAAAGGTGAAGCGGGCCATCAATTGAGGCTGACTAAAACGAGGAGATTTTTCACGCATTTTGCTAGATAAACCAATGTCACGATTATCAAAGCGCACAACGCGATAACCCGCATCAATCAACCCTTTACAGAAAAAATCTCGCCACAACAGCATTTGCGCTCCTAGACCCATAATCAGCAAAATAACAGGGGCATCCTCTTTACCACCAATTTCAACATGAAAATCCAAGTCTCCAACCCTGACCGTAGTTTGTTGCATGAAGTCAGCATAAGGTGATGGGGTAAAAATAATAGGCGCTTGCAATGAGGACATAATCTTTTTCCGTATAGTACGCGTTGTTTAAAGTATTAAGGTACTTGGTGTTGACTTAGCCTAACATAATCTTCTGACAATTTATATTGTCAGAAGATTATTATATGATAAGCGAACGCATTAAGCCCAATATGCATAAACAATAAAAAACGCCTACTTAGTGCAGGCGTTTTTGGGCAATCACATTGAATTAAGCTGGCAGGCCCAATAAGTCGGGAACTAACTTTGTTAATGCCATACGCTGCTTAGTCGCTGTTGGGCCAAGCAGAATAAACCCTTGCAGTACATCACCTATTGTTGCTTTAGCAATCATACCGTCTTCAAGTTCTTCAAAACTCCATGTCACCCCCAGATGGGGAGCAGGGGGAAGTACAACTAAGGGCGCAGCAGGTGTTTTAACACTGACTGGCATAGCAGGGTAGTGCACTAAGCTAGGATTCCCAGTTAGTGTTTGCGCTAAAGCCCGTGCTTGCTGCATCAATGGCATCACATAGGGTAACAAGTGCCCTTCAACTTCGGCACAATCGCCCATTGCATAAATATCAGCATGACTGGTTTGTAAAGATTGATTGACTTGAATACCACGATTAATCGCCAACTCAGCTGCATGTGCAAGCTCTGTATTGGGTTTCAAACCAATCGCGGAGAGCACAATATCAACCTCAAAAGTTTGGCCATTAGCAAGTGTCACATTCAGCCCAGTGTCTGTATGCGCAATATGCTTAACCGTTGTTGCAAGTTCAAAGCGTATTCCTTTGGCTTCCAATTGTTTTTGAAACGCAATTGCAACTTCCGGAGGCAATAAACGGCCTAAAGGGCGTGGCGCAAGATCAACAACAGTTACATCATGCTCTGTGGTTAATAAGTCATTGGCGAACTCACAACCAATCAACCCGGCACCTAGCAGCAGAACTCGTTTACTTTTCTTTTGTGCTAATGAGGCATGGAAGGTTTTGTAGTCGATTAATGAATTGATCGCATAGACTTCAGAAGTGCCATCGCCTTCAATGGGAATACGGATTGGGCTCGCACCAACTGCCAAAACCAATTGTGCATAGGGCTGGGTGACGATACCTGCATCTGTTCTTAGTGTTAAGGTTTTATTTTCTTTATCAATTTCTAGAACTTGGGTATGTGCCATGATTGATGCTTTGAGTTGCTCAGTCATTTTAGCGTGATCGCCCATACCAATTTGTTCAGGTAGCTTTCCACCACTTAATGCATTTGATAATACGGGTTTTGAATAGTTGATAGCGTCATCAGCAGTGATGATCAAAAGTGGTGCTTCTGCACTGGCTTTACGTAGCTCGCGAGCGAGGGTATAACCAGCCATTCCGGAACCAACGACAACGATGGGATTCATAATATTATCCATGTGAAGGCAACTACTTAAATTCGATTGATTCTATAAAATATATAAGGCCATCTTTGCAGTATAAAACCAAGCGCTTGAAACGGATGTATTAAAAACAATCAATATCATTTCCAATACAAAGCCAAATGCTATTTCCGCAAATAGAACCAAAAAAGATTGCCCATATATCATTTAGATATAAAAAACGCTTTGTTTCAAGATTATACGCAACGGGTGCCTTTAATCTTAAATCCAAAGCGTTTGGCTGTACTGACTTAAAAAATATCAGCATGGCTGGCTAAATGAGCAATTATACTTCGATCATTTCAAAATCAGCTTTACCTACACCACAGTCAGGGCAAACCCAGCTATCAGGAATGTCATCCCACAATGTGCCTGCTGGGATACCATCATCTGGCCAGCCGATTGCTTCATCATAGATCCAACCACAAACAATACATTGATACTTTTTCATTACTTTCTCCGAAGGGCGCACGGTGGGAGTGATGTCATCGTGACATCTTGAGTCCTGCCAGTACGTCAAATTTGCCGCGATTATACAGCGATTGTTAAATATCTAAAACCCAAGGTATTCATTGAGCGTCTAAATTTCCCATGTCAAACCCCAAAATGTCTTTTAAAGCAGGTCTATTGGGTGAAAATTTCAACAAAAAAAGCGTTATTATCCCCGTGCAAGCAATTCATCGAGAGCATGTTGATAATGATTGGCATGACGCTCTTCAACTTTTGCAAGCGCGGCAAAGCGCTTTGCTGCCTTTTCAAGCACGGCTTTAAACTGGCTAGCATGCACCTTCGATTCTTCAATCTGTTCATCGTATTCGGCAACGGCTGCGGTATTTCCTTCCTCAATTGCCAAGTGACGAAATTGGGGATACATTTCAGTGTATTCGTATGTTTCACCTTCAATGGCTATTTGCAATGCTTTTGCGGATGTCATTTCTGCTTTAGGATAAAGTAGATCTAAATGACCAAAAGCATGCATAACCTCTTGAGACGCGGTCTCTTCAAAAATTTTGGCTGTTTCCTCGTCACCCATTTCGCGGGCGAGCTTGGCAAAATAACGGTATTTGATATGCGCCATCGATTCACCGGCAAAAGCCGATTCAAGATTCTTGATAGTGATTGATTGTGTTGCTGCTGGGTTTGTCATGACATCCTCGCTATGAACTTCAGTAATCATTCAATCACGACTCTAATAAGTTTCGATTAAAGTCTTGACGAAAAGATCCAGTTAAAGAAAATTGTTTGATCGATGACAATCTAAGTCTTAATCCACTAAAACATACTGTCGTCTCGATGAAACAAAGATACAATTGGGCAGACTATTTGTCTAACCGTTAATTTTTATGTTTTTAATCGAAAAAAACGATTTAAAATTTTTTGAGGTAGATTTTCATATTTTTTGCTTATGAATACTGTGTAGTCACGGCTGCTCCATGTTTTAATTAGTGCATTCAGAAGTAGACTCTCATTAACATCAAAAAATTGGAGCGGGGAATAATGAAAAATCCAAAAACAATATTTTCAAAGCAATTAATACTAAAAATGGGTTTTATTGCATCCTTTGTGCTAAGTCCTGCTTTAGCATTCTCAGCGGACTGGCAGATTGATGCCAGTAAAACATTGATTCGTTTTACTACGGCGGGGATCATGAAGGTCGATGGTGGATTTGATCACCTTGAGGGTCAGATTAAAGGCGATGCATTCGATCCGGCACATATGGAAACGACAATTTCTGTTCAAGCAAATAGTATTTCTACTGGATCGGGGATGCGTGATGACATCCTCAAAGGTAACTCATTCTTTAATGTTGAAAAGTACCCAGTGATCACTTTTAAAAGTACGCAGGTCACCCTAATTGATCCTGCTCATGCGCTGGTACATGGCGACTTGACAATGATTGGGGTCACGAAGCCAATTGAGTTTGCTATGACATTAGAAAAACCTAAGTTTGATGCCGCATCCAAAATCGTGACGATTAATACCAAAGCCAATCTAACAGTGAATCGTAATGATTGGGGCATGGACAGTTATTCAGCCATGGTTGATAAAAATATTTCGGTCCATGTAGAAAGTGCCTTAGTATCAAGCAATGTCTCTCCCACGACACTGAGCAGAATAGCTGCCCAGTGAGTGACTAACGTGCATGGGGCATCAATTAAAACAGCATGAATTAACTCGGATATAACTCAGTAGGCTATGAATGAATAATCAATCCTCTCATCAAGCAACCGCTACTCAATCCGCTGTATTTCAAAAAATTTACACAGTCCAACCCGCAGACATCGACGGACTTGGGCATATGAACAACACAGTCTATTTGAAACTCATGGAAGATCTGGCTTGGAGCCACTCGAATGTATTGGGGATAACAGTCGAAGATTTTCAACGTTTAGGATATGCGATGGTGGCCAGAGAGCATCATATGACTTATCTGGCAGCCCTCTTTCCTAATGAGCAGGTTCAGATGGAAACTTGGCTTGATAATAACAATGCATTGAACTTACATCGCTATTACCGATTTACTCGCTTATCTGATCAAAAACTGGCTTTTGAGGGACATACCCACTGGGTCTGTATTGCGATTGATACTGGCCGCCCACATCGTATGCCTCCAGAATTTAAAGTAGCTTATGGCGTCAAGTAAATGCATTCAATTAATTCATTTTTAAAGCTGCACATTGAAAAGCTACGCCGAGTCAGATAAGACCTCGTGAATTAAAGCGACATCGCTTTCGTAAGCGCAGCATCTTGTTAGAAAATGCGCTAGAATGCGGCACTATTTTCTTTTGAACCCTATAAGCCTACCGTGACTGATAAGCATACCGTGACTGACATTACGCATATTCGAAATTTTTCAATCATCGCCCACATTGACCATGGCAAATCAACACTCGCTGACCGCTTCATTCAGCGTTGTGGTGGCTTGCAGGATCGTGAAATGCAAGCGCAAGTCCTTGACTCCATGGACTTAGAGCGTGAGCGTGGAATTACGATTAAAGCGCATTCGGTGACACTGTATTTTAATCACCCTAATGGTGAACGTTATCAATTGAATTTTATTGATACACCAGGTCACGTCGATTTCTCATATGAAGTGTCTCGTAGCCTAGCTGCTTGTGAGGGCGCGCTACTGGTTGTTGATGCTGCACAGGGAGTCGAGGCACAGTCGGTCGCCAACTGCTATACCGCAATTGAGCAAGGTTTAGAAGTTGTTCCTGTACTGAATAAAATTGATTTGCCGCAAGTTGAACCTGAACGTGTAATCAAAGAGATTGAAGAGATTATTGGCATTGCAGCCGATGATGCTCCACGTGTTTCTGCGAAAACGGGGATTGGTATTGATGATCTACTCGTTGCTCTGGTGGAGCGCATTCCTGCCCCTACAGGAGATCCTGAGGCGCCATTACAAGCATTGATTATTGACTCTTGGTTTGATAACTATTTAGGTGTTGTCTCGCTTGTGCGCGTACGTCATGGTCGCATTAAAAAAGGCGACAAAATGCTGGTGAAGTCTACGGGACAAAGTCATCCCGTTTCCTCTGTGGGTGTCTTTAATCCCAAGCATTCAGAAACACCATACCTTCAAGCAGGTGAGGTGGGTTTTGTCATCGCCGGTATTAAGGATATTTTTGGTGCTCCCGTGGGTGACACGATCACCCTGCATGGCACTCCCGATGTTGAAATGTTGCCTGGGTTCAAGAAAGTTAAGCCTCAAGTTTATGCGGGATTGTTTCCAATTGATTCCAGTGATTTTGAAGCGTTTAGGGATGCTTTGCAAAAACTTAAAATCAATGATTCTGCACTCTTTTTTGAACCAGAATCTTCTGATGCACTGGGTTTTGGATTCCGTTGTGGATTCTTAGGTATGCTACATATGGAGATCGTTCAAGAACGTTTAGAACGTGAATATAATCTTGATCTGATTACTTCTGCACCTACTGTTATTTACGAAGCAGTGCAGAAAAATGGTGATGTGATTCTTGTGGATAACCCATCAAAAATGCCTGATGGAAGTACCACAGAAGAGTTACGTGAGCCGATTGCCGAGTGTCATATTCTGGTCCCCCAGGATTATTTGGGCAATGTGATGACATTATGTATCGAACGTCGCGGAGTGCAAAAAGATCTGAAGTTTTTAGGTAATCAAGTTTCCCTGACTTTTGAAGTTCCTTTGGCCGAAGTTGTTCTCGATTTTTTTGATCGCTTGAAATCCGTATCGCGTGGTTTTGCGTCATTGGATTACAATTTTGTACGCTTTCAGCCAGCACGTTTGGTTAAAGTTGACGTGCTGATTAATGGTGAAAAAGTGGATGCATTAGCCATGATTTCTCACATGGAAGATGCACGTTTCCGTGGAAATTCCTTGGTTGAGAAAATGAAGGATTTGATTCCTCGTCAAATGTTTGATGTCGCGATTCAAGCTGCTATCGGTAGCCAGATTATTGCGCGCTCTACCGTAAAAGCCATGCGTAAAAACGTTTTGGCCAAGTGTTATGGCGGTGACGTGTCACGTAAGAAGAAACTGTTGAATAAGCAAAAAGAAGGTAAGAAACGCATGAAGCAAGTCGGTAGCGTGGAGATTCCACAAGAAGCGTTCCTTGCCGTATTGCAAGTCGACAAAAAGTAAGTGAATTTAGCCAAAGGGAAGATTGCTACATAATCCTTTGGTTCTATTCATAGATGAAAATGGTCTTTTACTAGAAGGTTGTGCTGCAATGGATTTTGACTTTAATCTGATACTGGTGCCTGCAACACTGATTTTTTTTGCAATCTGGTTGCTGGATATATTAGTACTCAAACAGCGCAAGCGCGTTAAATCTAGTGAAATTGCCACAGAAAGCATGTGGGTAAGTTGGGGTTATGATTTTTTTCCGATCCTCGCCCTTGTTTTGGTCGTCCGTTCATTTTTGTTTGAACCCTTCAATATTCCATCAGAATCAATGAATCCAACGTTGTTAACTGGAGATTTTATTCTGGTTAATAAATTTGATTATGGTGTCCGTTTGCCTATCACGAATGCCAAAGTTTTAGACAGTGGTGAGCCTAAACGGGGAGAGGTGGTCGTATTTCGCTATCCGCTCAACCCTTCGACAAATTACATTAAACGCTTGGTAGGATTACCGGGTGACAAAATTGTTTATGACGAAGGAAGTTTGACCATTAATGGAGAGAAGGTTGCAAAAGTTGCATTACCAGATATGGGTGATTCCGCCTATGAGCAATTTTCTCGCGAACAAATGGGAACACATAGTCATATTACCCGTGAACTTTCTGGCGTGTGGTCTGCATCACAAGCTCCGTTTGTCAATTCGCTTAATAATGGCGTATTTGTCGCAAGCAATGGTCACCACTGGGAGGTAACTGTCCCTGCAAAACATTATTTTATGATGGGTGATAATCGTGATCGCAGTGCAGACAGTCGCTTTTGGGGCTTTGTTCCTGAAGAAAATTTAGCAGGTCGAGCGGTTTATGTGTGGATGCATAAAGAACCGGGCTGGCATTTACCTAGCTTTAGTCGTAATGGTGTGATTAACTAAGGATTGTAGTTTTAAACAGCGCTGACAGGGGATAAACATGCGTGGACAAAAGGGAATGTCGTACTGGAGTATAGTTGCACTTTTATTTATTGCATTTATAAGCATTCAGTTTACTTTAGCGGTGGGTGGGGTTTACCTCGATGATTTTACAATGAATAAAATTATAGCTGAGCGCCTAAAAGCAGCACCTACCGATAGCAATCCAGAAGCACTTATGCGCGAATTTAGTCAACAATTTGATATGAATGGTATTCGTGATGTTAAGGTTAGTGACTACTTAACGGTAACTACGGATGGTGGTATTGAGGTGGTTAAGCAATATGAAGTTCGTAAAAACTTTATTGCAAACATTGATTTGGTCATTCATTTCAAGAAAATATTTGATCAAAAGTCAATTCAGGCAGGAAATTAATTGTACCAACAGATGAGTATAGATAGCAGTGCGTTTTCTCCATGACTGAGTCCTTAAAAGTTGTTCGATTACAAAAGGCTTTAGGCTATCGTTTTAATAAGCTTGAACTATGCCAACAAGCACTAACTCATCGCTCGGTGAGTTCAAAGTCCAATTACGAGCGGCTCGAGTTCATGGGTGATGCACTGTTGGGCGTCATTATTGCCTGCTATCTCTATGATCGCTTTCCAAGCGAGGATGAAGGGCGTTTGACACGCCTGCGTTCGACATTAGTGAGGCAAGACTCACTGGCCGCGATTGCCAGAGACTTAAAGCTGGGAGAGCATCTTATTTTAGGTAGCGGCGAGATGAAAAGTGGTGGTCATCGCCGCGAGTCTATTTTGGCTGATGCAGTTGAGGCTTTGATCGGTGCAATGTATTTGGATTCATCCGATTTAAATATTGTACGTGATGTTGTGCTGCGATGGTATGAGCCCTATCTGACAACATTAGTTCCTAAAGATACTTTAAAAGATCCTAAGACGAGGCTGCAAGAGCTACTACAAGCAAAGCATTTACCGTTACCAGCGTATACTTTGACTGCCACTCAAGGTGAAGCACATAATCAAACATTCACCGTAGAATGCCATGTCGAAGGTGCCCCCATAACTGTCGGACATGGGCAAAGTCGACGTTATGCGGAACAAAGTGCCGCAAGTGAGCTATTGCAGTTTTTAGAATCACTTCCACCTAAAACAAAGTCTTCGTAATATAATTGCGAAGACATCTCCAACAATGAACCACAATCAACGTATATCTTATATCTAGATTTATTTGATATCACTTTACTTTATTCGATGGGCTTTTTTAAGCCATCGAGATCACCTCTTCTTTATTTAAGCGATCATACAATGACTAATTCAAATAGCAATTCTCCAAACAAAAACGACTTGCCTGAACATTTTTTGGACAATGACGCATCTCAGTTGGCCAATGAAGAACTCGATACGTTGACTTATCATAAAATTGACATTGCTGAAGAAAATTCCATCGCTTCCGCAAGTCAACCAAAACAACAGAACAAAGTCGTTGCGGATGACCTTATTAGTCAATTTTTTAAAGACTCTCCTGTTGTTCCTGCCGATTTTCGGGCAGGATTTGTCGCGATCGTCGGTCGTCCTAATGTCGGGAAGTCGACTTTGATGAATCATCTACTGGGACAAAAACTTTCGATTACTTCGCGTAAACCACAAACAACCCGCCATAAAATTGTTGGAATCGATACCCGTGATAATGTACAAGCGGTTTATGTCGACACACCAGGCATGCATAAGAAAGAAGTACGTGCAATCAATCGCATGATGAACAAAGCGGCTACATCTGCGCTACGTGATGTGAACCTCGTATTATTCGTTGTAGATGCTTTGAAGTGGGTTCCAGACGATGAACTGGTTCTTGAAAAACTGATCCATGCCGAAATGCCAGTCGTGTTGGTGATTAATAAGTCCGACACCTTGGACAATAAAAACACACTTTTACCGCATATTGAGCGCCTATCAACTCGTATGAAGTTTAGTGAAATTGTACCGGTATCCGCTTTACGGGGATCTAATTTAGATCGCTTACATGAAGTTATTGGACAACATCTCCCTTTCTCGCCACCCCTGTATGGCTTAGATCAGATCACGGATCGTCCTGCACGCTTTTTAGTCTCTGAAATTATTCGTGAGAAAATTATGCGTCAATTAGGCGAAGAAATTCCTTATGATCTAACAGTACAAATTGAAAGTTTTAAACAAGAACCCGAAGCAGTTAAAGCCAATGGGCAGAAAAAAGCTGCATGTACTTTCATTGACGCCACGATTCTTGTTGAACGTCAGGGTCAAAAAGCAATTGTGATCGGTGATAAAGGGTCACGTTTAAAGCAGATTGGTGTGGAGGCAAGGCAGGATATGGAAAAACTGCTTGAACAAAAGATCATGCTGACGCTGTGGGTTAAAGTAAAAGGGGGCTGGTCTGATGATGAGCGTGCACTCAAAAGCCTTGGTTATGGTGATATCTAACACGCGTTTTATTTTCAAGGAAAGGGAAGTGTAATGAAGAAAGTTTTACTAGTCGTTATTGCCTCAAGTCTTTTATTATCAGGTTGTATTACTGATATCGTGACTGTTCCTCTTGGCATCGCTTATGACGTCACTAAAGTTGCAGTTAAAGGAACGGCAGCCGTAGTCGGGGGAACCGTTGATCTTTTAACCCCCGATAGCAAAGACAAGAAAGACGATGATAAAAAAGATACGAGTAAAAGTGACGCTACGAGTTGAAATTAGTTTCGTCAATCGGCTAAACGGAATTTGTGATGCGTAATGAACCGCTTCACGGTTATGTTCTACATCAGCGAGCTTATCGTGAAAATAGTAAGCTCGTGAACTTTTTATCATTTGAAGCCGGACGGGTAGATGGGATTACTCGGCAGAGTATCCCTTCGCTTTATCAGCCGACACTCCTGTTCGCAACGGGAAAATCCGCGCTCAAAACTTTTGCAAAAGCGGAAACAGTAGGGACTGCGAAGATACTCTCCGGAGATGCACTATTTGCTGGATTCTACTTAAATGAATTATTGGTGAGGTTACTGCCTCATCAAGAGCCTTTGCCTACTGTAGTGACAGCTTACACGCATGCTTTACAGGCTCTTGCTGACCAGCAATCTTTAATTGCAACCTTACGGCGTTTTGAACTCGTTCTTTTGTCGCAGTTGGGTTATGCCATAGACTTTAAAAATGATCGTTTAGGTGTACCCATTCAATCTCATTTGCTATACCGTTATCAAAGGGATGAGGGTTTTGCACTTCATACTTCTGGCGAAACAGGTGCATCACTATTAGCGATGGGTGATCTAAGTGATGAAGTCCCACTCACACTTTCAGTAGAGTCACTCCCCATGCTAACGCGAGTTTTACGGAATGCTTTAGCCGCACAATTAGGTGATAAGCCCTTGAAAAGTCGGGCGCTTTGGATATCCAATAAGACAAATATTTCAAACTAATATTTTGCGGGTTATGCAGACTAGAGATAAGCTTAAATATTGTGCTCACATCGCGATGGTTCGTTTGCTCTTCGTTACCGATTTCATATGAAAAGTTAATACAGTGAACCCTACCAATCAAGCGTATATTAAAGCGATTAACAAAGAATAGAGAATCAGACCATCATTTTGACGTATATCAACAGAATTAAAGCATCATCGTTATATACTCATTAATACCATGATATAAAACAATTTATAGGAGCTTAAAATGTCACTTTTACTTGGGGTAAACATTGATCATGTCGCCACTTTGCGTCAAGCTCGTGGTACTGCATACCCCGATCCAGTGGCAGCTGCACTCCTATGCGAGCGTGTCGGAGCCGATGGTATCACCTTACATTTGCGAGAAGACCGCCGTCATATACAAGATGACGATGTCCGCCGTATGCGACCACTCTTACAAACACGAATGAATCTGGAAATTGCTGTCACAGATTTTATGATTGATTTTGCATGTGAAATTCGGCCTCAACATGTTTGTCTAGTCCCAGAGAAACGTAATGAGCTTACGACAGAAGGTGGGCTTGATGTGGTCCGCCAGCATAAAAAAATTCAACATGCTGTGGAGGTTCTCACCAAAGCAGGTTGTGAGGTGTCATTGTTTATTGATCCTTGCGTACAGCAAATTGACGCAGCGATTGCTTGCGGTGCTCCTGTAGTTGAGCTCCATACTGGCTCTTATGCTGAAGCGGTTGGTGACCATCAATTATTAGAACTTGAGCGCATTACAGATGTAACTGCTTATGCTGTGGACTTGGACTTAATAGTTAATGCAGGCCATGGTTTAAATATGAATAATGTTGCAGCAATTGCAGCAATTCCAACAATCCATGAATTAAATATTGGTCATGCATTAATTGCAGATAGTATTTTCATTGGTCTTGAGGCTGCAATTCGTGATATGAAAGCCGCGATGCTCGATGCTCGATCTGCCGCTCGCATACGATAGATTGATGCAAAATGTGGGGGGAGATGATTGTGGCTCATCATCATGCATATTAAGTTACATCATAGACAGAATATGCTGATCTGAATCAGTTATATTTGAAATGTAATTCTAATACTGACGTCAGAACTTAATCATAGCGTCAGATTATCTAGGGAAGTGATGACATGCTTGGAAGTTTTTTGATTGTTCTTTTAGTTTTGGTGGTATTTATCGGGCTACAGGCTATTAAGATAGTTCCACAGGGGTTTCTATATACCATCGAGCGTTTTGGCAAATATAGCCGCACACTTGAGCCTGGCTTGGCTTTTATTACTCCTTTTATTGAAAAAGTTGGAAAGCGGGTCAATGTGATGGAACAGTTATTAAATGTTCCTCCGCAACAAGTCATCTCTCGCGATAACGCTGGTGTTACGATTGATGCCGTCTGTTTTTATCAGATTATGGATGCCTATAAGGCATCTTACGAAGTTAGTAACCTCCCCATAGCACTTAACAATCTTGTCATGACCAATATTCGTACCGTCATTGGTTCAATGGAATTGGATGCCATGTTATCGCAGCGCGATCAGATCAATGGTCAGTTATTGTCTTCGATCGACCATGCGACATCGCCTTGGGGAGTAAAAATGACGCGGATTGAGATTAAAGATATTAATCCACCCGCTGATTTGGTCAATGCCATGGCCTCTCAGATGAAAGCTGAACGAACCAAGCGCGCCTATGTACTTGAGGCAGAAGGTCGTCGCCAAGCTGAAATTTTGACGGCAGAAGGTGAAAAACAAGCTCAAATTCTCAAAGCGGAAGGTGAAAGACAAGCAGCGTTCTTACAAGCTGAGGCTCGTGAGCGACTCGCTGAAGCAGAAGCCACTGCAACACGACAAGTCAGTGAAGCACTGACCAATGGTAACGTTCAAGCGTTGAACTATTTCATTGCACAAAAATATGTTGAATCTCTCAAGGACATGGCAAAAAGCACAAACAGTAAGGTTATTTTTATGCCACTTGATGCATCCGCGTTAGTGGGTGCGGTCGGGGGTGTTGCTGAACTCTTGTCTGAACGTACAGGGCAGGCGACTTCAGTCGCTCCCCCTAAACCATCACGATTCTCACCACCACAGGATCGCACATGAGTGCTGGGGTATTTTGGCTGATCATTGCCAGCATTATGCTTATTGCTGAACTAATGACAGGAATTCTATTCTGCCTATGTTTAAGTCTGGCTGCACTAATCACTGTTGCTGTGACATGGATACTACCGCCATTTGGTCAGGGTATCGTTTTTGCCATTCTATCAACGATATTTCTGATCATTTGGGCACGCTGGCGCCAGCAACAGACAGCTTTAGAAAAACCGGTGATTTCGGAAATTCAGCATCATCTCATTGATCACGTATTGATCCTTTCGCGTGCGCTCGAGCCGACGGCTCAAATCCGTGTAGGAGATAGTTTTTGGCTAGCACGAACAGAAGATGGGCTGTCATTAGCTGAAGGAACCAAGGTAAAAGTCATCGCAATTGAAGGCACAGTATTAGTCGTCCGAGCGATCGAATAAATTATTTTTCTGGTGTTTCCATTATTGATATGAAAGCCTATATAGGCAGTGTGGTCGAAGCGGGCTGCCTATTGCAACTGACGGATGCTCGAAATTTTCCTGTACATCATGCATCCCAATTCGCTCCATAACCCTTTGTGATCTCTGATTCAATAAAGCCGTAAATGAAACGATCTCGGGTAAATGAAGGACTTCAAACCCGATCTGCAAAACACTACAAGCCGCTTCTGTCGCATATCCTTGTCCCCAAAACTCAGCCGCTAAGCGCCAGCCTATTTCGACACAGGGAGAAAAGGGCAGTGTAGCAGTTGGAATATGCAACCCCACAAAACCAATGAATTGCTGGGTTGCCTTGACCTCTACTGCCCAGAACCCCCAACCTCGCTCTGCAATCAAAGATTGACAGCGCGCTGCCATTGCATCACTTTCTCTGACACTCAATGTAGAAGGAAAATATGCCATCACCGCTGAATCAGCATTTAGTTTTGAAAATAACGGGTAATCCGAAAGTTGCCATTGACGCAGTAACAGCCGCTTTGTTTCAAATTGAAGGATTGGAGGCATATTGGATAAATCATGATAATTTGGAGATAATACAAACTGCAATGTAACAGCTGTAATACCCCCTAACGGCTTAATTAAATTTAGCTTTGAACCAAATGAACGACTCGCTGAGGAAAGGGGATACCAATACCTGCATCAGTTAATTGTTCTTTAGCTTGCTCCAAGAAGTCAAACGTGACAGGCCAATAATCTGTATTGGCTACCCAAATTCGTAACGTAATATTGATCGCATTATCACCCAGCCCCGTCACATGAACTGCTGCTTCTGGCGTTGCAAAAACACGTTGATCACGGGCGATATTCAGTAATACCTCACGCGCACGTTTAATGTCACTATCGTAGTCGATCCCTAGGTTAATATCGATACGACGCATGGGCTCACGTGAGTAATTGGTAATATTTCCATTTGATAAACTGCCATTGGGTACGATCACAACTTTATGGTCCGCAGTTTTCAATGTTGTATGAAAAATCTGGATGCTATCGACATTGCCACTCACTCCACTTTGCGCTTCGATCCAATCTCCAATGCGAAAAGGACGGAATAATAGAATTAATACGCCCCCTGCAAAGTTGGCCAAACTCCCTTGCAATGCCAGTCCAATCGCTAGTCCAATAGCGCCAAGCGCAGCAATAAATGAACTGGTTTCTATACCGATCATCGATGCAACACTGATCACTAAGGGTACTTTAAGGAGAATGTTCGCTATGGTACAAATAAAGCTGTGCAGTGCCGGATCGACGTTTTTAGTGCGTAAAATCCAACCAATTTTTTGAGTCAGTTTGTTGATTAGCCACCAACCGATAATCAGTGTGATGAGTGCTAAAAGTAACTTACCGCTGTATTGCATAATGACAGGAAGCCAAGTCTGTGTTGACCTCGTAAGCTCATCGATACTCAATTGCATAAGAGCTCCTTAAATATAAGATAAAAAAATTATCAGAAATAAAATCAGATTTTATTTTTGAGGGCTTAATCAATAGAATGACGTCAATCTGCGATTTACAGATTTCTGAGAAAAATCAGAGAGAGTGCATGGAAGAGGGGCTATTATAGTGCTTCTGAGTTGGCGCTTTGTATACGTTATTCAAAGCTTTGTTTATCTAGGTTTAGTTTAGGATTTAAATTGTTTACACAGGAATGCAAGTTAAATAAATTGTATAAAAAATAATCGTCTGTTGTATTATTTTTTGTGAATATCAAAAATAAACTTATTTTGTTTATCGTCGTTGAAGTGCTGAATGCAAACTAAGCCTGCAATATCGCAATAGCGCTTGATATCTTGTTGACTCATTGGATCTGTCGAAATAAGGCGAATATGCACATCATCAGCCTGCTGGCGTAAAGTCATTTTAAGCTTGAGTAATGGCATGGGGCAGTGTAAACCACTGGTATCAATTTCAAATATCATGGGGCTGAGGGCTCACTTCCATATCTAAAACGTTCAAGTGTGTCAGTATAGATTCATCTTTATCAGCTAAGCTAGAAACGTTTCATAAAGAGATGATTTTCGTTGCAAAATCATACTATCGCTCTGAACATCATCCCTTGATAATTCAGATGAACATTGATTATGACGGGTTATTTTAGCATGCTAATGAGATGTAATCTTATTTTATGGACACTGGGTATCTCCGCAATATGTCCAATGCTCACTCATGCCAAGATAGAGTCAGATGTTTGGGATACGCAGGTCCACTCCTCAAGCGAAAGCTACGTTTTACCCACTTTAGGTTCGCAGCCTGGATTGATTGATCAAGCGCGGGATAAGACAATTGGCGAAGCGGTATTGCGAGAGATCAATAAAGAAGTGCCTGTGGTTGATGATCCTTTAGTTCAGGATGATCTTGAACGGATGTATCGGCGGATTTATGCTCAAACCTTGTTGGGAACGCCTACTGCATTATTACTCATCCAGGATGAGGAAATTAATGCCTTTGCTGTACCGGGAGGTTTAGTTGCCATGAACACGGGATTACTTCTCAGTGCGGATAATGCTGACGAGGTCGCGGGAGTGCTCTCACATGAAATCGCCCATGTGAGCCAGCGTCACTATAGTCGCCAGACCGATGCCATGAAAAATCAAAAGTGGTGGGCATTAGGTGGTGCCATTGCTGCCATTGCCTTGGCAAAAAAAGATGGCGACACTTCATCAGCACTCTTTATGGGAACACAAGCTTCATTGATGAGTCAACAGCTCGCATACAGTAGGGATAACGAGCGGGAAGCGGATCGAGTTGGGATGCAGCTCATGCAAAGTGCGGGTTATGACCCTAGAGCAATGCCTGATTTTTTTGAAATTATGCAGAAGAAAACCAGAATGGTCGGCTTTGTCCCATCATTTATATTGACCCACCCGCTAACGAGTGAGCGTATTAGCGAAGCAAGACTCAGAGCAAACCAATATAGCTTGGATCAAGTCCGGCCAGCTTCTTCTATGATGAATCAGAGCAGTAGCTTATTAAGCTCTCCACAGCTTGATGCCTTTCATGTAATGCAATTACGTGTTGCTGCTGTAACAAATACAACTAATATTTCAGCATTGATTCCACAAGCAAAAACTGATGATGCTGCAGCACTTGCTTTAGCGTATTTATACCAAAAAGCAGGAAGAATTATTGATGCCAGAAAACTGGTCACCCCTTTGCTCACACGCTATCCAGATTCGGCTTATGTGACCATCACTGCTGCTGAAATTGAGATTGCTGATAATAAATCTGCTACAGCAATCAAACTGCTTGAACCCTTATCGCGAGTTATGCCAGAAAGCCGTCCGATCATCATGACTTTAGCACGCGCCTATGTGCTTCTAGGCCAAGGGCAAACTGCGATCGATTTACTGCGTCCATGGACACTTAAACGCCCCCAAGATATTCAGCTCTGGCAATTGATGAAGGAGGCGGCAGAAAAACTTCCCGCCACAAATAAAAATGCGATCAGTGTCCTGAGATATCGCGCTGAAATGCTATTTTGGCAAGGAAGTATTGAATCTGCGTTGCGTTCACTTGATCGTGCTGAAGCACTTGCAGATAAAAAATCAGTTGAGTTTGAACTTATTACGCTACGTACCAAATATATGGAGCAGAAAATGAAAGAGAAGCTGAAAGACTTATAGTTGCGAGTGTTATTAATTTAAAGGATAGAGGGCTTTAGAGCTCTCGAGCCTGTGATCAATATTATAGGTATATTTGACTTTTTTATTAAGTTTTAAACAACCAAATATACCCAATATTTTAATTAGACCGATAACTTTGCTTTTATACGCGCGGAAACATCACCAGCATCAGCACGACCAGCAATCTGTGGGCGCAGCGCATTCATCACTTTCCCCATATCACGGATACTGGTTGCGCCTTGGGTCACGATTTCATTTTTAATGAGTACTTCAAGCTCTTCACTGGTCATCGCTGCCGGCAAAAACTCGCTGATAACTTCCAGTTCAAATTGCTCTTTTTGAGCAAGATCATCACGCCCTGCATTAGTGTATGCACTAATGGACTCTTTACGTTGTTTGAGTTGTTTTTCAAGCAATGCTAAAACACGAGCATCATCCAACTCTTCGCGCGTATCAACTTCAATTTGTTTGATTGCAGCTTGTACACCGCGAAGTACGGATAAGCGGTCAGACAAACGCTCGCGCATTGCAGACTTAACTGATTCGGTTAAACGGAGTTTTAGCTCGGACATGAAATCAATATCCTTATATTGAATGACTATAAAAATTTAAAAGAAGCGTAAAGCACCTATCCAAAAAGATAAAAGCCGAGACAATGAGCTCGGCTTTAAATCTGATAACGCATTTACTGACACATTAATGAGTTTATCAATGTGTGCAAATCATCTTAGTACAAGCGAGTTGTACGAACTGATTCACGTGACAGCTTTTTAGCGTGGCGTTTTACAGCCGCTGCTTTTTTACGTTTACGCTCTTGAGTCGGCTTTTCATAGAACTCACGTTTACGTACATCAGCCAAAACGCCTGCTTTTTCGCATGAACGTTTGAAACGGCGGATTGCGACGTCAACTGGTTCGCCTTCTTTAAGCTTAACTTGTGGCATGTAACTTCCTCGAACTTATTGTTCAGTTTAGGTTCAGTGGTTCAATATCGGTTGGTCTACAGACGTTCATTTTAACACAATTTTCACTGCGATCAATAAACATCCGTCTTAGTTAGACGAAGGCAGCTATTCTACCGTGAAGTTTTGCGAGTGACAACCATGAAACGTAGATATATACAGGTTTTTTGCAAATTTTCTGCATTAAATCTCAGTGAAAACTCTATAATGTGCACCTTAAGTGGTCTTCTGATTTTGTAAAGGTTGATTTTATGCTGGTTTTGGGTTTGGAAACATCATGTGATGAGACCGGTTTAGCTTTGTTTGATAGCGAAAAAGGTTTGCTTGGACAAGTTTTGCATAGTCAAATCGCATTACATGCTGAGTATGGCGGTGTCGTACCCGAACTGGCATCACGTGATCATGTCCGCAAAATGATTCCTTTATTAGAAACGCTCCTAACACAAACTCAAACTCGGAAATCTGATCTTGATGCGGTCGCATTTACACGAGGCCCTGGCCTCATGGGTGCACTGATGACTGGCGCATTATTTGGGCGTACGCTGGCTTTTGCATTAGACATTCCCGCTATCGGCGTACACCATATGGAGGGCCACTTGTTAGCCCCCTTGTTATCTGAGGCGCCCCCAGAGTTTCCTTTTGTTGCATTGCTTGTTTCAGGGGGACATAGTCAGCTTATGGCTGCCTATGGTATTGGTCAATATGAATTATTGGGTGAGTCCATTGATGATGCGGCAGGTGAGGCATTCGACAAAGTTGCAAAAATGATGAACCTGCCATACCCCGGTGGACCCAATGTAGCCAAATTGGCTGAATCTGGTGATCCACAAGCGTTTAATTTGCCGCGCCCTATGTTGCACCAAGGCTTAGATTTCTCGTTTAGCGGTATGAAAACTGCGGTTTTGAACCAATATAAAAAAATTGAAGGGCAAGGGCGCGAAGCTGATTTAGCCGCAAGTTTTCAAGAAGCAATGGTAGATACCTTGGTCAAAAAATGTGTCCGAGCACTAAAGCAAACCGGTCTTAAACGCTTGGTTATTGCCGGTGGTGTCAGTGCAAATCAGGCACTCCGAACACGATTACAGATGGAGATCGAGCGAATCGCTGCAAAAGTTTATTACGCTGAACCTGCACTGTGTACAGATAACGGTGCAATGATTGCTTTTGCAGGGTGGCAACGACTTAAAGCCGGGCAGCATGATGAACTCGCCGTGACGACGACGCCGCGTTGGCCGATGACTGAACTGAATATACCGAATTAATAGTAACTATATAATACTATTTAATAATTGTTGTTACATGTTATTTATTAAATATAACATGTAACAACAATTAGATGGATATTATAAGCAATTTGCTGGTTTTGGTAATCCTGACAAACGAGCCAGAGTGCGAGCAACAAGGCCTGTGTTGAAGAGCGCCATGAGATGAACATTTGTCATTTCAGGGCCGATTGATTGCAACAAAAATTTGATCAATGGGCGAGTTGCAGGCGCATGTTCAAATCGTTGATAAAAAGTTCGCATTGCGAAAAGTACTTGTAAATGTACCTCCGTCAAGACAAGTCCATCTTGTGCTGCCAACAACTGTGCAACTTCGGGTGTCCATCTTAGGTAGTTGATTAAATGACCATCTGAGTCCACTTCGGGCATTGCAATGAGTAATGTCAACTCTTGGGTCAATTGATCTTTAGAGATGTTTTTATCTGTCATTCTATTTAACAGCGCCATGTCAGGGTACGTTGAAATACAAGGGTCAATTCTGCCCACTGATCTATAGTAACAATCTGTATGGGATTGGCATCGTTTGGAGCGATACCCAATAGCTGCATGTCTGACTGCAGAATTGCAGTTAGATCAAATGGCGCCAATTTTACCGAATGATAACCCTGCGCAGCTTCCGCTATTAAAAGCAATAAATCACCCAATTGCCATACTGATTGAAGCTGAGGCAGAAGTACTGGCCAGTAACGGGGGGCGGCTGTGAGTAGATGTAAGGTATTATTGAGAGATTCAACTTTCAGTGCATCTATATTATTTTGCATTATATTTACCACCTCAACACCCCATCAAATGACCCCAATATTGCTGAGTTTAATTCAATGAATTCATGCTCTATAATGGTCTCATTGAGAGTTAATCGATATTGTTCTGCGCTGATTTGATCTACCCAGACGGGAAGTAAATCATAGAATTCAAAACTTTCTACTAAAGCATGAGCTGACTTAAAAGGGTGTGATGTATTTTCTTCGTTTTTGAATGGTACTCTTAATAAATCAACCCCATCATCTGTCAGTAAAATTTTTACTTGGATACCGTAAGTCGCCAGCACCATAACTGCAGAAAGCGATTCTAGTAGTAATTGTCCTTGAAGCGGACTCTGACTAATAATGACGAGGAGTGTTTTCATATAAGTATTAAATGTATTACACAAAAAAGTGCTCTGCATTGAGCGGTTTATAACGTTACTTATTCGTAAAGAATAAGCTTGCAAATTTATCGGATTACAGATGAATAACGCGATCGACATGCAACATTGAGTCTGCGAGATCCCCTAAACCCACTAAACGAAATCCTTCAGCAATGTTATCGCCCTTTAGCTGATGCCGTGTTGCGTTATCTTGATCGGTAATGCCACGCAGTAAGGCCGCACTGACACAAACGACGCGATCTAAATCAAGCTGTCGCCATAATTGTGCCAAATCAGGTTCGTCACTTGGACGCCAATTCAAGCGACTTGCAATACCCGCTGCATCTTGGTAGAAGAAAACTTTGACTTGTGCGCCTTGCTCAAGTAATGATTTTGCAAGTTCGGCACTATACCATGCCAGCGGAGAGGTCATGGGTTCTGTTAATAAAAGTAAGACGCTGCTCATAAAAAAGTATAGGATTAGCATGATGGAATTCAGTGGCATAATAGCAGTTATCAAGAATTCATAGTCAAAGACATTACGTAAGGAAAGTAGATGATTTTACTCACAGGCGGACTTGGTTATTTGGGTTCGCATATGGCTGCGCGACTCGTTAAAGATGGCCATGATGTTGTCTTGGTCGACAACCTATCCAATTCAAACATTTCAGTTCTGCATCGCTTGACACAATTAGTTGGTCATGAGATTCCATTTGTACAGATGGATGTCAGAGTAAAAGAACAGTTGCAGCAAATATTTGAAAAATATATGGTAACCAGCGTCGTGCACTTTGCTGGGTCAAAGTCTGTTAATGAGTCGATTTCGCAGCCCTTAGATTATTATGATAATAATGTTAATGGTCTAATTTCGCTTTTAGAGGTGATGAAATCTACACATGTTAAAACTATAGTCTTTAGTTCAACTGCTGCTATTTACGGTGAACCTGAATCACTCCCAATTGTAGAGGATGCAAAGCAAGCACCGATCACACCTTATGGTCGTAGTAAGCAGATGTGTGAATTCATCTTACAAGACCTATCACGTGCTGAACAAGATTGGCGAATTGCAGTTCTGCGATATTTTAACCCTGCAGGTGCTCATGAAAGTGGCTTGATTGGTGAAATACCGCATGGCATACCAAATAACTTAATGCCTTATATCGCTCAAGTCGCAAGGGCGGAACGTCCCTATCTACAAGTATTTGGCGATGATTACGCCACCATTGATGGCACTGGAGTGCGTGATTATATCCATGTCCAAGATCTCATCAGTGGTCATGTACAAGCTATAACTTGGCTCACCAAGCAATCTGAAGCGTTTGAGATTTTAAATTTGGGTCGCGGAGAAGGGATCTCTGTCATGCAGATGCTCAATGCTTTTTCAAAAGCTGTTGGTCATGATTTACCCTATCAAGTCGTTCCTCGCCGTCAAGGTGATTCCGCAAGTGTTTATGCTGATGTATCGCATGCTAAGCGGTTACTCGGGTGGGAAGCAATGCGTACCGTTGATGATATGGCGATTGATATGTGGCGCTTCTATCAAGGCCTGAACGCAGACTAATGATTATATTGGCTAATGATTTGTTGGATCATTCGGTGTGCAATAGATCCAGTCGGAGGAACAAGGGGGAGTTGATCGAAGGCATAGAACGCAGCTTCGGCAATTTCCTCCTCTTGTAAGACCAATTCACCGCCAGCATACTCTGCATGAAATCCAATCATAATATTAGAGGGGAATGGCCAAGGTTGGCTACCTAAGTAGCTAATGTTTTTGACATCGAGTCCAACTTCTTCTTTAACTTCTCTTGCGACTGCTTGTTCTAGAGTTTCTCCAACCTCAACAAAACCAGCAATCAAGCTAAACATCGGCATATTTGATCGGGATGAACGCGCAAGTAATAAGCTATGTCTGTGACTAGAATCAATACGTGTAATAGCAACAATAATGCAAGGCTGTAATCTTGGGTACTGCATATACTCGCAACGAGGACAAACCATTGCATATTCATGGGCATGAGTAACAGTTGCTGTGCCACAGCGGCTACAGTAACCATGGTTCCGCCGCCACTCTAATAATTGGATACCCCGCGAGGCTCGTTCAAACTCAGTGGTAGACCAGCGGGTCAATAGCTGACGCAATGGCGTAAGTGTGTAACCCACTAACTCCTGCCCGGACTCCATTGACCGAGCGATGAAAATGGCTTCACTTGTCACAGCAATAACAATATCAGTTGGATAGCGTTCAGAAAGAATAGGGAGGCGCCCATCCTCAGTGACAGCAATTGCATTGCCATCAATGAGGAGTCCGTACGTTGTTATGTCTAAATCATTGGCTCGACTTGGTGGCAAAGTACTCAACACGGTAATCCTTTAACATCTAAGCGGCGATCTGATCAACAGGATAGCCTAATTTAGCCAAACTGCGTTCACCAAAATGGTAAGGATTTTCACCTGCTGGTTTTTTCTTTTCCATACCTTCCAGAACGTAATCGACGCAAGCAATAGCATCCGTCAGATACTCAATAGATTGCAGGCTAGGCTGTGTGATTTCAAATGATTCATGCACATATTGAGCCGCTGCACGAAGAATAGCTTGTCCACGTGGTGCATTCAAAAACGCCATGGCACCACTCACAGACTCGCAAGCTGCTGCAATACTTTGAATTTGCGCTGAATCTGTATTGTTCTCGAGGTATGAAAGAATGATGTCCATTGCACCTGCTAAGCTCGTTCTACTTTCTGCAACGATTAAACTGCGTGCATCGACTAACTGATGCAGTGAAATTCGTAAATTTGTAAAAGGCAACATGACTAAACCCGGAGTATGAGTCTGCTCCATGAGAATAATGGCATTTTCACTATCGAGCAGATGATCCATCAAGGCGTTAATCTGGTTTTCATCAGGAAGGCTTACCCATTCTTTAACCCGATTGGCTTGATCATTGAGGCCCTTACCCGCATAGTTTAAGGTGAGCACTTCCAAAGTCTGTCCAAGCTCTTTTAAAGAAGTACTCAGCGTGTTTAAAGCATCATCGGGTTGCTGATTATTCACAATCAGATCTACAAGCTCTTTAATTTTGGCAATATCTTGATGTACCAACTGACTAACCGTATGAATCATCTCCTGGTCAGGTCCAAATAGAAACTGTTTATGATTTAATGTTTCTTGATCGGGTTTCACTAAATCAGTTAAACCAAATTGTGCCAAGAGTGGATTTGCATCATCCATAATCGCCGTCATGGCGAGTAGGTCCGCAATAGAATCACGTGTGAAGAGGGCATTTTGCTGAGTAATGCGCCGTTCAATATAGATCAATACACGCTTACGACTATCCGTTAATAGTGTACTTGGTTTAAGGGTTGCAATCACTTGAGCGGCAATCTGCCAGTAAAGTGCTTCTGGTTGAATGCTCAGAGATGTCATTAGTGTAGTCGCTTTATGCATCAAGGCAAAATCACGTGCTTGAGACTTCTTTTGCAGCACAGCACGTAAGCCCGTTTGAAACATTTGTGCAAGTTGGTCTTTAATGACTTGTTTCTGATTGTCTTGCAGAGCAAGAGGCATTGTTGTCGCAGCCGATGCATTTTTTTGTATCGCATCGTCATCAAGATAAGGCTGTAAGTAATAACCTTCTGATAGAAAGGGGAGACCTAATAGCTTACGGATTAAGTTGGTGATGGGTAGTAACAACTGAGCAGATAACGTTTCATTCAAGAGTACAAATTCAAGATAACGTGTCAGCGTCATCAACCCCTCACTGAGTGCAGTGATTTTACTGTCATCGGTTGTATCAGGATTCTCTGAAATATTAATCAACAGCAGACGGATTCCATCCGATAGTTCAATAGCGCCGTCCATACGTAACAATTTGAGAATGCCCGTAACTTGATGCATCGCATCTGCTGCATCAAATAACCCAACAGTGACACTTTGATCTGAAATAAATAGGCTTAACGCAGACTCGACCTGATTCAAGGATGCATTAATTTCTGATTTGACGATATAAAGAGAGGATATATCAAAGTGCTGGACATCAAAATATGATTTTGGATTTGAGGCGAGTGATGCAGGCATGTTCCTTTCCTGTTGTTGAATCCGTGCTATATCCAATGATGTCATGATCAACAATTTAACTCAATCATGTTTCATGACTAAACATCAAATATGAATAGATATAAATGGTTAAGCATGAATTAAGTCGTTCTTCAAACCAAATGTGATGCTCGCTTAGTCACTTTTCATTCATCCTTCGATAGTCACTCCTATCAAGAAAAGCAAGTAATGCCAACCGATTCACATTCTACGCTTAGTCATATATATCCATGATGCTATGATGTCTGACTTTGTTCCCATTTATGCCAAATGGAAATAGCACCATCACGACCACCATCCATTTCAGCAATCCAGGCTTGATGAAGATCAAGCTCGTCTGTATGGGCTTGTACAACGGTGAGTTTACGCGAAATACGCGTACGGCTTTCATTTGCCTGAGCGCTGCGTTCCTCCTGAATATCCATATCCAGCGTAACTTGACCACCAGTTAACAGCAAATAAACGTCAGCAAGAATCTCTGCGTCTAATAATGCGCCGTGAAACGTACGGTCACGCTCTTTGATTTCGTAACGTTTTGCTAAGGCATCAAGCGAGTTTTTTTGCCCTGGATGCTTACGCTTGGCGATAGCCAATGTATCCGTGACCGTGATTTGCTCAGCAAGTGGCCGACGCCCAGCCATCTGCATTTCAGCTTCCAAGAAGCGCATATCAAAGCTCGCATTATGTGCGATCACTTCTGCACCCACCAAAAATGCCTCAAGCTCATCGGCAATATCAGCAAATAAAGGCTTATCACTTAAAAACGCGTCGCTGAGTCCATGGATATTTTCTGACTCACCAACTAACCGCTGTGGATTCAGATAAACATGCAGAGAGTTTCCAGTCAATTTACGATTAATAAGTTCAATAACACCAATTTCGACAATCCGATCGCCTGTTTTGGGGTCAAAACCTGTCGTTTCTGTATCTAAGATGAGCTGACGTTTACCACTACTGGTAAATGCATCTAATCGCGCTGTATTATGAGTGCGGACCACCCCTTGTGATTCTTCGGCATGAGCATCATCGGTTAGGGATGATGGCAAAGGACGTCGTGTTGCCACTGTCTCTTCAGCATCATCGAAACGCTCATACGACTCTGACAGATCTTGTTCTTCTTCATTGAACCAATTTGGTTCTTCAAGATCATCGAACTCTTCGGGGGGCAAAAGCAAATCCATGAGCGGAGTTGACTCAGTATTTTTAGCTTTGATGATAAGTGGCCGATCTTCCGGAGAGTCCATATGCGCTGCCAACGTTTGGTTTTTATCACCAGCTAATGCCACAGATGGTCCTTGAGTCTCTAGGCCCTGATTTGCCAACTGGTCCGCTTTTTCATTGCCAGCATGTCCCGCATGACCTTTAATCCAGCGCCAGTCTATTTTTCTATTTTGGCTGAGCCTATCTAGAATTTTCCATAAATCTGCATTGACAACCGCGCCACCATCACTCTTTTTCCAATTCTTTTTCTTCCAATTATGGATCCACTCACTAATCCCTTTTTGAACATAATTCGAGTCAGTCCATACTGTTGCGGCAAGGGCAGGGTCAGTACGCGCTAACCCTTCTATAGCAGCCATAAGCTCCATACGATTATTGGTGGTATGCGGCTCTCCCCCACAAAACTCTGTTTTTTTGCCATCCGCATACTCCACATAAACACCCCAACCACCTTTTCCAGGATTACCCCGACATGCACCATCGACATAAAGCGTAATCATTTGGGATGAGGTTGTGAGTAGCGACATGGTGATATCCGAGTTGACTGATTAAAATTAAAACGATAGAACGAGTACTAGTCTGAAGTCAGTATGTTTTCCGAGCTTTCAGCACTAGAAAAATAGAAAATCTTGCTGACTACACAGCAAATAAAGAACCATTTAAGACCATTATGCCGTAATTTTTAGTCAAGGTTCTGGAGTATTCGTGTGTAACAGTTCACATAACTCAATAAAGTGTAGGACAAGATACCACAAACGCAACATTCGCTTACGTCCAAACACTTTATGAGTATTGGTAGAGCATGCATTATCGGTCTACAATGTTAATTACATATGCGTTTGACTTGGAATAATACATGATGTCGTCGTTTTTGCTGCCTGCGCAAGTCGGTCCTGATGCAATACTTGCACAAACACCTAAACAAAATGGTCGCATTGGTACCTTACCAATGCTATACCGTTATACCCCTCATGCACTAGTCCTTGCCATTGTCGGTATTATGGCCGGCTGTAGCTCAACGCCACCGCAAAACTCTGCCCATAAGATTCCGAATAAAAAAAATCATTCAACTCAATCGCGTAGCAACCCACAGGATAATCTCGATCTCGAAAGTGCAGACTCCTTAGAAGAACTATTACAAGCGACAGATATGGAAGCGGTCGAAGGTGATCGTCTAGCCGTTCTACGCTACGGTAATTTATGGAACCGTATTCGGGTAGGTTATCGATTAGATTTATCGGTTGAAAATCCAAGAATTAGTGCTCAACGTAACTGGTTTGTTAGTCGTCAGCCCTATATCGATCGTTTATCAGCACGTGCCAGTCGTTATTTTTACTATACTGTGACTGAAGCAGAGCGCCGTGGGATTCCAACTGAACTTGCCTTATTGCCCGTCATTGAAAGCTCTTATGATCCCTTTGCAACAAGTAACGCCTCGGCAGCAGGGATGTGGCAATTTATCCCAAGTACGGGTCGTATCTATGGTTTACGCCAAGATTCGTACTATGACGGACGCCGAGATGTTGTTGAATCCACCCGCGCAGCTTACGACTTTCTCACCAGCCTTTATCAGAAATTTGGTTCATGGGAACTTGCCTTGGCTTCGTATAATGCTGGCCCAGGCCGTATTCAGCAGGCAATCAATCGCAATATTGCACAAGGCTTGCCAACCGATTACTGGTCACTTAAGTTACCTGAAGAAACTATGAATTACGTGCCACGTTTTATTGCGGTCGCACAAATTATCAAAAATCCAGAAAGTTACGGTATTCAGCTCAATAGTATTGCAAACCGTCCGCATTTCCGTGCGGTGACCTTACAAGGGCCTGTTGATCTCGCGAAAATTGTTGAAACAACCGGCTTAACCAGCAAGGAGATATTCGAGCTCAATCCAGCATTCTTACAAGGGGTAACTGCGCCGAATGGCCCTTATCGGGTTTTGATTCCGACCAGCCTTTCTGCTTCGGTCGATGCACGACTTAAAAATCTACCTACCGTAGACCCAAGTCGATTTGGCGTGACCGATACAGGTAGTTTGCTCGCGATGAATCAACCCATCACACAGACGATTACTCAAACCATTACGCGTTCAGATGGCAAGACCTCTACCGCTGTGAGTACGCCCCAAGCCGCCGCAATTATGGCAGCAGGCAATGTGGTGAGCAGCAGTAAAACAGCGAACATTACTGAATCCGTGACCGTCCGTGGTAATCAGCGGATTCCAACCAATGCCGATGCATTAGCAGCTATGGCTAACCAAGCCAGCGTGCCATCTCAAACGAATGTTCAAAAAGCTGTTGCTAACGTAAATAACAGTGCGAATGCTGTACAAAGTCAAAGTACTGCGACTCAACTTGCTAGTAATATTCCAGCCCCTGTTGTTGCTAAGACCGATGCAACAACAATGACAATTACTACAAGACCTGCATCAACAGTGCAGCCTATTGTGAGTAATCCAAATGTCTCTGCGACTAACATCACAGCAAGTAATACGACAGCGCCTGTAGACAGCTCAGCGCCAGTTACTCAGTCACCGATTATCGTTGCACCAGCAACAACGTTGAACTCGGCTCCAATTGTTGCTGTGGCCATCGATCCCAAAAGTGCTGATATCAAAAACGGCTCATTGCCGAATTTGAGTGCTGATGATAAAAATAAAGTTGTCACCGAAATCAGATCGATTACATCATCCAGCACCCCAGTCGTTGATCCATTAGATGGCAAAATTCAGCTGACCGCTATTCAGACTCAGCAATCAGTCTTGGACAAGCAAGGTGAAACCCGCTCACTAAGTTATGACCAACCATATTTAAAATCACCGACAGCAACAGATATCAAGACCCATAAGTTGACACCTGTTGAAACCAAAGTCGTGGCCGACGTCAAGGTATCAGATAAGCCTAAAGGTGTACGGACGATTTATATCGTTAAAGCAGGTGATACCTTATTGAATGTGGCAACGAAAGCTGGCCTAGCATGGCGTGATATCGCTAAATGGAACCAAATGGATGCCAATGCGAACTTGATCACAGGGACGCCGCTTTATCTTTATGGTGCGAAGAAAATTGTTGAGACGCCTACGACTTATGTGGTTCAGGCAGGCGATACATTGACGGATGTTGCTGCACAGTTCAACCTAACGAATCGTGAACTTGCGGATCGTAATAATTTAAAAGTCACGAGTAATTTGATTACAGGAACCCGCTTAAATCTTGTGGCAAATACGGACAGTGCTACTTCAAAGGACTCAACAGGTAAATTAGCAGACAAGGTGAGTGATTCAACAGCCAGTAATGCAAAATCCAGCACGATAAAAACAGATGACTATACGATTAAGCGTGGCGATACTTTAGCTAAGATTGCCAGTCGTTATAACTTAAGCGTTGGTAACTTAGCGAAACTCAATGATATCCCCGCAACAACCTCCTTACTGGTAGGTGATACAATCAGCGTTCCTGCAATTGAGTTGCCAAACAAAAAATCGTCAGCTAAAGATGACAAGCCATCTACTGAAAAAACACCAACGAGTGATTACAAGGTCAGAAGTGGTGAGACCTTGGCTCGTATAGCAGCCAAGCATGGGTTAACAGTCGTGGCTTTAGCGGATTTAAATGACATTCCTGCGGATACACGTATCCAAGCAGGTGATACGATCAGTGTCCCTGAGCCTGAAAAACCAGTAGCGAAGAAAAAGAGTCATCGCTAGTTATGTGCTTCAACCGCCCAAGGATGGGCAGTATTCAGGTTATCGTAGTCAGTCTGGTGTTTTTTCTAATCACACCAGCATTTGCCATAGTAACTACAAGCAATGCTATAGCGCTGAATGGAACACCACTACATTCCCAAGACGCTTTTTTTCCTTATGCCAATCCCAATGCCCCCAAAGGTGGAACTTTTTCAACGATGGCTCAGGGGACGTTTGACAGTCTCAATGCACTGATTAGCAAAGGGACTGCTGTTAACGGAACGGCCTATTTATCTGATTCTTTACTCGCGACCTCACTGGATGAACCCTCAGTCGCTTATGGTTTGCTTGCAGACAAAATCACGCGAGATACTGAAGATCCATCGTGGATCATATTTCATATTCATCCCAATGCTCGATTTTCGAATCAGCAACCTGTCACTGCCGATGATGTGGTATTCACATTCGAGACGATCCTAACTCGAGCTGTCCCAGGACTTCGATCCTATTATGGAGATATCAAAAAAGTCACAGCAGTTGATCAGAACACGGTACGTTTTGATTTTAAAACTAAACATAACCGTAAAATTGCATTTGCGATTGGACAAATGTCTATTTTATCGCGTCAAGATTGGAAAAATCGCCCCTTTGATCAAGTCACGATGACTCCGCCATTGGGCAGTGGACCCTATATCGTCGAAAGTATTGATGCCGGTCGGAGTATTATCTACAAACGCAATCCTCAATATTGGGGACGTGATTTGCTAGTAAATCAAGGTAAATATAATTTTGATCGAATCAAATATCTTTATTACCGAGATTTAGATACCGCATTTCAGGGTTTCAAAGTCGGGCAATATACCTTTCGATTAGAAAAATCAGAACGATCTTGGGTTCGTGGTTATGATTTCCCCGCCATTAAAAGTGGTTTGGTCATTAAGCAGGTCTTGCCGAATCGTAATCCCATTACGATGAGTGGGCTCGTCTTTAATCTACGTCAATCAAAGTTTCAAAATCTCAAAGTACGTCAAGCCTTAACGCTTGCCTTTGATTTTGAGTGGCTAAACAAATCTGTTTTAAATGGACAATACACTCGGCTACAAAGCTATTTTTTTAATAGTGAACTCGAAGCAAAAGGTCTACCCCCTGAAGCCGAGCTCGTCTATCTAAGACCGTTATTACCTCATTTATCCAATGGGGTTCAACAAGGCATATTGAGCTCTTGGCAAGCACCAATGAGCGATGGACAGGGCTTTAACCGCGATAATCTATTAAAAGCACGGCAGTTATTGTTAAATGCGGGCTATCGTTATGTGAACGGTCATTTGTTTGATGCTCATGGTCAACCTTATAAAATTGAATTCTTAAGTAATGATGAGAGTCAGCAGCGTATTATTCTGCCATTTATTCGCAATCTTGAGAAACTTGGCATCAGCGCAAGCCTTCGTGTAGTTGATATTCCTCAATATATAGAGCGAACACGGCGTTTTGATTACGATATGATCATGGATACATTTCCACAAACTTTAACGCCGTCAAGCGAGCAACAAGGCTATTGGGGAAGTCAAGTCGCAGAGCAATCTGGGAGCCTCAATACGGCAGGCATTCAAAACCTTGTGGTTGATGCGTTGCTGAAGCAGTTGGTGATTGCGAAAGACCGACGCGCTATTATCAATCTGAGCCGCGCATTAGATCGCGTACTTCGCGCAGAATTCTATATGATTCCTCTATATGGTTTTTTGGGAAATAGAGTCGCGTTTTGGAATCTATATCAAATGCCCAAACAACGCCCTCTCTATGATATCGGTGTAGATTATTGGTGGATTGATGCCAAAGCAGAACAGAGAGTCAATCAATACCTAGGTAGCCAATAAATGACTATCTATATATTTAAACGTCTTTTATTAATTATCCCGACTTTGTTTTTAATTCTGCTGACAAACTTCGTCATTGTACAGATGGCACCAGGTGGTCCAGTCGAGCAGGCCATTGAGCGTGCAAAATTCGACACACAGGGTTTAGGTCATGTGGGTGAGTTATCAGGTGAAGTGGGTAAGCTTGCACAATCAAATCAAGCTCAGTATTTAGGTGCGAGAGGATTGTCACCAGAAATCATTCAACAAATCAAAACTCAATATGGTTTTGACCAAAGTGCTACTGAGCGTTTTTGGATGATGATAAAACAATACGCGTCGTTAAACTTCGGCACCAGTTTTTTTAAAGATAAACCTGTGATTCAGCTCATTATTGACAAGCTACCCGTCACGATTTCATTAGGGTTATGGAGTACGTTGCTGATTTATGCAGTGTCAATTCCATTGGGTATAAAAAAAGCTGTCAGTCACGGTGGTCGATTTGATCAAGGGACGGCCTTATTGCTGGTCGTTGGCAATGCAATTCCCATGTTTATCTTTGCAATTTTATTGATCGTTTTTTTTTCTGGAGGCTCGTATTTGCATTGGTTCCCGCTTCAGGGACTGATGTCCGAGAATTTTGATCAGTTAAGTTTTTATGGAAAAATTAAAGATTATTTTTGGCATATGATGTTGCCATTGATCGCCATGACCATCGGTGGTTTTGCAGCTGTCACCTATCTCGTTAAATTTTCATTCGTAGAAGAGCTAAGTAAACCCTATGTGCTTACTGCACGTGCCAAAGGCTTGACCATGAGCCGGGTACTATATAGACACGTCTTTCAAAATGCCATACTTGTGCTGATTGCAAGATTGCCCGAAACCCTGCTTGGGATCGTTCTCACAGGAAACCTTCTAATTGAGATCGTATTTAATTTAGATGGGATCGGCTTGCTGGGTTTTGAGGCGATACAGCAACGTGATTATCCCGTTATTTTCGGCATCTTATTTATTTATACGCTCGTACAGCTGTTGTTCCGATTGATGAGTGATCTTTTATATCGCTGGATTGATCCTCGAATTGATTTTAATCAACAGGGACTTCTATGATCGATTTGACTCAATTGAGCCCCCTGATGCAAAGGCGCATCCAGCGATTTAAGCAACATCAGTTTGGTTATGTGTCTCTTTGGATATTTATCTTCGTATTAATCATATCCATGTTCGCTAACCTGATCGCCAATGATCGCCCCCTTTTGCTTTCTTATAAAGATCATCTGTATACCCCGATATTCAAGCAATATCCTGAAACGACGTTTGGCGGTACTTTTGAAACCGAAACGGATTATCGTGATCCCGTGGTCAAACAGTTGATTAGTAAAGAGGGCTGGATGCTTTGGCCTCCGATTCCTTTTTCAGACCAGAGCCCTAATTTAGATCTCAACGTTTCCGTCCCCTCAGCACCATCCAGCCAAAACTGGTTGGGTACTGATGATCAGGGTAGAGATGTATCTGCAAGAATTTTATATGGTTTGCGTGTATCTATTTTATTTGGAATTGCATTAACGTTTGCAGGCACGTTGCTCGCTATTCTTGTGGGTGCAGTACAAGGATATTTTGGCGGTTTAATTGACTTAATCGGCCAAAGGTTAGTAGAGGTTTGGGGAGGGATGCCTCAGCTCTTTTTAACAATGATTCTGGTGAGTATGTTCTCACCCAGTGTTTACTGGTTATTTGCGATTATGTTGTTGTTTGGCTGGATGAGTTTAGTCAGCTTAGTCCGCGCAGAGTTTTTACGAGCGCGGCATTTAGACTACGTTCGTGCTGCGCAAGGCATGGGGATAGGTCCATTTAAAATCATATTCAAACACATCTTGCCTAATGTTTTTAGCTCGAGTTTATCGCAAATCCCTTTTATATTAACTGCAAATATTACTGCGCTGTCCACCTTGGACTTCCTCGGTTATGGTCTACCGCTCGGGTCACCCTCTCTAGGCGAGCTTTTTACGCAAGCACGTAATAATTTGGATTCTCCTTGGTTAGCCCTATCTGCATTTTTTACTTTTCTCATTCTACTCACCATATTAGTCTTTATCGGGGAGGCTGCTCGTGATGCATTCGACCCCAAGCGCTAATATCAAACAAAATGATCTGCTGAGCGATTCGGAACAGATCTCTTTAACAGTCGAAAATCTAACGCTTTCGTTGAAAGGGGAGCAAAAGGCTCTAGTAGACACGCTGTCTTTCGATTTGTATCCGGGACGCACTCTGGCATTGGTCGGAGAAAGTGGTTCTGGAAAATCATTATCAGCACTCGCACTGATGGGATTATTACCAGAAGCCATCTGTGCTTCGGGGCAAGTCATGCTGAATGGTGATGACATTTTAGGCTTATCTGAGACGGCGTTATGTCATATTCGGGGACGAAAGATTGCGATTATTTTTCAGGAACCTATGACCGCACTCAACCCGCTACATACCATTGAAGATCAAGTTGGAGAACTGATGCTGTCATCAGGTTCACCAATAGAAAAAAGACGGCAGGTCATTGAACTGTTAATTCAGGTGGGTATAACAGAGCCTGAGCAATATTTAAGACGTTTTCCACATCAATTGTCTGGTGGTCAAAGGCAGCGTGTCATGATCGCGATGGCACTGGTGGGGAATCCTGACATTTTAATTGCGGATGAACCGACAACCGCGCTTGATGTCACCATGCAGACACAAATTCTAGAGCTCATCCATCAACTTCAGCAAAAACGACAGATGGCGTTACTTCTGATTAGTCATGATTTGAGCCTAGTCAATCAATACAGTGACGATATCATTGTCATGCAGGCAGGTCGTGTCATTGAACAAGGTCGTACCGATCAAATTTTCAAGCACCCCCAGCACGAGTATACGCGAAGTTTATTGAACCATCATTTCGGTGATCCATTGCATATCTCCTCGGATAAGCATACACAGATTCTTGAGGTCAAAGATTTAAGTGTCCAATTCAACCATAATGCATTTGGAATGTTAAGTTACCTTCGACAGCATAAATCCCATCGCAGCTTTGAAGCCTTAAAGCCCTTAAGTTTTTCTTTACAGCAAGGGGCTGCTTTAGGGGTAGTCGGCGAAAGCGGGTCGGGGAAAACCTCTCTGGCACTTGCAATTGCGCGTTTAATATCAAGTTCAGGGGAGATTTGGCTTGGTAACGACGCTTTACACGGGCAAAACCAGTCTGCACTGCGGCCATTTCGTCATCGTTTTCAAATGGTATTTCAAGACCCCTTTGCAAGTCTGAACCCGCGATTAAATGTGGAAAGTATCATTGAAGAAGGTATAAAAGCACAGATTATATCGCCTAGTGAGCGTCGTCAGGCGGTAGCATCTGCCTTACAGAAAGTTGAGTTACCCGTAGATTTTATGTACCGCTACCCCCATGAGCTATCCGGCGGACAAAGGCAACGTGTTGCACTTGCACGCGCACTGATCATGCAGCCGGAACTGCTCATTTTAGATGAGCCAACCTCGGCACTCGATCGTAGCACGCAGCGTACTTTAGTCAGGCTATTACGGAAATTACAACAACAAGAAAAACTCAGTTATCTATTTATTAGCCATGATTTAGCGGTTGTCCGCGCATTATGCCAACGCGTTTTAGTCTTGCAGGATGGTCATATGATTGAGCTACAATCGACAGCGGATTTGTTTGCCAATCCTCAAACGGAGTACACCAAACGCTTGATCTCTGCCTCATTATTTTAAAGATTGATATCGTGCGAGTACTTTATGTCAATTTTTGCTGTTCTGGGCGGTATCAAAAATCTGTTAGGATGAAGAGCTTGAAGATTTTTTAATTTCACAGTTTTGATTTAAGTGCTAAATAAAGAGAGTGAATATGCTATTACAAGGTAAACGTTTCCTCGTGACAGGAATTGCAAGTAAATTATCCATTGCCTATGGCATTGCTCAGGCGTTGCATCGTGAAGGTGCAGAGCTGGCATTCACTTACCCTAATGAAAAACTTAAAAAGCGTGTGGATGAATTTGCAGCATCATTTGGTTCAACGCTGGTATTTGCGTGTGATGTTGCCAGTGACACAGAAATTGAGCAAACCTTTGTTGATCTTGCCAAACATTGGGATGGCTTGGATGGTTTGGTACATGCCATTGGTTTTGCACCTGGGGATCAATTAGAAGGGGACTTCACAACAGTCACCAATAGAGAAGGATTCCGAATTGCCCATGACATCAGCTCATATAGCTTTATTGCTCTTGCACGCGCAGCACGCCCTTTACTTAGTGTCCGCCAAGGCTGTTTGCTGACTTTAACCTACCAAGGCAGTGAGCGCGTTTTACCTAACTACAATGTCATGGGTCTGGCGAAAGCCTCTTTGGAATCCAGTGTTCGCTATCTTGCGACGAGTTTGGGCGGCGAGGGAATACGAGTCAACGGCATCTCTGCAGGTCCGATTCGGACTTTAGCCGCAAGTGGTATCAAGAGCTTCCGCAAAATGCTTGATGTGAATGCACAAATTGCACCTTTACAACGCAATGTAACTATCGAAGAAGTCGGCAATGCAGCGTTATTCCTCTGCTCGCCATGGGCTTCGGCTATTACTGGTGAGATTCTGTATGTCGATGGTGGTTTTAACACTGTGGCAATGAGTGAACGGATGATGGCTGACTAATTTAGAGTCTATTTCTGCATCAACATAATGAGTACGCATCCCGTACTCATTATGAGGTTTATTGAGAGCAATTTAATGGTTTATAAGGTTTATCATGACTCATCGTTTCGAGAATGAATACGTCACCTCAAACTATCGCTATATTTCGGCTTATAACGAGTTGAATGCGCGCACATCCCAGCGTCAACAAGCGCTCACCATTTTTATCAGTTTTTTTGTTGGGTTACTTGCCGCGCTGATTGCATCCCATAGTGCATCAGGTCTGGATAATGCTCATATTGAGTGGATTTTGTTAGGTTTTCCGGTTGCTTCGGCAAGCTTTGCATTTTTAAATTATAAATACGAGCTGATTATTGCCAATATTCGAGCCTATCTAGCACAACTAGAGCAATTAAATGATGCCCACTTAAGCTTACCTAGCTATAACTCAGACATCGAATGGATGATCAATTCAGCCCATGCCAGACGTTTCCATGACTATGCGTGTGCGATTTTAATTTTAGCCTGTAATAGTATTGGTTTATCGGCATTTTATGTACTGTATCCAGTACGGTTTGGACTCTCAACTTGGGTGATTTGGGTCGTTGTAATTGTGGCCATACTGACTGCATTTATGCATTGGATGCTGCCTAAGTTTGGCGTGGGTAAACGTAAAAGAGTCATTTGAATAAATTACTCCCGTGCTAATGCCACAACAGGATCTAAGCGCGCAGCATTGCGAGCCGGTACAAAACCAAAAGCGATACCGATGAGTGATGAAGAAACGCATGCTCCAACCATCGAAACTGTAGAAAAACTCATTTGCAAAGTCCCTGCTGCAAAGTGACTAAAGACAGCACCTACCAATAAAGCAATACCAATGCCTAATAGCCCACCGACTAAACAGACTAGGACTGCTTCGATCAGAAATTGTTGCAAAATATCACTTTGCCGTGCACCAACAGCCATGCGTACGCCAATCTCCTGAGTACGCTCAGTGACGGAGACCAGCATAATATTCATGACACCAATTCCTCCAACCATCAGTGAAATCAAGGCAATGGCAGAGACCAAGAGCGTCATTGTCGACGTTGTTTTCTTAATCATGGTTCTTATCGAGTCGCTACTTTGGGTAAAAGTGTCTTCGGCACCATGTCTTAGCGTCAATAACGTCGTAATGGCAGCCTCAGCTGCACTGCTGGGAGTGCTATCTTTTAAGCGGACGACAATACCACTTAAATATCCTTGCCCCGAGATACGGCTCATGACCGTGCTATAGGGGAGCCAGACATTCAGCCGGTCACTTTTTCCAAATACGCTATCTTGAGGCGCTGTGACGCCAATGACTCGGCTCGGTAAACTATTTAATAAGATAACCTGACCAATGGGATTGATGCTAGGAGCCCCTTCTGCACCAAACAAGGCTTTCTGAGTATTGGGGTCAATTACCACATCTTGATTCTGTTCACGAACCCCATTACTGTCAAAACCTTGTCCTTGCGCAATCGTTAATCCATCGACTCTAAAATAACTTTCCCCCACACCATTGATGGTCGCTTTGGATTCAACATTACGGAAGCGAAGTGTTCCAGCGCTATTTACAATAGGACTCACGCTATCAATATAGGGTTGATCGGCCAGGGCAGTCGCATCGCTGGCTCGCAACGTTTGAATTTTGCCGCTCTGCATATCACCAAAGTCTTTACCAGAGTAAATACTAATCGTATTGGTACCAAGTCCACTGATGTTACTCAGAATCTGCTTTTGGGAGCCATTCCCCAAAGCGACTACAGAAACTACCGATGCAATCCCGATGATAATCCCGAGCATCGTCAGAAAAGTGCGCATACGATGTGCATTCATCGCAAGGAGCGCCATGCGAAAAGCTTCAGTCAAGCGACCAAACAACGCATTAAAAGAAGATCGGTCCGTGATAGATGGTCGTTCTAAGGATTTTTTTTGATCGAGTGGAGGCGTGGGGGTATTCGGTCGATCGGAGATAATTCGACCATCACTGATTTCAATAATTCGACCCGTTTGTGCAGCAATATTGGGATCATGCGTCACAATAATAACGGTATGACCTTCGCTATTTAACTCCCGCAGGATATTCATCACTTCTACGCCGCTGTGTCGATCCAGCGCACCAGTAGGTTCGTCCGCAAGAATGACATCACCACCATTCATGAGAGCTCGAGCAATACTCACACGCTGCTGTTGCCCTCCTGAAAGCTGGCTTGGTCGGTTATGGAGACGTTGTTCGAGTCCCAAACGTTTCAGTAACATACTTGCGCGTTCATGTCTTTTGTGACCACTAAGCCCTGCATAGATAGCAGGCACTTCGACATTACCAAGCGCACTTAGATCACCTAAAAGGTGGTAACGTTGAAAAATAAATCCAAAATTAAGCCGACGTAGCTGAGCTAAAGCATCAGGCTCTAAACTCCGTGTTTCCTGAGACTTAACGCGATAGCTACCCGCACTTGGGCGATCCAAGCACCCTAAAATGTTCATTAGGGTAGATTTCCCCGAACCCGACTGCCCGATAATGGCAACCATTTCACCTGCATAGATGCTCAGGTTGACATCATCTAGAATGCGTACAACGCTCTCACCCGCAGGGAATTCCCGCACAAGATTTGTTACTTGTAACAGTGGTTTTAATTTTTGATTTGTTATATGTTCTGTATTATCAGTAGTGAGAACCGGAAAGTTCATAATTTACATTTCCCGATCACGTTTTGCTTTTTTTGTATCCGTAGTATCAGAAGCATTCCCAATAATTACTTTTTCTCCTGCTTTAAGGCCTGATAGAACTTGAGCATTAACACGATTATTTAGACCAATTTTGACAGTGCGTGTTTGCGCTTGCCCATTTACATCTAAGATTCGAACGCTTTGTGTTCCATCGGCAGCCTTTTCTAATGCAGCGGAAGGGATAAGAAGGACATTTTTTGCATCCGCTACTACCACATAGACTTGAGCAGTCATCTTTATGCGCAATTCGCCATCAGGGTTAGGAACATCAAATAAACCGATGTAGTACACCGCAGTTGTGCTTGAACTCGATGTGGTTGTATCTGTTGCAATCGACTCAGGGGCGGGTTCGATACTCCGCAACTTCGCATAGTATCGTTTATCTGGATTCCCTAGAATCGTGAAATAAACGGTCTGTCCTGATTTGACTTTGACGACATCGGCTTCAGAAATTTGCGCACGGACTGTCAATGTATCAAGCTTTGCAAGCTTAATAATGGTGGGTGCAGTTTGATTGGCGTTTACGGTCTGTCCTTGTTCGGTGACGATGGCAACAACAGTTCCATCCATAGGAGCTGTGATTCGGGTATAGCCCAAATACTCCTGCGCATTGTTCACCTGAAGCTGAGCTTGCTCAATTTGAGCATCAACCGCCGCAATATTAGCCTTAGAAACTTTTAACGTTGATGTGGCGGTATCGGCTTCTGTTTTGGAGACAGCTTGATCATGCAGCAAGACTTTCATGCGATCTGCCTGTACTTGTGCAAGTTCGAGATTAGCTTGATTAACCAGTTTCTGTGCTTCTAAATTTGCCACTGCCGCTTGATTATTTTTAAGAGTAATTTGTTGGGTAGTCGAATCAATTTGTGCAATCAATTGCCCCTTTTTAACATCATCGCCGAGTTTGACCGATAAATTTTTAACTTGTCCAGAGACTTGTGCACCGACGCTGACTTGCTGGGCCGCCTGCAAGGTCCCTGAAGCCAGCACATTGTCCTCAATATTTCCTGTCACCACCGCAGCAGTGATATATTCTGGAGTTGTATTTTTGGGCTTCAACACATACCACACTAAGGCAATACTGATAAGCGCTATGACTGTGATGATGAAGAATCTCAGTGGACGTGAGCGTGGCAACATAAAAAGAAACTCGAATAGTTCAAAAGGTTTCTGAACGAAATAGAAAAAATAATTGAAGAAAGAATAACCTAATTGCAGGGAATATTATTGTGCCAAGTAAGAGCTAAGGGCTGAAATTTTCTATATTTTTGTTAATCAATATTTTTAGTTATTTTACGCTTTGGGTCAATCAATGCAAAATTAGGAACTCGATCTGGCCAATCAAAATCATAGATCTCTTCCAAAAGCGCCTCATAATCAAAACCACCCCGACCAGTAATTGTATAACCAACCCCTGGGAGTTGGCTTGATTTACTCACCGCCAAAGCAACAATAGGGGGAAGCTCGTAAATCAAGCAATACTGATAGATCACATTCAGTAAATGAGTAGCGGCGCGGGGATGTAGACCAATTGCACCACACAGTTCACTATAGCTGATACGTGCTCTTCTTCTGGCCGTTCGAATGAGAATAGGCCATGCTGCCTGAGCGCGGGTAATGTGGTTGATTGCCATTTTCTAGTTTGCTGAACTACGCAACGCATCAAATGCGCTGGTATTCGCAGGACTAGTCGGTGTGAATGTTGCACTTGCAGAGCCATCAGCATTCGTATACGTAATAATGGGACGTGATCGCGCACCTAAATTTGATTCACCACCGTTATTTGGTGACGAGGAACTAGCACTTACTTTAATCCCATTACTGTATAGGTTATTAAAACGGCTCATCACGCGTTTTACATAATCCTGAGTTTCCCGAAATGGTGGAATACCATGGTATTTATCGACGTTTCCTTCACCCGCATTATATGCAGCGATCGCCAACTCGTGATTATTGTTATAACGTTTAAGCAAAAAATTTAAGTACTTCACACCACCAGAAATATTTTGCGCAGGATCAAAAGAATCACTCACAAAAAAGCGTCGTGCAGTTGCAGGCATGAGCTGCATAAGACCTTGTGCACCAACGGGCGAGCGAGCACCGGGGTTGAATCCTGATTCGGTGTGCATGATGGCTTTAACAAGGCCCTGATCCACGCCAAATGTGCTTGCAGCACTCGTAATCAGATCATCATAGGCATTACGGTTGCGACTATAGCTAGGGAGAACCGACGCTTCACTACCGCCCCAATTACGATATGCATGAACATTAGTATCCGGATACCAAGTCACCTTGACTTGGTTACTATATTGGCTGAGCTCACCCTTAGGTTTTTTATCACGACCAACCACATTGGTCAGCAAAGCATTACCATCTTTATCTTTGAAAATATAAAGGTTTGCAGCTGAAGCATGTGGGATATGGAAGAGTAGACTGAGCGGCAGAGCTTTAGTCAAAGCAAATTGAATGATCTGACTAATAATACGCATATTAATGGCCAACCTGAAAATTTTGATAGAGTTTAGCTATAAATGCTAAAGAACCTTTATGAGCATAAAAATCCATCATCAGCTCATCCTGAGCAGAATCCCTTTTATAACGCATTATTGAATGCCTGTATCCATTTGTCATGATTTTAGCAGTCTTTTGTAGGATGTGCGATAGATAAACATCATGTAGAAATGGCCTATTGCGTGATGTAGCGCACAGGTCGCATGGAAAGTCGGGTGAATAACTCGTAACCAATGGTTCCCGCCGCCGCTGCGATTTGATCCACGCTGATCTCGTTCCCCCACATCACCACCTCATCATCAAGAGTCGGGCAAATCGATAGATCCGTTAAATCTACAGTGAGCATATCCATACTAATACGACCAATGATCGGAATGAGCTGGCCATTGATACTTATCTGCGCATGATCAACAACGCGTGGATAACCATCGCCATAACCCATAGCAACGACACCGAGGTGTGTAGGCCGTGTCGTGGTATAGCGTGCACCATAGCCAACTGTCACGCCTGCAGCAATCTGATGCATCGCGATCAAGCGTGTTTTTAGGCTCATCACAGGTTGTAAATTCAATTGTTGAGCGGTATGGTCTGCAAAAGGAGAGCTACCATACAGCATGATGCCCGGACGCACCCAATCCAAGTGAAGTTCAGGCCATTGCATGATGGCTGCCGAGTTGCACATGGAAGCTTGGATTGGCTCAAGTTGGGCTTTCAGAGTTAAAAAAGTATCAATTTGTTGTTGATTGATCGGATGATCAGGCTCATCAGCGTTGGCAAAGTGTGTTGTTAGGACGAGCTGATAACCCGCTGCACGTAATTGCGCCGCTGCGGTAATCGTTTGCTCTGGTGTTAACCCGAGGCGATTCATGCCTGTATTTACTTTAAGCCAGATCGTAGCATTTGGGATGATATGCTGCAGTGCCCACTCTAATTGACGCTCTTGATGAATCGCGCATTGGGCATCGATTTTTGAGGATTCAATCCATTCTTCTAAGCTAAAAGCACCTTCGATGACTACGATGGGCTGCGTATTACCCAGTGCACGAATATCCTGTGCTTCCTGAAAAAACGCAACGCCTAGTGCATCAGCGTCCTGTAGTGCAGTCAATGCGAATGCAAGACCATGCCCATAAGCATCCGCTTTGACCATAGCTAAAATATGACTGTGAGGAGCGTATTCACGAACACGGTGAAGATTATGGGTTAAGGCTTTGGCGTTTAAAAGAACGCGGGCATCCCGCATGTTAAAAATCCTATATCTATAATTAACGGTGTGCACTTAAGCAAATGCAGGTTGAGTCGATTTATTCATCATCCTCTGGACGATAATATTCAGGAGACAAATTGGTAAATCGCGTAAATTGTCCTTGAAAGGCAAGACGTACGGTTCCAATCGGACCATTACGTTGTTTACCGATAATGATTTCAGCCGTGCCTTGCTCTTTGGACTCTTTGTTATAGACCTCGTCTCGGTAAATAAACATAATTAAGTCAGCATCCTGCTCAATCGCACCAGACTCACGCAGGTCAGACATGATCGGCCGTTTGTTAGGGCGATTTTCCAAAGAGCGGTTTAACTGTGATAGCGCAATGACGGGACAGTTCATCTCTTTGGCTAGGGCTTTTAGGCTTCGTGAGATTTCAGAAATTTCACCGACCCGGTTATCTCCCATGCCCGGCACTTTCATGAGCTGCAAATAGTCGATCATGATTGCGCCAATTTTACCATTATGCATCTTGGCAATACGTCTAGCTCGAGAACGCAATTCATTGGGTGGTAGTGCAGAAGAATCATCGATATACAAGTGCTTACTTTGCAACTGACTCATAGTACTGGTTAGGCGGACCCAATCACCTTCCTCTAAGCGCCCCGAGCGTAAGCGACTTTGGTCGATAGAACCGAACGAAGAGAGCAAACGTACTGCAATGGAGTCTGCAGGCATTTCCATTGAAAAAACCAAGGCAGGCAGGTCACTACCAAATAACACGTTCTCAATCAAGTTCATAGCAAAGGTGGTTTTACCCATACTTGGACGTGCTGCGACAATAATCAGATCGCCTTTTTGCATGCCCAATGTTTTATTGTCCAGCTCTACAAACCCTGTTGTTAAACCTGTAATTGCACTATCACTGTTTTGAAGCTCTTCAACTTTGTTAAGTACAGTTTTTAAAACTGCATTGATCGCTTTAGGACCACTTTCTGCTGTACGATTATTATGCTGCTCACTAATTGAAAAAACTTTGCTTTCAACAGCATCTAAGATTTCACTGACGGCCTGTCCTTTGGGGTCGTAAGAAATTTGCAAAACTTCATTACCAACCGCAATCAGATCGCGCAGTACCGCATGTTCACGGACTTTTTCGGCATAAGCCGGTAGGTTGAATAAACTCGCTGGGCTTTCAGCAAGCAACTGCATCAGATACTCTTCACCACCAATATCATCAAGCAGATGTTGACCACTCAGCCAATCACTGACCATGACTGCGTCATAGGGCATATTGGCAGTAGACAAATGACCAATGGCTTTAAAAATCAAACGATGGCGTATCGCATAAAATGAGTTTTCATTAATGGTTTCACTGACCTGCTCCCATGATTCGCTAATAGTCATGAGTGCAGCGAGTACGGCTTGCTCCATTTGAATACTATGCGGTGGTACACGTAACTCACGCGTCAGCTCAGTGCTTTTTTCAGCATCATTTTTTTTATTCGATTTACGAGCGACTTTGGTATTACTCTCTGCAGAGTGAGTCGATAGCGTCGCGACACGATTTGGCGAAGCTGGTGCGTCTGGCATGATCAAACCTGTACTTAAATGTGTAGTGGAACGTGAAGCAGGTACAGCAAACTAAAAATAAGTTGCTTAGGATACCCTTAATTGACAGATGTGGGCAGTAGTAAAATCATAATAAACTGATGTCACCATTTTTATGGTTATTTATGCGGAGGAGGTACTGCGATATCGATTAATGCCCTTTAGCCATTATTTCTATTTTAAATATCATCTTCACCAAAACAAAAAAGCACGCTTTCGCGTGCTTTTTTAGTTCTTATTGCCTATTCAGAAACGATTATTCAGCAATAATCGTAACCAAAACTTCAGCCGTCACATCGTGATGGACTTGAATTGCAACATGGAACTCGCCAGTGTGACGCAATGCGCCATTTGGCAAGCGAACTTCAGCTTTGTCAACTGGATGGCCAGCAGCAGAGAGCGCATCAGAGATGTCACGTGTGCCAACAGAACCGAATAGTTTGCCTTCATCACCAGCTTTCGAGGTGATAACAACATTCAATTCGTTCAATTGAGCAGCACGCTCTTGTGCTTTGCCTAGTGATTCGGCTTCAACACGCTCAAGTTCAGCACGACGCGCTTCAAATGATGCAGTGTTTGCTGCAGTTGCAGAAACAGCTTTGCCTTGAGGAATCAGAAAGTTACGGCCATAGCCAGACTTTACGGAAACCTTGTCACCGAGTTGACCCAAATTAGCGATGCGTTGCAGTAGAATAACGTCCACAATTCATCTCCTTATTGATGGTTATCGGTATACGGAATCAATGCCAAGTAGCGTGATTGCTTGATCGCAAGTGCCAATTGACGTTGATAACGGGCTTTAGTACCAGTGATGCGCGAAGGAACGATCTTGCCGTTCTCAGTCACATACTGTTTCAGTGTTTCTACATCTTTGTAATCGATGTACTTTGTGTTCTCAGCTGTGAAGCGGCAGAACTTGCGACGACGATAAAAACGTGCCATTGTCGATTGCTCCTTAAGCTTCGTCAGCGATCATGTCAGAAGAAGACACATCATCGTTACGCTGTGCTTTACGCGCGCGTTTTTCTTCAGCACTCTTAGCGAGTAGTGATTCTTCGGTGATTGCTTCATCGCGACGGATGATGAGATTACGGATGATGGCGTCGTTGTAGCGGAACAACTCTTCAAGTTCATCAAGAGTAGTTTGGCCACATTCGATGTTCATCAAAATGTAGTGTGCTTTGTGGATCTTGTTGATCGGGTAAGCAAGTTGACGACGACCCCAATCTTCGAGGCGATGGACTTGACCACCTGCATCTTTGATTTGAGTCAAGTAGCGTTCAACCATGCCAACAACCTGATCGCTCTGGTCTGGATGAACCAGAAGTACGATTTCGTAGTGACGCATGTATAGCTCCTTACGGTTTGGGCAGCCCCTATCAAAAGTCTTTCGACAAGATAGAAGCAAGGAGGCACGCAGAAAATGTTATTTAGAAACATTATTTTATAAATAGCCTATAAACAAAAATCTATGCGTGATCGCAAAAGCGAAGCGCGGATTATAATGCTAGTCTTATTTTTATACAAGAGAAAGGTAATCAATACCTTCTCTTTCTTTACTACTTTATTAACAAATAAAGGTTTATCGCCATAAGTATACGTATATTAAAGTTTCTTTTTGCGCTTACGGCGCTTTAAAGGATAAAGAAATTGCCCGATAAACCCTTCGGGAACTTTTGTTTCAGCAGTCGTGCCATAACGTGTAGGTAGATGGGCTGGCATATGAGCGGTTTTAAAAATCACATCATAAACGGGTAGAAATGCGGCAAAGTTGATATCTAAAGCCTCTTTCTCAGAAGAGTGATGCCAATGATGAAATTCTGGGGTTGCGAGCACCCAACGGAAACCTGGGAAGCGAAATCGGACATTGGCATGGATAAAAATCGCATGAAAAGAAATAAAGACTAAGTAGGCATAAGTTGCAGCGGGGGAGAAGCCCATAAACAGCAAGGGAATATATCCAACAAATCGGTTAGTAATAATCTCAATCACATGAACCCGGCTTGCCGCTAGCCAATCCATATGATGTGAGGAGTGATGTACTGCATGAATACGCCATAATCTCGGTACTTTATGCATCGAGCGGTGTATCCAATAACTGAAAAAATCGACAACAATGAGAATTTCAATAAACTGCAAAACTAAAGGCTGGCTACTAACAAGCTGTTGCCATGTTGGATTTAACCAGTGATTAAACATGATTTGAGCAGGAATAATGGTGAAAAAACTAATGAGTTGTAATCCGATATGACTAAACATAAAGTATTTCAGATCTGTAACCCATCCGGTCCGTAATAGTTTTTGCTCTTGATATTTAGCGAAAAAACGCTCCATCGGAATAAAGATTAACGCGGCAATGAGCAAAGTCAGAACAAAGTAATCCAAGCCCGCATATACACTGCGACCATGATAAACAGGTTCAATTTGGCCGGATGCAAGCAGTGCTGCCAAAGCATTCAATAGCATCCCAGACAATCCCCAACGACGATTGAGATTGCGAAACGCACTAATCACACCGGAAATAAAACCAATAGCGATACCCAGAATTAAGAGTTGGCGTAAAAGATGGGCATTGTAAAGAGGACGAAATTCTGGAGTTGTTAGCAAATTAGGAAATAAAAAGCATAGCGCAGCCAGTATCGCCAATATACCCAGCGCAATGGAGATAAAAGCCGAGACCTTGCCCGTTCCTCGGGTCAGCTCGCGATTTTCCAGATTCCGCCTCAGTAGCTCCGTCATTTGTTATTCCTATTTTAATAAATATTATTGTCATCATTATGGATGATTTGATCTAGTTGTGAACCTTGCACTGCAGCACATCTACCCCTAATACACGGTCGTACCAAGCGGGGAGAGGCTGACGAAGAAACCCTAGTCCAAATGGCAAAAATACCCCAAACAGTACACATGTAGCAAGGATGATTTTGAATAGAAAAACAAGCAGTGTTAGGCTTCCTTCAGGCTCAATCAATGAGAAGTCGGAGAGGGACATCGGCTGTATCGTAGGATTAAAGATAATCATGAACACAAGACAAACATGGAGCAGCGGCAAACCAAGGCAGCGACTGACCAAACCATGCAGCCAAACTTTAATAACACTCGTTGGATTATTAAGGGTTGATTGAAGCGGTTTTTTGTAGATTTTATTTAATAACTGTCCGATGCTTTGTCCACGCCAGACACAAAGAAATAGATCAAACAATGAAAGTGCAACAATAATACTAATAGAAAATGAAAACTGAGAAGCCAATGAGGCAATCATAGAGCGGGCATCACACCCCGTCTCTAAATGGAAGACCGACCATAATGTCATCCCCATTAGCCAAAGCCAGATAGTACTATCGATTGTATGATCGATAATGCCAGCCCGTATGCGTTGATCTCGGCTAGCAGCATGCATTACGCGATGAGCAATGTCTTGAGGAATAGGCGGGGGGCTTTGCGCTGATGGTTTGTCCATAGCGATGTCACTTAGTCTTGTTCGTCAAGATCATCATGACAGATGAGCGGCGTAGCAAGTACTTTATCAATACGCTTACCGTCCATATCGACAATCTCAAGTACCCAACCAGACCACTCTATCTTGTCTGCCGTTTTTGGAATGCGACCGAGCTGCATCATCATTAGCCCTGAAAGCGTGTTATACAACCCGCGCTCTTCTTCTGGCAGGCTTTTGATTTTTAAACGGTCCTTAATATCATGACTCGGAATTAAACCATCAAGTAACCAAGATCCATCATCGCGTTCAATTGCATATGAATCCTCTTCATCATCCGTCTGAAACTCCCCAGTGATAGCCTCAAGTAAATCTTGCACTGTCACAATACCTTGAATATCACCATATTCATCAACCACCAATGCCATCTCAGTTTGTGAGTTTCGGAGTAAATTCAGTAACTCCATACCATTCAACGACTCGGGCACATAGAGAGGTGGCTCCATAATCGATTCAAGATTGAGCAGCTCTTTATTGAGTGCTTGAGTGAGCACATTTTTTGCCATTACCACACCCATGACATCATTGATACTGTCACGGCAAACAGGAAAGCGAGAAAATTCACTTTTTTCAATAACATCTAATATCTTTTCAAGACTGTCATTAACGGATAACCAAGTGACATCCAAACGAGGAACCATCAGACTGGCAATTTTTCGATCATCCAATCGAAAAACGTTGCGCACCATTTGATGCTCTTGCTCATCGATCAAACCACTTTGTGAACCTTCAACGAGAATCGCATGAATCTCATCAGAAGTCATTTTAGGGCCCTGGGTATTTTTAATCCCTATCAAGCGCAGAACTAAATAAGTTGAGCCAGAGAGGAAGCGCACGATAGGCAACATCACTGCAGTTAGCCATAGCACGGGTCTAGACACAATGCGCGCCACATTTTCAGGAGCGATTTGTCCGAGTCGTTTGGGAGCTAGTTCACCAACAACGATATTGACATAAGTAATGATGGCCACAACAAAGACAATCGACAGTGGTCTTGCAATCGCATCACGCATGCCAAAGTCGAGTAAAAACTTCTCAAGCGGCTCAGATAGAGCAGCTTCGCCTAAAATACCGCTCAAAATTGTAATTGTCGAAATGCCTATTTGCATGGTCGACATAAAATCAGCGGGGTCTTCAGCCAATTTAGCAGCAGCAATTGAACCTTTATCCCCTTCATCGATTCTTTTTTGCAGGCGAGCTTTACGAGCGCTGACCAATGCCATTTCAGACATTGCGAATACGCCATTTAAGACGATTAAGAGAAATAGAATCAGAATCGTCATACGACCGCTACCATTTTAGTATTTATCCTTTACTTTCTTTAAGGTTTCTAACACGTTTTATTGCAATTTCTATGTGTGATATCAAGCGATTATTATGCCAATATCACACATTTGTTTATAAAAATTTTAAGACTTTGGCTTTTCTAATTGTACGGGCAACGCATTCACAACCAAGGTTTTAGCCAAGCGGTCATGAAGGGTACGATTCTTTTCTGTAAATAAAGAGATAAAATCAACCATAAAGATGAGTGAACCCACTAAAGGTAAATTATAAGCAAGATTGAACAATAATGTTCTGAGTACCGCCCCTTGCATAAATCCTGCTTTTAAACCGCTTTTTTCATCCACAATTCGAATTTTGAATAAAATCTTACCGATACTCTGACCACGCCAGATGATCAGAAGAATTTGCACTAAAGCCACAACCGCAGCAATCAATAACACCTGAACCTGTACTTGCGGAGGGATCAGTGCGTAAACTTGCTGTTGAAGCTGCAACGTCGTCTCCGATGATGCTTTTTCCATTATCGCACTAATTTTAGTAATCGTATCTTGCGGCAAGATTTGATACATCGCAATCGTAGTGACAACGAGGAGTGTTAATAGATCAACAACCGCCGCCCCAATTCGCGTACCAACATTTGCAATTGTTGAACCATTAGCAAAAATTTGATTTACATCAATTTTTGCAGATGTTGTTCTCGAATAAACACCGGCAGTTGTTTTAGCATTGGGATTCGTTGGTGTTGAAAATGGCGAAATAACAGCGCCCTTATCTGAAGATGGGATATAAATCATCTTACCACCAGTCAGTTGTCCTAATGGTAGCCAAGTTTCCATGCCTTCATGCCATGCGAGATCGGTCAAAACAATTTGAGTATTTGCCAACATCGCGTTGACTTGTTCAAGAGTGTAGGGACCCGCTTGTTGATTATTCCGAGCTAGGTAAATTTGCATGTTTAAGAACGCCTGCGCCTATAAATGTGAATGTTTAAACTGAAGTTATCTCTATTGAGATATGAATCTGAAGAAGATTTTTCTTTGAACAAAAAATGGAATTAAACACAATATCAAAAATTGTAATCAACAAAAAGCTCGTGTAAAACGAGCCTTTTGTAATTCAAGATCATACTAACAACGTATATCAAGAGTCATTAAGCATGGAACTATTATTGGTTTTGAGCCAAAAAGAACCATGTATCGAGAACCGAGTCTGGATTCAAGGAGACCGAATCAATCCCTTGTTCCATGAGCCACAAGGCAAGGTCAGGATGGTCAGATGGACCTTGACCACAAATCCCAATATATTTATTCGCCTTACGACATGCAGAAATGGCCATTGAAAGTAAGGCTTTAACCGCATCATCACGCTCATCAAACAAGTGCGAAACGATACCAGAGTCACGATCCAAACCCAACGTGAGTTGTGTTAAGTCATTTGAACCAATTGAGAAACCATCAAAGTGCTCAAGGAATTTGTCTGCAAGTAACGCATTGGTTGGCAACTCACACATCATAATAACGCGTAAGCCATTTTCACCACGAACCAAACCATTTTGTGCGAGCAACTCAATCACACGAGCCGCTTCACCCACTGTACGTACAAATGGGATCATGATTTCTACGTTAGTTAGACCCATTTCATCACGCACTTTTTTCAGTGCACGACATTCAAGCTCAAAACAATCGCGGAAATTGTCAGATACATAGCGACTTGCACCACGAAAACCGAGCATCGGATTTTCTTCTTCAGGCTCGTAGAGTTTTCCGCCAATCAGGTTTGCATATTCATTCGACTTAAAGTCAGACATACGCACAATCACAGGTTTACCTGCGAAAGAAACAGCCAGTGTTGAAATTCCTTCAACCAGTTTTTCAACAAAAAATTCAACTGGAGTTGCATAACCCGCAGTACGCGCAAGTACAGCAGCACGGGTTTCGCGGGGCAAACTATCGATGTTGATTAATGCTTTCGGATGTACACCGATCATACGGTTAATGATGAATTCTAAGCGAGCCAATCCGACACCTTGATTAGGGATCTGAGCAAAATCAAAGGCACGATCTGGATTGCCCACATTCATCATGATTTTGAATGCGAGGGGAGGCATGGAATCGATAGAGTTCTTTTGAACCTCAAAATCCAGTGCACCCTCATAGATATAGCCAGTATCGCCTTCAGCACATGATGCAGTGACTTCAGTACCATCAACCAATACTTCCGTCGCATTTCCACAACCCACAATTGCTGGGACGCCTAACTCACGCGCAATAATTGCAGCATGACAAGTACGTCCGCCGCGATTGGTGATAATTGCAGAAGCACGTTTCATGACGGGCTCCCAGTCGGGATCAGTCATGTCAGAGACTAATACGTCACCAGGTTGGAGTATATCCATTTCTTTGATGGAATTGATAATACGGACTTTACCAGAACCAATACGCTGACCAATTGAGCGTCCTTCACAAAGAACAGTACCTTTTTGCTTAAGTAAGTAGCGCTCCATGGTGCCGACGTTTTGACGACTTTTGACTGTTTCTGGACGTGCTTGCACGATGTATAGCTTACCGTCATCGCCGTCTTTCGCCCACTCAATGTCCATTGGTGAACCATAATGCTTTTCGATGATCAAAGCCTGCTTGGAGAGCTCAACCAACTCTTGATCATTCAAGGCAAATTTTTGGCGATCTGCTTTGTCAACATCAACAATAACCGTTGAATGGCCTGTCACACCGCTGTCGCCATAAATCATTTTCTGGTGCTTACTGCCTAAGTTGCGACGAACAATAGCGTGTTTACCGTTTTCAAGCAGCGGCTTGGATACATAAAACTCATCAGGATTGACTGCACCTTGGACCACAGTTTCACCCAAACCATATGCCGCGGTAATGAACACGACATCACGAAAACCTGACTCAGTATCCAGTGTGAACATCACACCTGCTGCGCCAGTTTCACTGCGTACCATACGCTGGATACCGGCAGACAGTGCAACACCTTGATGGGCATACCCTTGATGCACACGGTAAGCAATCGCACGATCATTAAACAATGAGGCAAATACTTCTTTAATTGCGATCAACACATTGTCGATGCCACGAATATTCAAAAAGGTTTCTTGTTGACCTGCAAAAGAAGCATCCGGTAAGTCTTCTGCTGTCGCGCTTGAACGAACAGCAACAGCAACATCAGGGTTGCCTTCTGATAGGGTAGCGAAAGCAGTACGGACATCTTGTTCCAGTTCGGCAGTCAGCGGTGTTTCGATAATCCACTGACGAATTTGGGCACCGGTTTTAATCAAGGTTTGAACATCATCTACATTCAAATTTTGAAGCGCATTCTGAATGCGTGCATTCAAACCGCTTTGCTCTAAGAAATCACGGAATGCTTGAGCTGTTGTTGCAAAACCACCTGGAACGCTGACACCAGCACCAGCAAGATGGCTAATCATTTCACCTAAGGATGCATTTTTTCCGCCGACGCGGTCGATATCATTTTTGCCGAGTTTGGCGAGGTCTATTACACGTGGTTCCAAGATGCAACTCCCAAGATAGTATTAGCAGACGAAAGCTGCTAGGTTGAAATTCGTCCACGAGGCAAACGAATAACATGTTAACGCAGAAAATTCGCAGGTTTTGATTGTATTCACTATGATTTTGATTGGGTCAGATCCCATCACTTCAATGTGTATTTTAGCACTTCAAATCTGACCGTTTTTTTCAAAAATGCATTAGCAAAAAACAATCTAACAATACTGACTACTATAAAGACTCTCTGGCTGCAAGACAAACTCATCATCCGTATGAATCGCTTATTGTTGTTCGAATTGTGAGCAAGTAAGTCTTTATTTGTAAGCCCATACTTTAATTCGAAAAGATGACGTTGTGGTGAAGGATGTTGTTGTTATTGTATTAATGCCCCTCAAGAATTTGGAAAAAATGGACAGCACTTTGAATCTAAGAGCGTGAATCACTTTGTCTTCACAAAATTAAGCATGGAAAAAATAACATGGGTCAGGCTATAGTAAGTAAATTATCTGCTGATCTGCGCTGCCATGACCGAACCCTCTATCACTTCATCGAATAAACCTCCCAAACTACATCGGACAGTATTTTTTGTTTCTGATGGGACGGCGATTACAGCAGAAACATTAGGGCATTCGTTACTCTCTCAATTTCCACAAGTAGAGTTTGATATGCGGATTCTGCCTTATGTTGATAATGAGGCCAGTGCATTTGATGCGGTTGGCGTGATCAATCAAGCAGCACACGATGATCAGATGCGTCCCCTTGTTTTTGATACGTTGGTCGATCCCGCTGTCCGCGACATTATTAATACCGCTTCTGCGCTAAATTTAGATGTATTCGAAGGAATTCTCAGTAAAATTTCTACGGAACTTGGTGTTCCGCCAGAACCTATCGTTGGTAGTTCCCACGGTATGGTGGACTCTCAAGATTATAAATCTCGAATCGATGCGGTGCATTTTGCACTCGATAATGATGATGGTGCACGCACAAGGCAGTACGATCTCGCTGATATTATTCTGATTGGAGTCTCTCGCTCTGGTAAGACCCCAACATGTATTTATATGGCACTTCAATTCGGCATTCGAGCGGCAAACTATCCCATAACTGAAGATGATTTAGATGACAATCGTTTGCCGAAGGTTTTAAAAGAATATCGCCATAAGTTATTTGGGTTAATGATTGATCCTGAGCGTTTAGTTGCTATCCGTAGCGAACGCAAAGCCGGAAGCCGCTATGCGAGTTTCCAGCAATGCCAAATGGAGTTACGTGCTATCCAAGGAATCTATATCAGCGAAGGTATTCCGAGTTTGAATATCTCTGAGATGTCGATTGAAGAAATCGCAACGCGTGTGATTCAAACCAAAGGGTTAAAGCGCCGTATTGGTTAGTTCATTTAAAGAATTCAATTTATAAATGAGTGTTTAAGCACAAGCCCATTTGCACCTAAACGCTGATGGTGTCAGACTATGCGCCCTTGATATTTTATTTACTGAACCGGAAGGAATTCTTCTGATTGAATTAAATTCCATATTAGGAGTCTAATATTTTGGAATTTCTGTTCTGTTAAGTACTTGCCTGAATTGGATGCCTGCACATGAAGCCGTCGCTTCGCCTACGTTTAGACCAACTAACTGATCGTTTTGAAGAGTTAAATGCACTGCTGTCGGATAGTAGTGTGATTAGTGATAATAATCGCTTTCGTGCATTATCACGGGAACATCGTGACTTAGAAGAACTAGTGCAAGTCTGGGGGCAATTTACTCAAGCTGAAGCCGATATTAAAACAGCTGAAGAAATGGCAAGTGACCCAACTGCCGACAAAGACATGCGCGACATGGCAGACGAAGAAAAACGTGATGCTCAGACCCGAATGGTGGATTACACCAATCAACTCAATATTCTAATGATCCCTAAAGACCCAAGCGATCAGAACTCTGCATTTCTTGAAGTTCGTGCGGGAACAGGGGGGGATGAGGCCGCTATTTTTTCTGGGGATTTATTCCGCATGTATTCGCGTTTTGCTGAAAAGATGCGTTGGAATTTGGAAGTTTTGTCTGAAAATCCTGGGGAGCATGGGGGCTACAAGGAAATTATTGCGCGGATTGAAGGCGAAGGCGTTTATGGTCGGTTGAAATTTGAGAGTGGTGCTCATCGCGTTCAACGCGTTCCCACGACTGAAACTCAAGGTCGGGTTCATACTTCGGCATGTACTGTCGCGATTTTACCCGAAGTTGATACCGATCATACCGTTGAAATTAATCCTGCCGATCTTCGAATAGATACTTACCGCGCAAGTGGAGCGGGTGGTCAACACATCAATAAAACCGACTCAGCGGTTCGCATTACTCATATTCCAACAGGCACTGTTGTTGAGTGTCAAGAAGAGCGTAGTCAACATAAGAATAAAGCCCGTGCGATGTCGTGGCTTGCTGCACGGCTGGAGCAAGCAAAGCGCGATGTCGCCGATGCTGCGACAGCTAGCATGCGTCGTGATTTGGTGGGAACCGGCGATCGTTCTGAACGAATTCGGACGTATAATTTTCCTCAAGGACGTATGACCGATCATCGTATTAATCTGACTTTATATAAGCTTGATGCCATCATGCAGGGCGATATGAATGAACTACTAGACGCACTGCATCGCGAACATCAGGCTGACCAACTTGCAATGTTGGCTCAAGAAAATGGTGGATAATATGGCTTCTCTCAACCTCACGATTGCTCAGGCTCTACAAATGACAGGGCAGGCGGTTCTTCAACGTGAGCTTGAACAGGTTCTAATGCATGTTCTAAAACAAAATCATGCGTTTCTGCGTACACATCCTGAACGTTTGCTCACTACTGAGCAAACGGATCTATTTCAAGAGTTTCAACAGCAGCTTGTAGAAGGGATTCCCTTGGCATATGTCCTTGGAACACAGGCTTTTTGGACATTGAATCTAAAAGTGACTCCTGCAACGTTGATTCCTCGCCCAGATACCGAAATAGTTATTGTGACTAGCTTAGAGCTATTTAACAAAGATCAAAAAATCAGTGTGTTGGATTTAGGGACAGGCACGGGAGCAATTGCATTGTCTTTGGCTAGTGAGCGACCCTCGTGGACCATCACTGCAACGGATTTCTCATCAGATGCATTAGCTGTTGCGATGGATAATGCCCATAGCCATAATTTAGATCGTGTTCGATTCTTTCAAGGCAACTGGTTTGATGCATTGCCAGATACACTCTCCTACGATTTGCAGGGTTCGAATCATCGTGAAAGCTTCGATCTCATCGTCAGCAATCCACCCTATATTGACCCTAGCGATGCACATCTTGCCAACCTAACTCATGAGCCACTCAGCGCTTTAGTGGCTGACGATAGCGGTTTAGCAGATTTAAAGATTATTATTGAGCAATCTCTTAATCGATTGAGTTTGAATGGCTGGTTGGTTTTAGAACATGGGTACGACCAAGGAAGCACTGTCCGTCATCTACTGGTCAATGCGGGATTCAATAACGTGCGCACTGTTCGTGATTATGGTGGCAATGATCGGGTCAGTATCGGCCGTAAAGCAGGCTTACCGTCATGCTAGATGATGCGCAGCTATTGCGTTTTAGTCGGCAAATCTTATTGCCTGAGTGGGACATTGACGCACAGCTCAAGTTATCGCAAGCACGTGTACTGATGATTGGTATGGGAGGTCTCGGTTGCCCAGCAGCAATGGGTCTAGCACGTGCCGGATTGGGTTATTTACGGATTGTGGATTTTGATACGGTTGACGAAAGCAATCTTCAGCGTCAAACTCTTTTTACAACTCCGGATCTCGGTCAGCCTAAAGTCATAGCAGCTAAGCGTAGTCTACATATCATCAATCAATGGCTTGAAATCGACGCTATTCAAAATCGTGTTTCTGAGCAAAACCTACCATCATTATTAGAAGGCATCGACCTAGTATTGGATGGTTCGGATAACTTTGCGACCAGAGATGCCGTAAATAAAGCGTGTGTAGATGCTAAGATTCCGTTATTGTCAGCAGCAGCAATCGGCTTTGAAGGTCAAATGACACTGATCATGCCATCGAAAGCATGTTATCGATGTTTATTTCAAGAAGCGCCTGATGATGATGCACGTCGTTGTGCTGATACGGGTGTGCTGGCTACAACGACAGCAACTATTGGAGCAATGCAAGCCCATGCCGCACTCCTGTTTTTAGGCATGGGATTAACCCCTTTAGCTGAGCGTTTGTTATTATGGGATGGTTTAAATCTAAATCAACGCCAGATACGCTACCACAAAGATCCTCAGTGCCCAGTATGCGCTTCAACAAACTGAATATGATGAATGGTGTAACTTAGAATTATTATTATGTTGTCGCTTTAAGGTTACGGTCTTTAAAAAAAACTTTCTTTAGGATTGATGCGAATGTCAGAAAATCATCTGTTACTCAATAGCTTGCGCAGCATCGCTCGTATCGGTGAAACCACGCTTGTTTTGGCAGCAGCAGGCATTCGTTATGCTAATCAGAAGCCTCCGACATCCCTGCTGGTTCGCGAAACATTTGAAAAACTCGGTGCGACGTATATCAAGCTGGGGCAGTTTATTGCCAGTTCACCATCACTATTTCCTCGTGAATACGTTGAAGAGTTTCAGGGGTGTCTGGATCAGACAACACCCATTCCTTTTTCCGAAATTCAAGCATTACTCATTGATGAGTTTGATCGTCCTTTGACTGAAATTTTTAGTCATATCGAACAGAAACCACTGGCATCAGCTTCTATTGCCCAAGTACATGCTGCGACACTGGTGACTGGTGAAGACGTTGTCATCAAGGTTCAGAAGCCCGGTGTCGAAACTATTTTGCATACGGACCTCGGTTTTGTTCACTTTGCAACGAAACTCCTTGAGCGTTTCGTGCCAAAGCTCAAATTCGCATCATTAGCAGCGATCGTTAATGAAATTAAAATCCGCATGGTTCGTGAAGTAGATTTTATTGAAGAAGCACAAAACATTCTGGATTTTCAGCACTTTTTAGAAAAAACAAATAACACTCAAGTCGTCGTTCCCAAAGTTTATGCAAAAGCATCAACACGTCGGGTATTAACCATGGAGCGCTTTTATGGCGTTTCCATGACCAATATTGATGCAATGAAACAATATACCAAAGATCCCGCACAAGCATTGATTACTGCAATGAACACCTGGTTTGCATCATTGATGTTATGCAAAAGTTTTCACGCAGATCTGCATGCAGGCAATCTCATGTTACTCACCGATGGTCGTGTCGGTTTTATTGATTTTGGGATCGTTGGACAGCTAAAACCTGAAGTATGGCAGGCTTCCATCAGCTTTATGCAAGCATTGCAAACAACCAATTATGCGTTGATGGCAGAGAACATGGTCAGCATGGGTATGACTCACGCCAAAGTTGATCTGAAGGTTTTACAATCTGATATTGAGAAAATGTTCCAGACGTTACTCATGGCTGATCCGCAAAAGATTATTTCTGGCGAGACTGGCGATTTGAACACCTTACTTATGGATATGGTTCAAGTTGGCGAACGTCATGGGATCCGTTTCCCCAGTGATTTCGCGCTACTCATGAAGCAAATGTTGTATTTTGATCGTTTCATGCAAGTGCTGACTCCTCATATGGATTTGTTTGGCGATGCACGTTTACAACTTGTGGCTGATGTTGAACCTGTATCAAAGTTAATTCATTGATGACATGAGCATTTTCAAAAATGCTCATAGGAAGATAAGGTAAACATGGATAAGGTTTTAATTGAAGGACTGCGTGTTAATACAGTTATCGGTGTATTTGATTGGGAGCGGCAAATTGAGCAACCCGTATTAATCGACATCGTAATGCTTGTTGATACGCGTGCAGCGGCTGCGAGCGATGATCTAAACGATGCTGTCAATTACGCATTGGCTTCAGAACAAATCACGGAGCTTACCCAATCTCTACAACCTCAGTTACTTGAGACCCTTGCCAATAAATTGGCTGAAATGTTATTGAAAAATTATCCGACTGTTGAAAGTGTACATGTTCGCGTTAAGAAGCCTCTGGCTGTCAAAAGTGCTCAGGCTGTCGGCATAGAAATTATACGGGAGCGTCATGCGCTATTGGCTCGCTCTGGGAAGTAATGATCAACCTCAAGCTGCGTTAGATTTTGCCTGTGCTTCTCTGGGGAAGTTGGGTGCAGTTAACGTCTCCTCACGTTATGAGTTTCCACCACGTAGTGGTATCGGGGTGGACTACATCAACATGGCCGTTCAACTTGATTGTGCGATGAGTATCGATCGCCTTCGACAAAATATCTTTGAGCTTGAAACAAATGCTGGTCGTATTCGTCGTTCAAATACGGTTCGTTTAGATATCGATCTAATCGCATGGCAGGAGGAGGGGCAAGCTGTTGTTTTCGACCCAAACCGGTTTCCGCTTCCTCAAGATGTTATTTTACCCATGCAAGAAATTTGGGTAGAGTATTCCATATGTATGCAGAAATTTTTAATGAATTAAAATCTAAGGCTTCTTTTTTAACCAATTAACGCTTTTATTTAACCACTTCATAATATTATTATGAGCCACAGGCAAAGACTCTTGCCCGCTTAATAACGTACTAAGTCTTTGCTCTCGAAAACTAAGTAAGCTAGACAGAGCATCGCCAACTGCTGCATGCGACTGAATAAATGGAATTAAATCATTCTTATCTATACGGTAAATCACAGCTGTTGTCAGTGCAGTAATATATGCGAATGTAGGCGTGTCGGTCATGATACCTTTTTCTCCAATAATTTCTCGAGGGCCCATACGACCTACTTCAAATTGTGAACCATCTTTATGGGCTAAGCTTACCGTGAGAACGCCTGAATCAATGATTAATAAATAATCCATCACCTCGCCATAAGTAATGATTTCTTGACCGACTTGGTATTGATGCCCGACCATTTTGGCACTTAAATCAATTTTTTCTTCATCGGTCAATGTTCGAAAAATATTAATCCCATCAAGCAAAACTTGTCGATGGCTCGATTTGGATAAGGCTGGCGTAGCTAAAGACAGGTTATGTAATTGCACACCCACAGCCGCAAGATGACGATAAGCCAGATCATAAAGCAAATTACAAACACGCGTCTTTTGATCCATAGAAGCGACATAGCCATTAATTTCATATTTAAAAGAAATAGCATTTGCTTCTTTGATTTTTGCACTGGCCTTATGTGTCGTCAGTAACTCACTACATCCATCAATAGCACGCTCCAGAGCCTCCAGTACCGTATGCGGACGAGCTTCTGGAGTAACTTCTATGGAGATAGCTATGCCGTGAACACGACTTGGTCGACTTAAATTGATAATCTTTGCTTTTGCAATCAGCGAATTAGGGATGATTACCGAGCTGCCAACACCTGTCAGCAAATATGTAGATCGCCAATTGATTTCAATAACTTTCCCTTCAGTACCCTCCACCAGAATTGTCTCACCAAGCTGGTAGGGTTTGGTCGTGTTAAGCACAATACCTGAAAAAACATCGCCTAGGGTACTTTGTAAAGCCAGACCGACTATTATTGCCAACGCACCAGATGTGGCAAGCAACCCTTTAACAGGAAGGCCGAGAACATAAGCTATGGCGGCAATAATAGCGACTAGGAAAAAGAAAGCGGCCAATAGGTCATGCAACAAATGACTGCGTTGTTTGATCTGAGGCAACAAAAAAAGATCGATAAACAGCATGAGTGTTCGTGCACTAAAAAGCCACCAACAAATTTCTAAAATCATGGCAATAAAATGCCGAAACTCATCATTTGACCAAGGTGCAATCGTAAATGGGCTCAATCCCGAGATAAAAAGTATTTTGCTATATAGAATATAGATAACAACGCGTACTCCAAAACGCCAAAATCGATATTCAGATAGGACAAACTTCCATATCAGCATATCCAGAATGAGAAGTGCAATTGCGCTTTCTAGCGGATAAGATAGAAAAAAGAGCGGCATAAATATGATCTTAATCGGTCATTATGATGGGAGTATTACTTGTTGGATACGAAGGTACAACTGTTTTAGGAGTAGAAATTAATAAGCAGTGATCAGTGCTGATAGGAAGATATATATCAAACAAAATAACTGCTTTTTGTCATCACTTTAGATACGACTCCCATGACTTTTTTGACAGATTCTGGAGGTTCTTTACCACCAGCCTCTAAAGCTTGTGCACGGTGGTGAAGTTCATCTTCATGCATTTGCTCGAGGATTGCACGGCTACGCTTATCACTTTCCGGTAAAGCCTGCAAGTGTTCGTCAAGATGTGACCCAACCTGGCGCTCTGTCTCAGCCACAAAGCCTAAGCTGTATTGATCTCCAGCTAAGCCTGCAATAGCCCCTATTCCAAACGACATGGCGTACCAGAGCGGATTGAGTAGACTCGTATGGCTATCCAGTTCCTTTAAACGCGTTTCACACCAGACGAGGTGATCTTGCTCTTCACGGGCTGCCTGTTTCATCGCTTCACGAACATGGGGAAGTTTGGCTGTTAATGCTTGTCCATGGTAAAGCGCTTGAGCCGCTACTTCACCACTGTGGTTTACGCGCATCAATCCAGCGACATGGCGTGCATCACTGACATTAAGTGCACTGGTTGCTTCAGGATGTGGAATAGGGCGATCTGCTTGTGTGCTATTAGGCACCACACTCCGTAAAGCTTGATCAAAAGAGCTGATAATCCGATCTGCTAAAGTCTGGCGCATACAATTACTCCAAGTTTTTTGCTGGGTCTTCTTGACCATTATTTCGCAAATGGCGGATAACAATCAATGAAACTAACGTACTCAATATAGCTGTGATTAAAAACAGTTCTGGAATCGTACGATGTAATCCTGACAAAATCGCGACGGACACAAGACTTGAAATCACCATAAACAGTGCATTCATGATGCTATTTGCTGCAATCACACGTGCTCTAAAACATTCTGGTGCATCAGACTGCAAATGCGCATACAGCGGCACAATATAAAAACCACCAAAAACTCCAATACCGAACAATGAAAATAATGCTGGCCAATATTGTGATTGATGAACCACTTCTACGATGTTTTGATGATGGGTTACATGGATAAGATTTTGGGTAGAGAGATAAAGTATTGCGGAGAATACCGCAAGACCTACGGCGCCCACTGGGACTAATTTTAAGCTAGCGGTATGCCCAGTAAAACGCTCACACAGTAAAGAACCCAATGCAATTCCAATGGAGAAAATAGTCAATAAAAATGTGACCACACTTTCTGATCCATGAAGCACAACACGGGTAAATTCTGGAATCTGCGTTAGAAAAGTTGCGCCGTAATACCAAAACCAAGAGATTCCAATAATTGTGTAGAAAACATCACCTAATTTACTGGCATAAACTAATGTTTCTTTTGTGGTTACAAAAACATTCCAATTTATTTTTAATTGAGCATGTCCAACGGATTGCGCAGGAATCTCATGAGAAAACAAATATCCAACCACTGCGATAGCCAATAAAGTTCCGCTGATCCACGCAAAATTTCCACCCGCATTGGCCATAATTGCACCACCTAAAATCATGCCAGCGAGGATTGCAAGAGAGGTTCCTGTTTCAAACATGCCATTGCCGCCCACCAACTCTTTCTTCGCAAGAAGCTGGGGTAATATGCTGTATTTAATTGGGCCAAAGAATGTCGAATGCGTTCCCATAAGGAATAATGCAAACATCAGAAGCCAAAAATTATGCGTAAAAAAACCTATTGTTGCCAATAACATAATGCAAATCTCAAAGATTTTTATATATTGGGTCAGCTTCGATTTTTCAAACTTATCTGCGATTTGTCCAGCCGTAGATGAAAACAAGAAATAGGGCAGAATGAATAAGCCAGCAGCAAGGTTATTTAAAATAGTCGGCTGAATATGCATGATTTCAGCTGCATGAAATGTGAACAAGATCACTAAAGCTTGCTTAAATGTATTGTCATTTAACGCACCCAAAAATTGGGTGATAAAAATTGGTAAAAAACGTCGTGTTTTTAGAAGTGAAAATTGGTTAGGCATGAACCGCTCAGCTAGAATACAGGCGACTGCTACCATAACGATCTCTGAGTTCACTAGCAAGCTTTAGGACAACACGTTATTATTCATCTGGTCACCACTCATCCTATTCGGTAGTCAAACAGGTTCTTTTGCATGCCAATTTCGCGTTTCTCATCATTTGTATGGATGGTCGTTGGTGCTAGTTTGACATCAACTGCGATTCAAGCCTCCGAGCTGGCACAATCTCCATCTATAGATTCGACTCAAAATACTAATAATACGAACACTCAAGTAAACACGGATGCATCGAACAACTCATCCACTTCTAGCGATGAAACTACTACAACCAAAGCATCGGCTGTGCCTCCACCAGAAGCAGGAACCTCATCAGTAGTAGCTCCTCAATCCGCGCCCTCTACCTCAAACACGGATACTCCTGTAGTTACACCAAAAGCCAAGCCCAGCTTCTTCAAGCGAGTGCGAAATACCATATTTTTTTGGCGGAAACCGGATACAACGGAAGAATATGTTGCCATGCCCGCTGAGCCTACCATTTCAGTCAAGGTCAATGGTGCACCTGAGGAACTTGAGACCAATCTAATCGAAACGTTAAAGCAGGTGACGATTTCAGATTTCGAAGACTTTCAGTTTGGTCTCCCCCGATTTAGAAGCCTTGCAACGGATGCTGCACAGGCAGTCGGCTATTATGATGCCAACTTCAGATTCAGCAAAAAAGGAACGGATACTTTAGTTATTGATGTAGTGCCTGGCGATCCAGTGAAAGTTGCAAGTCAAAAAATTGAAATCACCGGTGAAGCCGCAAAAGATAAACCCTTTATACGTCTACAAAGCTCGCCAGATTTACAAGTGGGTGATATTTTCAACCATGGTGAATATGAAAAAACTAAAAATAGAATTATTAATATGGCGACAGATCGAGGGTATTTTTTAGGACATTTTTTAGCCCATGATGTACAGGTGACGCTTCCAACCAAAACAGCAGATATTGTTTTAGCATATGAAAGCGGAGTGCGATACAAGTTTGGTGATGTGATTTATAAAAATACCAATGGTAGCGCTAAACTACCGATTAAGCCTGAGGTACTTGCGACATTACAGCCGTTCAAACCTGGTGATCATTATAGTGCAAACGCACTGGCTAAATTGTCCCGTAATTTACTAGACACGCGTTATTTTAATAATGTTCAAGTTGATGCGCCAACGCCTGATGCGTTGGTTGATGACGCAACAAGCACCCCAGCAGTTGCAACCGTATCGAGTACAGCTGAGATTAAGCAGGCGACAGACAGCAACACGACCGTATCGAAGGACGGGGCGATACCACCCAAAACCAATGAGACCGAATCTCCAACAGTTAATAAAGACGCAACACCAGCCACTCAAGCCAAAACAGCCTTACAAGGGGCAATCGATTCTTCAATTTTAAATGATCAAAATACTGGCCTAGCTACAGTCAAAGCCGTTGACATCAAAGATGATCACTCACCATCCACTAGTAACGCGAAATATAGTATTCCCGTCATTGTTTTACTAAACGCAGATCACCCTAACAGCGCAGAAGTCGGCTTAGGCTTTGGGACTGATACTGGACCTCGAATTCGGACTCAATACCGCCGTGCATTGATTAATGACTCAGGGCATAGTTTCGATGCCAATGCTGAAGCATCAAAAATTCGTAAAGCCTTGGATGTGAAATATAACATCCCACTGGGTAGTCCATTGGAAGATGTGTTTAGCGTATTTGGTGGTTTTGAAGATGAAAAACTAAATGAAACTAGTGGGTTGGATGTCAACACCAAAACCATCACCGTGGGTGCACAACGTGCTGTTAAACCAGCAGGGGATTGGCAACGCACATACTCGATTCGTTATCGCTTGGATCAGCTAGAAAACAATGCCCTTAATGTTGACCCCTCAACATTACCTCCGCCATTTAATGTTGCAGGTATTAGTACCAACCAGCAAGCACTGCTCTTTGGATTTGGACTCAATAAAGTCACCTCTAAAGGAGGAATTAATCCAACCTCAGGATTTCGTCAATTTTATCAAATTGACACGGGTGCCAAAACCGCATTCTCTGATGCAAATATGGTGATTTTACGTGCTGGGTTTCGCGGATTACAGAGCTTTGCCGAGAAGCACCAGATTGTTGCCAGTGCGGATCTAGGATCCATTATTACTACTAATTTTGATGACGTTCCTTATAATCTGCGCTTTTTTGCCGGCGGTGATCAGAGTATTCGGGGGTTTGACTATAAGAGCTTATCGACTCAGCGCAATGGCTACAATATTGGTGGTCAAAATCTAGCCGTCGGTTCCTTTGAATATAATTATTTATTTAAACCGAAATGGCGTGGGGCAGTGTTTGTTGATGCTGGTAATGCTTTTGATAAACGATTTACTGATCCGGTTAAGGTTGGTGCTGGTTTTGGTGTGCGATGGGCCTCACCAGTAGGACCGGTTCGAGTGGATATCGCAGCAGGTGTTTCCGAAAGAAGTGTGCCTGTTCGCTTAGTATTCTACATAGGAGCGCCGCTTTAATGTCTGCTCCTGAACAATCGACAACTCAAGCAACATTACCGAAAAAAAAGATATTGCGGCGTGTATTAATTCGTGTCTTTAGCTTAATTTTGGGGCTGCTTGCACTCTTAGTCATTGGTCTCTTTGCACTTGCAGGATCAGATTCAGGGACAAAGTTCCTACTTGAGAAGGCTGGGACGCTTCAACATCTGGTTACCTATCATTATGTCAGTGGTAACTTACAAAACGGCGTAACACTAGATCAATTTCGAGTCAATTTAGAAAAGACAGATATTACTGCTAAAAAGATTGTCGCTCGAATTGGCTGGCGCTCAGTACTCGCAGGAGAAGTGCATTTAAGTCATGCCGTTATAGATGATTTGGTTATCCATTCCAAAGCCCTCTCTAACGGCAAGCCTTTTACGTATATGCCTATTAAACTGCCGGTGATACTTCGTGTGAATGAGGGCATTATTAATGGGCTAACCATTAGCCAAGTGGTTCTTGATCCTGTTTCCCATCAACTTGAGCCTAAAGTTGACATTGTTTTTACTCAAATCCATTTGAAAAAAGCGCGCTGGAAAGAAGATTTACTCACGTTAAATGACTCCAGTATCAAGAGCGCAGAATTCGAAGCAGATCAAGTCACTGGTAATATGGAGTTTAATCATCATTATCCCATCAAGCTTGCGGGTCGTTTAGCAATTCCTTTATTGCATAAAGAAGGCTTTCCACCATTCCAAGTCAATGTTACGGGCGATTTAGAAGAAATACATGCAGGTCTGGTTGCTCAAACAAAAGATGTGATGGGTGGCAATATTATTGTGCGTCCCATGGATCATATTTTATCGTTGAAAGGAAAGTTAAATTGGACTGATTTCCATTGGCCAATTGTCACGGATCAGAACTTTTATTCCAAAACTGGTCAAGCTGAAATTTCAAGCCTACCTCATGGCATAGATATTCATGTCATTACTGATTTCATGGGCAGTAGTGTTCCTGCTGGGCAATACGATGTTAAGTTATTTACTGATTATAAAGGTCTGGATATCCAGTCTTTAAATGCAAAAATTGCACAAGGAACAGCAACCGGTTTTGGGCGTTTAGATTGGCAGGGTGATTTACGTTGGTTTATCCAAGGGCAATTCACAGGTGTAAAAGTTGCCAATTTATTACCAGAAAATATAAAACCTTATTCTACATACTTACCTGAAACCTTAACCGGACCATTCCGTCATACGGCATTGATGGGGAAACATCATACCCAATTGGGAGTCAGATTAATCAGTTCTGCAGGTGAACAATGGATTGTAGGGGTGGGACGTGCAGGAAGCATGGGGAATAATAGCCTGCCTCTTGCTGTAGATGCGCGATGGCAAAACCTGAGTCGTACATTAGCTGGGGCTGGTCAGATTAATACTGGAAGCGGTACTGCAAAAATCGGAATGCATCAAGGTCTTACAACCATTAATACCACGGTTGAAATGCTTCCCAGTCAGCATGTACCAGCCGGACATTACGCCGCTACCATTATTAGTCAACCAACGGGTGTAAAGATTCCTATTGTGACTTTCAAAGGAGATGCTGGGTCTTTAGGAGCTGCTGCAAATATTAGTTTTGCTACCAAAGCAGAGAAGAAGAAAGCCGCTAAACCGATGACTTGGGCAGCTTCTGTTGCAACCAAAGGTTTAGATCTAACTTCTATTGTCTCGTCACCAATACAGCGCTTACAGGGTGCTATTACAGCTTCTGGAGTCAGTACGCCAGCACAACAAACCATTTCTGTACAACCCGAATTAACGGGAATACTCCAATCAGAATCTGTGCAAAAAGGAGTGAGTACTCCGTTACGAAATATTTCTCTTACGGGAAATGGGCAAGCAATCTTGCTGATGAATACCGCTAAGAATACCAGCGGTATGAAATCATATTCTGCAAAATTTGATGGTGACTTGAAAGGCAGTGAAGCGCCCACAGGGAATCTAAATATTCAGGTTTCAGGTACCCCAGACCTTACCCGAATCGAGCGTTTTGAACATAACGGCGCAGCAGGTCAAATTAGCGCAACAGGTCAAGTCATGACCAAAGGTGGTTTACAGTGGCAAGCGACAGGTCGACTCAATAATTTTAATTTAGGTTTCTTTGTCCCAACTTATCCAAGTGCACTTAGCGGCGCTTTTAACACAACTGGACAGTGGGATGCTTCGGTACGCAATGTCCAAATTTCACAATTAGATTTAGCGGGCTCACTGAAAAAACAGCCTTTACTGGCTAAGGGTTCTTTGAGTGCCATTTTCAATCCCAAAGCAGTCTCACCTTTACCTGAACGTTTAATTGCCAACAACTTTATGGTTGATTGGGCTGGTAATCGTGTCACAGCAAATGGCGGTGCCAGTGCAAGTGGTGCGGGCGCTCCAGTCGGCAATTTTCAAATGAATATTGATGCCCGGAATTTAGCCCAGATTAGTCCCAATTTAAATGGTCGGGTCTATGGAACAGTTTCTCTCTCTGGTCAAAGCCAGTCACCTGATGCGCATATTAATTTGTCAGTAGAGCAATTAAAAATGCCTGAGCTGACCATCAAAAATGCAACTCTTATTGGTGATATTCCTCAACTAGGGCTACAACCGAGTCAATTGACCCTCAATGTGAATGATTTGCGTCGAGGGAAACAAGTCATTAGTAATGTAAATGCCAAAATTACAGGTACACAAAAAACTCATGCTTTAGATCTGGCAATTAAAACACCGAAAACACAATTTTCGGTGCAATTAGCTGGCGGCTTGAATGAGCAAATGGATTGGATTGGTCAGATTCGTCAGGGTGCTTTAAGTACCAAGCAGCTCACCTTAAAACAAGAGCAAGCTGCAGCCCTACAGTATTTACACCAAACACAAGCAGTCACGTTGGCCGCACATTGTTGGTCTGGTGCGGGTAAATTATGTATTACGGAACCCTTGGTTGCCAGTGCGCAAGCTGGTCACGTTGCAATTGCACTAGATGCGTTGGATTTGGCCGGTTTCAATGATGTTATGCCCAGCGGTATGGTCTGGACTGGCAAATTACAAGGTCATGCCACTGCAAGTTGGCAAGCCAACACTTCGCCGCAAATCAACGCGCAAATCTCAACAGATAATGGCTTTATCGGCTTGGCTGCGGATGACCCACAAGACCCCCCGAGTACCATGCCATATCAACGCCTAAGTCTACTACTTGCAACTCAAAGTGACGGTATAAAACTGCGTTTTGATGCTAAAACTCCCAGTATCGGTACAGGATATGTTGATGCACTGATTGACCCTAAACCAGAAACCAAAACCATTAACGGTGCACTGGTTTTAGACGATGTACAACTGCAAGTCTTGAAACCGTTTTTACCAGGTATTCGCGACCTTTCAGGTGTCGCATCCTTAGCGGGCGGGATGAGTGGGCCGCTTACAAATCCTGCTTTTTATGGTGAATTTAAGCTTAACAATGGTCGCATCGTTGCGACAAATCTGCCCTTGAATTTACATGACATCAATTTTTCATCTAGTATCCGCGGGACTCAAGCCAGTATTAATGGGCAATTTATGAGTGGGGACGGCAAGGGAACCTTGACAGGTTTAGCAACGTGGGTTGATAAGCCTGAAATCAACTTGAAATTAATCGCAAAAGAATTAGAAATACGTCAACCGCCGATGGTCGCGGTATGGGTCAGTCCTACAATAGATGTTCAGGTCTTGCCTATAGACAAACAAGTAACGATTAATGGTCGCATTGATATCCCTCGAGGCTCTATCACCCCTGGCGCAAGTACAGGAAGCAATGCGATTTCAAAATCTGCAGACGTCCGTGTCGTGCGCTTAGATCAAAATGTCGATACCGTACTTCAAAATGTAAAAGCATGGACGATCAATGCGGATATTGATGCGGCTTTGGGGGATGCTGTTTATTTTAGGGGATTTGGTTCTAATGCAAAACTCCTAGGTCAATTGCATATACGCCAACGTGGCCAAGGTGGTATGACGGCAGTAGGACAAATTGCATTGCAGCGTAATGCGAGGGTTGAAGCTTATGGCCAAGCACTAACGTTGAGCAAGAGCAATGTCATTTTCAGTGGACCAATGCTACAGCCTCAATTGGATATTGAAGCATTTAAGATTATTGATAGCCATACTGTCGGGCTCCGAATCACAGGTCGAGCAAGTAATCCTAAGATCACCACATTCAATGATGCTGGATTAACCGATCAAGAAACCTACAGTGCGATTTTATCGGGGCATATCAACTCAACCAGCTCAACGATTAACAACACCGCCGGTTTCCGCTCAGATGTGAACAACGCTATAGCTGCAGCAGGGATTAGTGCGGGGTTAAGCGGTTCTCGTGGTTTCACCAATAAACTGGGCAGTGCTTTTGGTTTAAGTAATCTGACTTTTGATGCAGAGGGCAGTGGCGACGGAACTACAGTCAATGTCACAGGCTATATTTCACCTGATCTCTATCTGCGTTATGGGGTCGGCGTATTTACACCGATCAACAAGCTGACACTCCGCTATCAGATGACCCAACGACTCTATATGGAGGCGAGCTCTTCTCTAGATCGTGCAATAGATTTCTTCTATAACTGGCGTTTCTAAATGTTGCATGTGATGTGCGAGACAAGGAAATTATGAATCAAAATCTAGATGAAGGGCTGCTCAATCTAAATTTTTGATTGAGTACTGCTCGAAAGGAATTAGTTTTTTAATTAATTTAATATTAGTTCAGTGTTTGGTATTTTAATGAATACTCTTGAACTTATATCCCTTATTCTTTTGTCTCATTTTTTGCGAGATTTTGCTCATGCGGCGGTAAAATAATATCTGTATTATCGTTAATAGTTTTTTGAACATCTTCATCAGTCTTTTTATTCAAGAAAGCCGGATGCCAATGGCGTCGCCACCATAAAATTAAACCAATAACCAGAACAACGGGTAAAAGCTTCCAATAAATAGGAAGGTCACCTAGTTGTACACCCACCCAATAAATTAAGCTAAAAACAGTACCTGTCCACACGATACCCGACCAAAAAATGACTTGGCCAAAACGCCAAATTGGCATGCGATTAATCCCACACCAAGCATATGCCACAGTGCGCAAACCAGGGACAAAGCGACACATAAACAATTCTTTGTTTGTAATGGCAGCATCACTATTAAATTGTATATTTCCCATGGGTTTACGCAATATTCTGGCTATCAAATATATTGTCAGATCCCCGGTGCAGATTCCAAAGAATGCACCAGCCCAGGCATAGAAAGGTGGAACAACACCCGTAGAAGCAAGTGTTGCTGACAAAATGAGGCCCGCGTCTTCTTGAATATAACAAAAAAAGATAATCCCAATCGTCGCGCCTAAAGCGCCATGATTGATGATTTCATTGATAAAAGAAGGAATTATCATAATTTAGTTTTTCCAGTTGTTCTTATTTTCACACAATAGCCTATCTTTAATGACAGTATGGAGTGTGAAGCATTAAACAGCCGGTCTTAATAGGAACTCCATAAGCGCTTTCTGGGCGTGTAAACGATTTTCTGCCTCATCCCATACCACTGCACGTGGATCATCAAGCATATCTTCGGAAATCTCTTCACCGCGATGCGCAGGTAAACAATGCATAAACAGGACATCATCTGCCGCTAAATCCAGCAATCGTGGTGTGATTTGATAGGTGGCAAATCGACGTTTACGAATATTTTGTTCAGCTTCCTGCCCCATACTAGTCCAGACGTCAGTTGCCACAAGATGAGCGCCTTCAGCTGCAGCTTCACTCGAAGAGACTAGCTCTGCACAATGTGCGTATTCAAATAACAGCGCAGGATCAGGTTCAAACCCATATGGCGATGCAATCTTTAGTTTGAACCCTAATTGATGTGCGGCATGAATATAAGAATTACACATGTTGTTTCCATCACCGATCCAAGCAAAGGTCTTCCCAGCGAAATCACCACGCATTTCTTTATAGGTTTGCAAGTCGGCCAAAAGCTGACATGGGTGATGATCGTCAGTCAGTCCATTGATCACAGGTACGCGTGAATAGGCGGCGAAACGTTCAACAGTTTCATGCGCAAAAGTACGAATCATCACGATATCAACCATCCGCGAAATAACCCGTGCAGAGTCTTCTATCGGTTCGCCGCGACCTAATTGAGTATCGCGTGGTGACAGAAAAATCGCACTTCCTCCGAGTTGGCTCATACCTGCCTCAAAAGAGATACGTGTGCGAGTACTGGATTTCTCAAAAATCATCCCGAGTACACGGCCATGAAAGGGTTGATGCAATAAGCCTTGACGATGCAATGCTTTAAGCTCAATTGCCCGATCTAAAATATTGTGCAGTTCCTCGGGTGTAGTATCGAGTAAACTTAAAAAGTGCCGTGGAGGCTGACTGGCTAACCGCAACATGCTAACTCCGCGAATTGTTGCAAAAAAAATACTTCTCGCAATTCTATTATTCGTTCATTTTCTAAAAACGTGATATGACCTAATCCAATCTTCACGAAAGCGTATATGTATGCAATAACCGCACTTTTATACGCCAGAGATTAGAAAAACCAGAGATTATACTTGATAAATACGAAACGCAGGGAGAAATACTTGCACTGATGGGCTAAGCCCAAGTTCATCATATTGATTTAGTGCAGAAGCTATTGCAGATATTTTTTAAATATCTGAGCGCAAATTAAGGCTTTTTTTGAACAGGTGTCAAATACCACTTCGCCGCAAGAAAGAGGATAAACAACCTGAATTGTTAATGAACTGGTCTGTGGCTTGGATGATGTGCTGCCAAAAAACGATCAATAAAAAATTCAAAGAAATCATCAACACTTACATTTTCTTCTAATGGAGGAAGTCCGATCAGTATTCGCCACTTAATATGCTGCAAGAAACCGCCAAACATAACAGTTGACTCAAAAGGATGTGGACAATAAATATCCCCACGGGCATCAGCATCAGTTAATATCTTAGCCATTGTGGACTGTCCGCGAGCAGGTCCAAGTTCATAGGCAATACGGCCAATTTCTGGATCGCGCTGTGACTCACGAACAATTAAACGCATGAATGCAATTTTGTCAGGTTGAATCACTGCATTGTATAACTTCAACGCAGTATCCATGAGTACTTCGCGTACACTTGAAGTACCGAGCTCTGTAGGCATAGCATTTTCACCAAAGAAACACTCATGCCGCCGTTGAACTAAAGCAACTAATAAGCCTTTTTTGCAGCCAAAATACTGATAGATCGATGCTTTAGAGCCACCAACATGTGCAACCAGACTATCTAAACTGACGCCATCAAAGCCATGCTGCAAAAACAACTCATCTGCCGCTGCCAGTAATGCCTCACGTCGATCTATCCCACGTTTTGTTTGCGGTAAATTAGGCATCGTATCTGCGATAGAGTGGATTTGCGTGTTTTCGATTGTATCGGGCATGATGAATTCCATGGATTATTGACAAAAATGTCGAGCCTAGTCATCTTAAAATTTGCTGCATTCAGTCAGTGCATTGATCAAGTATGAGTGAGTATATTTTGAATTAATTCCCTTCATATATTCATTTTCGTACTGTACAGTACAGTACGATACAATACCATGCTCACCCAATGCAAGTGCTCAATCTAAAAGTGACTGTCCAGTAAAAGCTGTGAGCAAATGGCTAAGCAGCCCCAACCAACAGTTAACAAGACTTAAAGCACTTTATGAAGAAGTGGGAGAATGCAAATTTTCAATAAAAAAATTAAATATATTCAGTTGCATTTCTGACAACCTAGGTTTATATAAAAGACAGTTATTTGTTTTATTCCTGATAAAAACTAGAACTTTGCTCCATAATATTTAAGGGAAAAACCTATGCTTTCGATTTTAATTACAAACATCATTTTATCAGGGCGCTCTGGTACGGAAGTCGCGACGGTTGAACTTGCATATGCCTTAAAGTCTAAAGGGCATCGCGTTGCAATTTTTAGCCCTATGCTGGGTGCAACAGCAAGAATTGCCAGAACGCTGGGCATTCCTGTTACAAACCAAATCGGTAAAATTGGTTTTGTACCCGATATTATTCATGGTCACCATAATGTGGCTTTGATTGCCGCTTTAATCCGTTTTCCAAAAACTCCAGCAATTTTTGTTTGTCACGACTCTGTCTCGCCATACGATACGCCGCCACCGCTTTTAAATCGGATAGGGGGATACGTTGCAATTGATGCCGTGTGCCGTGATCGGATGATCGTAGATGGTGTGCCCGAGTCGAAAATTCAAATTATTGCCAATGGTGTCGATCTCACAAAATTTCCCTTAAGGCAGAAGATCGCAAAAAAACCCTCTAAAGCACTGATCGTGACAAAACATATCGCTGACTTTGTGCCTGAGATTGAGAACGCATGCAGACTTCGAGGCATTGAAGTGGATGCTGTAGGCAGTGGAGTCGGAAAAATAGCCACCAATTTACCTGAAAGGTTTCTGGAGGCAGATGTCGTATTTGCTTTTTCACGCAGTGCCATTGAAGCATCAGCCACAGGAGCAATGGTCATTTTAACCGACCATAATGGCTTTGGTGGGATACTATCATCTGAACTTCTTCAAGATTGGCCAGACAGTTTCATGGGGTGTCGCAAGGTTGTTGAGCACACCATTCGCACGGAATCAATGCTGCATGCGCTTGAACAATATGATGCTAAGACCATTGCAGAAGTATCTTCGACATTGCGAAAGAAAGTCGGACTGGATTCGGTCATCCAGCAGTGGGAAGTGTTATATAACGATGTCATTCAAGCGTGGAAACCTGAGCTTATCGATTCGTCACATGACGATGCGCTGCTTGCAGCGACTGTTGCAGAAGCAACGATGACACTCTATGAAACATACGATAACTCAAATGCGATTTCTCGGTATGATGGTGCGGATATTCGTCTGGCAACTCAGGTCGGCAAAAAGTCCGGTACAGCCATTCGTACGACTGGCTCACAAGGCTTCCTTGTTCATGGCCCATATACGCCTCTTGAGGCTGGGCAATATCGCGTTAAACTTTATGGTGAAATAAGATCATTGGGCGGCGAATTTCATGCTTTCGCACAAGTGACGATTAACAAGGATAGGGTCGTTATAATCGACAGTTATCCATTGATTAAAGTTGAAGACAGTAACTTAATTCTTGATATGCCACTTTTACTTGATGAGGCGATTTCTGAGTTGGAGGTGCGCGTCTGGGTCTACGCAGATTCAAGTCTTGATATGAATTTATTAGAAATAATAGCTGTGGAAGTAAACGGATAACATTTCCTTAAATCCTGAAGAGACCCGCATGAGTTTGCTCATGCGGGTCTCTTCAGGATATGGAAAAAGCAGAATTAATCTGCTTTTCTCCACGGTACAGCAGGGGAGCCAGTCCATGCACTTGATGGAGGAATTTGCTCACCCTTCATCACCAAGGTCAAAGGTCCTAGGTAGGCATCATGACCCACTTCCGCATGATAAAGAATAATGCTTCGCGCACTGACCGAAACACGATCACCGATTATGACATGACCAATCTTCATAATCCGGTCTTCAAATAAATGCGTCTGAGGACCACAGAAACTATTCATTTCGACATGATCACCAATTTGTACGCAATCGTATTCAGTGATATCGGTGGTATCAAGGTAGACCTGTTTGCCAATTTTTGTACCCATCAAACGGAACATCCAAGGCAATAGAGGCGTGCCGCGTAAATAGTTCAGGAAGTTTGGAACTGAGACTGACTCATGGAGACTAGTTACCGCCTCACTGAGCCAAACGAAAAGGGTCCACATGGGTACAGATTTTGGTTTGTAGCGCCCAATCAGAACCCACTTGAGCAATCCGACAAAAACAAAGCAGCCAATCCCATAAAGTAGTCCACATAGAATTAGCATGGCGAAACCAGCTGTCCACCCTTGATTTTCTGTCGTCTCGATCACTGAGAGTACGACCATATAACCTACACCAATGGTAAGCGCTAAAGGCAACACAATACGCATTGCTTCGATGAAGCCCCGGGCAAAACGGCGCAGTATCGTCGGTTTAAAGGTCAGCCCCTCTGTAAAGCCTGTCATCTTCTCGCGGGCAGGGAGGCGTATTGGTGGTGAGCCAAACCAAGTTTCTCCTTCGTTAATCGCATGCTCTGGCGCTTTAGACTGTACACCAATCAAGACCCCATCAGGAATAGTCGTGCCATCAGGAACATACGCACCATTACCTACAAAACTGCGGTTACCAACCACTGTGGGTTTTAGAATCATCCATCCCCCACTAATTTCTTCATCACCAAGCATCACCGCATCGGCAATAAAGCTTTCATCACCGAGGGTTAACATGTCAGGCACAACGCCCATGGCCGTTGATATCTCCGCATCACGACCTACTTTGGCACCTAGCATCCGATACCAGGTTGGTGCATAAACAGTGGCATAAACCCCGCGTAGAATTTGCAGGCTAGACTCTTGAATCTGGTTTGCAAACCATTTGCGATAATACGTTTCACTATGAACGGAGGAGATTCCAGGTTTTAAACGCGGTAACGCAATCCATCGAATAGCGACAGACAGTAAAGCCGTAACTATGATCATAACGGCACTAGCAGGAATTGCTAAGATGAAGTAATGCACCGCAGTTAACGTAATATTGTCAGCAGCAAGTAGTGGGCTTAGCCAATGCGCATCAAACCAGTCAACAATAATAAATGTTGGGAAAATAGGGATGAAGAATAGACAGGCCACAACCATGACACTGGCTAAGAAAAATATAAACTCTCCAACCAATCGTGTATTTGATACCGCTGGGCGTGGAGGGTAACTGGCTGGATCAAAAATTTCGACTTTCTTGGCAGGTGCACCATCCCAGACTTCATATTCATTGATCGTCTGTCCATGGGAGAGTGCGGATAGCCCATTTAAGCGTCCATAGGTTTTAATCGCCGTGTCACTTTCTAAGATTGCATAAGATCCGACATAACTTTCTTTTGCCAGATCAATACTCCCCAGAATCAACCAGCCACGTTCAACGCGAGCATTTTCTAGATTCACCGATGAACCAATGCTAACGCCATCGCCAATATTAACGAGGGAAGGCATACGAACATGAATAGAACCAATGGAAACATCTCGGCCGACTTTTGCCCCCATACCCCGCAAATACCAATGATATAGAGAAGAGCCCGATAACAAATGCACTGGTGCAACATCGGAGAGACGGTCAGCAAGCCACCAACGTAAATATACAACGCCCCAAAGTGGGTAGCGTCCAGCCTTGATATTTAAAAGCAGTAAGCGTTTGCCAAAGATAGAAACTGCAAAACCGGTAATTTGCGTCAACAAAAATACGGCAAGCGAAACACTGATCGCATACCAAATATTATCGTCAGGGCTACCTGTCAGGAAGTGGTAGGTAAAGAATGGCGCAAGCCATTGCAAAATATGAAGACTAATGAGGAAGGGCAACAAAATGATCTGAGCTAGTCCGCAAAAGAAACGGCGTGCGGTGTGATCTTGCAACTCTTCGGGCTGCCACGCCGCAATGTTATCTTGTTGGGCGGATTGCTCTGCCATCTTTTCTGCAATCGCCCCAACACGACGTTTCTGATAAAGATCATGAATCGTAATATGGCTGTATTCTGGAAAAGCGCGTAAGCCTGAAACCAGACGTGCGGCCAACAAGGAGTGTCCACCAAGATCATCAAAAAAATCAGCACTCAGTTGAATTGGAGCATTCGGAAATAACTTATTAAGTACTCCGAAAAGTGCAACTTCAGCTGGATTTGTCGGTTCATCTGAGGCAGCACGATCGACAATTGTCGTCAGTGGCAATACCCGTAACGCCTTGCGATCAATTTTACCAGAGAGTAACCGCGGAACTTGTTCGATGACCTCAAAACGATTGGGGACCATATAAGGCGGTAGTTTTTCACGTAACTTTGCCCGTAAATGGGTGCCACTCAGACTTTCCGTCTTGGCCTGTAGGTCATGGTCTTGTGATCCATCGGGGACGATGAACGCGATCAATTGATCCATACCATCTTCATTCCGAAGCAGCACTGCAGCGGTACCAATACCTGCTTGTTCGGTAAGTATCGCTTCTATCTCGCCAAGTTCGACGCGAAAACCACGAATTTTGATTTGGTCATCTGCACGGCCCAGTAGTGCAATCTGACCATTTTCATCCAAAATCGCCAAGTCACCAGTTTTATATAATTTAGACTCTTCAGGTGTCTGGGCCCAAGGATTATTTAGAAACTTCTCAGCAGTGAGATCGGGACGACCTAAGTAACCATCAGCAACGCCCATACCGAATATACAGAGTTCGCCGGTTTCACCAATATTGAGCAAATTAAATTGGTCATCTACCACCAGCAGACCATAATTTGGCAATGGCTTGCCAATGGTCACAGGTTGTCCACGATGAAGATTTGCTAAACTAGCAGAAACTGTGGCTTCTGTAGGGCCATAAGTATTAAAGATTTGGTGATGGGGTAGTGCCCAGCGCTCAACCAATGAATCGGGGCACATTTCCCCGCCAAGATTGATAATGCGCAAATTCGGGACATCGATGCTGAAGAGCGCCAGTAGGGTAGGAACAGCATGTAATACCGTAATCTGGTTCTCGATCAATGCCAATGGTAAGGCATCGGGATCTGTTGTTAATGATTTAGGGGCAATCCATAAGGTTGCACCAACCAAATAAGAAATCCAGATTTCTTCAAAAGACATGTCAAATGCTGTAGAGAAGCCTTGATAAACCTTATCGCTTTCTTGAACGCCCAATACTGCGTTTTCGCTGCGCAAGAAATGACAGATACTCCCTTGGTTAATCACAATTCCTTTAGGCTTTCCTGTTGAACCCGATGTGTAAATGACATAGGCAGGATGACTCGGTAAAAAATTCTGCCGGCGACTTAAAACATCGCTAGACGGAGCAAGAAGGGCTTCTATTGTCCAAACCGGCTGCTCAACAGGTGCTAATCGAGGAAGCCAATTTGTATCACTGATTAAACCCGCAGCACTGGCATCCTCTAAGCAGACCATAATGCGGTCTACAGGAGTTTCCGTATCAAAAGGAAGCCATGCCGCACCAGCTTTAGCTATACCAAGCTGAGCCACTAACAGCTCAATACCGCGTGGCAACCAAAGACCCACGATTTGACCTGCAACCACACCATTTTGAATTAAATGGTGAGCCACCAGATCCGCTTGATGATTCAGCTCTGTATACGTCAGTGCTCGTGGCCCTAGATTTTCATCATTGAAAATGAGAGCAATTTTCTCTGGTACTCGGGAGACGGTTTCTTCGAACAAATCAGCAAGAACTTCATATTTGAGTAAGTCTGGACGGTTTTCACCACGAACAATGGCTCGTATGCTTGAGTGATCCGTGTTGTTTTGATTTTCTTGAGATGCAGAGTTCACAAAATATCCAATTACAATAGAATAAATTTAATAAAGAAAGTATTGTCGATGAAAAACTTCGCTCCGACAACTAAAGAGCGCTATGACAAGTATTTAGCGCTATCCTACGATGGCGTGCAAGTAAATTTGAGTAATCAATAGTGACTATCGTCAAACTAAAGTTACCCGAAGGGGTTCATTGTGAAAGCCATGTATTTCGTAGCGATGAATATGCAGAAATTGTGCATCTTTTCCCTGAGTCTATTCGTGATTTAGCCAGAAATTTGCCTGACGGGCTCAGCACAGCCTCTCCTCAGCGTAGAGCTAGCTTTCTTTCTGGCCGCTTAACTGCCATCCATGCATTACAAAGGTTTTCTTGTACTGAGGAACAATTAAAATCTGTCATGGGACGCACAGCTCAAGGTTTACCTATTTTTCCTGTCGAGTTTATAGGGTCGATTACGCATAATATTCTTGAAAAAAGTGGATTAGCCATTGCGGTTATTGCTCGAAAAAAACAATACACATCCATTGCTATCGATTGCGAAACCATTTTCTCGATCGACCAGGCAAACGACATCGCTACATTAATTACTTCAACTAATGAACTTCGATTGGGAGAGAGAGTGGCGATTAGAAGAGAGGAGTGGCTAACTATGATTTACTCATTGAAAGAAACACTGTTCAAGCTTCTATTTTTCAAAGTAAATCAGTTCATGCCTTTTGAAGCTGCTGAAGTTTTATCATTTGATGAGACCCTAAAGCGGGCATGTTTAATGTTAATGGTAGATTGGGGCGATTTACCCGCTGGGCAACGTTTTTGGCTAAACGTAGAAAAGATTGGGGCAGAGTCCTTAGGTGAGCAAATCGTGAGTTTCGGCACACTAAAGATGACTAATATTTAGAATTAAATAGCACTTTCAATGGAGTCTTAGCATTAAAGAAATTTGCAATTCAAAAATATAATGAATGCTCAATTGGCCACCATTTCCAAAAAAAATATTCATCATTGCGCCATTACACTGGCGTTATGCCTTTATCTGATTAACATTTAGTGGAAATTCAAGTACCATTCCCACACCTAGGCAGCGTCTCGATTTGCATGGGGTGATTTGATGAAATCATTCGTGCAATAACCGCTTTAATTGTTGAGCGAAGAGTAGGGCTGAATAAAGTCTCTTTACGTTGTAGTTTTCTGTAAGGATCGCTGCCTATCAAATTTTTCCCTTAATATTACTAAAGGACAAAACCATGCTAGAAGCCTACCGCCAACACGTTGCAGAACGTGCCCTACTTGGTGTCCCACCAAAAGCACTTGATGAAGCTCAAGTTGCAAGCCTTGTTGAACTCCTAAAAAATCCACCAGCAGGCGAAGAAGCTTTCTTGGTTGATCTACTTGAAAACCGTATTCCACCGGGCGTAGACCAAGCTGCTTATGTTAAAGCTGCATTCTTAGCCGCAATCACCAAGGGTGAGGCAACATCACCACTCGTGACCAAAGAGCGCGCTGTGTACCTGTTAGGCACTATGCTGGGTGGCTACAACGTCGAGCCATTGGTTTCTGCACTGGATAACCCAGAACTTGCTGCTGGTGCCGCTGAAGCATTGAAAAAAACTTTATTGGTATTTGATGCATTCCATGATGTACAGGAAAAAGCACAAGCGGGCAATGCACACGCTAAAGCAGTACTTGAATCATGGGCAAACGCTGAGTGGTTCACAAGCCGTCCAGAAGTTGCACAAAAAATCACTGTGACCGTATTCAAAGTCACAGGCGAAACCAATACTGACGACTTGTCACCTGCTCAAGATGCATGGTCACGTCCAGATATCCCACTTCACGCCAATGCAATGCTGAAAAACGCGCGTGATGGTATTACTCCTGAGAAACCAGGTGAAATTGGTCCAATCAAACAAATTGAAGCATTAAAAGCAAAAGGCCATACCGTTGCTTATGTAGGTGACGTCGTTGGTACTGGCTCAAGCCGTAAATCAGCAACTAACTCGGTGCTTTGGTTTACTGGCGATGATTTGCCACACATTCCAAACAAGCGCGATGGCGGTGTGTGTATCGGCTCTAAAATCGCACCGATTTTCTTCAACACCATGGAAGATGCGGGTGCATTGCCATTTGAAGCAGACGTTGGCAACCTGAACATGGGCGATGTAATTGACATCTTCCCATACGAGGGCAAAATCACCAAAAACGGTACTGATGAAGTACTGTCGACTTTTGAACTGAAATCGCAAGTATTGTTGGATGAAGTTCGTGCGGGTGGTCGTATCAACCTGATCATCGGCCGTGGCCTGACAGGTAAGGCACGTGAAGCGCTTGGCCTGCCAGTTTCAACCTTGTTCCGCACTCCAGTACAACCTGCGGATACTGGTAAGGGTTACACCCAAGCACAGAAAATGGTTGGCCGTGCATGTGGCTTGCCAGAAGGCACCGGTATCCGTCCAGGCACATACTGCGAACCAAAAATGACCACTGTTGGTTCACAAGACACCACAGGTCCAATGACCCGTGATGAACTGAAAGACTTGGCATGTTTAGGCTTCTCTGCTGACCTCGTCATGCAGTCATTCTGTCATACCGCTGCATATCCAAAACCAGTAGACGTAACGACTCATCACACGCTACCTGACTTCATCATGAACCGTGGTGGTGTATCATTGCGCCCAGGTGACGGTATTATCCATAGCTGGTTGAATCGTATGTTGTTGCCGGATACTGTTGGTACTGGTGGCGACTCACATACTCGTTTCCCAATCGGTATTTCTTTCCCAGCAGGTTCTGGTTTGGTCGCGTTTGCTGCTGCGACTGGTGTGATGCCACTCGACATGCCTGAATCAGTATTGGTTCGTTTCAAAGGCAAAATGCAACCTGGTATCACTTTACGTGACCTTGTGCATGCGATTCCTTACGCAGCGATTCAACGCGGCGAATTGACCATCGAGAAAAAAGGCAAAAAGAACGTATTCAACGGTCGTGTTCTTGAGATCGAAGGTCTGGAAGATTTGACCGTAGAACAAGCCTTTGAATTGTCAGATGCGTCTGCAGAGCGTTCTGCGGCTGGTTGTTCTATCACATTGTCAGAAGCATCGGTTGCTGAATACCTGAACTCGAACATCACCATGTTGAAGTGGATGATTTCTCAAGGTTACGGCGATGCTCGTACCATGGCACGTCGTGTTGAAGCGATGGAAAAATGGTTGGCTAACCCAAGCTTACTCCGTGCAGATGCGGATGCGGAATACGCTGCAGTTTATGAAATCGACCTGAACGAAATCAAAGAACCAATCCTATGCTGCCCGAATGACCCAGATGATGCAAAACCATTATCGCAAGTTGCTGGTACTAAGATTGATGAAGTATTCATTGGTTCATGTATGACCAACATCGGTCACTTCCGTGCTGCTGGTAAGCTGTTGGATAAAGTTGAGGGTGGTTCACTCGCAACACGTCTATGGCTTGCTCCGCCAACCCGTATGGACGAACACCAGTTGATGGAAGAAGGCTACTACAACATTTACGGTCGTGCTGGTGCACGTACTGAAATGCCAGGTTGTTCATTGTGCATGGGTAACCAAGCACGTGTAGCGCCGAACACAACTTGTGTATCGACTTCTACCCGTAACTTCCCGAACCGTTTGGGTCAAGGTGCCAATGTGTATTTGGCTTCTGCTGAATTGGCTTCAGTTGCAGCGGTCATGGGCAAGTTGCCAACAGTTGAAGAGTATATGACGTATGCCAATACCATCAACAGCATGTCTGCAGACATCTACCAATATCTGAACTTCGACAAAATGTCTGAATACACCACTCAGGCAGACAAAATCGAAACCGGTAAGATCAATGTTGCTCAGTTGACTTAATTGTTCGATTGAGTTGAATTGAAAAAAGCCCTTACTTTAGTAGTAGGGGCTTTTTTTATTGTTGAAAATCTTGATTGTCTAATATAGTGTTGATGCTTCTAAATGATTTACACAGTAAAAAATTTTACAAAGATAAGGACAGTCTTGATATGAAAAATATTGTTAGTGCACAACAAGATCAGAAATCAGATGTTATGGGAGATCATGATGCCGTTGCTTTATCCGAACTACTCCTTAAAGGTGAAATAAGCCCACTTGAGTTGACACGTGCTGCGATTGAACGCGCGAAAGCTGCGGACCCCTATATTCACGCCATTCAAGAAGAGGCTTTTGATCTTGCAATCATTCAGGCGAGATCACAACAAGATTTAATATTCCAGCATTCAACCAATCCAAATCAGATCTTTGCTGGCATTCCCCTTTTTGTCAAAGACAATACTGACGTACTTGGGATGAAAACAACTCAAGGTTCACACGCATTTACGCCAAAAATAGCCACTCAACATGCGCCGCTAACGCAATTATTCATCGATCAAGGGTTTAATATTCTGGGTAAAAGTACTTTGCCTGAATTTGGTTTAAATGCCTCGACTGAATTTGTAGGTCAACCAGCAACACGTAATCCTTGGAATTTGACCTATTCCTCAGGCGCATCGTCAGGCGGTTCGGCAGCGCTTGTGGCTTCAGGCGTAGTGCCGATTGCCCATGCCAATGATGGTGGAGGTTCGATTCGAATTCCTGCAGCCTGTTGTGGTCTGGTGGGTCTTAAACCCTCACGCGGACGACTGATGTCTCCACCTCAAGCCGCAATTTTTCCGATTAATATTATCAGCGAAGGGGTAGTGACACGTTCTGTACGGGATACAGCATATTTTTATGCCAGTGCAGAACACTATTATCAAAATAAGAAACTACCAACTCTAGGTCTAATTGAGCGCCCTCATTCCAAGCGCCTACGCATTGGAGTTTTATTCGACTCAATTCGCTCAAAAACTGATGCTGAGACTCGTCATACGTTAGGTAGTACAGCAAAGCTTCTAGAGGGCTTAGGACATCATGTTACTGAGATTTCCATGCCTGTGGCATCGACGTTTACCGACGATTTTCTACAGTATTGGGCCATGCTGTCATTTTTAGTATCGAAGTTAGGGCGCGTAGCTTTTAATAAAGATTTTGACAGTCAAAAATTAGAACCTTTAACTCTGGGCTTAATGCAACATTTCAAAAAGAACTTTTTTCATACTCCCAAAGCGATATCCCGTCTGAAGCAAAGTGCCCGAGATTATGAAAAGGCTTTTGATCATTTCGACGTCATCATGACCCCTGTGCTTGCACATACGACGCCCCAAATAGGCTATCTCGGTCCAGATGTGCCTTTTGACAAATTGCTTGAACGACTGCTCGATTATGTAGCATTCACACCGATTCAAAACATCACTGGTACCCCAGCTATCTCATTACCCATGGGCGTGTCTCAAGCAGGTCTACCTATCGGTGTGCATTTCTGCGGTAAATACGGTGATGAACGCACGCTAATTGAGTTGGCGTACGAGTTAGAACTAGCGCAACCTTGGGCGAAAATCTCGCGGGTTCCTGCTGCATAAATAAATCTGTTCATTTATGTGCTAAAGATACTGGAAACACACAATATAGATGCTTAACTTGGCACAATAATTGTAATATCGGACTGTTTGGAAAAGTTAATCAGGCATCGAAGGCAAGTTTATGAAAAGCAGGATTTTGAGCGTAAGCCTCAGCGTAGGTTTAAGCATGGGCATGATCAACATAGCCCAAGCAACAGAGACAACCATTGCAACCCAGCAGACAGATGTGACATTACGTGTTAAAGCCTTGAACGCTTTACTCTCGGAGCAATGGCAGCACAATTTAGAAAATACACCGGAGTTCGCAACAACTCTTGGAGACTTACGCTATAACGACAAGTGGTCAGATATGTCACTGGCACATATCAAAAGCGAGCATAAAGTTACTGAAAGCTTTCTAAAGCGCTTTGAATCCATTGATACTACAGGTTTCTCCGCAGAGGATAAACTTAATCAAGAGCTGATGGTCAGACAGCTGAAAGATAGCTTACGTGGATATGATTTGAAATTGTATGAAATGCCATTTGATCAAATGAGTGGCATTCATTTACAGCTTCCTGGATTTGTCAGTTCAATTCCTTTTACAACAACCAAGGAATATGAAGATTATATCAAACGCTTAAAAGCGATTACAAAAGTGCTTGATCAAGCCGTGGAAGTTGCTAAACAGGGCTTGCAGGATGGCATGATGCCACCAAAATACCTGCTTGAAAAAGTGGTTGTGCAAATCGACAGTATTGCAAAACCGGCAGGCAAAGACAGTGCATTTGCTGACCCTTTAAAACACTTTCCAGAGAGTATTTCGGAAGCGGATCGGAAGCGTTTAAGTGCGGCAATTATTGATGCTATTGATCACGATGTTCGTCCTGCGTATAACAAACTGGGTAAATTTATCGCAAAAGATTACGCACCGCATGGTCGTAGCCAACCCGGTGTGTGGCAGCTTCCGAACGGAGATGCGATCTATCGGTATCAAGTCGAGCAAATGACGACAACCAAAGAGAGCCCAGAGCATATCCATGAGCTCGGTCTTGCTGAAGTGAAACGTATTGAAGCTGCCATGACGGAAATTGCAAAAGCTCAAGGCTATAAAGATTTGGCCAGCTTCCGCGCAGCTTTAAAAACAGATCCGAAAGTTCATCCAAAATCTCGTGAAGAAATTCTCGATGCTTATCGCGGCTTTATTGCGGGAATGCAACCGGAGCTACCCAAGTTATTTGGCCTACTACCAAAAACCAAAGTCGAAGTTGTCCCTGTACAAGAGTACCGTGAAAAAGAAGCTGCTGGTGCAGAGTACCAACAGGGGACTCCCGACGGTTCAAGACCCGGTCAGGTTTATGTGAATACTGGAGATTTTGCGAATCGCTCTTCAACAACGTTCGAATCGACCGCTTATCATGAAGCCATTCCGGGTCATCACATGCAGATATCCATTGCACAAACCTTACCCGCATTACCCCCTTTCCGTCAGCAAGCGGGTTACACGGCTTACATCGAAGGCTGGGCTCTCTATTCTGAACAACTGGGTAAAGATATTGGTTTTTATAAAGATCCTTTATCAGACTATGGACGCCTTTCAAGTGAGCTCCTAAGGGCAGATCGTTTAGTGCTGGATACCGGTGTGCATTACAAGCATTGGACACGTCAGCAAATGATCGACTTTTTCCATACCCACTCCAGTGAAGATGAACCTGATCTACAGGCAGAAACTGATCGCTATATCACATGGCCTGGTCAGGCATTGGCGTATAAGATGGGACAGTTAAAAATCCTTGAACTACGTGCTCTTGCCAAGAAAGAGTTAGGAGATGCGTTTGATATCCGCGCGTTCCATGACGTAATTCTGGATGGTGGTGCATTACCCTTGGATGTACTGGAAACCCGAACCAAAGCGTGGATTACCGCTGCCAAAGCGAAAACTACAAGTCACTAGTTCATGTTTTTTAATCTTGCTCAATCAAAAAATCCCTTGTTATAAACAGGGGATTTTTATTTTAAGACGCTCTTCAAAATAGCGTAAAATTCTCATTACTTCACAAAAACCATGAAAGAGACCATGCAGCTCGAAAAAATTATTCAATCCCAAGGTTTTGGCAGTCGAAAGCAATGCCGCTTATTGATTGAAAGCGGTAAAGTCAAAGTCGAGAATACACCTTGTTTTGATTCCAAAGCCAACTTTCCAATAGACCATTTCGAGTTCTCAGTCATGGGGCAAACATGGCAATATCGAGAGAAAGTTTATATCGCAATTAATAAGCCTCAAGGATTTGAATGTTCGCATACACCGCAACATCACCGTAGTGTATTTAGCCTATTTCCTCCGCAGCTTATTGAACGAGGCTTACAGTGTATCGGACGTCTGGATCAGGACACAACTGGGCTATTATTATTAACGGATGATGGTGCGTATCTACATGCATTGACACATCCACGTCGCCACGTTCCCAAGCGCTATCGTGTCACCACCAGTGATCCCATTACACCAGAACAAATCGCACAATTACAGTCAGGTGTTGAGCTCATGGGTGAGAAATCATTATTACTGGCTGATCATTGCGAATTAGAAGATAGTCATATCCTCAGTCTGACGATACATCAGGGGATCTATCACCAAGTGAAGCGTATGATCGCCGCGGTAGGGAATCATGTGATTGCGTTGCATCGTGAACAAATTGGACAATTCAAATTAACGGACGTAGAGGAAGGGCAGTGGATTTATCTAGATCTATTGCAACAGCAAGCTGCAAAACAGATTTTGAGCTCAAATAGTATCTAAGGAAACTTATGAAGCAACCTCGTATTGTTGTTTTGACGGGTGCAGGTATTTCTGCCGAATCAGGGATTCGTGCCTTTCGGGCCAGTGATGGGCTTTGGGAGGATCATCGCATCGAAGATGTCGCAAGCCCAGAAGGCTTCAAGCGAAATCCGTCATTGGTGCAACATTTTTATAATATGAGGCGGCAACAGTTATTTGAATCGACAATACAACCCAATGCAGCACATATAGCACTTGCAGAACTAGAAGAGGCCTTAGGAGATAATTTTTTATTGATTACCCAAAATGTAGATAATTTACATGAGCGTGCAGGCTCAAAACGATTATTACATATGCATGGTGAGTTGCTCAAAGTTCATTGCAGGCATACAGAGCAAGTTTTTAGCTTTGAGGATCAAATCCAATCTGATACACGATGTTTGTGCTGTGATTTAACGGGTACTTTACGACCTCATATTGTCTGGTTTGGTGAAATGCCTTTATATATGGATGACATTGAAAATGCATTGAATCAATGCGATATTTTCCTCAGTATCGGCACCAGTGGCTCTGTTTATCCGGCTGCTGGATTTGTAAGACTGGCCAAACACATTGGTGCAGAAACCATTGAAATCAACTTAGAGCCCGCAGCCAACAAAAGTGCGTTTGCACACCATCTCTACGGCGCAGCAACTCAGATTGTGCCTCATTGGGTCACAAAGTTTTTGACTCAAGGGGAGTTTATTTAGATCCACCCGAATAAATCAACGTTCTGCATCCTCTATAAAATAATGATATTTAAAAAACTTATTTAAATAAATTCTGTTATATTTTAGTCGCAATGACATCTAGGGAAGAGGTGCTTTCATGTTTGCGATATCCAGAGTCGGAATAACATTAAGCAGTATCTTACTGCTATCCGCTTGCGGCGATGACAGTAGCATTGCAAATACCGATAACAGTAGTCCTACCTCTATTGCTGCTACCACACTTAGTCATCAAAATTTAGCCAGTACTTCTTCTTCCCCACCTCAGTTACTCGCATCCATGTCTGCGGCGCAATTAGCCAATACCTTGAATGCGTCTTCTTCTGGGCAACAAATCTTAAAGGTGGCGGGTAATCCTGTTTGTGGTGTCGATTTTAATTACATTAAATACAATACCATTGGTGCTGCCAATGAGTCGACTACAGCATCCGGTGCTTTAATGACACCAACGGGTGGAGTAGGGTGCACCGGGCAGCGGCCCATCGTCATCTATGCACACGGCACACAAACAAATCGCAGCTATAATATCGCTGATGCAACGAACATCAGTAATCCTGCTGCTTCAGAGTCAATGTTTATTGCGACAATGTTTGCGGCACAAGGCTATACCGTCATTGCACCCAATTATGCAGGCTATGACTCTTCAACATTGTCTTATCATCCCTATCTGAATTATAAGCAACAATCTCAAGAAATGATTGATGCATTGAATGCCGGCCGAGCAGGACTTCCTCAGGTCTCATCGGGGCTTATAAGCGATTCAGGTAAACTCTATGTCACTGGAATTTCAGAAGGTGGCTATGTGGCAATGGCTGCATTAAAAGCCATGACTACAGCACATATTCCTGTCACGGCTGCAGCCCCTATATCGGGTCCATACGCACTTGAGGCCTTTGGTGACGCTGTATTTATGGGATATTCGAATCATAATTCTACAACGTTTATCCCACTGCTCACGACAGGATATCAAAAAGCCTATGGTAATATTTATCAGACTCCTGCCGACATATACACACCCAATTTTTCATGGACAGTAGAAACCACCACGCCTAATACCAACGTTTTATTTCAAGGTGCCTCAACTGGTAATGCACAACTTGATGCGTTATCACCAGTCGACCCTGCCTATGCTTATGGTTTTGCCAGCAATAACTATCTTATCAATACTAATTATAGACTCGCCTATCTGGCGGATATGGGATTGCATCCTGATGGCGTAATGTCTGGTAATAATACTTTTCCGGCGATAGCGCCGCAGAATACAATGCGGCAGGCGTTGAAGTTGAATGATTTACGCGGAATGACGCCCACTATGCCTGTGCTGATGTGTGGTGGAGGAAGGGACTCAACCGTATTCTTTGCCAATACCGTGTTAATGAGCAGTACCTTTGCAACAGCATCGGCAGCGGGTGTTCCAGTGACCTTCGCTCAATTAGATATTGATGCAGCATCAATCATTCCACAAACATTCACCCTCACAGGATTAAGTGCGGGGATGCAAAGCTTTTTGTCTTCGACTGCAACAAAGTATGGTGTGGGTCAACTTGGCTTACTAAGCAGCGTCGGTCTTTCTCCTTCTATTGCTCAAGATATGGCGACATCAGCGTTAAACCTGCAAACAAAGTTTCTCAACGACATCAGTATGATGACTCCAGCTGCGCTCACTGCCAATTACCATGGTGTTTTAGTTGCGGGGTATTGTTCCGCCGCAGCCAGAGAGTTTTTTAAGCAATATTAATGCGCATAAATGCGAATAGTGCCATTCCCATTTCATGAAAGTTGATTGGTCTTTTCGCCTCTACATGCAGATTCATCCATCAGTCAAAGCAGGCTTTGACGTAACTCCAGTACGCTAACGGTATAACTACTCTGGATAAGGACAGCTATTTTGACCTTCGCGCACCTCATGCGCTTTTGACACGAATCGCCTGAAATTGTTAGACAAAACTTATTTATAAAAAAGATATTTTATTGATTTGGACATTTCCCATATCCCGTTTTTTAGAGTCGATAAAATCAAGGTTTGAAGGTGTACCAAACAGTCTACAGGATTGCCATGATTATCTTGATTGTAGGACAATTATATGCTATTTCTGACTAGCTAATTTTGGCAAGGAGTGCTGTAATGTTTCAGAAAACAACAATGGCTGCGGCTATCACAATCGCGACGAGCGTACTACTTGTTGCATGCGGTGGTAGTAATGGGAATAACAATGGTGCAGTGGTTGGAGGAGGTACAACACCAACAACGACTCTATTAGGCTCGGAGCAAAAACCAGCGCTCTCAGCTGCAAATTTCAATGCAAGTCTTGGCGCTTCAGCAAGTGGCCAAGCAATTCTTAGCGTAGCGGGTCAGCCGAAATGTGATGTCAGTATCAGCCATATAGAGTACTCAACGATTGGCGGCGCTGGCGAAGCGACAACAGCTTCAGGTGCACTTATGGTGCCTACAGGCAGTGATCCCTCCTGTACGGGTAAACGCCCTGTGGTCTTATATGCCCATGGCACGACAACAAGTAAAGGCTTTAACATGGCCTCGTTGACAACAGATCCAACCAACGCAGCAGCCGGGGAGTCCACATTAGTCGCTGCTACATTTGCTGCACAAGGTTATATCGTTGTTGCGCCTAACTATGCGGGCTATGACACCTCAACCCTTGCGTACCATCCCTATGTCAACTACAAACAACAATCTCAAGAAATGATTGATGCGTTGAAAGCAGGGCGAGCAGCTTTACCAAAAGACGCTGCAGGAACTACCACTTCTGACTCGGGTAAGCTCTTTGTTACTGGTTATTCTGAAGGTGGCTATGTTGCAATGGCGGCTTTAAAAGCAATGGATGCGGCTCATATCCCCGTGACTGCGGGTGCGCCAATGTCTGGACCATACTCATTAGAAGCTTATGGCGATGCAATTTTTTACGGAAATACCCCTATTGGCGGCACCGTGTTCGCACCATTACTCACTACAAGTTATCAGAAGGCTTATAGCAATATTTACAATATAACCTCAGATGCCTATACATCAGCTTATGCTGCCAATATCGATACCCTGTTACCAACCACACTCTCACAGGACGATTTGTTTACAACGGGTAAGTTACCACAACTGGCATTATTCCAAAGTGTGGCAGGTTCCAGCGGCGGTCAAGTTGACCCTATAACGGGAGCAGATCTGTCGACCAGCCAATTTAGTTTTGGATTTGATCCAAGCAGTTATTTAATCAATACGAGTTATCGTGCTGCTTACTTAAAAGACGCTGCTGCAAATCCAGATGGCGCTGTGCCTACACTCACCGCAAGCCCATTACCAGCGACAGCGCCACAGCATCCGCTGCGGAAAGCTTTTGCCCTCAATGATCTCCGCGGCTATGTTCCATCCATGCCCGTGCTGATGTGTGGCGGTAATCAAGATCCGACAGTATTTTTTGCACCTAACGCACAACTTATGGCAGGGATCCTAGGTAATATCGCTGGTGCTGGCGCTCCTGTTGCTTTTGCATTGCTTGATGTTGATACCACATCAAAAGCACCGGTCGGATTTAGTAGCGCTGGACTAAGCCCATCTGTGACCACGAGCATGAAGGCTGTAGCGCAACAGGCACAGACTGGGTTTGGCACTATTCTAGGTGCTACCAAAGATGCAGCAATTGAAGCCGCGAAGGTTGATCCAAAAGTTGTTGCCGCTGCAAATGCTGCTGGGCAAGCCGCTTATGTTAAGGTACTGACTGCTGGAGGTACTCAAGCCGATGCGGCGGCGGCGGCGAAAGCTGCAGGTACCGCAGTTGTGACCGCCGCAGCGACAAGCGCAGCGACCGCAGCAATTGCAAGCAGTTATCATGGCAGCTTGGTTCCGCCTTTCTGTACCTCTGCTGCACGTGCATTCTTCCAGCAATACTAAGTTGATGCATTACATCTAAAGCAGTTTAAAAAAAGCGGTATAAAGCAAGTGCTTTATACCGCTTTTCTTTAGAAAATTGAATAAATTAAATGATTCTCATTGACATTTATGAATTGCATTAAGATACTGCTCCACAATTATTTTACTCAAAAAGACGATCTTAATATGTCTACCGAAGTTTCAGGTCTCAATAGTCCAGCACAAACTGAACAAGAAATCATTAGCCAACTAACTGGAACGCCTGAACAAGTGGCACGGGGGCTTTTAGCTGCGGCGGAACAAGGCTATCCCGAAGCACAAGCGCTATATGCTCAATTATTATTGGATGGTCAAGGTGTCGATATTGATCAAGTTCAGGCTTTGTATTGGTTCAAAACTGCAAGTTTAGTAAACCATGCCATGGCCATTAATATGGTGGGTCGATGCTTAGAAAATGGGTGGGGAGTAGTGGGGGACCCAAGTAGTGCAGCAGAATGGTATGAGCGGGCAGCAGAGTTAGGCTTAGATTGGGGCATGTATAATTATGCCAATCTCCTCGCACGTGGTCAGGCTATCCCTCAAAATAGAAAATTAGCATTCGAGCTTTATAACAAGGCTGCCTCGCAAGGTCATGCTAAATCGATGAATATCATTGGTCGTTTTATTGAGGAAGGGTGGGAGGCCAAACAAGATTTAGCATTGGCTGCTGATTGGTATCGGCGATCCGCAGAGGCAGGCGATTTTCGTGGGCAATTCAACCACGCCTCAAGGCTTGCAGAACAGGGCAAAGATATAGAAGCGGCGGCTTGGCTGCGACAATGTGCAAGTACTGCAACTCTAGGTTTCAAACAAAAAATGGCTCAAACCTTACTTAAATCAGGAAAAGCACCTTTCGTTAAAATCGCAGCTGAAATTCTTGCTGGGCATGGTGTTGAGAACTGATCCTATTAGTTGAATACACTTAACGTCATTTCTTGCTATCTACTGTCAAAAAGTAATTTGCAATTAAACGATTGGCCCAAGATTTGGCTTGCCAGCCTTCGTAGTAGGCGCAGTGGCTACCTCGTTCGGTTGTCACCAGAATTGAACTGGGGATTAAATTGTTTGAACGGATATACGCATCCACATTTTCTTTTTTACAAATAGGATCATCTTCGGCATTTAAGATCATCAGTGGTGTTCTCACCTGACCAAAAACATGGAAAGGATTCGATGAACTGAAATACTCCTCTTGACTACTATGACCTGCGACTTCATAGATATGCTTATGAAAATCATCTAAATTCTTTGATTGCTCAAGCTGGTTGAGAGAATTTAAGTGCTCAAACTGATGTCGATTTGGCGTAATAAACTGCTTGATCAGTTTCTTGGTCATTAAGCGGCTATAGAAGGGTTGTGTATACTGAAAGGCCTCATCCATATTGTAGCCAGGACAATAAGCAAACCCAGCACGAAATACCGATTGTTCAGCTTCCTCTCCCAAATACCGTACGAGCAAACCTGATCCTGCGGAAATGCCTACGCCATAAAGTGGCGACTGAGGGAAACGTTGTTGAATCAGTTTTAATTGCTCACGGAGATCGTCTGTTGAGCCCATTGTATTGATCTTTGGTACTCCAAGCTTTAGATCTGCATGACCACGACGGACGCACATGACCACTCGCCATCCAGTCATCTGCGATAGATCTTTCATGAGACCTCGCATACTTTGTGGACTACCTGTAATCGTATGCAAAACAACGATTGTTGGTATAGCTGGTGCACGATCATGCCCTAACCATGCCAAAGCAGTATGACCGCCATCTGCCATAGTTAAAGTTTCCACTTCGTCATATTGCAAAGCAGGTGAAAATTTTTTCGTTAAACCTAATGCAATGAGTTGTAAATGCGTGTTGTACATCCAAGGGGTTGGATAGTACTTTTCGTTCAACTGTTCAATATTTTGAATAATATATTGATTATTTGCATCCTTTCCCGAAAATAATTTAGGCTTTTTCGCAGCGCGAAACCAGTAATTTAAACCAAGCATTGTCGTTACCGTAGCTGCAATTTTAAACATTAAAAGAACCCCTCATTAGGTCTTGAGCGCATGGGCATATAGAGTTGTGATTGGATTGGGATTAACAATAAATCAGGCGGTTTATGATATCTTTGAATGAAGATAAATATGCAATTGGTTGCATAAATATAACGAAAGCAATGAGGCTTTGCAACGGTTAAACGAGAGACCGCAAAGACGGGAAAAATCGGAAAAGCTCGCAATAAGAAAGCATGCAAAGGTTTTACCCATCTGACAAAAAGCGTATCATTCTTTTTGGCATTACTTTTTGGGCTTAAGCTCGTATATTCTGGGATGACCCATGCATTTCTTTCACACTTCAGACTGGCATTTAGGGCAAAGTCTTTATGGTCAATCTCGTGAACATGAGCATGCAGCATTTCTATCTTGGTTATTAGATCAAATTACTATATATCAACCTGATGCATTGCTCATTGCTGGTGATATTTTTGATACAGTCAATCCGCCTATCTCTGCACAAGAGCAACTTTATCGCTTTCTGGCAGAAGCGCATACACGTCAGCCTAGTCTGCAAATCATCATGATCGCAGGCAACCATGATTCTGGTGGGCGAATTGAACTGCCAGCTCCACTCCTTAAAGCACTCAGAACTCACGTTATAGGTCGTGTGCGATGGTTGTCTGCGGGTGTTTTAGATACCGAACAACTACTCATACCAATGATGAATCAACACAATGAGATTGATAGCTGGTGCTTAGCCATGCCTTTTTTACGACCTGCCGAAGTGACTGCAGGAGGGCAGGGGCTGCCCACAATGGAAGCGGTTACTCATGTTTATCAACAATTAATTACAACAGCAAAAGAACAGGCAGAAGGACTGCCATTAGTCCTCATGAGTCATGCGCATTTGCTAGGCGGCGCAACTTCAGAAGAGTCTGAACGATCTATTGTGATTGGAACAGCAGAGGCTTTATCAACGGATTTATTTCCATCTGATATTAGTTATGTCGCACTGGGACATTTGCATCGACCTCAATCTGTTGGGCAGGATCGAATTCGTTATTCAGGATCACCCATCCCCATGTCGTTCAGCGAGGAAAGCTATCAACATCAAGTGCTCCACATTCAATTAAGGCCTGATCAACCAGCGCACATTGAATCATTAGTGATCCCACGTGCAGTCACTATGATTCGAATATCCGGTGTATTGGCTGATGTGCTAGCACAGTTGGCTCAATTGGACCCAACACCGCGCGCTATCAGCGAACAACCATTTTTAGAAGTTCGTGTTTACCCAGACAATGCGCCATTTCCGCCAGATACAAGACAACAAATTGAAGCGACACTTCCTACGCAGGCGGTACGGTTAATTCGTTTTCGTAAAGAGTCATGGGCACGTATAGGGGATGGCGACCCAGATCATAAGCTAACAGTCAAAGAGCAAACGCCGCAATCATTGTATGAAAAAGTGTGGAGTGAACTCGGACATAGCCCCGATCCTGAAGTCTTTGCAGATTTTGCTGCACTCATTGATGAATTAAATCAAAGCGAACAGGATGTTATCAGTTGAATAAAGAAGTTAAAAAAGTTCGTTGGATTGCAAATGCACAGAGTAGAAATATACAGACATGAAAATTTTACGCCTTAGGCTCTGTAACTTAGCATCCCTTGCAGGTGAGCAAGAACTTGATTACCGCACGGAACCCCTTGCAAGTGCGGGTCTCATGGCCATTACTGGACCGACAGGCTCTGGAAAAAGTACGATATTAGATGCAATGTGCTTAGCTTTATTCGGCCAAGTACCACGTTTACGTGCGGCTTCAAAAGGACAAGAAGGTAAGGTACCCGACGGTCTGGACAATGACCCACTATCCATGCATGACCCACGAACATTGCTGAGACGTGGTACAGCCGAAGGTTATGCTGAAGTTGAATTTATGGGGCGGGACGGACGTATTTATCTTGCTCGCTGGCAAGTCAGACGCGCAAGAAACAAGTCCACGGGAAAATTACTGGCTGCAGAAAGAATCCTGATTGATGTCGGAACAGGACAGACTTTGGCTAGCCAAGTGCGTGAATGTGACCTGCGGGTTTCAGAAGTCATTGGGCTTAATTTTGAACAATTTACTCGTGCCGTTATGCTCGCTCAATCGGAGTTTGGCGCATTTCTAAAAGCCAGCGATGTTGAGCGAGCCCAGCTTCTTGAACGGTTACTTGAGACAGAAATTTATCGTCGGATTGGTATTTTTGCACACGAAAAACGTAAAAAATATCAGGATGCCTATCAACTGATCAAAACTCAAATCGGGGGGATTGAGCCTCTCGATTCGGATGCACGACAAGTATTAGAAAATAGCTTAGTGACAGCAGGTCAACTCAGATCCCAACTACAGAATGTGCAAAGCTATTTGAACGCAGCACAAGCGTGGTATCAAACTCAAACTCGGCTAAACACACAAATCCACGAAAGTCAGCAGTCTTTAGAAACCAGTACCCAAAATTGGCTTAACCTTGAGCCACTCCGCCTAAAAGCAACGCAGCTTGATCAGATCCGAGAAATTCGTCCGCTTATTCATCAGCAAAACACTTTGATTGAGCGAATGACCACACGTGGCCAAAGCCTTACACAACACAAAATACAAGTACAGGTCCTACTGAAAAAGCTTGCACACTTGCAACCTCAGCAGCGTGATGCAGCGACTCACTTACAAGAGTTGCAACAGAAACAAACGATTGCATTGCCTAAAATCATGAATGCACAGCGTTTAGAACATGAAATTACACGTATTTCTCAAGAACAAGCTCAACAGCTAGCGCATATCGAGCAGCATCATACCCAATCTCAAATAACCACCCATGCGCTCCTCGACAATACTCAGCAACAAAATAATACCTTAGACCAATTACAACAAATGGGTCTGCAATTACAGAATACTCAATATCTAGCAGCACTCGAAGATCAATGGCTATCACAACTCGATCGTATGCGTGATGCAGGGCGCTATACACAACAGTTAAGCCAATTAGAAACGCATATTCCTAAACAGCATCACGAACTCAGCGAAGCGAACTCTGTGCTTCAGGGGCTTATATCAGATTTAGAGCAGCATCAGCAGCATTATGCCAATACAAGTCAAAAAAATGAAAAAATGCAATTACTTAAGCAGAAACTTATAGGATCTCGTCAGATTGACTCTGAGCTCCATGGTCTTGCGCAAAAGTACCAAGATTATCGGCATATTTTAAAAACCGTCACAGACTTAAATTTAAAGCAGAAAACAGCTCTTGAGCATGAAACTCAATTAACACGGAATCTTATTCATACACAGAAAAGTGTCCAGCACGCTGAACTTGAGTTAAATACTTTGCTTAAGGTGCTCTCTAATCAGCGTTTATTGCGCCATAAAAATGTAGAAACGTTACGCAATCAACTCATTCCAGATCATCCCTGTCCTGTCTGTGGGAGTATAGACCATCCTTTTTCCATTGCTGAACAATTGTTTGATGCATTACAGCATGATGATGAGCAGCAGGAAAAAATGGCCAGAACTGTGCTTCTTGCTGCTCAGAGTCTCCATCAAGCGACTACGACCGAACTGAAATTATTGAATCAAGAAATTGATCTACGCTCAGTCGAATTACAGCAACGCGTCGCTGAAGAAAAATCAATAAAGGCGATGATGCTTCAATTGCCTTTTGCAACTGAACTGCGCTCTTTCTCACAAGAAGACACCGCACGTCAGGCTTGGCTAGTACAGAAAATTAATGACAATCAAAAGAGTGAAAAAACGCTACAAAGTAGCATTACCGCGCTTGAAGAATTGCAAGGCATTGAACAAAACCTGATTAAACAAATTGATCAAGCACGTCATCAGCAATCTCAACTTCAACACGTTTGGCAGAGTGCGGTCGATCAGCAAAATCAATTCAAATCACTGCTTGAGAAAACGGAGCAATACTTCTTACCCTGTTTTGATGCAGATATACAGAAAAAGTGGCGGGAAAACAAAAGTGAAACGCTGCTTTTTCTAGAAGATCACATGAGTAATCGTTTAAATCAATTGGCGATCCAACAACGTTTGCAAAATGAAATCATGGCTTTACAGCAGGCGAATCAGCTTCTCAAGCTCAAACAATCTCAAGAGCAAGCTAAACACCATGAATTAGAACTTTCATTCCAAAAGCTTTCTCTGACACTCACAACCATCCAATCACAGTTTACAGAACTGCTGTCTGAAGCGACTTCGACTTTTGGTGATGTCATCATAAGCTCACAGGACTGGCAGGACCGCTTCGATAGCAAGCTCTCAAATGCGCAAAATTCGCTACGGACTGTGCAAGACCAAATCGATCTCATTAACCCCGAATTGCATAAACTCACGAGCACTATTGAGCATGCAGAGCAACAACAAACCTTAGATGAGCAAGAAAATACCGGATTAACCACAAAAATTAATTTGTGGTATCAATCTCAGCCCATTCACTCTGAAGAACTGCTTCATGAATTACTGGCGATTTCAAATGATGACGAGCAGGCAATCAAACAGCAACTCGAACACGTGCAACATCAACTGATTGAGGCAAAAACACGTCTATCAGAACATCAGACACAACTTGAACATCATCAATTGCAAATACCAACAAGTCCCGATGGTCCAATATCCCCAGTATCCCATGTGGATTCATCTGACGATATAAAACCAATATCAACCATGATATTGGCGTCCGAGCTCAGCCTAAAGATTTCAGACAATAGTCTGCAGCTTGAGCAAGTGCAAAATGACTGGATCTCACTCCAACTTCAGATCACTCAAGATAATGAGCGCAAAGAAAAAGCTTTAGATCTGCAGCAAGAATTAGATCATGCCTATGCAGCCTATTTACGCGTTGATCGTATGGCAAGTCCTATTGCCAATGCAGATGGCAAGGTATTTCAGAAGATTGCCCAAGGTTATTATTTAGACCTATTACTCGAAGAAGCTAACCAGCAACTTGAACAGCTTAGCCGACGTTATCAACTCATTCGTGCTGCGGAGTCTTTGGGGCTTTTGGTCATTGATACCGATATGGGGGATGAACGTCGCTCCGTACACTCTCTTTCAGGTGGAGAGTCTTTTCTTGTTTCATTAGCTTTAGCACTTGGACTGGCAGCGATGGCCTCTGGACGGTTACGTATTGAGTCACTCTTTATTGATGAGGGATTTGGTACACTCGACCCAGAGTCACTACAAATCGTCATGGATGCCCTAGACCGTTTACAAGGCCAGGGTCGAGTCGTGACAGTGATTACCCATGTACAAGAAATGCATGAACGTATCCCTACACAAATTCGCGTAGAAAAACTCGGAAACGGCCAGAGCCAATTAACAGTGATTTAATCACACTCAAACCTGATAATGATTTAGAGGATGATATGGACTATCAATACAACACCTTACATACCGCATTGGATCAAGGCGTTTTAACACTCACTTTAAATCGTCCTGAAGAAATGAACTCTTTCACAGTTGAGATGGCGAATGAGTTAATCGACTTTTTCACACATGTGAATGATGATGATGAGGTTGGCGCTGTTATTGTGACGGGCTCAGGACGTGCTTTTTGTGCGGGTATGGATCTAACGCGTGAAGGCAATGTCTTTGGTTTGGATGAATCCCTACAGCCTAGTCTACAAGAAGTACAGCAACGCGGTGAAGACCCTATGATTAAGGACGGCGTACGCGATACGGGTGGGCGAGTGGTACTGTCTATTTATGACTGTAAAAAACCAGTCATTGCGGCAATCAATGGTGCGGCCGTTGGGGTCGGGGTGACCATGACCTTGGCCATGGATATCCGCTTAGCATCAGAGAAAGCGAAAATTGGTTTTGTTTTTGGAAAACTAGGGATTTGTTCTGAAGCATGCTCAAGCTGGTTCTTACCGCGTATTGTTGGTATTCAGCAAGCTTTAGAGTGGGTTTATACAGCCGATATCTTTGGTGCTCAAGAGGCATTGGCCGGACGCTTGGTTAAAGCAGTGTATCCCGCTGATCAATTGTTGGTTGAGGCTCAAGCTCTGGCACGTCGTATGGTTTTTGGGAAATCTCAAATTGCGACCGCACTTGTACGTCAGATGATGTATCGAAATAGCGCGGCACCTCATCCGCGTGATGCACATAACGTGGATTCATTAGCCATGTTTTACAGCAGTATCGGTGATGGAAAAGAAGGTGTAGCAGCGTTTCTGGAGAAACGCGAAACACAATTTATAGGTAAGGCTTCAGCGATGCCGTCATTTTACCCATGGTGGGAGTAGTAGAATGTGACCAAGAATGGTTATCCATCCTTGGTCACCAACCTAATTAGCTGGTTTTCTTGACCACTTTTTTCTTTGTTTTCTTCTTAGTCACTTTAGTGGCTGTTGTTGCAACTGCAGCAGTAGTCGCTGCTGCAACCGGGGCTGCAATTTGTGCAGGAGCTGGAACAGGTGTTACGGTTGCTGAACCTGGGCAGTTTTTGTACTTTTGATAAACCTTGATCTCTGCCGTTTGTTCGTTCATTTTTTCAAGATTTTTGATCTCAATATCTAATGCATTGCTATTTGCATTAGGATCACCCTTCATATTTTGATAAAGCTTGGCATATTCACCCGTCTTACCACCACGCTGGGCAAGTAACAATGCCCCGATGTCAGCAGCTGCACTGGCTTGGCTTTTTTGCTGACCTTGTTCCTGTTTTACAGTCGCAAGTAAGTCGGTAGCATTAGCTTTGGTTTTATTGATTGCATTATTGGTTCGTGTTGAAGCCAACTCTAACCCTAAACAATCCATGCCTTTGAGATCATTATCAGAATACACTACAGGTTGAGTCGTCAGGCTTGTATTTGCCGTTGCAGCTCCGCCTAGACCTAATGCACCAGCATACTGTCCAAGGCCACCGCTATTAGATGACGATGTCTGATTTGCTGCACCTTGTTGTCCACCGAATGCACCAGCAATTTGCCCAATTTGATTGTAGGTTCCGCTGTTGTTGCCGCCTTGAGCACCCATTGCTGTTGCAACTTGTCCAATGGCATTAATGGTTTCAGTATTATCTGCAAATACTGGAGCCGTTATTGCACATAGACCAGCAAGCAGCGTCATACGAGTCATGTGGAGAGTATTTGATTTGAAAATCATAGTGAGTGCGCCCATGTGATCATCCATATTATTGAGTAATGAAAAATATTTATAAACTTGCGAACTAAGATAACGTATTAATGCTTCAATAATTTAAAAAAAATCTATTGAATTCATTTAAACAGAATAGCCATAAACAATAAAAAAATCATGACTTTTACAGTCATGATTCAATTGATATTTTGTAATGAGATATATTTATGACTTATAACGGGAAAAACTCAGAGTTAGACCAGTTTAAAGTCATCACCTAGATAAACTTGACGAACCAGTTCATTGGATAAGACTTCTTCTGGGGAACCCTCAGCAATCACTGCGCCTTCACTAACGATATATGCTTTTTCGCAAATCGCAAGTGTGTCCCGTACGTTATGGTCAGTAATAAGCACACCGATGCCACGGCACTTTAGGCCTTGTATAATCTTTTTAATGTCGGCAACCGAAATAGGGTCAACCCCTGCAAAAGGCTCATCCAACAAAATAAATGTCGGATCTAGCGCCAAAGCCCGCGCAATTTCTGCACGTCGACGTTCACCACCCGAAACGCTCATGCCCAGTGAATTGCGGATATGCGTAATGTGAAACTCTTCCAGAAGAGCCTCTAAACGTTCTTTACGCTGGGCTTTACTCAATTCATCACGGGTTTCCAGTACTGCCATGATGTTGTCAGCAATTGAAAGCTTGCGAAAAATTGAAGGTTCCTGCGGCAGGTAGCCAATACCCCGCCTAGCGCGTTCATGCATGGCTAAAGAAGATAAATCTTTATCATCGAGGAAGATGCGTCCGCGATCCATTTGCACGAGACCGACCAGCATATAGAAGCTGGTTGTTTTGCCTGCGCCATTCGGCCCCAAAAGCCCAACAATTTGACCACTCGTCAGCTGAAAAGAGACATCACGCACGACCTGACGTTTATCATAGCTTTTAGCGAGATTTTCAATCGTTAATACTTTATGCACGATTGCTGATGCAGGCTGCTTTGTTTCAACTTCGGAGGGCATGATTAAAACCTATAGTAAAACTGCGTCTAGTAATGAAAACATTATCAAAGGTTATTTACATACCTTTATAATTTATAACAACTTTTTTTGGTTCGCAAAATAAGATTAATCGATCCTATTTAGACTTTACACTGGAGCTGCTTCTTGTTGCACTGGGCGGAATAACCATTTCAACACGTTGTTGTGTATTACCATTTCCTTCAATGTCTCCCTGTGTCATACCATAACGAAGCGTATTACCATGAAAGCTCGAACCGTCTTGGGTAATCTTGGCATTTCCTGTTAATGTAATTTGTGATGATTTAGCATCATAAAAAACTTGATCACCTTCACCATAGGCAACCCCTTTATCGGGGTTAATTTTTTGTTGAAACTTTGCTGGTTTACCAGTCGCTGTCGCATCTTTAATTGAGTTTTTCGCATCAAGGTTTAACAGAATGTTATCTGCCTGTAGACGCAACGTCCCTTGGGTGATAATGACATTACCGGTATAAACCGTAGTTCCTTTTTGCTGATTATAGATCGCATGATCAGCTTCAATATGTACGGGTTGATCACGATCACTATCAAGTGCATATACAGTTTGGCTAGCTGCCATAAATACCAATACGCTTGCAGTTGTCAGTAATAAATGAGGCATCACTGACTGAACTTCAGATACAAATCTACGGACGGGGAGCTGCATAAATTCCTCTTAATTTGAAAAATTCGTATTGACCTATATTGAGGTCAGCGCGAACGCCTTGTGAGACGAGATTAGATTGGGCACTTTTTATCGTGACGACTTGATCCGTATCAACTTGCTTGGTCTTTGGGTAACCATTCATGACCGTGGTATACAAATCAGTAGGTGCTTTACCGTCTTGTGCTAATTGTTGCACATGTACATTACCCGTGAGTACGACTTTGTCATTATTTTGAAAGCTCACCCCTTTATCTGCATTTAAGGTGGTTTGTGGTAAGCCGCCTTTATACCAAGTTGACGTAATCTGATCGAGTTCCATACGATCACCATCTGGATAGTGTCGTAAAGCATCGGCTTGTAATTGATTCTGTATTTGACCTTGTTCATCAGTTTGGCGTGCATTGATGGTACTGGCTGAAAAGTCAATGTCAGAATGCGTCGCCACTTGTTTTTGTACTTTTTCGCGATTTAATGAATAAAAAAGTACCGCAGCAGCCATAAAAACCAATGCAATCAAGTAAAGAATTCGAGTACTCATGATTTACTCTTAGCGAGTGAATGCTTGGAAGTATGATGGATCGCAAATGAGCGTGTGTAGTGCGTCAGTAAATCGTCGTAATGACCTTGGGCCTGTAGTAGTAGATCACAAACTTCACGCACGGCTCCTTGACCACCTCGATTTTGTGTCACGAAATGCGCACGTTTGCGGACTTCGGCATGTGCATTGGGAGCAGTTAAAGCTAAACCGACTAAACCGAGTGCCGTTAAATCGGGCCAATCATCACCCATATAGGCCGTCTCAAGCAAATCAATATTAAGGTCTTGGCAAAGTGTGCGTAACGCAACGCCTTTATCTTCTCGGCCTTGAATAATATGGGTAATGCCTAATGCTTGCATACGATTTTGGACAATATTGCTCGAACGCCCAGTGATAACGCCAACAATGATGCCCGCATCCTGAATACATTTGATTCCGAAGCCGTCCTGAACATCAAAAGATTTAAGTTCTTCACCACTATTGGTGAACGTTAAACGCCCATCGCTAAAAATGCCATCGACATCAAGGACAAACAAACGAATTTGTTTGGCGCGCTCTTGTACACTATACGATGCCATTTACATTACCCCAGCTTGCAGCAAATCATGCATATTGAGTGCACCAACCAGTTGGTGATCATCACCGAGCACAAGGATACTGTTAATTTTGCGCTTCTCCATAATAGCAAGCGCTTCGGCGGCAAGAATTTGGGCAGTTACGGTAATGGGTTTTTTGGTCATGAGTTTTTCGATCGGTTGATCTAATAAATCATGAGACAATGCGGACTGCTTGAGCACACGGCGTAAATCGCCGTCAGTGAATAATCCGAGTAGGTGCTTAGAGGTCTCATCAACAACCGCAGTCATTCCCAACCCTTTCTTGGTCATCTCTAGCAGGGAGTCGGCAAGGGAAGTTCCTGTCGTCACCATGGGGATCATATCGCCGTGATGCATAATATCTGAGACGCGTGTTAACAGTCGGCGTCCTAATGCACCGCCCGGATGAGATAGTGCAAAATCATCCGCAGTAAAGCCACGAATATCAAGAAGCGCAACAGCCAGTGCATCACCCAAAACTAAAGCCGTGGTCGTACTGGATGTCGGTGCAAGACCGAGCGGGCACGCCTCATTGCTTTCACCAGAGGTTAACGCAATGTCGGCCAAACGTGCCATGGTCGATTTTTGATTACGTGTGATCGTAATCAAAGTGATCTGATGACGTTTCACAACCGGGAGTAGCGTTAAAATCTCTGTGCTTTCACCTGAATTCGAAATGGCTATTAAGACATCATTTTTAGTTAACATGCCGAGATCGCCATGGCTCGCTTCGCCCGGATGCATAAAAAATGCAGGCGTTCCCGTCGATGCAAATGTTGCGGCGATTTTTCGTGCGATATGACCGGACTTGCCCATGCCAGTCACGACGACTTTACCCGTGCATGCTAATAGAACATGACAGGCTTTTTCAAAGCGCTCATCTAATTCGCCCTTTAGAACATCAATCGCGTGTTGTTCTGTTGCAATCGTTGCAAATGCAGAATCCAATAAACTTTTAGGTGCTGGTTTTAATGTAATAGGCATTGGGTTAACCGAGTTCACAAACAAGTTCCAGATGATTGATATAGATATACGCCATTATGGCAAAAACAGTGCTGTGCACGCAAAGTGATTCTACAGTCATTTACGTAGCGCTTATACTTTAATTGTCAACGTGTTCATACTTTTAATAAAGCGGGGATTTGTTAGCTTTATTTCTAGATGCCATCATCATGGCAAATCATACTGTTTTACACGTGCCTTCATACTTTAAGATATGTTACTTTATTACAAGAGCGTTTATTGAAAGCCTCCATCTTTCTTGTTTGCCCTCTGTTTTTTTCTTTTTATTCTTTTAAGGATGTTTCATGACCACCGCAACTGCTCAGCCCTTAACCTCGTTAGTTCTCCATAACTCAGAAACACGGCGCAAAGAAGTATTTGTGCCACGTGTTTCAGGCGAGGTTGGGTTGTATGTGTGCGGCATGACCGTTTATGACTATTGCCATATTGGCCACGCTCGCGTTATGGTCTCTTTTGATTACATGGTGCGTTTCTTGCGTACACAAGGATGGCGAGTCAAATACGTGCGTAACATTACTGATATTGATGACAAAATCATTGCACGTGCAAATGAAAACAATGAATCCATTCAATCATTAACAACTCGTTTCATTGACGCAATGAATGAGGACGCCGATCGCTTAGGTTGCGCACGCCCTGATCAATCGCCACTTGCAACGGAATATATTGACGAAATGCAGGGCATGATTAGTACCTTAATTAAAAAAGATCATGCTTATGCTGTTGACGGTGGGGATGTCTATTACGCAGTCAATTCGTTCCCACGTTATGGTCGTTTATCTGGTCGCGTGCAAGAGGACCTGCAAGCTGGCGCCCGTGTAGATGTCGATAGCGATAAGAAAAATCCTGCTGATTTTGTCCTTTGGAAAGCAGCGAAACCCCATGAGCCTTCTTGGCAATCCCCATGGGGAATTGGACGCCCAGGCTGGCACATTGAGTGCTCGGCCATGTCGACTTGTAATTTGGGAAATCATTTTGATATTCATGGGGGTGGTGGAGACCTACTGTTTCCTCACCATGAAAATGAAATTGCACAGAGTGAAGGGGCAACGGGCGAAACTTATGTCAACACGTGGCTACACGTGGGCTTTGTTAATGTTGATGGTGAAAAAATGTCGAAGTCATTAGGCAACTTTTTCACTATTCGCGACGTTATGCAGCAGTTTGCACCAGAGGTTATTCGTTACTTTATTGTTGGGAGCCACTACCGTAGTCCACTCAACTTCTCTGACAGTGCATTGAAGGACGCGAAGCAAGCTCTTTCACGCTTTTACCAAACATTAAAATCGGTTGAAGAGTTACATGTATCAAAAGTAAAATTACATGAAACTTATGATAAAGTTATTAGTAACACTTTAAAGCGTTTTAATGCTGCGATGAATGATGACTTTAATACACCTGAAGCTTTGGCGGTATTGTTTGAATTAACGCGTGAAATCAATAGAGTACTACGACTTGAAATCATCGAAGAGCGTGCGCAAGCGTTACCGCTAACGAAGCATCTACGTGATCTGGCTGGGATCCTCGGGTTGTTAAATAGCAATCCGATAGAATTCTTACAAGGTGAAGCGGATGCTGGGCAAGGTCTCACGAGTGAACAAATTGAGCAGCAAATTGAAGCACGACAAGCAGCAAAAGCTGCGCGCGACTTTGCAAAGGCTGACCAGATTCGCAAAGAGCTATTAGATGCAGGTGTGGTTTTAGAAGACGGTAAAGGGGGGACGACGACCTGGCGCCGTGGTGAATAAGCGTCAATCATTCCGAGTAGGCGACATTCAGAGTAGTGTCGTCTACTGGGTATAAATCTTTAGATATTTAAAAATAAGAAGTAATCATCATGAATGAATCGGTGAGTCAAAGCAAAGTAGAAGCAGGTCAGGCTGTTTATTCAAAATATACGCTCATGGCTTACGATGCATTTGTTTTGGGATTTTCTAATCGATATCTTTGGCGATGTCCAACTGCACACATTGAAGAGCTCTACAGAAAGTACATCACTTCAAATCACTTAGATATTGGTGTTGGGACCGGGTATTTTCTTGATCATAGCCAGTTCGGAATACCACCTCGCATAGCATTGATGGATCTCAATTCACAAACTTTAGCATTCTGTTCAAAGCGAATTGCACGATATGCCCCTGAAATTTATCAACGCAATGTGCTGGAAACCATAGAAATAGATGCTAAGCCATTTGATTCGATCGCCATAAACTATCTGCTTCATTGTTTGCCAGGCAATATTGCATCCAAAGCAGTCGTATTCGATTACATCAAGCCGCTTCTGAAGCCTGAAGGAGTCGTTTTTGGCTCCACAATTCTTCAAGGTGATCTGCCGCGTAACTGGGGTGCAAAAAAACTAATGGCTTTCTATAATAAAAAGCGCATTTTTTCAAATCAACATGATCAACTTAATGATCTAAAACAAGCATTAAACGATCGTTTTTCGAACGTCTCAGTACAAGTCGAAGGATGTGTTGCCTTATTTTCGGCAAAAAAACATCAATAAAAAGAGCCAAAAAGGCTCTTTTTACATCCATATTGCGTAGCTCTAATCATGCATTAAGAAAAAATCTTGCGTTGGATCGCATAGCCATTACAGGAATAATCACGATCAATGTCTGCTTTTAGCTGCGGATGGCTGATATCGCTATACGACATATGCCATGAGGCAATAAGCTGATTTTCGATATCTGTTTGAGTCCCACGAGTGTAGGCAGCTGTATACTTTAAAACAATACGCAATACCGGCTGATCTAGCGCCTCAGAAGAAATGCATACACCATTCGGTCGCATAGACAGATGCTTTTTAGATGACGGATTAAGTTCAAAGCGATAAGCTTTTCGTTCAACATATTTCTGCTGCACATGACTCATGGAATCGGGTACCAAAAAGCTAAAATCAACATATTGTAGATAACCTTGCGCAGCTAAAAGCTCAATATCATGGCAATATTGCTCGATTTTCTTATCCGTCAATTGATACATTTCACGAATACCCTGTTGATTTACAATTGATTTTATATCACAAACCATACGCTGTACGATATATTGTACATCCTGAGCTGGATATGCCTTATCAACCACATTTTCGGCCTGAATCGTTTTCATCTTTCGACGAGCATTGATGCTCAGGCGTAGTGCCTGCCAACGACTTTGTTCTTTTCTGGATTCAGCAAATGGTGTATGAATATCGTGTACATAAGTATTCGTTTGTGGTTGTGTATAGGCATGACTACTGTATTGATTAAAGCCTTGGCCGAACGAGCGGGTTGAATGCTCTAGCATCATGTTCCATTTTTCATCATGAAAAACGGCAGTTTGAGTGTGCTTGTTCATAACATTGCCTCTTTAAATCATCGTTGATTAATGGATTGAAGCTAGCGCATGTAGCTAACGTTTTTGTAAGATACATCTAACTATTTTATCTGTCAACTAGTGACATACACATATGTTCGGGTGTATCTTATGCATAACAGCTAACACCTTTATATTTTAGAAATTTTATTTTTTATGGAGAGTTGAAAATGTCTTTAGGTTCAAAGCTAAATGAGCTACGCTCCAAAAAAGGGGAGTCTTTGCAGCAAGCAGCTGATAGCTTGGGCATTACCAAGACCCATATTTGGGAGCTTGAAAAAGGTAAAAGTGCTAACCCTACAGCCGAATTGCTCAAAAAATTGGCGGACTACTATAAAGTAACCGTTGATTTTCTAATTGATCCTAATCAATCGGAGCCTGGGTTGAATGATGAGGCGATGGTGTTCTATCGCGATTTGAAATCGCTTGACCAGAAGGATCAAGAAGTGATACTTAATGTGATGAAAACATTACGTGGAAAGGGGTAACGGTGACGAGTGCATTAACGCTGGATTTGATGGAGCTGGATGATAAGAAAACACCATCCGATGTGGTGAATGAGATTCTCAAGCAGAATCCCAGTTTGTCTTACCCATTTCCACTTGAAGCGTTTGCGACACTCGCCGGAATCGAATCTATCAGCGAACTCACCACGGATGGTTTTGAGGGGATGTTAATTACCAACCCCGAGAAATCACGTGGTGCGATCATGATTAAAGCTGGAACGTCGTATCGCAGAAGACGTTTTACTATTGCACATGAATTAGGACACTATTTACTACCATGGCATAGGCAAGAAAGCTTTCGCTGTAAATCCTCTGATATTAAAGACAATACAGAAAATCGTACGACGTCTACTCCCCATAGTTTAATGACGATAGAGATCGAAGCCAATAATTTTGCCTCTGAGCTTCTCATGCCTCAGTCCGAATTTAAGCGTATCTTGAATGAATATGGAACACCAGAACTTATAGACATCTCCGATCTAAGTGATTTTTTTGATGTAAGTTTTGAGGCTGTTATTCATCGTTATAAAGTACTTACTGACTACCCACTTGCATTTGTTTTCTCACATCAAAATATGGTGCGTTATTGGGTCAAAAGTGGGGTTATGCCGTTCTCTCTAAAAGTAAGAAAAGATCAGCCGCTACCGCTTCGCTCACCCAGTAGACAAGCGGGTGAATACATTTCTGATTGGGAAGCAATCCCTGCGCATATCTGGCTTGAACCTCATAATGAATTTGATTTCCCCAATAAAATTTTAGAACAAACCATTTATCAATCCGCAGGTTACAAAGTCACAATGCTCTATGTAGAAAGTCTAGCCGGACTTGAGAAAGATAATGATATCGAGCCTGATGAACCACAATACACCATCGAACCATACTACGATTAAAACCACTTAATCATTCAATATAATTCATTTAAAATCTATATCACACACGATCCCGCTAAATCACGCCAGACTTTTAGACATAGTTGTGGCATAATATGCGGTCGTGAAAAACACGTATCAAATATTTACCAACCATATATCAATAACGCGGGAGCAATGCCATGCGCTTTGTCGATGAAGCAGTGATTTATGTCGAAGCAGGCGCGGGCGGCAATGGCGTAGCCAGCTTTCGACGTGAGAAATATATTCCCTTTGGCGGCCCAGACGGCGGTGATGGTGGAAAAGGCGGCGATATCATTATTGAAGCCGATGTAGACGCCAATACCTTGGTTGACTATCGTTATACCCGTAAATTTCGTGCTAATCGCGGTAATAATGGCCGCGGTGCAAACTGCTCGGGTCGTGGTGCTGATGATGTCATTCTTAAGGTACCCGTTGGAACAACGGTCGTTGATGTCGCTACTGGTGATGTGATCGGTGATTTGACCCAAGGCGGTGATCGCTTGCTGGTCGCAGCGGGTGGTGGTGGTGGATTAGGAAATACTCATTTTAAGACCTCAACAAATCGCGCTCCACGTAAAGCATTGCCTGGATTTGCCGGTGAAGCACGTGATATCCGCTTGGAACTTAAAGTTATTGCTGATGTTGGACTTTTGGGCTTGCCCAATGCCGGCAAATCAACGTTTATCCGTGCTGTGAGTGCGGCGAAACCTAAGGTTGCTGATTATCCATTTACCACGCTGGTTCCAAACCTCGGTGTGGTCGATGCGGATCGCTATCGTTCATTTGTGATGGCTGATATCCCTGGACTCATTGAGGGCGCTGCTGAAGGCGCCGGACTAGGAATTCGCTTTTTGAAGCATTTAGCCCGCACTCGAATCTTGCTGCATCTTATTGATGTACAACCCGTTGATCAATCTGATCCTGCCCATAATGCCAAAGTCATTATCGATGAGTTGGCTCGATTCTCTCCAGCACTTGCTGAGCTTCCTATGGTTCTGGTCTTGAATAAACTCGATCAAGTTCCAGAAGAAGAGCACAATGCGATTTGTACTCATATCGTCGCAGAATTAGGCTGGACTGGACCTGTATTCCGTACTTCAGGCCTCACGGGTGAAGGAACAAAATCTGTGGTCTATTACTTGATGGACCAAATTGATCTTGAACGTGAACGTGAAGCTGAAGAACCTGACTTTGCGGAAGCCCAGCGCCAACGTCGCCAACGTCTTGAACAGGAAACCCGTGAAAATGCGATCGCTCAACGTGACGCACTGCGTGCGGCACGACGTGCTGAACGTGAAGCTGCTGGCGAAGACGATGATGACGATTGGAATGAAGATGACTATGATGTTGAATATGAATATGTTCGCTAATTCATTTTAGCTGCTGCCATAGGGAAGGTAATGAGTCATTATCTTCCCTATTTTTTTTGAAAAAAATGGACTTCACATTGCAAGGTTAGGACAGAGCATCGAGAATCCCCTATAATTCCTCGCTGCACAACTCCGCAATGAGTACTGCGTTTTATAAAGCATCACATTTAGAGTCATACATGAAAAAGCGTCAACTTGCCTGTAAACGTATCGTCGTCAAGATTGGTTCTGCCTTACTAACCGCCAATGGCCATGGGTTGGATCATCAAGCGATTGCAAGCTGGGCCAAGCAGTTGGCAATCCTACACGCACAAGGCTGTGAAGTCATCCTGGTATCTTCAGGGGCTGTTGCCGAAGGCATGGTCCGTATGAAACTGTCAGGACGTCCTGATAATTTACCAGCATTACAAGCTTGTGCAGCAATTGGGCAAATGGGCTTAGTCGAAGCTTGGTCGTCTGCATTACTCGATCATGATATCCAGACTGCGCAAGTCTTGCTTACACATGATGATTTGTCAGATCGCCAACGTTATCTTAATGGCGGCAACACTTTACGTCAGCTTATCGACTGGCGTGTGATTCCTGTGATTAATGAAAATGACACTGTAGCGACTGACGAAATTCGATTTGGTGATAATGACACGCTAGGGGCATTAGTCGCAGCGTTGGTTGGTGCTGATTTACTCATCATTTTAACGGATCAACAAGGCATGTTTGATCGTGATCCACGTAAAGACAGTAACGCGACATTACTTTCCAGCGTGCGAGCTATGGATGAAACCTTATTTGAAATGGCCGGTGGGGGCGGTGTACTCGGTCGCGGCGGGATGGTCACTAAAGTCCGTGCAGCGCGTTTGGCCGCTAAATCTGGTTGCCCAACACTTATTGCCAGCGGTCAAGCCGAGCAAGTTTTATTGCGTCTCATTGATGGTGAAGAGTTAGGCACATTGCTCACGCCTGATGCAGACCGTCTAACTGCACGTAAGCAGTGGCTTGCCGCACATTTACAAACCGCAGGGCGTTTAATTTTGGATGATGGCGCGATACGTGCCTTAAAGGTTGATAAACGAAGCCTATTACCTGTCGGTGTACAAGCTGTAGAGGGAGTGTTTGAGCGTGGTGATGTGGTGGAATGCGTCAGCCAACAAGGGCAGCGCATAGCTGTTGGAATCGTAAACTTTGACTCAGCCTCAGCCGCGCTTGTTGCACGGCAGCCATCTTCAAAAATTACCGCACTATTGGGTGAACAGAATTCGATTGAAATGATTCATCGCGATCAGATGGCTGTTTTCTGATTACAGAAAACAGTTTACTCATCGTCATTATCGCTTAATTTCTCAGATGAGAAGCGTAGTCTTTTCCCGACAGTAACGCAGTGAAGGTAACGACCATTCACTCGGCTTGCATACCAATTTGTGTTGTAATCGCGACTTAGCTTAGGCCCAGAAATAACCACCTGAGGCATGATGGCGTAAGGGGCGGCTTTATTGAATTCGTTGAGATAGATTTCATTTATTTTTTTATACGTTTCGGTTTCTTCAAGATTTTTTTCTTTTTCTTTCAATAAATCACCACGAATATTTGCTGCTGATAATCCCAAATTATTTTCACGAGCAATCATTGCAATCTGGATCTCGGTATTAGAGCGCTGGGATAACGCATTCTCATCTTTATCATAAGACAGAAGATCACCATCATAGGCAAGCGGGATATCCGATAACTTGCTGATTACCTGCTGAAAAGCAGCATTTCGGCTAGAGTACATCCCCGAATTATAATCTGCAAAGCGATAGATCGGCTTATCATAAGCTGCCTCATAATCCATAAGCCTTAATATGCCGTAATACATACCGCCATATTGGGTATACATTTCATCACGGATATCATCGGTCTTTTTTGAATTGTGAGGATGGCTAAATGCAAAATTTACATGGACTTGCATCGATCCCAAGGTCTTAATCGGGTTCAAATACTCTTTCATATCATGCCCAGAAATCAAGCTTGCAGCGCCTGTTAATAAGGAAAGGTTGTAGTGATCTCGAAAATAATCGAACATTTCTCTATATAACAGATCTAAATCTCTCTCCGTTTTGATTTTATCGATTTGCATCATGAAATTTTCGTCAGGCGCAGGCTTACTCTTCAGCATCGCCTTGAACTTATCAACACCGGTATCCCCTAATTTGTCCTGAATACGCTCAAACAGTGCCTTTTTAGCATCTTGCGACAGACCAACAACTGCTGGGTCAGCATGAAAATTGGATTCTTGGTCGACAATTGCCACAATACTGCAAATATTTTCAAGCGTATGAGGGACTTTTGCTTCATCCATAATGGCCAGCATGTCCTTGGCCCATCCTTTGCGATCTTTGACGCGCGCAGGAATCAGGCGAACCACTTTGTCACTCTCTGCAAAGCGTGTGATCGGTTCTTCCTCATTTTTTTTGTCACAACTGGCGATCGTTAACGACGCTATTACAGCAAGGACTACAGGTAACTTGGATAGATGAAGTACGGATTGGCGATTTGAGTGTAGATTTTTTTTTGACATTTATGACCTCATAATCCGTATGAATACAGGCCGATAAGACAGCCATTATTTAGCATTTGCAGTGGGATTCTGCATCACTTGAGTATGTCATACATTATGGAAAATTATTTTTCAAGCCAAGATATTATTTGTTAGCATTGCACTGCGACTAATCATTGTAGAGCCTTTTCGCAACGACAATATACACCTCAAAACGAATTTAACGGTCATGTACAGATCGTATCTTAGGCTCATAAAAAGCCCACTTTAGATAGTGGGCTTTTTCACTTACTCGACATCAGTCGGCGGGGCAGTAGGGTATGTGTGTTCAGGAACATGAGAAACTTTAGACTTCTTGCTAGGCTTCATCTTTTTATAAGCGACGACGCCTAATGTTGCTAAAGCAGCGATATAGAGAGGTTTCATAATTGACTCCTTGTGCCATGAGTGCTTAGTAATTAAGCCCCTTTAATTTTAGACCCTTTATGGCATAGATTAAGGTTTACTCAAGGAAGTCGTACAGATCTTTACCAAGAGGGTTACATCAACATGTTTGAGTATCAAGAAGTGCTTAGAGATGTAAATTGCAGATGGTGCCGGAAATAGGAATCGAACCTACGACCTTCTCATTACGAATGAGCTGCTCTACCGACTGAGCTATACCGGCTAAAAAAGCAAGAAATCATACTGAAAAAGTTTTTTTGTAGCAAGGCTTACAAGCGTAGGTTTCTTATAAAATACTCCCTATACTCGATCTATTATAGAATCATCCTAAGACACACGCTATGCCTCTTTGGCAGTTATAGATTTTGAAAAATGGAACTGTGATCTACCATGAATTTACCCGAATCCCTCATTGCGCGTTTAGAACAGCTCGTTGAACAGGCTCATCGCGTCCTACCGCCATTACCGACGCCTCCCGATTTCGATGCACCTGCATTTATTTGGCAAAACAAAAGCTTAATTTCTGTTTACTCTAAACAGCCTGTAGCTTTAAGTGATTTACTTGGGATTGAACGTCAAAAACAGCGCATCATCCAAAATACACAACAATTTCTGGCAGGTTTCCCTGCCAATGATGTACTGCTAACCGGAGCTCGGGGAACAGGGAAGTCATCCTTGATTCGTGGTCTTTTAACGGACTATCAGCAGCAAGGTTTACGTGTCATTGAAGTCGCACGCGACGATTTAGCACACCTATCGCAAATTCGTTCGATGATCAGCGGGCGGCCAGAGAAGTTTATTGTCTATTGTGATGATTTGGCATTTAACGCCGAAGATGAGAACTATAGAGCGCTCAAAAGTGCTCTTGATGGCTCGGTTCAATCCAATTCAGGCAATGTACTGATTTATGCAACCAGCAATCGCCGCCACTTGCTACCCGAGTTTATGCATGAGAACCAACCCTTAACACGTACAGATGCTGCATTCCAAGGCGAAATTCATCCGCAGGAATCGGTGGAGGAGAAGGTGTCTTTATCGGATCGTTTTGGCTTATGGTTAGCATTTCATCCGATGGATCAAGATACCTATTTGGATATCGTGACCCATTGGCTTAATAAACAGAACATTCCACTGGATGAAATTGCGCGCGCTGAAGCTTTAAAATGGTCACTGGCACGAGGGCAGCGTTCTGGCCGTGCAGCCGCCCAATTTGCACGACATTGGTCAGGTTTAAAGTTACTTGAGAATAGCCAGTTAAAGTAATAAAGACGAGACGAACTCCTCCTAACAAAGAGGAGTTCGTTTGAGGCTAAAACTCCAATTATTTAAATAGCTAGCTCATCATAAGAAGTGCAGGTTCGATTCCTATTTCCGGCACCATGCTCATTTACATCATGAAAATATTAAATCTTTGGTCTACTATCCCACATACTTTGCGCCAGATGCATTGCATCTTCCATGGTTTGTGCTTTCTGAAGTGCCACGAGCGCTAAAGCGAGCGTTCCAACCACAGCTTTTTCACCATAGGCATGCTGTTCTTTTCCTTTCCATACCGCGATAAAATGATCCAAATCGAAACTCTCTTCAACATCACTGCGTGCCTCATTCAGCATATCCCATTCTGTTTCATAACTAATAGCATCCTTGATGCCTAGTACCAAGGTACGTGCATCAGGATTACGCTCAAACTCACCCCCTTCACCCTTAATGACAGCAGCATTGGCATATCCTAAGCGGAGTGCGGTTTGTTGATGTGAAACCCGATATGCAGGGTGAAAAATGGATTGCAAAGTCACAGGGGCATTGAAAGGGTTGATAAGCCGAGCCAGCGTATGTACAGGTGAACGCAAACCCATCACATTACGCAGTTCAATCAACTCCCCAAGTTTGGGAGAAAATACTGACAATGGTAGATAGGCAAAATGATATTGATCAAGTGCCGCCTGAACTTCATCGGCAGATTGGCAAACAGGGAAACCTAGCACTGGAAGCACGTTTTCTGTATAGAGGCGGTTGATCGTGTGACCTGCTGCACCGTGCATAAAGACACGGATACCAGATTGCGCCAGAGTCAATGCTGCTAATAAGAACCAAGGATAATGCTTACGCTTACCCGCATAGCTTGACCAATCTAAATCGACGGAAAGGGCAGGGAGATTTAAACGTTCACGTGTTGCCGTCACAAATCCTGCAAGTTCATCTACGGATTCCTCTTTAACGCGTAGCAGCATTAAAAATGCACCTAACTGCACATCCAAGACTTGGTCATCTAGAATTTGACCAAAGGCGTCCGTTGCCTCTTCAAACGTGAGTGAGCGGCTTCCACGCTTTCCTTTGCCTAATATACGGACATATTGAGCAAAGGGATGCTCAACATCCTTGTATTGATTGGGTTGTGGACGAGGTCTTGGGGTATTCATGAATTGTTTCCAAAAGTGACTAAAACTGAGCTTTACCGCCGATTAAATAACATTAATCATTGGCAAATTGTGTAATCCAGTTTTGCATTAATTTATCAGTCCATCATAGCGTGGCTTTAGCTTATAATCAGTGTTTTGTTGCATGTGATTTTTAATTTTCTCTTGCACCTTTTTTCAAAATACATCGTAAGGACGTCCTATGCTGGCTCATGATTCAGATCTTGAACTCTTCCGTGATAATTTCCGTCGTTTCATGCTCGATAACATCGAACCCTATTATGCAGCATGGGAAAAAGCTGGCATTATGCCGCGTGAAGTCTGGAGCCAACTGGGTGAAAACGGCTATCTGTGCGTAGACATGCCTGAAGAGTACGGTGGTTATGGCGTACCGACAAATTACTCCTTGATGCTTGTTGAAGAGGCCGCACGTGCTGGGTACGGCGCATTGTCTACAGCGATCTCTGTACATTCTGAAATTACCGCACCTTATATTTTACATATTGGTACTGAAGCTCAAAAACTGCAATGGATTCCAAAGCTGGTGAGTGGTGAAGCTGTTGGCGCCATTGGCATGACCGAGCCTGGAGCCGGCTCTGATTTGCAAGCCATACGTAGTAGCGCAATTTTGAATGGCGATCACTATGTCTTGAATGGCTCAAAAACCTTTATCTCTAATGGTCAGCATGCTGATTTGGTCATTCTCGCCGCTAAGACAGACCCTGCGGCTCGTGCAAAAGGGGTTTCCTTACTGTTGGTTGATACCCACCTAGAAGGCTTCAAAAAAGGCACAAACTTAGAAAAAATTGGGATGCATAGCCAAGATACTTCAGAGCTGTTTTATGACAACGTCAAAGTTCCTGCAGATCAATTGCTAGGTGCAGCTGGGCAAGGTTTTGCATATTTGATGCAGAACCTACCTCGCGAACGTCTAGGCATTGCTGTTACCGCATTAGGGGCAATATTTGGCTGTATCGATGTAACCGTAAAATACGTCAATGATCGCCAAGCTTTTGGTCAAGCGATTGGTAAATTCCAGAACACCCGCTTTACAATGGCTCAAGCCAAAATTGATGCATTGGCAACCGAAGCTTTCGTTCGTCAAAGCATAGAGCAGTATATGGAATCTAAATTAGATGTACCAACAGCAGCAGCTGTAAAGGCTTATGCTTCTGACGTGCAATGTAAAGTTGCTGATAACTTGCTGCAACTATTTGGTGGATATGGCTATATGACCGAATATCCAATCTCTCGTTTCTATGTCGATGCGCGTATTCAACGTATCTATGGTGGAACCAATGAGATTATGAAAGAAGTGGTTGCACGTGAATTATTAGGTCGATAAGTATATATCTGTATTACCTACAGAACTTTTCTAAAGAAATAAAAAGCCCAGATCATTGATCTGGGCTTTTTTGATTTCAGCAAATTATTTGCTTGGGTCTTGTTTGTCATAACCAATTTCTACACGGCGGTTTTCTGCCCATGCTGCTTCATTATGACCTTCGTTTACTGGTTTCTCTTTACCATAACTAACCACTTCGATTTGACTTGGTTGTGCGCCGTTAGTCACTAAGTACGTTTGTACAGATTTGGCACGACGTTCGCCCAGTGCCAAGTTGTATTCACGCGTACCGCGTTCATCGGTATGACCTGTCAATGTCACATGTGCTGCACTTGAGCTTGCAAGGTATTTTGCATGAGCATTTAATACAGCAAAATCATTTTGAGCAATTTCACTGCTATCCAGTTCAAAGTGAACAACACGACCTAAGAGCGCGCGACGTGCTGCTTCTTCAGGACTGAGTGCTTGACCATTTAAGCCGCCATCAGTACCCAGACCGGAAGTGTTTGCACCATCACCAACAGTCGCAGTCGGTGTACCAGTCGTTTTGGTTGGCTTGGAAGTACAACCTGTGATTGCCAAAGTCGCAAGCAATGCAGATACCGCTAAAATATGAACGTTTTTCATAATCAATTTCCTTCGTTTAAATAGGGGGGAGAGCATCTTTCTACATCATTAAATGACTTAAATAACTGATCGTCTCAATTTCAAGAAACAGGACTCAACTTAAGAACTACATTTTTACCACTAGATATAAAATAACGCTATAAAATCAAAAAATTAAATCTTTACAAATTTCATGCAAACTTCGCTACTTTGTACACTAAATCGATTTTATGAAGATGTGATTAAATATCACATCTTCATCCAAGATTTTAGTTTGAAGGTGCCCAAGCGGCTTCACGAACCTCGCCACTTTGGCTAGGTAGACGCATTCTAAAGCGACCATCGGTTGAGATAATCGACAATAGACCGCGGCCGCCTTCACGTGTTGCATATACAACCATTTGACCATTCGGAGAGAAGCTAGGTGATTCATCCAAAGGTGTTTGAGTCAAAATATTGATAATTCCAGAGTTTAAGTCTTGAATTGCAATTTGATAATTTTGTCCACTTTGGCGATGAACCAATGCCATACTTTGTCCATCACGACTGATACTACCGCGCGCATTGAACGTCCCTTTAAAGGTTAGACGACGAGAAGACCCATCTTCTAAGTTATAACGGTAAATTTGCGGTGTGCCGCCACGATCAGACGTGAAAATAAAGCTTTTACCATCAGGTGCATAGCGTGCTTCGGTATCTATAGCACTATCATTGGTGATTCTACGTAGTTGTTTTGTTGCAAGATTCATCTGATAAATATCAGGCTCGCCATCTTTGGAGCTGGTAAACAACATACTTTGCCCATCAGGTGAAAAACTCGGAGCACCGTTTAGGCCCTTAAACTGTGCAAGGACCTCACGACCACCTGAAGCCAAATCCTGTAAATAAATGGCTGGGCGTCCAGTTTCGAAAGAAACATAAGCAATTTTTTTGCCATCTGGCGTCCATGTCGGTGATAGCAATGGCTCATGGGATGACAATACTGTACGCGGTTGCTGCCCATCGGTATCCGCAACTTGAAGGGTGTAGGTACGCTTACCATTAGCTTTATCCAATAGCACGTAAGCAATACGGCCTGAGAAATCGCCTTTAATACCAGTTAAAGCTTGATAAATTTTATCTGCGATCAAATGTGCTGCTTCACGCATACGATTTGCGGGAACCACGATATTTTCGCCGAGAATTCGGGTCCCTTTTTGGATATCAACCAACTCGTATTGCACATTAAAATTTGCACCGGCTGGATGGACTTGTCCAACGACAACATAAGGGATCTGAGCATTCTGCCAAACAGCCGGGACGATATCCTGGCTTTTGGTCGGTGCTGCTGGCAAGTTAGCGCTACTGGCAAATTTACCTGAACGTTGCAGGTCACTTTGAATAATCGGTTGCAAGGTTGAATCCGATTCAAAGGGTACGATAGCAATCTGTGGTGCTTGATCAGGTGCTTTCACAATTTCAAGTTGCAATTCCGCATGGCTTGCACTTAAAGGAAGCAGGCCAAACATGAGGATTGCAAAAACACCTTTTTTTGTCGACAGTATCTTACTGTGCATTGGTCTTACTCCGGCATATGTATCTGATGAAATATTAAATTGTCTCATTAAGGTGCTCTAAAAGTGATCACCAATGGATTTACTTGTCTAAACGTATCTGAATCATCGGGAACGGGTAATCCGCCATGGCTGCGTAGTGCTTTAATGCTGGTATCAAAGTCATCATTCCCACTTGAAGAAGTAATCACAATACTTGCTATAGAGCCATCAGGTGTCAATGTAATCCGAGCCGTTGCCTTGAGACCCGAACTTGCAGAAGGAACTTTCCAAGCATTTTTAATACGCGACTCAATCTGAGATTTATATTTACCGATACTATTAGCTTTGGCCTGCGCTGCAACTTGACCTTTGAGGTTACTCACTTCAGCATCATCATCACCTAAAGACTGCGTCAGTAGTTTACGTCTCGCTTCAGCGGAGGCCTTCGCAGCATTAGCTTTTTCTTTCGCTTCTTTGGCCGCTTTTTCTTTGGCCTCTTTAGCGTCACTAAATGCCTGTTCTTTCGCAGCTTTTTCTTTTTCAAGCTTGGCCGCTTTTTCTTGTGCTGCTTTGGCGTCTTTATTCGCATTCTCTTTCAATTGTTTGGCGTTTTCAGCTGCTTCTTTTGCTGCTTGCTTCTTCGCCAATTCTGCATCGGTTTTTTGCTGGGCAAGTTTTTCAGCATGAGCGCGCGCTTTTTCATCTGCCTTTAATTGAGCTTTCTTGGCTTCTTCTTGTTGAGCTAAAGCCTTCAAACGTTCTGCTTTAAGTTTTTCAGCTTTTTGCTCAGCTTGCTTAAGCGCATAAGCTTGCTCAATCTCAGCTTGTTTAGCTGCTGCCTTAGCTGCGGCTTGCTTTTCCTGTAAAACTTTTTCTTGAGCTTGAGTACGTTCAATTTGCTTTTGTCGGTGCTCAGCGGCTAAAGCTTCAGCTTTTTGGGCAGCTACTGCTGCGGCTGCAACTTCGATAGCCCGTTTCTCTGCGCGAGCTGTTTCTGCTTTCGCTTCTTCGCGTTGCGCTTTTAATTGCTCACGTTGTTCTGCTGCCTTTGCTGTCGCGTTAGATGGAGCAGGAGTAGAGGTCTGCTCCGGTGTAGCCGGTGCATTACTGTCAGTTTTTGGCGCTGATATCATCACTGCTTTGATATGCTTTGGCTCAGGTAGAGGCACCAGATTTCGCCCGAACCAAATGAATGCTGCAAGCACAACGATATGCAGCACGACAGTAAAGACGAGAGGACCACTTGCAGAATTACTATCCTGCGTCATCCCATGTCGTTGTCTTTCAGGCGTTACGTTAATTGAATTCACAGTTTTGTTATCAACATAAATTAAGTCTAAGCAATCTTGCGTGGCATGTTAAGGTTTAGACGGTGGCAACTGCTCTGTCATTAAACCGACTTGAGGTAGACCACTGGCTTGTAGCGTTGCCATCAACGTGACTACATCCCCATAAGGCACCTTTCTGTCACCTTGAACCAATACAGCAAGGTTAGGGTTTTTCAATTGGGCTTGTGCCAATTGATCGCTAAGCTCTGACTGAGTCACCGTCCGATCTTTCTCTTCACCAAAACGAACCGATAATTTACCATCGGCTTCAACGGTCACTATTGCAGGACGATCTTTAGATACGGACAAGGGATCACTAACCGCTTTTGGTAAATCAACAGTCAAACCAGCCGTAATCATTGGTGCTGTGACCATAAAGATCACCAGCAATACCAACATGACGTCAATATAAGGTACGACGTTCATATCGCTTTTAAGTGGTTTTTTTACCCGTGCAAATGGGCTGCCAGATAATGCCATTTAGCTCGCCTCACGTTGCAGTAAACCAGTCAGCTCTTCTGCAAAAAGAACACGCTGCTGATAGACAGCTTCGCTTTTTGCGCTATAACGGTTAAAAGCAAGTACCGCAGGGATTGCAGCAAATAGACCAATCGCGGTCGCAATCAGCGCCTCAGCAATACCGGGTGCAACAGCCGCCAAAGTCGCTTGTTGAACTTGGGATAGCCCCATGAACGCATTCATAATCCCCCAAACGGTACCAAACAAACCGATATAGGGTGCGACAGAGCCAATACTTGCAAGCAGTGGTAGACCTTGTTCTAGTGGCGTTTGCTGACGTGCTAGCGACACCCGGAGCATGCGCTCAGTGCCCGCTAAGCGTTCTTCACGGCTTACACCCTTTTGGCGCAACTTCACAAACTCGGAGAAACCTTCATAAAAAACAGCTTCATAGCCTTGTTTTTTAGGATTCACTTGTGCTTTTTGGAATAAGGTTTTTAGTTCTGCACCAGACCAAAAAACTTGTTCGAAATGGCGATCTTCTTTAGTCACTTTACTGTGTAAAAGTTCAAGTTTAGCAATCAGATACCAACCATAAACAGATGCTGCAAAAAGCAGAATCATCACAAATTTAACAATAACACTCGCATGAGTGACTAAATCAATAAAACTAAGAGTAGGAGCGGCCATTGGTTATCACTATCTAAATAAGAAAAAAGGTTCAAAAATCATATCAAGCAAATAAAAATATCAATAAATCAATGTCAAAACTTTTAAAGGCGTTTACCTTTTAGGTCTGAGTCATCTAATCTTGTAAAGCAAGCTGGACCAGATTGCGAATATTATCGGGCAGGCGACGAGGCTTTAATTTGCCATTCAAACACGCCAAGGTCACCACTGCAGTCGCAATAATAACGCGCTTCACCACACCATTGATGGTGTCATCACGTTCGATTCGTTGTTTAAGCACAAAAGATGCAGCACCACAGGATACTGCCTCAATGGTTACAATGAGCAGGTCATCCATGATTGCAGGTTGGTGATACGTGATTTGTAACTGATGCACCACAAAAGAAAAAGATGACTTCAGTAAACTTTCTTGATCATTTGTCAGTTGGCTTGCTTCTAATGCATTGTTTTCGCCGCTAAAAAGATAATGATCTATCCCTTGTGCCCGTAACCACTCAGTACGGGTTCGCTCCATATATTTCAGATGATTAGCATGATAAACAATACCGCCTGCATCCGTATCTTCTATATAAACGCGAAATGGGTAAGAAAAAAACTTTCTATGTGGCATAAGATTGACGCACTGTAAATAAAGAATCGGGGAGTAATAAGCCGTTCATCATAAAGAGCATAAGAAAATTATTAAACAGACCATCCGTTTAACTCACGATAGATTTTGGTAACAGCAAGATTCGCATCTACTGTTTATACCTTGATCGTAGCTGAAATGACTATCCGAGAACCGTCTTGTTGTCATACAAGCTGGAGTGATTTATATGAAACACGCTATTTTGTTAGGCATAAAAAACTCAGTCTGTGAAAACATGAGGTTAGGCTCTAAAAAAGACCCCGCCATCAGAGTGCACTTCAATATCAATTTTGGTCAAAGCCTGGCCTTTACATGGGCCAAACACACACAGTCCATCTTCAACTTGAAATAGTGCACCATGATTTGCACAGATGAGGAACTCGCGATCCATATCCATAAATTGATTTTCTTGGAACTCAAGACTAACCCCTAAATGCGGGCAATGGTTCAAATAGGCATAAAACATCCCATCCCGCTGAGTGACGATCACTTCGCCTTTCGGTGTATCAAAGCTCCGCGCATCACGTTCATCGACCTGTTCAGTTTTACATATCATTTCCACGGCACACCCCGCATTGATGGATCTATTACTTTTCTTAAAATTACGCCTTAGAGATGGTCTTATCTAAAATCTCAGCATATTGTTCACGACGTAGACGTGCACCAAACTGTCCCACCAGAGTCGATGAAATTGCCGTCGCTAAAAAACCGCAATCACTCAGGGTGAAGCCACGGCTTAAGCCAAACAAGAATGAACCCGAAAACGCATCGCCAGCACCATTGGTATCCAATACTTGAGGCGCAACTTGGGGAGGGACGGGGATAATGACATCATCATAGCCAATCAGCGCACCTTCAGCACCGCGAGTAATCACGACTAATTTACTGTGTGTAAGTAGTACTGATAGCGCTTGCTCAAGCACGGCCTCACCAGTAAACATCTGCGCTTCTAGCTCATTGCAAAATAAAATATCTACGCCATCGTCAATTAGATCCACTAAGCCTTCTCGCGCATATTGAACCATTGCTGGGTCTGATAAGCTGATTGCAATTTTTGTTTTTTGCGCACGTGCCTGAGCGCGGGCATGACGAACTGCCTCACGGGCTGTCTGACTGGTGGCCAGATATCCTTCGATATAGAGATACTGCGCACTTTGTAGCGGTTTTAAATCAACTTGATCAATAGATAAGTCGGTCGTGATGCCTAAGTGCGTATGCATGGTCCGTTCGCCGTCTGGTGTAATCAATACCAAACACGTGCCCGTGGTACCTGTGCCTTCAGAAATTGGCGAGACATGCACATTCGCCGCAGCTAAATCTTTTAAATAAAACTGACCTAAATCATCGTTTCCTACACGGCATGCATAAAAGGCTTGGCCGCCTAATGCACTGAATGCATAAATTGAATTTGCGCCCGAACCGCCACTGACTTGACCAGCACTTGTAGTGTGATTGTTCAAAGCACTGATAAGCGCATACTGAGCGTCACTCTCGGCTAATTGCATGGTGCCTTTGGTTAAACCCGTTGAACTCAAAAAGTCATCCTGAATTGCGTATTCTTGATCGACAAGCGCATTACCAATTCCATAAAGTTCAACTGACATATCGGGAGTTTCCAAAGTACGATCTAAATTTAAAGAGAGGCGACCATTTTTACTGATGAAAAAGTGATTCAACGAAGTAAGATTGATCCCGCGTGGTGAGTCAATGCGTTAAATTTGCTTATAAATGCGGTCAATTATATGCTAAAACTAGCCAAAAATGCATACAAGATCAATGAAATTAGCTGCTTGTATGATGTTAAGACTTGACTTAGACACCGTAATATTGAAACACAAAACGTGCACTCTTGCACTATTGTGATCAGGATAGGTGGACGTAGGGTCGAAATCCCAACGCAGCATTTTTTAAATTTTTGGTTTAATTTTTGAGCTCGAATAATAAAACTTTCAAATTTAGATAATCGTTGGCTTGATATTTAATTGCTCTTAGGGTTATTTGTAATCTTCTGCATTTAATGATTTTTACAGATTGATAATTGAATCAAATTGATGAATTATAAAGAATGAGATTTTAATTACATCCACTGCCCAGCAATGAGAGTGATTAGATGATGAAGAAAACACTGCTGGGTTTGTTCATTCTGGCGATAATATTATTTATTATCGTTCTTGCTTTTGCCTTATGGCCAACCAAAACACCTCCTATAGCAACGGAGCCAATCGACTCGGCACTCGTCACACGTGGTCAATACATTGCCGTTGCCAGTGATTGCACAGCGTGCCATACAGCGCCCCAAGGCAAGCCTTTTGCTGGTGAGCTGGGTATGGCTTCGCCAATCGGCACCATCTACAGCACAAATATAACCCCTGATAAACAGACAGGAATAGGAAACTATACGTTGTCTGATTTTGATCGCGCTGTTCGACATGGGATCCGCCCTGATGGCTTAACCTTATATCCCGCCATGCCATATCCGTCCTATGCACGTCTCTCTAATGAAGATGTAAGTGCGTTGTATGCCTACTTTATGCAGGGTGTTAGCCCCGTTCGGGCTGAAAATCGGGCAACGGGTATCCCATGGCCGTTATCTATTCGGTGGCCGCTGAATATATGGCGCAAGCTATTCGCTCCAAACGTGGAGGTTAAGTTTGATGCCAAACAATACCCCACACCAGAAATTGCACGAGGTGCTTATCTGGTTCAAGCATCCGGACACTGTGGTAGTTGTCACACCCCAAGACTACTGACAATGCAAGAAAAAACCTTAACCGATTACGAATCAAATGGTGCGCATTATTTAGCCGGTGGACAAGTAATCGATGGCTGGTTTACCTCCAATCTCCGTGCAGACTTAGCCACGGGTTTAGGAAGTTGGTCCGAACAAGATATTGTCGATACATTAAAAACAGGCAGAAACCAGCACCATGCAGTGATCGGCAGCCCCATGAATGATGTCGTCATTCACAGTACGCAAAACATGACCGATGCAGATCTAAAAGCTATTGCCGCTTACTTAAAAACATTGGCTCCGAGTAAAGAGAGTAAAGCCTCCTACTCAGCGGATGCATCAATGGCAAAAGCACTCTATGCAGGAAAAAATCCTACCCATGGCGCTACATTATATGTCGATAACTGCGCAGGCTGTCATCGTAGTGATGGTCAAGGATATGCTCGAGTATTTCCCAGTATCGCTAATAATCCTTCGGTACTTTCAGACAACCCAATTTCAATGATTCGTTTAATCCTAACGGGCAGTACCTTGCCGCAAACCCATGCGGCGCCATCAGATTTGTCTATGCCCGGATTTGCTCAGCGACTGTCAGATGATGATGTTGCTCAATTGGCGACGTTTATCAGACAGAATTTTGGTAACCATGCATCAAGTGTTGATTCATCTCAAGTCCATAGTGTGCGTAAAACTTTAAAGCAATAAACTTTGTATGAGGTATAGATGATGGCGGATAAACCACAGGATCGATCACTCTCACGGCGAAAACTATTTCAAGGGCTTGGCGCGGTTGCGATAACCGCCGCAGTTTTACCGCAATGTGTGCAAAGTGATAGCAGCCAATCCGCAGCTAAAGAATATAAACCGACATTTTTCACTCAGGACGAATGGGTTTTTATTCAAGCGGCAACCGCACGATTAATCCCTCATGATGAGTTGGGTCATGGTGCCTTAGAGGCAGGCGTTCCAGAATTCATTGATCGGCAAATGAACAGTGAATATGCAAGGGGAGCACTGTGGTATATGCAAGCACCTTTTCAGCCAGATGCACCGTCAACTCTGGGCTATCAATTACGCCTAGTGCCTCGTGATATCTATCGCTTAGGCATTAAAGCAGCAAACCAATATGTCCAGCAAATCCACCATAAATCATTCGATCAGTTATCTGCTGACCTACAGGATCAAATACTGAAAGACTTTGAATCCGGGCACGCACAATTCAATGATGTTCCCTCCAAAACGTTTTTTTCCTTTTTATTACAAAACACACGTGAAGGCTTCTTTTCTGATCCTGTACATGGGGGAAATAAAGGGCTTGTGGGCTGGACATTGATTGGATTTCCCGGAGCTCGAGCTGACTTTATGGATTGGGTTGATCGCAATGAAGCCTATCCTTTGCCCCCAGTGTCTATCAATGGACAACGAGGTTAGTATGGTTGCTAGTCTGAAAAAAACAAATGTTGTCGTCGTCGGCTTCGGTTGGGCTGGGGCCATCATGGCTAAAGAACTGGCTGATGCCGGTTTGAATGTCGTCGCCTTAGAACGTGGCGTAATGCGCGATACTGCGACCGATGGGGCGTATCCAACTTCCATTGATGAATTAACTTACAATGTCCGCAAGAAACTCTTCCTTAATTTATCTCGAGAAACCGTCAGTATTCGCCATACCATCAATGATACAGCCTCTCCTTATCGCGTCTTAGGTGCGTTTTTGCCGGGTGAGGGGGTGGGTGGTGCAGGTTTGCATTGGTCTGGAGTACACTTTCGTGTTGATCCTATTGAGCTGCGCTTAAAAAGCCACTATACCGAAAAATATGGGGCTCAGATCATTCCAAATGGCATGACCATCCAAGACTTCGGTGTTTCCTATGAAGAGCTAGAGCCGTATTTTGATTTTGCTGAAAAAGTCTTTGGTACATCAGGTTCGGCATGGTCAGTCAAAGGACAAGTGGTCGGAAATCAGCGTATAGAGGGCAGCTTTGGTGGTAACTTTTTCTCACCAGATCGTTCTAGTGAGTTTCCGCTTGCTGCGCAAAAAAATACGGTTTCCGCTCAGCTATGGGGCAAAGCCGCCGAAAGTCTTGGTTATCACCCCTATAACATGCCTTCCGCGAATACATCTGGACCATACACCAATCCGTATGGTTGCCAAATGGGTCCTTGTAACTTTTGCGGGTTTTGTAGCGGCTATGCCTGTTATAACTACTCAAAAGCATCTCCTAACGTCAATATTCTCCCTGCACTGCGTCAGTTACCTAATTTTGAGTTAAGACCCCAGTGCCATGTACTCAAAGTAAATTTAAGCGAAGATAAAAAGACTGCAACGGGCGTTACTTATATCGACCCCAAAGGCCAAGAGGTTTTTCAACCCGCAGATATTGTCATTATCTCGATGTTTCAGTTCAATAATGTCCGCATGATGCTGCTCTCGGGTATTGGTCAGCCTTATGACCCAGTTACGAATACAGGTGTGGTCGGGAAGAACTTTGCCTATCAGAACATGGCGACCATTAAGGCTTACTTTGATAAAGATGTGCATGCCAATCCCTTTATCGGTGCAGGAGGAAACGGCATAGCGATTGATGATTTCAATGCCGATAACTTTGACCATAGCCATGTTGGATTCGTGGGTGGTTCGCCTTTTTGGGTCAATCAAGCTGGGGTCAAGCCAGTGAGTGGAATCTCATTACCCGTAGGAGTTCCAGCATGGGGAGGTGCATGGAAGAAAGGTGTTGCCGACTATTACGCTCATACAATCTCCATGGATTGTCATGGCGCCCATCAATCATATCGCGATAATTACCTTGATCTTGATCCCACTTATCGTGATGCTTATGGGCAACCATTATTACGCATGACATTTGATTGGCAAGATAACGACATCAAAATGAATCAATTCATGGTAGGAAAAATGCAAGGCATAGCCCAAGCCATGAATCCTAAATCCATTAGCATTTCAGGTAAGAACGTCGGTGATCATTTTGATACGGTGAGCTACCAAACCACTCATATGAATGGCGGAGCCATTATGGGGACTGATCGTCAAACCAGTGCACTGAATCGATATTTACAGAGCTGGGATGTACACAATGTGTTTGTTCCGGGTGCGTCGGCTTTTCCTCAAGGACTGGGTTATAACCCCACAGGGCTTATTGCCGCATTGTCGTATTGGTCCGCCCATACGATCCGAGATAAATATCTAAAAAATCCCGGACCGCTGGTTTAAGATTGGTGCGCTCTGGAAACGATAAAATTTATTGATTACTAAAAAGTTTTATCGTTTACTTCTAATTATTTTTCAGGAATAAACTGAAGCATCGAAGGTGCCTTGACGTTCACTTTCTGGATTGATGCGCCCAGCTTTCCATTTGAGGGGTCACGTTTAAACGTAACAACCTCATTAGAAAATTGATTCGTTACCAATAAGTAGTGCCCATCAGGAGATATAGCAAATTCTCGGGGTTCTTGTCCTTCTGTAGAGCGACGTTGTATTTGACTGAGGAGACCTGTTGTCGGATCCACGCTATAAACCAATATTTTATTATCTTTACCGCGATCACTCACATACAGAAACTGTCCATCTGCAGAAAGATGCAAAGCACCAGCCCCTAACTTGCCTTTAAAGTCACTGGGTATCAAAGATACGATTGCACGTTGTTTGAGGGTGCCATCAAGTACATCAAAGACCACAAGCTTCCCAGCCATTTCAAGAGTTAGGTAAGCATGATGACCATCGGCAGAGAAGATCAAATGACGTGGACCAGAGCCTGGGGGAAGGGCGGTGTAAGGTACTTTCGCCGGAGTGAGCGGATGTTTAGGATCGGATTTAGCATCATAACGGTAGGCATAAACACGATCACCCCCTAAATCCATCATAAAAACGTATTGCCCATCAGGGGTTAACGTTACGCGGTGTATATGCGATGACGCCTGACGCTCAGGATTAACATGGCTGGCCTGATGGACGAGTTGTTGGGTCACCGCACCTAATTGACCATTTTGATCAATGGGCAGAACAACAAGACTTGCACCTGTATTTGGATTCACGGCGTAGTTTGCAACAAATACATAATGGCCATCTGGGCTATGCACAATAAAAGTCGGCTCATCACCCAATGTCGGCTGAGTATTGATTTTATCAAGTGGCTTGGCTGGATCTACTAGCTTAAAGCCACTGACTTTTCCTATAGGCTTTGTCGATTTTGAGCCAATCTCATCAACTGCAAACAATCGGTTTCGCTCTGCGTCCACGGTAAACCAAGACGCGTTATGGGCTGGGGTTCGAACAATCGTGTTTTGTTCAATTAGACCGTTGTCTTGATTAAACACATAACTTGCGATCGCATTGTTATAGCCACCAACGAGTAGTCGTGTTTGTTCATGAAAAGGCGATGCAGATGACAAAGTCGATAGCGCTAGACTTAATCCTAATAGCAGAAACTGTTGATTTTTATACATGTAATAGCTCCTAGTACAGTGACTGGCTTACAATGTCGTTTCGAATGATTTATGTGCAGGATCTGGATATTTAGAAATAGAAGCTACCATAATTTATAGGCTAAACGTGTTTATTTTTGGATGATTAAATCATGATTATGGGTGTCGTATAAGCTCCTCTGTAGCTTATGTTCAATGACGAAGGCGCGACAATAGTCTCTGATCGCGCCAAGGCATTTAACATAGGCTCGCATTATACGATGTTAGTGCTCGCAGCCTTACTTACCCCCATCTTTTTTTTGAGGTCTCTTAAATCGCATTTTAGGGCGATTTATTGAGTACTTAATCCTCTTTAATCCCTTAATCGTTAGTTTGGCTAGTATCAGCATTATTAATGAGAATAGGATAGCGTTGATTAGTGCATGTCCTGCCGTCGGTGCTGTTTTTATTATTGCTTCTGTTACTGGTGTTTCCATATTTTTCTCCGTTAAAAAGGGCGCGCGCACATTTGCGCCGAGCGCTTTGTGCGCGCCCAAAAAAAGAGAGTCCACGTCTTTTGATAGTGGACTCTGGTATCAAATTAGGAACTTTTGATCGATTTTTATACCAGAGTCGGCTCTTTGCTTTTGCTTTTTTTAATCGATTTTAGTGTCTTTTAATTCAATTAATTCTCACGTTTTTTGTTTTCCATCTAGTTTTTTTTATTTAATTCGATTAGTTTGTATATTGTCGTTTCTGAATGTCTTGTTAATTGAATAAAATATTCAGAATATCATTCGATAAATACGACGGCTGTAACCCTCGTATTTATCTAACCACAAGGTTCAACGGAGAACATTATGGCTACATTAGATTTTACACCAGTCCAAGCATTACTTGGTCGAGAAGTTTGTTTTCGTGATATTGCATTTGAAGAGCAGCTAGAGCAGTACGGATCATCCTTTAAAGATTCTGAATTTTTTGATGAGGTATCTCGATCAACTTTTAGATACGGCCGTATAGCAGGATGTTGTGCGGATATTGGCGATTCCGGTGATCTGGATTTTGCAATTTTGCTAGATGAAGAGTATTTTCATCTGTCTAAAGTTGAGCTATTATTTGTAAATTAATCATTAATTTACGTTAAATCGCTCAATCTATTTGAGCGTTTTTTTTGCATGCAAACTAAGCTACGTATCGTTTACCGTCAGAAACTCTACAAATTCTTGAATGAAAAATTCTGTGAATTTTTATGCAATACAATAGTGAATGGTTTTCGGAATCTACCTGAAGACGACATAATTTTTATGCCCACGGATTTTACTGTGACAGTCACAAAAGGTTCTAAGGTTAAGAAAGATCTCGAAGTCTTATGTGAATTTAGATTTACGCTTAAGTGATGAATGCTAGGCCGTTGGTATTCATGTCGCGCAATCCGTAGATCCCCAGCTCAGCAGAATTCACCCGTGTCCTGTGAACCGTTTTTCTCGAAGTACCAACAGTTGTATCAGAATGCAGCCTGTGAGCGTCGAACTGGCGTAATGATTAAGCAGGACAGTCCTGAAAATTCCGAGGGAAATGATTCCATCAAGTAGCAGCACTAATGTCGTATAATGTATATTATGTTAAATAGTATTTATGTATGTGTAGGAGCATTCCCAGGGTTCATGGCTAGAAATATGCTCTCGCCTTTAAGACATTCACTTTCGATTAATATTCTTTTCAGAATCTAAAACTTCATCAATTTCTAGGTTCAATGCTCTTACTGATAGATGTATTTCTCTTAGTGCGAGGATTAAAGAAGCCAGCATGAAAATCATTGCACATCCAAACAAAATACTTGCCGTGTATTGCCACTCAATAAACAGCAAGAACATGCTGCATGTGCACATCAATAAGCTCAAAACGCCCATTGCTTGGCTGTACTGAATAAGTGCAATTCGAACTTTTAAATTATTTATTTGTGCATGTATTTTGGAATCAGGTTGCTTTTTGTATTTGTCTACAAGTTGACGTACAAGAGTCGCAAGACCAAAGAATCGATTTGTATAAGCCAACATCAATAAAGAAATTGCAGGAAACAGCAGACCTGGAATGCCATAGTTAAATCCTGTCATTTATTTTATCTCTTGTAGTAATAAAATGCGCCATTCTGTATAAATGAATATTCAGCTTTCCAATTAGTCCAAGCTTGAGAAAATTGTGGTTTCTCCAACCATGACTCGTAAGCCTAACCCGATAAAGCCGCCATTTTAGCCCGCGCCATATGAAGTTTCTTGTAGCTGTCGATTAATCGCAGATGCCGATCTAAACCCTCAAGTTTCATACTGGTGGGCGCTAAACCAAAAAAGCGCACGCTGCCGTCCAAAGATCCCAGCACAGCGTCCATCCGCGCGTTGCCAAACATCCGTCGGAAATTGATGATGTAATCATCCAGCTCAAGCTCATCGTCAAGTTGGACTTCCAATACCACGTTCAAGCACTGATAAAACAATCCGCGTTCAACCGTATTGGTGTTGTACTGCAGGAAGGCTTCCACTAGTTCTTTGGCTTCTTCGAACTGCTTCAAAGCAAGATGAATCAGCAACTTTAACTCTAGAATCGTTAATTGACCCCATGCGGTGTTGTCGTCAAATTCGATACCGATCAATGTGGTTATTTCGGTGTAATCATCGAGTTCACTGTCGTCTAAACGTTCAAGCAGCGCTTTCAGGCTCCCATCATCCAAGCGATGCAAGTTTAAAATATCAGCGCGGAACACTAGCGCCTTGTTAGTGTTATCCCAGATCAAATCTTCTACCAGATATATCTCTGAATAATCGGGAACCAAAATACGGCAGGCCGTTGCGCCTAAATGCTCATACACGGCCATATATACTTCTTTGCCCATGTCTTCGAGGATACCGAATAGCGCTTCAGCCTCCTCTGCATTGGGATCTCCTCCCCAGCCTGAAAAATCCCATTCCACAAAATCAAAATCAGCTTTGGCACTGAAAAAGCGCCATGACACCACACCGCTGGAATCAATAAAGTGTTCAACAAAATTATTTGGCTCAGTCACCGCGTTACTTTCAAAAGTAGGCTGAGGTAAATCGTTCAAGCCCTCAAAACTACGGCCTTGCAGTAATTCCGTAAGACTGCGTTCCAGTGCCACCTCAAAGTTTGGGTGTGCCCCGAAAGAAGCAAATACACCGCCCGTACGTGGGTTCATCAAGGTGACGCACATCACAGGATACTTCCCACCCAACGAGGCATCCTTCACCAATATTGGAAAGCCCTGCTCTTCCAATGCCTTAATACCCGCCAGAATACTAGGATATTTGTCCAAAACTGCCTGGGGGACATCGGGCAGCGCCATTTCGCCTTCCAGAATTTCACGCTTCACCGCACGTTCAAAAATTTCCGATAAGCACTGTACTTGAGCTTCTACCAACGTATTACCGGCACTCATGCCATTGCTAAGAAAAAGATTTTCGATCAGGTTCGATGGGAAATACACCACCTCGCCATCCGACTGACGTACAAACGGCAGTGAACAAATGCCGCGCTCTACATTACCTGAGTTGGTATCGTACAAATGTGAGCCACGTAATTCATCATCTGGGTTGTAAATCTCTAAGCAGTACTCGTCGAGAATTTCTTTTGGCAGTGCATCCGTAGGTCCCGGTTTGAACCATTTTTCATTGGGATAATGCACAAAATCGGCATTAGCGATGTCTTCACCCCAGAACTGATCGTTATAGAAGAAGTTACAGTTTAAACGCTCAATGAACTCGCCCAAAGCTGACGCTAAAGCACTTTCTTTGGTCGAGCCCTTGCCATTGGTAAAGCACATGGGAGATTGCGCATCGCGAATGTTTAAAGACCATACATTGGGAACAATGTTACGCCACGAAGCGATTTCAATCTTCATGCCCAAACCTGCCAAAATGCCAGACATATTGGCAATGGTTTCTTCTAACGGCAGGTCTTTACCTGGAATATAAGTACTACTTTCTGAAGCTAAGCCGGGCATCAATAACGCTTGTGCGTCGGCATCAATATTTTCAACGTGTTCAATCACAAATTCTGGGCCAGCTTGCACTACTTTTTTTACTGTACAGCGATCAATCCAACGCACAATCCCTTGGCGGTCTTTGTCGGAAATATCGGGTGGCAGCTCAACCTGAATTTTAATAATCTGTTTGTAGCGGTTTTCTGGATCAACAATGTTGTTTTGCGACAAGCGAATGTTGTCGGTGGGAATATTACGAGTTTCGCAGTACAACTTTACAAAGTACGCCGCACATAACGCCGACGAAGCTAAAAAATAGTCAAACGGTCCCGGTGCTGAACCATCGCCCTTGTAGCGAATAGGTTGATCAGCCACTACTGTGAAGTCATCAAACTTAGCTTCAAGTCGAAGTTTGTCGAGAAAATTGACTTTTATTTCCATGCGGGCACCTAACTATTTCTCTATGTCGCCACTGGCACAAAGAAATCCAAATATTGAGATATAAGCCGAATCACGGATAAGAAATTGACTTGAAAAAAGAATGTGCAGAGCCAAAGCTTCAGTATTCTCACTTAGCGCGTGGTTCTTGCAATGATGTGCGATTTTACAGAATTATTTTGCTTAATTAGTAATTTTTGTCTGTATTTACAGATTATTTATAGAAGATTCTAAAAGTAAGAATGACTTAAACAAAGATTTTGATCAGTTTATTTCAAATTAATTAATCAGGAGTAGCCCCCACGTGACAATCACCTTTCAAATCGGCTAATAGACCGCGACTAAAGCTAGTATTAGCGCCCCCATAGACAATTTAATCCTCCACAATTTATCTCTAATCACTACACTCCATTTCATTTCACCACACAATCTCTCGCACTATAGTGTCTAGCTTCAGCGCTACAATCATTGCAATTGAAAATTTTTCTGGATGCATCGGCATGATCAATCGGCGATTTGCAATTTTGGCATTGCTTCTCGCGATGTCTTTGGGAAATTCTGTGTGGGCAAATTTTGAAATTGATCAGAAAATGGATGAACCCACCGCTAGAGCAATGCTAAGTCGATTCGGCTATGGCGCGGATGAATCAAGTCTAAAAGCCGCTATGCATCAAACGCCGCGTCAATATCTCATGCACTCAATTCAGGGAGTGTCTCATCTACCCGCTCCAATCGTAACTCAAATCCAATCTCTGCCCATCAGTTGTTCTACATCAGTTATGTGGAGTCAATACGGGCCGGGCGGTACATTAAGAGATAAGCCACTAGATCCAGAAGCCCGCAAACTGGTACAACAGACTGAAAACCAATATATGGATGCAACAATCCAAGCGAGATTGTTGACTATGGCTAATTCAGATAATCAAGGCCATGAAGCATTACTTTCATTTTGGCTGAATCACTTCTCGATCTATGGGCCAAAAGACTATGACAAATTACTCGTTTGGGACTATAGCAACGCACTTGAATGGGCTATGCGCGACGACTCATTTGAGTCGTTGTTACGCGCAAGCTTTTATCACGCGGCAATGCAAATTTATCTTGATAATTTCCAATCTACAGCGCCTAGTTCTATCACGGGTACTATCGTTGCAGCGCGTGGAAAACCGACTGGAATCAATGAAAATTTAGCGCGCGAGTTGATGGAGCTTCACACACTCGGCGTAGATGCTGGCTATAGTCAGAATGATGTGCAAGAATTAGCACGTATTATCACGGGTGCTGGTATCTACACACCCAAAATGCAGGATCAGGCTTTATCTAAAGCGGGCGCCATACGCAAAGGAATTTTTCTCTTTGATCCCAGAAGACACGATTTTGGTTCTAAAACCTTCCTTGGCAATACTTTTCCTGCAGGTCACGGTCTAGATGAAATCGACCGCGCATTGCACATTCTTGCGACGCATCCTGCGACAGCACATCACATTGCCTTGAAGCTGGCGCGTCAGTTTCTATCGGATAATCCACCGCCTGCTCTCGTCAAAGCTATGACGAACGCTTACCTACAGAGTTACGGTCGAATCTCAGCAACATTAATACCGCTCATGACATCCTCTGGATTTGCAGCATCCTTGTCAAACCCATTGAAATTTAAAGAACCTTTGGATTTTATTTTATCTGCCGCTCGCACGACTTGCTCTGGCATGCCTATCGGGAACCCGTCTATTCTTGTTTTTAATGCCAAGGATATGGGAGAAGCACCTTTTATGCATAGCACGCCTGATGGTTATGGCGCGACAGAATCCGACTGGCTCTCGCCTGCTGCAATGGCAGAGCGCACGCGTTTTGCAGTAGCCATCGCAATGGGTAAAGTGCCTCTAGTCAGTAAAGCGGAGAGTAATTTAACTCCCCCTACTGCAACCTCTGCCATGTCTTCACCTATGTCCATGACTCAGGCAACACCTACCCCAAACCCGGCAAAAGGGATTTCTTGTCAGCCAGACTTAAATACTGTCACTCAACTCGTTGGGCCAATTTCAAATAACACGCAAGCTGCTGAATATGGGCTATCAGATCCTGAGAAAATCGTTCTGCTATTGACTAGCCCAGAATTCATGAAGAGATAGGAGAATAGATCAATGATTCACCGTCGAGAGTTCCTAAAACTTGCGCTTGCAGCCAGTGCCACAACGCTCAGTTTAAGTGTTCATCAAGCCTTCGGATTCGAAAGTCCTTCGGGTTCAGCGAATGGCCGAGTGATTGTCATTTTTCAACGTGGCGGCTTAGATGGACTATTTGCCATTGCTCCTATCGATGATCCTCAGCTCCCTATCCTACGCCCTACTCTGTCAAAAACTGTACTTGCAAGTGGTATTCGATTAGGCCAAACAGGCTTTGCGGCTCATCCCTCATGCGCCAAACTTGCTGAATTATTTAATACAGGTGAATTATCCTTCGCGCCATGTGCAGGCACTACGGATAAAAGCCGTAGCCATTTTCAAGCTCAGGATTTATTCGAATTAGGAACAGGACAACCTCATGGCAGTAGCGGCTTTATGGCGCGTACAGCCAAGGTACTCGGTGGGTCGGATGAAGCGATCAGTTTCACTCAACAAGTCCCGCTTAGTTTTCAAGGACTAGACACGCCTCCTGAAATCGCACCGCTCACTGGCACTGGGCTCAAGCTACCTTCTGGTCGCCTCCGAGAGGCCATTCTTCTTGCCAATCAAAATACAAAGACTGGTCAAGCACTCCAACAAGCGATCACAACTGAAACACAGATTGAATCCAGCATAGGGATGGATGTTACCGCCGCGCGCGGCGCGGCTGCGGTCAATGGCTTTCCAAAGATTGCTGGTCAGATGGGACGGTTGCTTCGCGCAAACCAGAAATTGTCTCTGGCTTTCATTGATCTGGGTGGATTTGATACCCATGTTTCAGAGGATGGTATCTTAACGCGTTCCCTTGTTAATTTCTCCGAAGGCTTAATAGCATTAAAAGAGTCCTTAGGAGCAGAAGAATGGAGTCGTACCCATGTGATCGTGATGACCGAATTTGGTCGTACGGTGCGAGAGAATGGCACTCTAGGCACGGATCATGGGCATGGAGGACTTGCATTACTCCTAGGTGGTAATATTCAGGGCGGAAAAATGCTTGGTGGATTTCATGGGCTTTCAGATCAAGCCTTAAATGAAAACCGCGATCTACCCGTTTTGGTGGATTGGCGTGATTTACTGGGGCATTCCATGCGACATATTTATGGACTGAATCAGCAGCAGCTAAGTCTCATCTTTCCTGGACATGGTGTTCGAAATATCACTTAGGCACCTATAATTAAAGCAATGCAGTATCACTTTAAATAATCTCTGACTCAGGTTTCGCTATAGACTGCCTGAGTCAGAGATCTTTTACGCTGAGAGATATCTCTTTTAAGCGGCAAATCCACCATCAATGGTCAAACTTGCACCGGTAATATACGCCGCTTCAGGACTTGCTAAATAAGCCACAAATCCAGCAATTTCCTCATCCTTACCATAACGGCCTATCGGCATCATCGCCCGCAAGGAGTCTGCAAAATCACTATTTGCGGGGTTCATATCCGTATCAACGGGTCCTGGCTGTACGTTGTTAATTGTAATCCCGCGTGGACCTAGATCACGTGCCAAGCCCTTTGTTAAACCCACTAGTGCGGATTTACTCATGGCATAAGGTCCACCGCCGGCAAACGGCATGCGTTCAGCATTGGTACTACCAATGTTGATTATACGACCACCATCAGTCATATACTTCACTGCTTCTTGTGCAGCAACAAACACGCTGCGTACATTAATCGCAAGCGTACGATCAAAGTCCTCAAGGCTAAAATCAGCCAATGGCGCTATTGCCAATACACCTGCATTGTTGACCAATATATCCAAGCGATTAAACGTTTTAACGGTAAGTTGAATCGCATCTTTAATTGCTTCGGCATCTGCACTGTCTGCACGAATAGCCAGTGCCCTTCCGCCCGCGACTTCAATTTCTTTTACGACTTTATTTGCATGGTCAGGGGAGCTGTTATAAGTCAGTGCGACGATTGCACCATTCTTTGCTAGCCTTTTCGCGATGGCCGCACCTATACCGCGTGAACCACCTTGTATAAAAGCGACTTGATGAGTGAGTACTGCGTTTTCAGAATGAACTGACATGATCCTTCTCCGTATTAGATAATACAGCCCTTCAAATTGACGAACTGCGTATTGACAGAGACAGTATCCAATGATCATTATGTCGTTACTAGTTGCAAATAGACGCATTCAATTCATACTAAAGGTTTAAAGTGGCATGATGGAGACGATGGTCGGCATGCAGTGCTTTGTACGCAGTGCAGAGGCTGGAAGCTTTTCAGAGGCGGCTAGACGCCTAGGGATGACCTCAGCAGCAGTCGGTAAAAACGTTGCACGACTTGAAAGCGGGCTTGGCGTACGCTTATTTCATCGCAGCACACGAAGCTTGACGCTGACAGAAGCTGGAGAGCATTTTCTGCAAGAAATCTCTGGCGGACTATCTTCTATTCAATCTGCAATTGCCAATCTTTCAAATGTCGGGGGACAGCCTGCAGGTATGCTTAAGGTGAGCATGGGTACTGGTTTTGGACGAACCTATCTGGTGCCATTACTTGAGCCTTTCTTAGAAACCTACCCTGCAATCTCGCCTGACTGGCATTTTGAAAATCGCCAAATTGATCTTATTGCAGAAGGTTTTGACGCGGCGATAGGCGGTGGTTTTGAACTTCCACCTGGTGTTATTGCTAGAGAACTCGCACCTGCACATCGAGTTCTTGTGGCGGCTCCTCACTATTTTGAAGATAAACACCCTCCTCGTTCACCTGATGATCTGGCTCACTTTGATGGTATTTATATTCGATCCCCTCAGACTGGACGAGTACGACCCTGGCCGCTGCGCAATCAGTCCAATGAACAAACTCCTGTAACCTTGCGCACGCGCATGACCTTAAGTGATCCAGAAGCCGCTTGCCAATGTGCACAAATGGGTCTAGGTATTGCATTAGTCAGTCTGCCCAATGCGTTACCTTTTTTAGAAAGTAGAGCCCTGATTCGGGTGTTGCCTGACTGGTATGTGGATGGTGGTTCACTTTCACTTTACTTCGCAGCACAGCGATTATTACCCGCTAAAACACGGGTCTTTATAGACTTCGTGGTTGAGCATTTCCGCACCCAGAAGTTGGCCGAGCGGTTTACAGCGTACTAGAGATTCATACTCCAAAGTAAATGTGAAATTTTGATGACGAAGCATGTCCTGAACCATTTTAATATTTACCATGAGGACACAATCGGTTAACGTGCTTGATTGCGTAAAAGTCTTAAAATATTTAAAGTTGTTAATCTATGAGTATAAAGATGCAATTAGATCCTGTATCTGCCTTACCACGTGCTCCACAATACGTGCATATCCGTGACTCTTTGGCGGCCCGTATTGAGACGGGTGAATTGATCGCTAGCGCCAAGCTCCCTTCCGAACGTGAACTGTCAGAGAGCTTTAATACGACTCGGGTCGCTGCCCGAGAAGCGCTGCTGGCTCTAGAAACAGAAGGCTTAATCTATCGACTAGATCGTCGTGGCTGGTTTGTCAGCCCTCCCCGTGTTATTTACAACCCGAGAAGTACCAAGAGCTTTATGCAGTATGTGACCGCTCAAGGACGTATTCCAACCACTGAACTCATTTCTGCTGAGTTGATCGGTGCTTCAGACTGGGCCGCCAAACATTTAGCAATTAATGTTGGTGATCCAGTCTATTCAATTTGGCGTCGTCGATTCATTGATGGTCGCCCTGTCATGGTTGAACATTTGCGAATTAATGCTGCGTTCTTTCCTGATTTTTTGAATAACCCATTGAACCATTCAATCACCGAAGTAATGAGTCAGTTTTACTCAGTTGAATTGACACGGGTAAAAATGAATCTTTATCCGTCATCGTTATCTGCATCACAAGCACGCCACCTCCTTGTGTCGCCTGGAACTTCTGGATTATATATCTGCCGTAGTAATCATGATCAACATGGAAGGATTACGGATGTTGATCAAGAATATTGGCTGCATGATGTGCTCGAGATCAGTTTAGAAGCCCGTAAAGAACAGTCGGAATAGATTTAACCTATTGTAATTTATATTTATTACCTTTAAAAGAGAGCACTTTTTGCTCTCTTTTTTTGTTTGTAAGGAACTTTTGTTTAACTCAATCTGGTTTATACCAGATTCATCAATTTGTCATATTATGCTGTTTTAATGCCTCGTAGAAGGAAATGCAGTGATCATTTTTAATTTTTTTAGGGGGTGCAATGATGAATTCAATATTTAAACACTTGATGCTAACAACGACAATTACATCGATAGCTTTGTCATGCAGCTTAGCCACCGCTGGGCAAATTACCGTTTATACAGCGCTTGAAGCCGATCAACTTGTCGCCTATGAGGCCAAGCTCAAACAAGCCTACCCAGATTTAAGTGTTAAATGGGTTCGCGACTCAACAGGTGTGATCACTGCCCGCTTATTGGCTGAAAAAGCAAATCCTCAAGCCGATGTCATTACCGGCCTTGCAGTCACAAGTCTTATGCTGATGGATCAGCAAAACATGCTTTTGCCATATGCGCCTAAAGGTGTAGAAAAACTCAATAAACTCTACGTCAGTCCAAAGAAAGTGCCGACATGGACCGGAATGGATGCATGGGAGTCTGCCGTATGTGTGAATACCGTTGAACTCAATGCACGCAAGTTACCATTACCAACGTCTTGGGCCGATTTGACTAAGCCGATCTACAAAGGTTTGGTCGTTATGCCAAATCCAGCGTCAAGTGGTACAGGCTATTTGGATGTTTCTGCATGGCTTCAGACCCTTGGTGACAAGAAAGGCTGGGCTTATATGGATGCACTACATCAAAATATCGCACAGTATACGCACTCGGGCTCAAAGCCTTGCAAAATGGCAGCTCAAGGTGAAGCCGTGATCGGTATTTCATTCGGATACCGTGCATCCCAGCTTAAAGAAAAAGGCGCACCTTTAGAAATCGTATTTCCTAAAGAAGGCTTAGGCTGGGATTTGGAAGCTTCAGCGATTGTTAAAGGCACCAAGAATTTATCCGATGCCCAAAAATTTATTGATTGGAGTGTCAGCAAAGAAGCCAATGAAGCTTATGCCGATAACTTTGCCGTTGTTGCATATCCTGGTGTCGCAAAACCAATTAAATTCCGCCCTGCAAATGTTAACACGCTCATGATTAAAAATAATTTTGAATGGGCTGCCAAAAATCGTGACCAGATTTTGGCGGAATGGTCTAAACGTTATGACAGTAAATCTGAACCAAAATAATCGTTTATAACGAACGCTTCAACTCATTAGTTGCTTGAATGAGAATATTTAAACTCAAAACACAGCTGAGTATGTCCATTTTTTCAGCTGTGTTCTTTTTAATTTTTTAAGAAGATAGTTGGCTCATTATTTGTAAGACCATAAGGTCAAAGGGTGGATTATATGGTGGACACAATGAAAAAAAACTCACCAGGTGAGCCGGAACACGCACAGTCCGAGATTCAGTCTACAGAGATTCATGCCAGCTTATTTGATCACCCTATGCCAGATTTAAGTACATTAACCTCGCATCACAATGCAATATCGTTAGATCTGCAACGTCATCACGTTGCATTAGAAATCCGTGGTGTACACAAACGATTTAAACAATTTACAGCGCTGAATCATATTGATTTAGAGCTTCGCAAAGGTGAACTACTTTGCTTCCTGGGCCCTTCGGGTTGCGGTAAAACAACATTACTGCGCCTGATTGCAGGCCTTGATCGGATCGATCAAGGACAGATATTAAAAAATGGTGAGGATATTAGCCATCTTAAAACTGAAAAACGCCGCTGCGGGATCGTCTTTCAGCATTACGCACTATTTCCTAATTTGACCATAGCCGAAAATATCGCCTATGGGCTCATCGGCAAGCGTTGGAGTAAGTCATCGCGTCAAGCACGTGTAATCGAATTACTTGCCTTGGTCGGTCTCACGGGATCGGAACAAAAGTATCCGCTACAGCTATCAGGTGGTCAACAACAACGTGTCGCGCTGGCTCGTGCCATAGCACCTGAACCAGACATTCTCTTACTGGATGAACCTTTATCCGCACTTGATGCACGAGTACGACTGCATTTGCGTCAGGAAATTCGCTCATTGCAACAACGCCTACACATGCCAACGATTCTGGTTACACATGATCAAGAAGAAGCATTGACGATGGCAGATCGGATTGTGGTAATGAATCATGGTGTTATTGAACAGATTGGTACGCCAGAAGATATTTATCACCATCCTAAAACCCGCTTTGTTGCAAACTTTATCGGGCAAATGAATTTTTTACCCGCCAAAGTATTATCTAGGACGGAGTTATTGGTTGCAGGGCACTTACGTCTATCACTCCGTAAGTCAGTTGATCTTCCTGCCAATACTGAAGTAGAAATTGGTTTTCGCCCTGAAGCCGCATCACTGGTTCATTCAAACGCAGTTGAACAACAATCAATCATTTTACCGGTGCATTTGACTGCAAAAGAATTCTTAGGCGCCCAGACGCGTTTAACGGTGGCAATTCGAGGGCAACAAGCTGGTGGCACTCGACCAAAGGAATATTTAATACAAATAGACACGACGCATCATCATGCCGGTGGTCTCTTTGATCTAGTGCACATTTCACTTGATGAAACTCAACTCCACGTTTTCGATCAAGCAGGACAGACATTATGCTAAATTCTGCTTTGTCACCCAATGATCAAACGCTGAATCAAAGACAAAAATTTACCCTGTCATTACCTTCCGCGGTATTGGTGAGCCAATGTCTGATCTTGACCATACTGGTTCTTTTCCCATTAATGATGCTTTTTTTCAAAGCATTATTCGATCGAAATGATCACTATGTTGGCCTCAATAATTTTACGCTTTATTTTTCAAATCCGGCATTGACCAGTTCGATTGCTCATTCATTAGTTATTGCATCGACTGCGACGATGATCACATTGATCATCGCAACTATCTATGCTTATGCAATTACGAGTAGTCGCATTCCTTTCAAGGGTTTCTTTCGGCTTATTGCGCTCTTGCCCATTCTGGCTCCGTCTTTATTACCCGCAATTGCATTGGTTTATCTCTTTGGCCACCAAGGTATGCTGAAATTTTGGCTTGGAACTGCAGAGATTTATGGCCCCATTGGGATTTTGATGGGCTATTGTTTCTGGTTGTTTCCATCTGTACTTATGATCATGGTTCCGGCATTCCGTGGCTTAGATGCGCGTTTGTTTGAAGCCAGTCGCAGTTTGGGTGCAGGCGCGATTCGAACGCATATCAAAGTCATGTTTCCCGCCATTCGCTATGGATTGCTCAGTGCAACGATGGTGGCATTTACCTATGTCTTGACTGATTTCGGTATTCCCAAAGTCATTGGCGGCTCGTACAACATGATGGCTTTGGATGTGTACAAACAGATTATTGGCCAGCAGAATTTCAGTATGGGAGCTGTTGTATCTTTGATGTTGTTAATACCCGCTCTACTTGCTTTTGTTATTGATCGTGTCCAAAAGCAATCTCAAGAGCGTCTGCAACAGCAAGAAGCACGTCCATATCAAGCCAAGAAAGACCCATGGAAAACAGCAGTCCTCTTGGTTTTTTGCTCAGGCGTAGCCCTATGTCTACTAGCGGTAGTAGGTACGGCAGTGTTTGCATCATTTGCCAAGTACTGGCCTTATGATTTAAGTATGGGCCTCATGCACTACCATTTTGAGTTTGTAGATGGCGGGGGGTGGAAATCCTATTTCAACTCACTCAAACTCGCCTGTTTAGTGACAATCATTGGTACCGTCTTTGTATTTATTGCGGCCTTTAGTAGCCAGCGATTAAAAGATCTCGTATTACTGAAGAATCTACTCCAAGGATTAGCATTATTACCCATGGCCATTCCTGGATTGGTATTAGGTATTGCTTATATCTTCTTCTTTAACCATCCAAATAATCCACTGAATTTCCTATACGGTACTCTGGCAATATTAGTCCTATCCACCGTAGTTCATTATTACACGGTGCCCCATTTAACAGCACTGACAGCTTTAAAGCAGCTACCCACTCAGCTAGATAGTGCGGCAATGTCATTGGGTGTATCAGTGCCAACTACTTTCTGGCGAGTCTATTTACCAGTATGTTTACCTGCGGTGCTTGATATTTCGGTCTATTTCTTTGTCAATGCCATGACTACTGTTTCAGCTGCCATATTTTTATATTCACCCGACACAACCCTTGCTTCAGTGGCCATCTTGAATATGGATGATGCCGGTGATACCGCGCCAGCTGCTGCGATGGGTGTGCTGATTCTGGCAACCTCTTTGGGTGTTAAAGTTCTACATTGGCTCATCACGAGTCAACTCTTAAAACGCACTCAACGTTGGCGCCAAGAGGATGGATAAGTTTAAAAGCATTTTTATTGACGATGCTTAACATCTAGCGTCATTTAAGTTTCCAAACCCTCGTTTTATTCAATTTTTTTCGAGTCATCGAAAGAAGTGGTTTTTTACGCCTGAAAGAAAGTTTTAGGCATCCAGTGTTGTAGATGTTTTTTTAGTGGTCCATGTTTTTTTATTCAAAAATTTAGGGGAATGTTGTGAAAAATCTTTTTAATTTAAATGTACTAGCAATATCGATCTGTCTGGGGATGACAGTTTCTACGGCTAATGCGGGGGTAGTATCAACCGAAGGTCCAGACATCATTCTTAAAACGGATGGTGGATTTGGAGCCAGAACTGCAGATGGTCAATTTAGCTTTGATGTAACGGGGCGTCTCAATTTAGATACGTCTTATTCAAATGGCGTACTCAATAACGCGACTCAAGATAAATCGCGCACAGATACTTACATCCGTCGTGGTTACTTTGGAGTCACAGGTACAGCCTATAAAGATTGGTACTTTGAAGCAGTGATGAACGGAACTGGCGACCAAGGCAGTGGCGCTCATTTTGAATGGGATACCTTCTACTTGAAATATACAGGATGGAGTCTAGCTGACATCACCTTCGGTCGTGCCGTTCGCCCTTTTGGCTTAGAACAATCAACCAGTTCAGGTGCGATTTCTACGATTGAACGTGCAGCAATCTGGGATCTGACTAATGCCGGCGATACTGAATCTAGCCAGCAGTTGGAATTCAGTAATGGTAATAGCCATATGAGTTGGGGTGCGTCTATCTATGATAACGGCGACACCAGTCCATCAAAAAATACGCGTTATGGTTATGATGGTCGTTTTACCTATGCACCAATTGCTGAAAAAGACCAAGTACTTCATCTGGGTATTTCTCTGGATGATGCCAACATCGATGCGAGCCAATTCAGTGCCAGCAGTACGCTTGGTGCGAAAAAATCTGATGGTATCACCTTTGCCACTGGCAACTTTGATTCAGATCGTTCCGGCGTACTTGAAGCGGCTTATATGAATGGTCCTTTCTCTATTCAAAGCGAGTACCTGCGCCGAAACTTAGGGAGTGCTGATGCTAAAACTGTTGATGCCAAAGTATCGTCATACTATGTCATGGGCACATACACACTGACGGGTGAGTCACGTGGCTATAAAGCTAAAGCAGGTAAGTTTACTAATATCAGCCCTGTTAACTCATATGGTGCATGGGAACTTGTCGCACGTTATCAGCATGTGACTGGAGATCAAGGGATCAGCAAAGAAGCCAATGTATACCTGCTGGGTATCAATTGGTACGCCAATAAAAATGTCAAAGCCATGTTTAACATCCAAGACATTACCACTGACAACGTTGCTGTTGCGGGTGCAGATGAAACCGGAAAGTCTGCGGCATTCCGTCTGCAATATAACTTCTAAAAGATCCTCTTTGTAGGCTCTCCACTGGGCAAATGACTGAATGTCTATTTGCCCAGCATTATTTATCATACATGAGTATTTTTGCAATGAGTTCACCTTCTGAACGATTAGCCGATTTATTAATTGTCGGTGCTGGGATTTTAGGTTTATCTGCGGCGATTCAAGCGGCAAATGCTGGTTTACGCGTCATTATCTTTGAAAGAAATGTTTCGCCTGTGGGTGCGACTAGGCGTAACTTTGGGATGATTGGTACTTCTACACTCGCCCATCCCTGTGGTATCTGGCGACAATATGCTCTCGAATCGCGAAAGTTTTATCAAGAAACTCAAGCTGAAACCAATATTTCATTTCAGCAACGCGACGGTTTATATCTCGCCAATACCCATGAGGAATGGCAAGTTCTACAAGAATTTGCGGATATCTCGCCAGATTATGCTATTCCGAGTCGATTGCTCAGCAAAGAGCAGCTTACACAGGATTATCAATATCTCGTTCCTGATCGGTTAAAAGGTGGGTTATTACTGCCTGAAGATTATTCAGTTGAACCAAGCCAAATCGGTACTGCACTACTCAGTGTTGCACGTGCACATCACAACATTCGTGTTTTAACTCAATCTTGTGTCACCCAAGTCAAAAGTGCGGACAATCATGTTTCGCTGACACTCGCAGACGGACAATATTTCTCTGCCAAAAAAATTCTGATCACCCATGGGGATATCACAGACATTCTTTACCCAGATGTACTTAAACAGGCAGGCTTGAAACGATGTACCCTGCAAATGGCTAAGACATTACCCTTTCATCAACCTTTGAACGCCTCCATATATTCAGGATTATCAATACGCCGTTACCCTGCATTTGAAATCTGCCCCAGCTTCGGCGCACTGATGATGGCTTCGGTACCGACAATTGTGGATGCCTACGGCATACATATTTTGATTAAGCAGACAGCAGATGGCTGTTTAATTATTGGCGATAGCCATGAATATCATACGTTGGATGAGCCGCCACAATTCCATCAGCGAGAAGCACTCAATCGATTTATCACTGGCTACTGCCATGAACAGTTAGGCATAAAGCTGCCAGAAATCCAAGAAAGCTGGAATGGATACTATCTCACTCATCCAACAGAGCAGGTGCTCGTAGTAGAACCCGATCCCAACATTCATATTGTCTGTGCCATTGCTGGAAAAGGTATGACAACTGGACCTGGTTTTATGCTTAATTTCCTTAAAAACAATATTTTATAAATGATATATGGATATTTTTGTGCAAATTTTCATAAATATTTAATATTACGCTTCATCCAATCTGGTTTATACCAGATTGGATTTGTGCTAAATTACTTTAATCAATAACGCCAATAAAATACATTTTTATTCGGTTTACACAGCGTGTTTATTTCTACGGTGTCTCGATCTATGGCTATTCTTGATTTACCTGCACACCCTTATTTATTACTTACCCCAGGCCCTTTATCGACATCGGCAACGGTGAAGGCAGCCATGCTCCGTGATTGGTGCACATGGGATGCTGAATATAACAACCTTATTCAAGACATCCGCACCAGACTCGTCGCATTAGCTACAGCCAACACCACGGATTACACGGCAGTGTTGATGCAAGGTAGTGGCAGCTTTTCAGTAGAATCCGTTCTTGGCTCCGTCGTACCCCATTCTGGTCGTCTATTGATTATTGCCAATGGCGCATATGGCGAACGCATGGTGCAAATGGCAACCCGCATGCAAATCGCCATCTCTGTACTTCGCGTGTCTGAACTTGATCGCCCTACGCCTGAATTAGTTGCCGAACGCTTATTGCAAGAATCAGATATTACTCATGTTGCTTGTGTCCATTGTGAAACAACAACTGGAATGCTGAACCCCGTGCAAGAAATTGGCAGTGTCGTTAAAGACGCAGGAAAAATCTGGATCGTGGATGCAATGAGCTCCTTTGCGGGTCTACCAATCGATGTTGCCGATTGGGACATCGATTTTTTGATCTCTAGCGCCAATAAATGTATTCAAGGGGTACCGGGTTTTGGTTTCGTGATCTCAAAACGTAAGACCTTATTAGAATGTGCCGGCATTGCGCGCTCAGTCAGTTTGGATCTTTTTGATCAATGGCAAACCATGGAGCAGCAAAATGGCAAGTGGCGCTTCACCTCACCAACACACGTGGTACATGCTTTTTATCAAGCGATGCTTGAGCTTGAGCAGGAAGGTGGTATAACAGCCCGCCATGCAAGATATCAGGAAAATCAACGCCTGCTTGTTGATGGCATGTTGGCTTTAGGATTCAAACTCGTCGTTGAAAACTTAGCCTGGCACTCTCCGATCATCACCACGTTTCGATATCCTCAGATTGAAAATTTTTCATTTAGTCATCTCTATGAACAGCTCAAGACCCATGGTTTTGTCATTTACCCTGGCAAAGTAACGGATCTGGATTGTTTCCGCATCGGTAATATTGGCGAGGTTTATCCTGCTGATATAAAGCTCTTGCTTATGGCAATGAAAGACGTATGCATCGACTTCAACATGGAACCGATTTCAGCATGAATTTCACCCGCGAACAAATGCTTATAAAACCTGAGTTGATTGATGCTTGGCTCGATCAACTTTTCTTACTGATGCAGAGCCGCGGCAGCGCTCACTATGGTGAGGGCATCAGTCAGTTAGATCATATGCTGCAAAGTGCCCAGCTTGCAGTGGATATGAACTACCCAGAGCATTTGGTCGGAGCTGCGTTATTACATGATATCGGTCACTTATTGGGCGATGAGCCAAAAGATGTTGCCGCACAAGGGATAGACACCAAACATGAGCAGCGTGGTTCAGCATGGCTGGCACAAGTCTTTCCGGAATCGGTGTATGTTCCTATTGCACTCCATGTGGCAGTCAAGCGTTATCGCTGCACGGTAGATCCTGACTATCACAGCAGTTTAAGTCATGCATCGCTTTTAAGTCTGGCGTTGCAAGGTGGCCTCATGAGTTCTGAACAGGTGACAGCCTTCCAAAACTCGCGCTGGTTTGAGGAAGCTGTGGCATTACGCACGCTAGATGACTATGCCAAGAAAACCGATGCAAAACCCGCGGGTCTTCAATCTTATCGTCCGCTCTTAAAGAAAATGATCCTTAATCAATCTATTTAAATTCAATCAACTGTTAAAAAACTTGAGGTTTATATGTCTTACCGTTATCACCGCCAGTACACCGGATCGCTGCAAGCGATTGTTTTTGATTGGGCTGGTACGACTGTGGATTTTGGATCGCGCGCCCCGATTCTAGCATTTATGGCGTTATTTGAAGAAAACGCTGTACCGATTACCGAGCAAGAAGCGCGTGTGCCAATGGGTCTAGAAAAGCGTGAGCATGTGGCGGCTTTGCTGGCGATGCCGCGCGTAGCTGCTGAGTGGCAAAAACATTATGGACAACCATCTACAACGGCAGATATCGATCGTCTTTATCACGACTTCATTCCTTATCAATTGAAATCTATCCCTCGATGTGCCCAATTATTACCAGGCGCACTGGAAACTTTTGCTGAAATTCGCACACGAGGCTATAAAATCGGCAGCAATACGGGTTACGCTCGAATCATGCTGGATGTGCTATTACCAGAAGTCAGTAATCAAGGGTTTACCCCTGATGCTACTGTCACAGCCAGCGATGTTGAGCGGGGGCGCCCATACCCAGATATGCTGTGGAAAAATCTAATGGCACTGGGCGTGCAGAATATTGCAGCAGTCGTTAAAGTAGATGATACACCTGTCGGTATTGAAGAAGGGCTAAATGCAGGGTGCTGGACAGTTGGTGTAGCGATTAGTGGTAATGAAGTCGGTTTGAGTTTAGAGGCATGGTCAGCCCTATCCACTGAAGAGCAAGAACAATATCGCGCTAAATCATATCAAAAGCTTGCAGCCTCCGGAGCCCACTATGTCATCGATAGCATCGCTGATTTGATTCCTGTATTGGATGATATCGAATGTCGTTTGGCTATCGGAGAGAAACCATAGATGTCGTTCATAGCGCTATTGCTCCTCACCCTTTCTGCAATAGCGCATGCGTCTTGGAATCTTTTTGGTAAGCGTGCTGGACAAGCTGGGGTGACATTCTACTCCCTGACGACCGTTGCTACTGCAGCGGTTTCTCTACCCTTTCTGGTTTATTTTGGGCGCTGGTTTACCGAGCTTCCATCTTTTTTCTGGCTATTTGTTTGTGCGACAGGAATTGCACAAGGGGTCTATTTTATTGGCTTAGCAGGAACTTATCAGCATGGTGCATTTGGGCTGAGTTATCCGCTTGCCCGTGCATTACCCGTATTACTAGTTCCCTTAGGCAGTGTCATATTCTTAAACGGAGAACTCGATTTCGCTGCAATTTGCGGTATGGTGATCGTGGTCATGGCAATGCTGAGCCTCGTTAGAATCCATCACTCTGAATCAAGTCAAGTGATCGCAATAGGCTTTGCAGTCATTGCAGCATTGGGTACGGTTGCGTATTCATTAATCGATTATCATGCTTTACAGCGCCTGCAGGACTGGTATCCTCGCGAGCCAAAGTGGCATCTGATGCTGTTTTATGCAAGTTGTGAAGCATGGGCAACGATGGTTTTTCTTGCCTGTATTTTCTTTTCCAAAATTCAGCGCATTAAACTTAAAGACACTTATCAAATCCATGCCAAAACTGCTTTTTTGGCAGGTGTGATGATGTTTATCACTTATGCTTTAGTGCTTTTGAGCTATATGCTCGTGACGAATGTCAGCTACGCGGTAGCATTTAGACAGCTCAGCATTCCGATCGGTGTGTTTTTGAGCATTGTTTTCTTACACGAAAAGATCAGTCTAAAGGGAGTATTTTCGAATCTATTCTTATTGCTCGGACTTGTCATGATTGTGATAAATAGCTAAAAAAAATCAAATAAAAATAGATTTAATATACAAAAAAGCCCTCAATTGAGGGCTTTTTTCTGATGATTAAGAACGGTAATCTGCGTTGATCTTCACATAGTCATACGAGAAGTCACAGGTCCACACCGTATCTACAGCCTCTCCGCGACCTAAGCTAATGCGGATGCCAATTTCAGGCTGAGCCATAACGGCCGCCCCAGCAGCTTCGGTGTACTCTGGGTTTGCACCGCCATTTTTTACAATCTGCACATCATCCAAAAACACTTGGACATTGGAAACAGCAAGGTTGTTTACACCGGCATTACCAATCGCACAAACAATGCGGCCCCAGTTCGGGTCAGAAGCAAAGAAAGCAGTTTTAATCAGTGGTGAATGCGCCACACGGTATGCAACATCACAGCACTCTTGAGTATTCGCCCCACCCTCCACGCGCACAGTCATAAACTTGGTTGCACCTTCTCCATCGCGCACAATGAGTTGTGCTAAGCGCAAGAAGACACGGTTAAAAGCTGCCTCAAAGTCACTATAGCGATCATCGGTCACTGATGATAAAACATCGCCACCCGCTTTTCCTGTTGCAACCAATACACAGGCGTCATTGGTTGATGTATCACCATCAATGGTGATGCGGTTAAAAGACTGGTTGACTGCATTGGTCAAGAGTGTTTGTAGTACATCACGCGCAATTGGTGCATCGGTTGCAACAAAGCTCAGCATCGTCGCCATATTCGGACGGATCATACCCGCGCCTTTGCTAATACCAGTAATGGTGTACGTATCACCATTCAGCATGAGGATTTCACTGGCACCTTTTGGTAAGGTATCCGTAGTCATGATGCCATGTGCAGCTTCGGTCCATGCATTCTCATCGAGAGCTTTTAATGCAGCAGGTAATCCCGCAACTAAACGATCAATCGGAAGTTGCTCTCCAATCACGCCTGTAGAAAAAGGTAAGATTTGATTGCTTTGGATTTGTGTTAATGCCGCAAGTGCTTCACAAGATGCATTTGCATTTTTAAGACCCTGTGGTCCCGTTCCCGCATTGGCATTACCGGTATTGATCACTAAAAAACGAGGACTATTTAGACTCAAATGCTCGCGAGCCACGAGTACAGGAGCTGCACAAAATGAGTTTTGAGTAAACACAGCAGCAGTAGTTGAGCCTTCTGCAAGTTCAAAGACAACCAGATCGCGACGGTTTTGATAACGGATATAGCTTTCAGCTATCCCGATGCGAACACCTTGAACAGGTTGCATTACCGGCATCTGTAAATCGCCAACTGCCATGATATTTTCCTTTATGTATTGAACAGTGAAAAAGAGAGTAATGACCTTAAAAATTGATCTCTCAAAAGTGTCGATATTATGCAGCAGATTTTGCTTCACTGGCAGAGGTTCATATCATTGATGATTAATTAAATACAGGAATGAAACAATAAAAAGATAGATTATCGCTGTTGTTTTACCAAGCGCCCCAGTTGCATAAAGTCACTGAATTCTGCTGGCGCTTTTTCATTTTAGTTTGGCATACTTAGGCACGTTTTTCCTCGGTCAAGATACTACTCCATAGCACCAGCCACACTATTGCCAGAATACATGCAGGATTAGAGTTATGACGGACAAAAAAATCGCAGAGCATCAAATCTCTCCGACACACAAAACCAGAGCTTCTCCCATCGCCCGCTATGCGGTCTGGATTATTTTTACCCTTTTCACAATCCTATGCATTTATGAACATGTTTGGTGGTTAGCATTAATTACAGGCGCATTTGTTGTACTGGGATTTCGTGATCGATTTCAAAGTCATCATGCGATCTTGCGTAATTATCCGATTATCGGACATATGCGATTTCTATTCGAAGAATTCCGACCAGAGATTCGTCAATATTTCATTGAAAGTGATACTGACGAATTGCCATTTTCCCGTGATCAGCGTTCACTTGTCTATCAACGCGCAAAGAAAGAGAATGATACGCGTGCTTTTGGCACCATCAGTAACTTATACGAAGGAGGCAGCGAATGGATGACTCAGTCTATTGGTGCCATGACCTTAAAAGATCATGATTTCCGTATCGTAATCGGCGGAAAAGACTGCCTACAGCCCTACTCTTGCTCTGTGTTTAATATATCCGCTATGAGCTTCGGAGCACTCTCAGCCAATGCGATCCGTGCATTGAATCGAGGGGCTGAACTTGGCAACTTTTACCATGACACAGGCGAGGGGTCGATGAGTCCTTATCACCTTGAATCAAAAGGTGACATCGTCTGGGAGATTGCCTCCGGCTATTTTGGTTGTCGAACTTTAGAGGGAAAATTTGATCCTGAAGAATTCCAAAGTAAAGCAACCAACCCACAAGTTAAGATGATTGAAATCAAAATCAGTCAAGGTGCCAAGCCTGGACTTGGAGGGCTCCTTCCTGCAGGTAAAGTCACCCCAGAAATTGCACGAACCCGGGGTATTCCTGTCGCACAAGATTGTGTCTCACCACCAGCGCATACCGCGTTTACTACACCTCGCGAGCTCATTGCTTTTATTAAGCAATTACGCGATCTTTCAGGTGGCAAACCAGTCGGTTTTAAATTATGCATTGGGCATCCGTGGGAGTTTATGGCAATAGTAAAAGCCATGCTACTCACCGATACTTATCCAGACTTTATTGTTGTGGATGGTGCTGAAGGCGGCACTGGTGCAGCAGATGTTGAATTCATGGATCATATCGGCATGCCGCTACGTGATGGTTTTCTGATGGTGCATAACACGCTGGTTGGCGCAGGAATTCGTGACAAAATTCGGGTCGGCGTTAGCGGCAAAATCATTAGCGGCTTTGATGTTGCACGTATGCTGGCTCTTGGTGCAGATTGGTGTAATAGCGCACGTGGTTTTATGTTTGCATTGGGATGTATTCAATCTCGCTCTTGTAATACAGATCGCTGCCCAACAGGTGTCGCAACGCAAGATCCTTATCGCCAACAAGCATTGGTTGTTCCAGACAAAGCACAGCGCGTTAAAAACTTCCATGAAGGAACGCTGGCCGCACTCGCGGAAATTATGGGCGCTGTCGGTGTGACTCATCCTGATGATTTGGAACCTTACCATGTGATTAGGCGCGGACCCGATGGACAGATTCGACTGTTCTCAAAGCACTACTATTTCTTAAAAGATAGCAGCCTGATCACAGGTGAAGAGCAGTCTGATGTCTATACTCAATTGTGGGCAATGGCCAATCCTGATACGTTTAATCCCAATGCAGGCTATTTAATTCCTCATGGAACCGAATCACCAGCAAATCAGCGGGTTGAGTTGGTCAGTCACTCATAAAATCTTGTCAATTTATTCCCAAAATCAAAAAAAGTGCATTTTGATAATGCACTTTTTTTGATTTTGGGAATCGGATTTTTTTTGGGGAGTTTAACGTCTCGCCCAACCTCCTCTGTGGAAGTGGTATCGACCACCTCCATCACGTCCCCAACTAGACTGATGATAGAAATAGCCTGGACGACCATGCTCATAACGGCCTGGTATCCAAGTATGTCTACCACCTGACCATCCCCAATATCCACCAATCCAAATAGCGCCAGGATAAGGGATCGTAGGGATCACTTCAGTGTAAGGTGCTGGCGGTGCTGCATCTACAACAATATCATCCGTAGTTTGGTATGCGTACCTTGGATATGGAGCAACCACACAAGCGGATAGGCTGAGCGCGCCGGCAGTACTGGCTGCCATTAATACTAATTTGAGATTGTTCATATCAAGCCCCTCGACTTTAAAAATGCATCATCGGCATTGTTCCGCACTTACTTTTAACTCATTCAAATGAATGACGAGAACAAGGCCAAATGTTCCTTAAAAAAAGTATGAACCCACATAAAAAGAATTGCTGTAACTTGTATTTGTATGTTGTGCAACAACATATCTGCAATGTGAAGAAAAGACTTCAATTGTGAATAATACTCACCTTTTGTGTAATGCATTTTTTCTTGATTTTGATCTGACATCATTGGTACTGATCATAAAAAAGCCAGCATCTATATGCTGGCTTTTTAAATCAAAAACACAAGGAAAATTAATTTGGGATATCGCGTTGTGAGACTTCACGAATTTTTTGTTTTAACGCTTCATAACCATGCAGCGCTTCAAATTGTGGGAATTCCGCAATCACGTTTGCGGGTGCATCAAATAAGAACCCATGGTCTGCTTCACCGAGCATCGTTGTATCATTGTATGAGTCACCCGCAGCAATCACGCGAAAGTTCAAACCATGCAATGCTTTAACGGCTTGACGCTTCTGATCAGGTTGACGAAGTTTGTAGTCCGTAATCATGCCATTGGCATCAGACTCTAATTTATGACAGAAAATGGTTGGCCAGCCCAATTGACGCATTAAAGGATGTGCAAACTCATAAAAGGTATCCGACAAAATAATCAATTGAAAATGAGTGCGCACCCATTCTACAAACTCACGCGCTCCTTCAAAGGGCCCCATATCTGCAATGACCGCCTGGATATCTGGCAAACCCAAATTGTGTTCACGTAGAATACGTAAACGCTGAGTCATTAATACATCGTAATCGGGAATATCACGAGTTGTGGCTTCTAGTTCTTTGATGCCGACTTTTTTTGCGAAATTAATCCAAATTTCTGGAACCAACACCCCCTCCAAATCTAAACAGACCAATTCCATGCCGCACTCCCCTTAAACAAATGATGAATGTATCGAATGAAAAAAAAATATGGGCGCACTCTACAATGGATTGAATCATTCGTCCATGCACACCAGCATATTCGTATTAAAATAGCGTTCATCTTCCATAATAAGCGACATTTATTCCCTGATTTGAATAGCAAACTCACTCCATTATGACGATCTTCACAATAGCTCTGTCAGTTTTCAGTGTGATTGAGTAGAATATACGCCTTGCAAATTATCACCCAAGCCAGCCGCTAGGAGCCTCCATGAGTGCTGTAATTCCAACCATCGATCAAGTGGATGCACTTGCTCAAGAATACAATGATCAATCACCACAAAAAATCGTAGAACTTGCATTAAGCCAAGAAGGCGAAATCGCAATTTCATTTAGCGGTGCTGAAGATGTGGTGCTTATTGATATGGCCCATCGCTCGGGTAAGCCATTTCGTGTATTCAGTTTGGACACCGGTCGCCTACATGTCGAGACCTATCAATACCTCGAAACTGTGCGTAAGCATTACGGCATCACCATTGAAATTTGCTTCCCTGAGCCTGGTCCTGTCCAAGCCATGGTGAATGCAAAGGGCTTATTTAGTTTTTATGTAGATGATCATAAAGAATGCTGCGGCGTACGCAAGATTCAACCCTTACGAAAAAAACTCGCAACGTTAGACGGTTGGATTACAGGCCAGCGTAAGGATCAAAGCCCTGGCACACGTTCAGAAGTTCCGGTGATTCAACCTGATCCCGGCTTTAGCGGCGAAGGAAAATCACTGATTAAATATAACCCTCTTGCCAATTGGACCAGTGCTGAAGTTTGGAATTATATCCGCATGATGGAGATTCCATACAATCCGTTGCACGAACGTGGTTTTATTTCCATCGGATGTGAGCCTTGTACACGCCCAGTACTACCAAACCAGCATGAGCGTGAAGGTCGTTGGTGGTGGGAAGAAGCGACTAAAAAAGAATGTGGTCTACATGCCGGGAACATTGAAGGCAAATAAGCTTCTGTGCAGAACAAAAAAAGCCGCATCGAAGTGATGCGGCTTTTTTAATTTGGAACTTAAAAGGCTTTAAGCAAATCCCAGAAAAACAATTAACGCGCGATCGACCGCTTGCAGAATATCAGGATCCAATTGCCCTACAACCTCTCCAATCTTATCTCGAGCAAGAGTCTGTGGCTTATCCACCATAACTTGCGAAGCTTGGAGTAAGCCATTTAACTCACTCGGCTCAACGGGAACACGAAACAAAGGAGCTTCAAGTCGCTCGTCGGTAATCGGTAAGATGACGATTGAAGGGTGCACAGAAAATAAATTTGACTGTATGACAAGCGCAGGGCGACGTACTCGGTAATCACCTTGTACTGCTACGGTGACGATATCACCACGCTTAAAAGTCGATTCGACTAGTTCACTGGTCAATGCCAGCCCTCCTGATCCCCAAACACATCTAGCCAGCCTGCAACCTCGCGTTCAAGCGCGGCACCCTGAATAGACAGCGATTGACGACGACACTCCTCAGCAAAACCTTTCTGCCGAGTATCTGCCACCCATATCTGTACGGGTCGTAGCCCTGATGCACGCAGAGCCTCCCGATGTTTTTGCACTCTTTCAGCAACACTCATGCGCATAGCCGCATCGCTCTTTGAATCCTTTAGGTCCTATTTATAAAACAAATTTAAGTTGCATGCAACAAATTTGCACTCGAAACCGTAATGTTTCATGTATTTAAATTAAAAAAAAGTTTCATGAAACTAAAAATTAAAATGTATAGCACAGTTACATGATTTTAAAATATTTAATATATTCAATTAATTGGTAAATATTTATCGATTTAATATCGATTTTTAATGTTATTATTCACCAAACCGATAATAACACATTTAAATGGGTATTCGCTGCGACAATAGTGCGGAATAAGGTTTCCTTTAGGGAACTTTAGGAAAACCTAACGCGTAGGATGCTTACTGTGCTTCAGAACTACATCCCTCAAGATTAGAAATTCACTTCCATGTGCATATTTAAGATTTTCTTTAAAATAAAAAAAACATAGAGGACGATTCTGGATTTACTTATCGCTTTTTGATGGTTTGTTGGTACGCATAATGCGGGTAGGATTTTGGCTAAGTTCTAATCATCAACCAAGGATCAAAGCAATGTCACTACGAGATATCATTTCGAATACGACAAGCACCCTATCGAAGAATCCTAATGCAGCCAAAGCGACCTTTGATGCCAGTCATGCTTTAGTTGGCGTAACCGAAGTTTCTGTACGAGTGGGATCTGGTCATAAATTTACGATTGATGAGCCTGAGGTTTTAGGGGGACAAAATCATGGAGCTAACCCAGTTGAACATGCACTTGCTGCACTCGGTTCATGTCAGGCGATTACTTATCGAATTTGGGCAACCAAACTTGGAATTCAAATTAACAAAGTTGAAGTATCTGTTGAAGGGGATATTGATTTACGGGGGTTCTTTGGTGTCGATGAGAATGTACGTCCAGGTTTCAACGCCATTCGTATCCAGGTTCGATTGAGTGGTCCAGAGACTCAAGATCGTTATGCTAAATTGACCGCTGCAGTTAATGCACACTGCCCTGTTTTAGATCTTTTTGCGAATCAGGTTCCGATAGAGCACCACTTGATCTCTGATGTGCAACTACAATAAAACAGATTTGTTTTTCTTGATTGTGATCGAAAATATGAAGCCGCTCAATTTTATAAATAAAAAACGCCATCCTAAGATGGCGTTTTTTATTTGATTAATACGGTCAGTGCATCAGAGAATAGCTGCTAATTCTGCGCCATCACGAATCGCACGTTTTGCATCAAGCTCAGCTGCGAGTTTTGCACCGCCAATGATGTGATACTTTGCACCAGTGACAATCCCTTCTTCAGGATATAGTCCCCGCACAGACTCCTGTCCTGCACAAACCACTACAGTGTCAACGCGCAATAATTGTTGTTGACCATCAACAGTAACCCAAAGACCCTCAGTCGTAATCCGATCATACGACACGCCGCGCATCATCCGCACACCACCTTTTTTCACTGCAGCACGATGAACCCAGCCTGACGTTTTACCCAATCCAGCACCAACGCTTGTGGTTTTACGTTGCAACAAATAAATCTGGCGATAAGGTGTGTGCAATTGAGGACGAACCAGACCACCTTCGGTTATATAGTTAGCATCACTATCCACACCCCACTCTTGCTGCCAATCCGCTAAGGGCTGAGGTTGTGGGGTTTCTGGATTACGCAACAAAAACTCACTCACGTCGAATCCAATACCACCAGCTCCAACCACAGCAACACGCATTCCAACGGGTGCGCCACGCAAGACTTCTGCATAACTCAGCACTTGTGGCATGTCACTACCATCCAACTTTAACGGACGCGGAATAACGCCAGTGGCAATAATGACATCATCATAACCCTCACGCTCTAATTGCTCACGACTCACCTGAGTATTTAAACGCAGTTCAACGCCGGTTTTGCTCAAACGCTTTTTAAAGTAACGAATCGTCTCATGGAACTCTTCCTTACCCGGTACCACTTTTGCCAAATTAAATTGGCCACCAACATCCGCTTGTGCTTCAAATAATGTTACTGCATGACCGCGACTCGCAGCGACTGTTGCGGCAGACATACCTGCAACACCACCACCCACTACTGCAATACGACGTGGGCGTTTGGTTTTAATATAAACGAGTTCAGTTTCATAACATGCTTGCGGGTTAACCAAGCATGAGGCGCGTTTATTGGAAAATGAGTGATCTAGGCAGGCTTGATTACAAGCGATACAAGTGTTTATCTCATCAACACGATTGGTTGCCGCTTTATTCACCCAGTCCGGATCCGCTAAAAATGGACGGGCCATCTGTACCATATCTGCTTTGCCGCTGGCCAAAATCTCCTCAGCAACATCCGGCATATTAATCCGGTTAGAGGCGATGACCGGAATACCGACATGCTTACGCACATTGGCAGTCACATCAACAAAAGCTGCACGAGGAACAGAAGTCACAATCGTCGGAACACGCGCTTCATGCCAGCCAATACCGCTATTGAGTAGCGTAATTCCAGCCTTTTCCAATGCCTGAGCGATTTGAACCACTTCATCCATGGTATTGCCATCTTGAACAAAATCTATCAATGACAAGCGAAAGCAAATGATAAATTTTTCACCGACTTTTTCACGAATGGCTTTGACAATCTCAACAGGAAAACGCATCCGATTTTCAATATCGCCGCCCCATTGATCTGTACGTTGATTTACATGGCGACTTAAAAATTGATTGATCAGATACCCTTCAGATCCCATAATTTCTACGCCATCATAGCCGGCAAGTTTGGCAAGTTTGGCACAGTAAGCGTAGTCATGAATGGTGGACAAAATATTGCTATCACTCATCTCACGTGGTTTAAACATGGAGATGGGTGATTTGATCGGACTTGATGACACCACAAAAGGTTGATAGCCATAGCGTCCAGAATGCAAAATCTGCATTAAAATTTTGCCACCATGTTTATGCACTGCATGAGTGACCAAGCGATGATTCAATGCATCGGTCGGTGAATTCATACTACCGCCAAAAGGCAATAACCAACCTTGGCGATTAGGAGAGATCCCGCCCGTGATAATCAGCCCAACGCCACCTTTGGCACGCTCACCAAAATAAGCAGCCAGTTTAGGATATTGGTAAAAACGATCCTCAAGCCCGGTGTGCATCGACCCCATCACTACACGGTTTCTAAGTTGAGTAAAACCGAGATCAAGCGGCTGCAACAAATGAGGAAACGCATTCACTTTCATATTTAAAACTCTTAAAAAATTTCAGAATCGAATATTTATCAATGCTTAGATCAAAATTTCTATATAGAACTTTTTATAAGTTCATCGAAATTTAAAGCCTGGCTTATCACTGAATTTATTGACATCTATAGTGTTATTCGCGTTACTGAGCTGCGAAAAATCTAACCTTATAGGGATATCATTATATCTCGCAAGTTTAGGCATCTATCATTGGAATTGCCAGTGGCTTTGTATTTTGTTTTTTGACATTTCAGGTCAATTGAAGATAAATCTTGAACAAAAAAAACTCGACAAATCACGTGTCTCATTCTGATCTAACAATTGTATGTTTTTTGTCGAATTTATATCGGATTGTGGTCTTCGATACTTACACTCTTTTTTTAACTAAAAATATATAAATAAAACAATAATATAAAAAATTATTTAATTATTTAAACAATTTTAGTCATCCGATAAATGACTGTCGATTTATTTCAAATTGTGTTATTTTGTCTAACAATCTTGGTTAAGTCGCATGATGCGCACCAAAGACGAATCACATCCAGTAATAAAAGGAAATTACTATGCGTACAAAATCACTAACCGCACTCGCCGCTTCAATTGGCGTCATACTGGCCACTGGCACCACGCAAGTCATGGCACAAGGATTCGGACTGTATAATTCTGATGTTGCGACTATGGGATCTGCCTATGCAGGTAGTGCCGCAAATAGTGAAAACGCAACAGTGGTACAGACCAACCCTGCAGCAATTTCTCGCCTTGAAGGTATCCAAGCTTCGACTAACGCCACTTTGATTTTGGCAAGTTCAGATATCAAGAATCCAGTGGGTTCTGCTCCTGGTACCAACAAAGGCGACATGGTCCCTCAAATTATTGTTGGTTCGACTTTCGTCACAGTTCCACATGTTGGTTTAGAGAATTTATCACTGGGTTTTGGCGTTTATGCACCTTTTGGTCTAAAGACCAACTATGAGGATACCTTCCAAGGTCGCTCCTTTGGTGATAAAAGCGTTGTAACCGTTGCGACATTCCAGCCTACCGTTGCTTATGCCTTTGCACCGAACCTTTCAGTGGGTGCAGGTTTAACCATCAATCATATTAATGGTTTACTCTCTAGTGGCGTGAGTCCTGCGGTGCCTAATGCGTCGACAGAACTTGCAGGAAGTGACAACGCATTTGGTTATAATGTAGGCGTGATGTTCTCTCCAATTAAAGATTTTGATCTAGGTTTAACTTATCATTCTAAGGTCGACTATAAATTAACAGGTTCATCTGAAGCGTTAAACTTGCCCATTACTAATACACCGTACACCTTTATGGCACGTGGCGATGGAAGCTTAAAACTGACGACACCTGATAGCTTAGAGTTTGGTGCATCGTTTAAACTGATTCCTACGCTGGATCTTAAGTTTGGCTATACCCGTACATGGTGGAGCACCATCAAGACTTTAACTCCATCAAGCCATTTCACTTCTGCCGGCATTACACCTTCAGTTCCTCTACCTGCAGTATATAGTGCTCAAATCGCCGCGACCTTAAATGGCAGCAACGCATCAGCAGAAGAATTAAACTTTAAAGATACCAATATGTATAGCCTTGGTGCAGCATGGCAGGTTCACCCAAAAGTAACCTTGCGTGCTGGTGTGGCTTTTGATGAAACCCCGATTCAAGACAAATACCGCAATGTGCGCTTGCCATTGGGTGATCGTACAATCTTTGCGGTCGGTGCTAATTATAAAATCACAGATAAGACCGATGTCGACTTTGGCTATAATTATCTGATGGAACAAGACGCTAAGATTAATCGCGCAGATGCTACCAAAGGCATCTACCAAGCGACTTTCCAAAACTCAGGCAACTTAGTCGCATTACAGCTCAATCATCAATTTTGATTGATTGAACAAGACAAAAAAACAGGGCATTCAATGCCCTGTTTTTTGTCTCATAAATTAATATTTACGTTAAAAAGCCCAATCAAAAGAATGGGCTTTTTAACAGATATCAGTTTACGCTGATTTTATTTTCCAGCGCGTTGTGCAGCTTTGGCTGCTAAACGGCTACGGTGCAAAACTGGCTCAGTATAACCATTAGGCTGAGCACATCCTTCGAGGATTAACTCACGCGCAGCTTGGTAGGCAATGGATGTATCAAAGTTGCCAGCCATGTTGCTATACAGTTTGTCACCCGCATTTTGTTTATCAACAACAGCAGCCATACGTTGTAGTGTTTCTTCAACTTGGGCTGTCGTGATGACGCCATGTTTCAACCAGTTTGCAACATGCTGGCTTGAAATACGCAAAGTTGCACGATCTTCCATCAGACCAATGTCATGCAAGTCTGGAACTTTAGAACAGCCAACACCTTGATCAACCCAACGAACGACATAGCCCAAGATACCTTGGCAGTTATTATCAAGCTCTTGCTTGATATCCTCTGCAGACCAGTTTGTATCAGGAGCCAATGGGATGTTCAAAATATCATCGACACTTGCAGGAACGCGTTTCAGCAATTCTTTTTGTGTCGCGAACACATCAACTTCATGATAGTGCAGCGCATGTAAGGTTGCGCCAGTTGGCGATGGAACCCAAGCCGTATTGGCACCGGATTTAGGATGAGCGATTTTTTGTTTAATCATCTCAGCCATCAAATCTGGCATTGCCCACATGCCTTTACCAATCTGTGCTTTACCAGACAGACCGGTTGCAAGACCTACATCAACGTTTTGATTCTCGTAAGCAGCGATCCATATTGATGTTTTCATGCTGTTTTTACGAATCATCGCACCAGCAAGCATTGATGTATGGATTTCATCACCAGTACGATCCATGAAGCCCGTGTTGATGAACATCACGCGGTCTTTTGCAATACGGATCGATTCTTTCAAGTTGACTGAGGTACGGCGCTCTTCGTCCATGATGCCTACTTTCAGCGTCAATGGTGCAAGACCGAGTACTTTCTCTACACGTTCAAACAGTTCAACAGTAAAAGCAACTTCTTCTGGACCGTGCATTTTAGGTTTAACGATATAGACCGAGCCAGTACGTGAATTTTTTAAACGACCATTGCCTTTCAAATCATGGATAGCGATCAAGCTGGTAATTGCGGCATCCAAGATACCTTCAAATACATCTTCGCCACCAAAACGTGCAGCAGGATTAGTCATTAAATGACCTACGTTACGATTCAATAGCAGCGAACGACCGTGCAAGCTAAAGTCTTTACCACTTGGGTCTTTAAATACTTTATCGCCATGCATCGTGCGTGTATGCGGCTTACCATCTTTTTCAAAGGTATCCGCAAGATCACCCTTCATCAGACCCAGCCAGTTTTTGTAAACTTCAACTTTGTCTTCAGCATCTACAGCGGCAACAGAGTCTTCACAATCTTGAATGGTGGTCAGAGCAGCTTCAAGTTCAACATTTTTAATGCCTGCTGGATCGGTTTTGCCAATTGGGCTTGCTGGATCAAATTGGATTTCAATATGAAGTCCGTTGTTTTTTAACAAAATGCTGCTAGGAGCGGCGATATCACCAGCGAAACCAACATATTTAGCTGGATCTTTTAATGTGGTCGTTGAACCATCTTTAAGGGTGACTTGCAGGGCACCATCAACCAAGCTGTATTTCACAGCATCAACATGGCTGCCAGTGACAAGTGCTGCAGCTTTATCTAAAAAGTTACGTGCAAATGCAATGACTAAGTTGCCACGAACTGGATTATAACCTTTGCCTTTTTCTGCGCCATTATCAGATGGGATAGCATCTGTACCGTATAACGCATCATACAAGCTACCCCAGCGTGAGTTAGCAGCATTTAGTGCGTAGCGTGCATTCTTAACAGGAACAACCAATTGTGGTCCTGCAAGTGTTGCAATTTCTGAGTCAATATTTTGTGGGTTAACCGTGAAATCTTCGCCAACTGGCACGAGGTAGCCAATGTCTTGTAGGAATTGTTTATATTCTGCGAATGGCTTGTCTTTGCCGCCATTTTGATAATAGGCATCAATCTTTGCTTGCAGATCATCACGTTTTGCAAGTAATGCTTTATTCTTTGGAGTCAAATCCGCGACAATTTGTTCTAGACCTGTCCAGAATCCTTCGCTGGTCACGCCGGTATTTGGCAATGCGTCCTGTTCGATAAAGTCGTATAACTCTTGGGCAACTTCAAGTTTGCCTTTTTGAACATATGTCATGGTCTGTCCTAATTTTGCTTCAGTGGTTGCGATTGAGCATCAAGCCGCGTCGTTTTTTGAACGCAGCAGAAAAGAAAGGCTGTAATTATACTTTGTTATGAGGGAATTTGCAGCTTATACAAGTGTTAGTCCTCTGTGAAGATTAGTGAGTTGTACGCATCATTATTCATGCACTAACGATATAAGCCTTATAGTTGTGATATCGCGCGTTTTAAATTTTTGCGGGCGGAGCGCTCAAAGTGCGTGAAGAAATATTCTGAATTAAATATTTGTGGTCGAGCCAAAAAGCCCTCTAATATCTCGCGACGTTTTTCCTTAAAAATTTCATCTGCTACCCATGCATATTCCTGTCGAACTTGCCGATCATATTCAGCAAAGCGCTCCTCAGTCTCACCCAGAATAGATAAATCAATATCGACTAAAATTTTCTCATCGATGGTTTGCGGGAATGCCGAATGCTGTGTGATCATGATCAAATGATAAATTCGATCACTTTCAGCAATAGCTCCGCCTACATCTAAAACACTTTTTTTTGCCCAAGCCGCACTCAACCGTTCATTGTCATGACCTTTAACATCATAGATCGCATCGTGAAACCAAAGCGCAACTTCGATTTCTCGTGGATGGTCAGTTTGCTCAAACACACGTTCAAACTTTGTTAAGCACTCCATTAAATGCTGAAGCGTATGATACTTTCGCTGACTTTCGCTATATGCCTTTAATAGTTGAGCAAACAAAGAGTCAGAACATTGATTCTGGCTAAAAAAGGGATAAGTCAAAAAAGAACGTCGCCATGATCGCTCTAACAGTTGCAAATTTTTCTCATCAATCATTACAGCCCCTGACGTTTCTTGCACCTGAGTGATGGTTTAAATGGAATCACGGATTAATAACAGTGAATTCATACTAACTAGCCTACAATTTATACATACTGATCTAGCTCAAAGAAATATGACCATGACGATTCAGCATACGGCAATTCTTCAAATTACGCACGAGACCCCAGAACTGATTGAGCAACTTTCGGCACTGCTTATTGATAGTGTCGAAAACGGGGCATCTGTAGGTTTCCTTTCCCCTCTGTCACCGGATACAGCACGGTTCTATTGGCAAAATACGCTCAAAGCACTAGGGCCTGATTTAATGCTCTGGGTAGCGACGAGTGATGATCAAGTCGTTGGTTCCGTACAGCTTTCATTATCAACCAAAGAAAATGGACAACATCGAGCTGAAGTGCAAAAATTATTTGTGCTCAAAGTATATCGAGGTCAAGGTATTGCCAACCAACTGATGCAAACATTAGAAAGTACAGCAAAAGAACACGCTCGAACATTATTAGTTTTAGACACGCAAGTTGGTTCAGATGCTGAGAAGGTCTATCAGTGCTTGGGCTGGATGCGTGTGGGTGAAATTCCTGATTTTGCGGCTGATCCGAATGGTCAACTACGTGCAACTGTTTTTTACTATAAGACGCTTTAAAAAGCATAATTAGAATATAGTAAATATTATTAGCTATTTACTATATAAAAAACCACTCTAGCAAAATCTGTAATGTTTCAAAAAATGATAATCTGCTATTCTTATGTTTAGATTTTCGATTTTTTAATGAGACTTGCCATGACCGTTACCCTCGGAACCCCTCTTCAATCTTCTGCTTTTCGTGTATTGCTGTTAGGTTCTGGTGAACTGGGCAAAGAAGTTGCAATTTCTTTACAACGTCTTGGTGTGGAAGTTCATGCTGCAGATCGATATGCCGATGCTCCGGCCATGCAAGTTGCACATCAGTCTCATGTCCTGACAATGACAGATGCTGTGGCATTGAAAGCCTTAATCGAGAAGGTCAAACCCAACCTCATTGTTCCTGAAATTGAAGCCATTGCAACCGAAGTTCTATTAGAAGTTGAGGCTGCGGGTACGGCAACCGTCATCCCTTCGGCAAAAGCCGCAAATCTGACGATGAATCGCGAAGGGATTCGTAAACTGGCTGCAGAAAATCTAAGTCTGCCAACGTCGTCTTATCGTTTTGCTGATAGCTTGGAAAGCTTTAAAGCGGCTTGCGATAATATTGGCTACCCTTGCTTTGTTAAACCTGTTATGTCTTCCAGTGGAAAAGGTCAATCACGTGTAACAAGTTACGATCAAGTTGACGCTGCATGGGCTTATGCTATGGAAGGTGGTCGCGTCAACTCTGGTAAAGTGATTGTTGAAGGCCAAATCAATTTTGACTTTGAGATCACCCTTCTCACGGTCCGTGCTAAAAGTCCTGAAACTGGCACCATTGAAACCCACTTCTGTGATGCTATCGGTCACCGTCAAGATGCTGGCGATTATGTCGAAAGCTGGCAGCCGCAACCCATGACGGAAAAGGCACTCATTGAAGCTAAGCGTATCGCAGATGTTGTAACAACAGCACTCGGTGGTTGCGGTCTGTTTGGTGTTGAACTTTTTGTACGTGGCGACATGGTGTGGTTTAGTGAAGTATCACCACGTCCACATGATACTGGCCTCGTCACATTAGCCAGTCAATTCCAGAGTGAGTTTGAATTGCATGCTCGTGCAATTTTGGGATTGCCAGTTGACACTACGCGCCATAGTGCGGCTGCTAGTGCCGTCATTTACGCAGGGCTTGAAGGTAAAAATCTGACTTTCACTGGAGTTGAACAAGCCCTGAGTATAGCTGGTAGTGATTTACGTTTATTTGGTAAACCTGAAGGTTTTGCACGCCGTCGTGTTGGTGTCGCAACAGTTCGTGCTAAAGATACCGATGCTGCTCGCATGCTTGCAAAACAATCTGCTGATTCTGTGAAGGTTTCTAATTAAATCCTGTTTGAAAATTGGCGTAGAAATGATTAAACGTATTTGTCCTTAAAACATGATAAGGCGCAAGAAATGGATAATTTACTCAGCTTTACGCCGCCACTTCCTTCAAAAATTAAGCGACTCACTCGCCCACTGAACGCATGGTTTACCACGTCATTCAGTGGGCTTGAACATCTGGATCGACTGAGACCAGCCCTTTATATCGGAAACCATACGATTATGGGCTACGATGTTTCTTCACTGATCACAAATTTATATCTCAAAAAGAATATCTATTTGCGGGGCGTAGGCGACCGTATCCATTTCCAAATCCCTTTTTGGGGAAGCTTCTTACAGCGCTATGGGGCTTTTGAAGGGACTCGCGAATCCATCCATGAGCTCATGCAAATGGGTGAGCATATTTTACTTTATCCCGGCGGAGGCCGAGAGGTACTGAAGAATAAAGGCGAAGCCTATCAACTCGTGTGGAAGAATCGTTTTGGCTTTATCGAACTGGCACTGGCTCACGGCTATGACATTATTCCTTTTGCCGCGATTGGTGGTGAGGAGTTAGTCAATATCAAATACGACTCTAATGATTTTAGAAAATCATTGCTGGGTAAAGGATTACAACGGGTTGGAATACTTCAGCGGATGCGTAATGGAGAAGCATTCATTCCAATTACGACCGGATTCTTAGGAATTCCATTTGTACCGAAACGCCATGCTCTACACTTCAAATTTTGCACACGGATTGAAACCCATCAGATTCCAATGGAACAGCATGAGGCGGTCAAAGCTGAATTAAGAACACGGGTCGCCAATGCGATTGAAGAAGCACTTTCTCAAAAATACATCCATAAAAACGAAAATGCCTAAGTATTTATTCTTAGGCATTTTTTATATAACAGAAATCATTCAAAAATTAGAATAAGCGATTCATGCCATTTAACGCCGCTACGCGATATGCCTCAGCCATCGTAGGATAGTTAAATGTCGTCTGGGTAAAATAATGCAAACTGTTATTAGTTTGATTCAGCATCACTGCCTGACCAATATGAACAATTTCCGCCGCATTATTGCCAAAACAATGGATTCCCAAAATTTCTAAAGTTTCACGATGAAATAATATCTTCAGTACGCCAACCGTATCACCAGTAATCTGTGCGCGTGCAAGATGTTTGAAAGAAGCCTGTCCAACTTCATAAGGTACTTTTTCTTCGGTGAGTTGTTGTTCTGTTTTGCCAATCGATGAGATTTCTGGAATGGTATAAATACCTGTAGGAATACTCGTGACCGGCGGCACATTCTCCTCGCCCACCATATGCGCACCTGCACAACGTCCTTGATCGTAGGCGGCTGAAGCCAATGACGGCCAGCCAATGACATCCCCCGCTGCATGGACATGCGGGACACTGGTTTGATACTGATCATTAACAGAGAGTTGACCACGACTATTGGTGGTTAATCCCAAATTCTCTAGCCCCATACCATCTGTATTCCCAGAGCGACCATTACACCAGAGTATTGCATCAGCTTTGATTTTTTTGCCACTTAACAATTTAAGAATGACATGGTCATCATCTGTTTCTAAGGATTCGATGGTCTCGTTATGACGAATTAGAACACCCAATTCGCGGAGATAATAAGACAGCGCATCCGCAATCTCATTATCTAGATAACTCAATAATTGCGCTTGAGTATTAATCAGTTCAACCTTATAACCTAAACCAATAAAAATGGATGCATATTCACAACCAATCACCCCAGCACCATAGATAATAATTTTCTGGATTGGATAGTCAAGCGTTAAGATTTTATCGCTATCAAATACGCGGGGATGATTGAAATCAATATTTTTAGGTTGGTATGGGCGACTACCTGTCGCGATCATCAGTTGATCAAACGTGAGTGTCTCTTGACCACCATCTCGCAAATGCACTGTGAGTGAGTGTGGATCATTAATGATTGCATGGCCATGATAAATTTCAATTTGATTACGTTCATAGAAACGTGTGTGGGTTTCGACCTGCTGATTGATAACTTTACGCGCACTGCCCAAAATCTTGTTTAACGGGACATGTTTCCACTCACCGACTTTTTGAAATAACGGATCGCGCTGATACCGCATGATGTTAAATACAGTCTGACGCAGAGTTTTGCTTGGGATCGTACCGACATGTGCACAATTTCCTCCAACCACATCGCGCAAATCAACCATCGCAACGTTTCGTCCGCTCTTGGCAAGCTTCATTGCCGCCCCTTCACCTGCTGGCCCTGCACCGAGAACGATGGCGTCAAATTGATATTGAGGTTGCTCTTCAGACTTTTTTTTGCGTGGCATAGCAGTTCTCTGTTTCTCTCAAGGGACAATAGCAAATGACTTCTTTTATCAAAGATATAATACATTGAAATATGAATGTATTAATCAAAAATCAACAAAAATGAATAAGCAAAGGTTTGGCATCACGTGACGCCTTGCTTGAAGAAAAAACAACATTATCCAATGTTGAAAAAACGACGAATGACCTATAATAAAGACATACTACATAATATTGCTTGAATCAGCAGAGGCTACGGCTTTCCATGTCTACGACACCCCTCGCAACAAATGCAATGAACACCCCTACATCCACAGATACACCCCGCCCCGCACCCCATAGAGCTGTCCAAGGTGAAAAACTGCGGGGGGCTGAGAAGATGGCTCGAATTCCTGTCAAAATAATTCCAACGACGGAGTTGCCCCGTAAGCCTGACTGGATTCGTGTCAAGATGACCGCACCAGCCGAAGTACAACGTATCAAAGATACATTGCGTGCTCAGAAGTTACATACGGTTTGTGAAGAAGCGGCCTGCCCGAACCTTGCCGAATGCTTTGGTGGGGGTACAGCAACCTTTATGATCATGGGCGATATTTGTACTCGACGCTGTCCATTTTGTGATGTAGCACATGGTCGGCCTAACGCGCTTGATCCTGATGAACCTCGTCATATGGCAGAAACGATTTCTGGCCTAGGTTTGAAATATGCAGTGATTACCTCTGTTGATCGTGATGATCTACTTGATGGCGGCGCACAGCACTTCGTAGACTGTATCATTGAAACACGTAAAACCAGTCCCGATACATTACTTGAGATTCTTGTTCCTGACTTCCGTGGTCGCATGGATATCGCTTTGCGTATTATGGCGGAGTGCCCTCCAGACGTGTTTAACCATAATATTGAAACTGTTCCACGCCTGTATAAAGCAATGCGTCCTGGATCAGATTACCAACATTCATTGAATCTTCTGAAAAAATTTAAAGAAGTCTGCCCTGATATCCCGACTAAGTGTGGGTTAATGGTAGGCTTGGGTGAAACTGAAGAAGAAGTTCTTGCGCTTTTAGATGATCTACGTGCGCATGATGTTGACTACATTACCATCGGCCAATATTTGCAACCTTCAAAAAGCCATGCTCCAGTTGAGCGCTTTGTTCATCCCGATGAATTTGAACGTTATACCGCTCATGGTCAAAATTTAGGTTTTAGAAATATCTGGGCAGCACCAATGGTTCGTTCCAGTTATTTTGCCGATCGTCAGTACCGCGGTGAACCAGTTCCTCCCGTACGTCGTAGTGCAGCCATCGTTGCATGATGGCAAGTTGAGATCAGATGTGAGCCGTCATTATTTGGCTGCTTACTAAAATAGTAAAACCGCTTGAACGATAAGATTCAAGCGGTTTTTTTTGAACTTTAAAAAGGTGCTTATTTGGTATAAGTCTTGGTAAACGCAAGTGTTGTTTGATCTCCTTTCACAGTATATGCAGCAACGTCTAAACGTTTACCGTTGATGGTAAATAGCATAAATCCTAAATCGCCATTTTTATAGGTATCAAAGACTAAACTATAATCATTATTATGATCTGTTTGCGTTTTTGCGGCCGCACCTGAATTGATCATATTCGTAACACCGCTCCCGCAGTTTTCTTTCGGATCTAACACTTCCATCGCATGGACGTGTCCAGCAAGAATAAAGTCAACTTTCCCACATAACGTTGATTCAGCAAAGCTGGCCTGACTTGACCACCAAAATGGCGTAATGATTTCAGAACCATTTGATTTATATTGGTGATGTGCAAACGCAAACTTCCAGGTCGCTGTTGATCCGGCTAGGGTTGTTTTAATCCACTGTGCTTGGTCTTGCATATAGCTGCCTTTAGGCCACCAATACGGATTTAATTGTGGTAAGTAGGTTTTCATTGGATTGGAGTCATACGCAATGAGTAAAGCATCAGCAACGGAGTTTTTCGCATTGACTGAATAATAGCGTGTTGGCATTTTCCATTTTGAGCTATGCGCAGAGTAATTAACCTCATCACTGCCTTTCCAATAAGCAACGCCATCACCAGCCATCACCAAGCTTTGATCATGATTTCCTAAAGCCATAAAGAATGGAAAGTTTAAGTTGACGTAAGGTTTTTCAAACTTGTCTTGAAACTGTGGATCTGTCGCAGAATTTGCGCCATATTCATAAATGTTGTCACCCATACCTATTGCAAAGTTACAGTTCTTCTCTTTGCATATTTTTTCAATAGCATGAGCCACTTGGTATTGTGCGTCTGCACCAGTACCAGTATCACCCATGACAATAAAGTTCATGGTTTCTGGCGTAGCACTATGCCCTTGAGAAACGATTGCCAATAATGAAATACATAGAGCCTTCTTTAACGTACGAAAATACATGATTTTATATCCTGAAAATTATAAGTTGGATGAGAGAGAGGATTTGCTGTGGTTAATGTAAATAATGCGTTGATTCCCCTGCGCTGATGTCAGTTGAATCATGGTTGGGTTATTTTGAAAAATGAGGTTTTTGGCACTTTGATAATCCGTCACTTTAGTAAGAGATTGTCCATTGATACTGTCTATGGTGTCGCCTTTTTCGACTTGTCCTTGATAGGCCTGAAGTAGCGATGACTCCGGTGAAACCTGATATTTACAGCCATCCATTTGACAAACTTGATTGATGCCAAAGCTTGCCAAAACGGCTTTACCATTCTGATGATATTCTTGATATAAAACGTCAATCAGTTCTGGTGACATATACTGTGCAGCATATTTGGCTTGCGCTATCTTTGCGGACTGTTGTGTTTCGTCTTCTGATTGGGCTGGGCTCGTCATCGTCAGTTCATGATTGATCTGAACCACATGATTCTCTTTAAATGAAGGCTTAGGCGTATCACTCAGTTTCCAAGGCGTATTCTTGGTGTGCTCGTTCACCAGTTTTACGATACGTGGATCTGCAAGACGCGCATCTTCTGTCTGCTCTTCAGCATCCGGAATAATGTTCGTTGTAGAGACTTGTGGAGTTGTTTTAGGGCTGTAAAAATAAAAGAATACAGTGAGCGAAACTGCAATCAGTATGAGGCTCACTGAAATGATAAATATTTTTTTTCGATTCTTTTGGGGAGGCTTTGATTCTGGGGTCTGAGATTTCGGCATTGCATTTACTTCTGCACAGATAGTTTAAACAGTGCATAAATTAACCGCATATAGTGACAAATCAATTACCAAGAGATGACAAGCTTAAGAAAATGAAGACGCTGTATACATTTTCTAGCTAGGCTTTATATTTAATAATAATTAAAATTAAATATGCTTAATAATAACAATTATTTAAGTTATTTTTTAAATAAAGACCTTATACAAGCAGTATTATTACCGTCATAATATTTCGATAGGCTAATTGATCTTTGTAATACGAGTTCATTACGCATGCCGGAATACAGCATTTCTAATCCAATCCAACCTATATTGAGAATTAGAAGCATCACTATGGCATGTATGCTTGTGCTACTCAGTGCGTGTGACTCTCATAAACAAGGGGATCCACAGCAGAATAAAATTAAGGTTAATTACGATCCATACACTTCTACTCCCTTAAGCACTCGTGCAGAAATGGGAAAAAAACTATTCTTCGAGCCCGCCTTGTCCGCATCAGGAAAAATGTCTTGTGCAAGTTGTCATAATCCCACCCATGCCTTCGGTCCACCCAATGCTCTAGCGGTGCAAATGGGTGGAAAAAATCTTTATTTGCAGGGTCTACGCGCTGCGCCTAATCTGACCTATGCCAAAGAAGCGCCACAATTTGCCATTGGTCCGAGTGATGATGACCAGCCACGGGTAATAATGGTCGATAATAAGCAATTACCAACTCAGGATCCCAAACTTCTCACACCTCATGGGGGACTTTTTTGGGATGGACGGGTGAGTTCACTAAAACAGCAGGCCATTGGTCCGCTCATGAATCCCCTCGAAATGGGAAACGCTTCAAAAGAAGAACTCATCCATAGCATCAAAAAACTAAATTATTTTAATGAAATTAAAAAGTTAATCGATCCTAAAAAATTTACCAATGATGACTTATTTCTTTCTGAAGTCATGTTTCTCATTGCGCGCTACCAATCGGAAGATCGAGTATTTGCAGCCTACAACAGCAAATACGATTTATATTTACAGCAAAAAGTACAATTAACCGATGCAGAAAAGCGAGGATTAGCGCTATTTGATGATCCGAAAAAAGGCAATTGCGCAGCATGTCATCTCGATAAACCTCGCGCAGATAGCAGACCTCCCCTATTTACTGATTATGAGTATGTCGCTCTCGGCGTTCCACGTAACTTCGAGATTAAAGCAAATAACAATCCAAAATTTTTCGATCTTGGCATCTGTGGTCCGGGTAGAACGGATATATACGTAACGCAATCTAGTAACTGTGGTCTATTTAGAACGCCCACCCTACGCAACGTTGCATTGCGCAAAGCTTTCTTTCATAACGGGAAATATCATAGTCTAAAAGATGTCATTAATTTTTACGTTAACCGAGATACCCGCCCTGAACAGGTTTATCCCAAACGTGCGGATGGAACAGTCGATAAATTCAATGATTTGCCTACCCAATACCAAAATAACATTAACTTTAGCGATGCGCCGTTTACTAATAAAGTAGGTAGCTCATCGGCCTTGTCAGATTCCGAAGTTCAAGACCTTATCGTTTTCTTAGGCACACTGACTGATGGCTATCAAAGCAAAGCTAAACCATAGCACTTTAGAAAAAGGTAGATTTAAAGAGTTTATAAATTTTAGATACTTATAAAATAGTAAGTCGATAAGTTGATGAAAGAAAATCACATGAAAAGCATGGGGAGCTATTCAGTAGATTAACAATCGTCAGTTAAATTAAGCTACAATCCATCACGAATTTATTAGCACCTTTCTTGTTTTACAGATATTAAACGGACTCTCCTATGACTCAACTTGCTAGCCTCATCGAACAAGCGTTTGAAGATCGCCTCCAATTTTCCCCAAGCAACGCCCCACAAGATGTGCGTGATGCTGTTGCTGCAGCACTGGCAGGATTAGACAATGGCTCACTCCGTGTTGCTGAGAAGATCAATGGCGCATGGCAAGTCAATCAATGGCTCAAAAAAGCCGTATTGCTCTCTTTCCGTCTGAATGACAATGTCCCGATGAGTGGTGGCGACTCTATTCAATATTATGACAAAGTCCCAACTAAATTTGCCGACTGGAATGAAGCACAGTTTCAAGCCGCTGGCATCCGTGTCGTACCATCAGCAGTAGCCCGTAAAGGCAGCTTTATCGCACGTAACGTTATCTTGATGCCTTCCTATGTCAATATCGGTGCTTATGTCGATGAAGGTACTATGGTAGATACTTGGGCAACCGTTGGATCATGTGCGCAGATTGGTAAAAATGTCCACTTGTCTGGTGGAGTTGGTATTGGCGGCGTACTTGAGCCGCTGCAAGCGAATCCAACGATTATTGAAGATAACTGCTTCATCGGTGCACGTTCTGAAATCGTAGAAGGTGTGATCGTTGAAGAAGGCTCAGTCATCTCTATGGGCGTTTATATCGGTCAATCGACCAAGATTTATGACCGCGAAACTGGCGAAGTCACTTATGGTCGGGTTCCTGCTGGGTCGGTTGTTGTTGCAGGTAATTTACCTGCGGCGAATGGTCAATATAGCCTCTACGCCGCAGTCATTGTGAAAAAAGTAGACGCTCAGACCCGCTCAAAAACTGGCTTGAATGAGCTGCTTCGTGTCGATTAATCCTGTGAAATAAAACAGTTGCACAAACAAGAACTGTGTTACCAATGTCATTCTTGTTTGTGCAGTTACTTCAATTGACTTGAAACCTGATTTGAAATTGGGAAAGCTAAATGTCAACATTACAACAAGATCCAAAGCATCATTTTTTTATTGTTTCAGATGAGCAAACGGGCTCTTTTTTATTTAGAAAAATAATAAGGACTGTGCAATTTAGCGCAGACGATTTTGAAGAATTCTCCAACCATTTTCAGCGTATGAGCGATGAGCTTGCGGTCTGGGTTCAAAAGTATGGACGTAAGGCACACCTGCTCCATATTGAGATTGAAGCTCACCCTTGGATTCTAAAACGGGTTAAAGATCGAATCTCTCAGAGATTTCCTGAGGGCCATCCTTACGGAGACTTTTCAAGAAAGCAGACCATTACGTTGCATCTTTATGATCATCTTGATCCAATTGGACAATGCTATACCCTTTATAAAGAGGGTAAGTCGTTTATCAATCAAATAGAAACAGCAACTCAAGCATCAAGTGATTAATTCTTCGCCTTCCAATCACAAAAATGCATAAAACCATCGGACTAAGGCTATCTAGTTATCATCGATCTTGTTATGATACGCGCCGCTGGGGATGTGGCGAAATTGGTAGACGCACCAGATTTAGGTTCTGGCGTAGCAATACGTGAGAGTTCGAGTCTCTCCATCCCCACCATTAATTTGTGTCAATAAAAAAAGCAACCGAGCGAGGGTTGCTTTTTTTATTGATAAAAATTAACTGCTACAGTACAGATGCATTAGGAAACTCCTCAATGCATCTCGACAAAAACTATTTACCCCGCATCATCCTCATCATCCGCCGTTGAGATTCCGAGCTCTTTAAGCTTGCGAGTCAAGGTATTACGCCCCCATCCTAAAAGCTCAGAAGCTAAACGCTTTTTCCCCTGACTATGCTCAAGTGCGGCATCAATCATAGCGCGTTCAAACATCGGTGTTGCGATATTAAGAATCTGCTGCTCTCCAGCCATGAGCTTCTGACGCGCCCATACACCTAGGATTTCTTCCCATGGTCCTGTGGTAGCAATAGCAGTTGGAACGATCGGAGTCGTACTAAACTCCACAGGTTTAACTGATGGTGATGTAGGCGCCACACTAGGCGCGCGCAGCTCTGGCGGTAGGTCTGTCGGCAATATTTCACGACTGCTCGCCATGACCGTCAACCAGCGGCAGGTATTCTCTAACTGACGTACGTTCCCCGGCCATGGCAATTGCTGCAAATACGCTGCGGTTTCTGAACGCAATTGTTTCGGCTCTACTGATAGCTCATGACCAGCACGCTGTAAAAAGTGCTCTGCAAGCATCGGAATATCTTCACTACGCTCACTGAGCTTAGGAATATGAATACGAATCACATTCAAACGATGATATAAGTCTTCGCGGAACTTGCCTTCAAGCACCAGTTTCTCAAGATTTTGATGTGTTGCCGCAATGATCCGCACATCTACACGGACAGGGACATGTCCACCGACACGATAAAACTCACCTTCAGCCAATACACGAAGCAAGCGAGTCTGAGTTTCAAAAGGCATATCACCTATTTCATCGAGAAAAAGGGTGCCGCCATTGGTTTGTTCGAAACGTCCTTGGCGCTGAGTATTGGCACCTGTGAAAGCACCCTTCTCGTGACCAAACAACTCGGTTTCGATCAAGTCTTTGGGAATTGCAGCCATATTTAGCGCAATAAAGGGTTTTGCAGTTCGCGGAGAATGTCTATGCAGGGCATGGGCAACAAGCTCCTTCCCTGTCCCTGACTCACCGTTGATCAGTACCGTAATATGCGATTGAGCCAAACGTCCAATCGCACGGAATACCTCTTGCATCGCGGGGGATTCACCGATGATATCAACGGAACGAACAAGTTTAGTCGGTGTCAAGTCATCATTATTTTTTGCGGCGATTTGAGCAGTATGCTGGATTGCACGCTGTACCAATGCTAATGCTTCATCAATATCAAAGGGCTTCGGTAGGTATTCAAAAGCGCCTGTTTGATAGCTGGATACTGCAGACTCTAGATCAGAGTGCGCAGTCATGATGATAACTGGCAAATCCGCGAATTTATGTTTAACACGAGAAAGGAAAGTCAGTCCATCCATGCCGGGCATACGGATGTCAGTCAAAATTACATCGGGCTGTTCTGTTTCTAGGCGATCCAGTGCGCTTTGACTTTCCTCAAAACTGACAACATTCAACCCTTCTTCTTTGAACGTTTTTTCCAGCACCCAACGGATGGCTCGATCGTCGTCGATGATCCATATGGTCTCGTTCGACATAAATTACTCCCAAGGTAAAAATAAACTAAACACGGTTTTGCCCGGTATGGAATGACATTCAATCATTCCAGCATGTTGATGAATAATATCTTGTGCAATGCTCAAGCCAAGTCCAGTCCCATTTGCACGTCCTGTAACCATTGGATAAAACACTGACTCAATAAGTTCTTCTGGAATGCCTGGTCCATTGTCTTCAATATCTAACTGAATCACACTGCGATGCAACACACTATGAATCGTAAACATCCGTAAAATACGACTTCGAAAAATCAGCGTAGGCGTACGCCCCTGCATATGGTCTTTATTCTCTGTCATCGCCTGAACTGCATTGGCTGCGATATTGAGCATGACTTGAATCAATTGGTCTTTATCTGCGCGAATCTCAGGCAGAGAAAGATCGTAATCACGAATAACTTGTAATTGATCGGCGGGAAATTGACTTAAGAATTGACTTAAGATCAGTGCTCGAACACGCTCTAGTGGTTCATGTACATTGACCAGTGCAAAGGCTGGTGGCTTTCTCGAGCCCAGCATGGTATCAGCCAAATGGCGCAAACGATCCACTTCACTGATGATGACATCGGTATATTCCGCCCCTGCCTCTGGCAATGTTCGGGCAAGAAGCTGCGTCGCACCTCGAATTCCGCCTAATGGGTTTTTGATCTCATGTGCAACCCCGCGTACTAGCTGTCTTGCAATCGCATGCTGCTGAGTGAGATGCTCTTCACGACTGATGCGCAGCAAACGATCCATCGGTTGAATTTCAAATAAGATACGATGCCGAGCACGATCGTCAGGCGCGTCGTTATCAACAATCAATGAAGCGGTATAATCCACGACTTTATCGCGTAAACCAATTTTCAAAACGGCTTCACGACGCGTATAGGGCTGTCCATTTGCCAATAAGCGAGATAAGGCAACCTGCGCATCAAATTGATCATCCTGATCTATCAAGATGGATAACAGCGGCTGCTTTAAAGCTCGAAATTGACTGAGCTCTAAAAGTGCCTCACATGCTGGATTAAGATACTCAATACTCAGGTCTGAACGCACCAGAATAATAGCAGTCAGCATGTGATCTGTTATTCTTTGATATTGTTCAATATTCATAAGTAATCACTATTAATTATGCGTAATATGATCATTCAATGAGCCTTCCACTGGATAAAAGTGCACTTTAAAGTTGTCATTTGTAATGAGACTCTTTGTTCCGATGCTTAAAAACGCGCCTATTGCATCATGATGGAACAAACTTGATTTCATGTTCTATAGTTCCTCTAAGCAAACTACAAGCCAACTTTTTGAAGTCTGAAACTGAAAGGTCAAGTTAAGACCTTCTACTGTATTAGTAATTAATCTGTGCAATGATCTTTGATTTGTAAGGAAAAATTTTTATAAAGATACAAAATACAACCATTTATCCATGAATAATCCACAAAATCCCTCATGCGCACCAAAATAAAACATAAATCAATATAGCACCAAAACAGGGCAATATTTTTGAAATTATGCTGAATATGAGGAATAAATAGCATCAATGCTTACGTCAGCGGCACAAAGCGCATACAATATACAAGTCAAATGCTTGTTAAGTAGAAATGTCGTATGAGTTCGCCAAAAGTTGGTTTTGTTTCATTGGGATGTCCTAAAGCACTGGTCGATTCTGAAAGAATTTTGACCCAGTTACGTATTGAAGGCTATGAAGTTGCCGCAGACTACTCTGGTGCAGATTTAGTCGTTGTTAATACCTGTGGTTTTATTGAATCGGCAGTACAAGAATCCCTTGATGCGATTGGCGAAGCCATCAGTGAAAATGGTAAAGTGATCGTAACCGGTTGTTTAGGCAAAGACGAAGCAAAAATTCGCTCGATGCATCCCAGCGTCTTGAAAGTGACAGGCCCGCAAGCCTATCAAGATGTGATGAATGCCGTACATGAATATGTTCCTCAGCCCCCAGAACACAACCCTTACCTTGATTTGGTTCCGCCACAAGGCATACGACTGACGCCGAAGCATTATGCCTATCTCAAGATTTCAGAAGGTTGTAACCATCGCTGCACGTTCTGCATTATTCCATCATTACGCGGTGATTTAGTTTCTCGCCCAATCGGCAATGTGATGGAAGAAGCACAAAATCTTGTTAATGCTGGAGTAAAAGAAATTCTAGTGATCTCTCAGGATACCTCTGCATATGGCGTAGATTTAAAATACAAGCTCGATTTTTGGAATGGCCAACCGCTGAAAAGTAAATTTATCGATTTATGTGCAGCATTAGGGCAAATGGGTGTTTGGGTACGTTTGCACTATGTTTATCCGTATCCACATGTTGATGCAGTCATTGACTTGATGGCGGAAGGCAAGATCTTGCCTTATCTGGATATCCCTTTCCAGCACGCAAGTCCGCGGATATTACAATTAATGAAGCGACCTGCGCATAGCGAAAACACACTTGAGCGTTTGGCGATATGGCGTTCCAAATGCCCAGATATCGTTATTCGTTCGACTTTTGTTGTCGGCTTCCCCGGTGAAACCGAAGAAGACTTTGAATATCTGCTGAACTGGCTTAAAGAAGCCCGTCTAGATCGTGTTGGCTGCTTTACATACTCTCCTGTTGAGGGTGCCGTGGCTAATGATTTGCCTGACCATGTGCCAGTCGAAGTTCAACAATCGCGTTATGAACGTTTCATGGAAGCCCAGCAAATTATTTCTGCTCAAAAACTGCAAGAGCGTATTGGACGCACATTGACAGTTTTGATTGATGAGTTCGACTTAGAGCACTCTGTCGCAATTGCCCGTTCTTATGCGGATGCACCAGAAATCGATGGCCATGTTTATATTGAAGACTTGACCACTGAAGACTTATCCCGTTTAAAATCTGGCGATAAAGTCACCGTGACCATCACTGATGCTGATGAATATGATCTGTATGCTAATTTAGTGACCACAAATTAACTTATGATCACCACTTGATCACCCTAAACCAAAAACGCGTTTTATAAAGCTAATATTAGGCTTTATAAAACGCAGTTTGCGATGATTAAAATCATAAAACTATTTTGGCTGTGCGGTCATACGGCGCTCTATCTCTTCGAATGGAACATCTTCGATATGCGTATGAATCCACCACTGGTTACCACTCAAATCCGTCACACCTCCTGAACGATCACCATAAAGCTGGTCAGTGGGCGGTCTAACAGATTTAGCCCCTGCCATAAGCGCACGTTGATAGGCCTTATCGGCATCGGGCACATAGACAACCAGAACAGCAGGTGTTGCTGGCATGTCTCCAATCGCTTCACTCAGCATAATACGTGACGTCCCCAATTGCAGTTCTGCATGAGAAACCTTTCCATCAGGATATTTAAGCCTGCCAACTTCCACCGCATCAAAAACTTGTACTAAAAAATCAATAACCTGATCTACTTTCTGAATTATTAGATATGGATTAACGGTGTTATAACCCTCAGGCAAATAATGAACTGCCATGATTCATCCCCTTATTTTTTGCGTATTTAAAAATTGAATTTTTACGCCGAGGTATAATCATGGCATTAGATGCCTACAGATCACTGTATAGGTTTTGTGCATTAAAAAGCGACTTAAGTCACACTTAAGTCGCTCATTTTACAACCATAATAACTTGAGACATTTACTTAGGAACAAACAACATCTGTTGTTGGAGTACTATGATCAAAAGCTAAAATGGAAGATGCAACTGCCGTCGAGACCTTATCTAAAGACTGGCGAGAGGCGATCACGATCGCGTTAACCCCTGTTCCGAAACTACTGTCGACAGGCGTATTAAAATCCATTCGACATGCAATTTGACGATCCGGATTAGTGCCCGAGTTTTCAACCCGTTTGATGCTCCATGTAACGGATACATCGATGCTATTGGATACCGATTTTCCATCAACCACGCGCTGCCCTAAAATATCAAAATGCGCAAAATCCGCTGCAATACGATAAGTAGGTTGCGTAGTCACCATGCCGCTATGATAACGATCAACGGCCCCTAAGCGCTGCTGAAGATTCGAGGACAGCCCATCACGTAACTCTGAACTCAAGGCAGATGTCCAACGCTGTAGATCCAATATTTTTGATTTTCCAGAATCGTCTTGCAAAATTAATTGCGTACGATCTAAACGATCAGGCAAACCTACAGGTAAAACTTCAATTGAGCGTATGGTTGAACCCGGCAGCACTTTTGCTGTCGATGCCAACGTGTAATAAGTTGGTGTCGATGAGAAACTGCAAGCGGTCATAAGTGCTACTGCACCGATACTTAAAACGGCGATGGATCGCTGCAGCAACGACTGGTTAAGATACATCATGGTTGCTGCTCCTTGTTATTAGATGTTGCTTTCCCACGAATCAACGACTCTGGATGTTCTTGAATATAATCAGACATGATTTGCAATGAAGCGGCCGCTCGTGTCATTTGTTGAACAGCACGACGAACGTCTTGTTGTAAAGGTGCATCGCTTGACAGAATTGTCTCTGTTGATTTCATTGTCTTACGTGCATCATCAAGCGTTGCTTGCATCGCAGGTGCGACCTTGCCATCCATTTGTTTGACCAATTTGTCCGTAGACTCAATAGTAGTATTCATCGTTGCCAATGTCTTTCGAACATCCTGACCAATTTCATTCAATGGGAATTTAGCAATTTTATCAGCGATTTGCGAAACTTGTGCTTGCAGACCACTCAACTCTGTTGGAATCGTCGGAATTTCGTCAATACCGTTCACCTTGTGGTATTCCGCTGGCTTGGCTTTCGGGAAGAAATCCAATGCAACGTAATTTTGTCCAGTCAGAATGTTTCCAGGACGCATTTGAGCACGCAAGCCACGCGCAATAAATGTTCGTAGAATTTCACGATCAGGATCAAACTCATGGCCTTTTGTGAGGCGTGAAGGAAAGACTTCAGCGATCACTGGTAATCGGATCTGTTTGAAGTTTGGATCAAATTCGATGCCGACCGATTTGACCGTCCCAAGTTCAATACCACGGAAATCAATCGGTGCACCTTTTGCCAGACCTCGGATCGACTGATCGAAATACATGAGAATCTGTTGCGGGGTACCGTCATTTTCTTTCAATGCTTCAGCTTGATTAGTCGACAAAGTAAAGACGGTATTCGTTGAGGCAATCGGTGCATCTGAACCTTCAGGAAAACCAAATGCCACACCACCTGCTGCAATACTTGCCAAGGATTGGGTATTCAACTGAAAACCCGATGCATTGAGCGATACATCAATACCGCTAGCATGCCAAAAACGTGTATCTTTGGTCACATATTTATCATAGGGGGTTTGGATAAAAACTTGAACTTCAACACTTTTACCATCACCCGCAAGATTATAACCACTCACTTGACCCACTTTAATTCGGCGATAATAAATTGGCGAACCTGCATCTAATGACCCGAGGTCACTCGACTGTAATACAAAGCTTTTTCCAGGCACATCAGCCGCAATAACAGGCGGTGACTCAAGCCCTGTAAAGTGTTCTTTCAAAATATCTGACTTACCGCCATCAACACCTATATATGCCCCAGAAAGCAGGGTATCGATTCCGGAAATCCCACTGGCCCCTACACGCGGTGTGACCACCCAGAAGCGCGTGTCTTTAGCGGCAAAGCTACTCGCTTCTTTTTTTAATTCAATTGCGACAATGACATGAGAGCGATCTTTGGCAAGCGCAATATTTCGCACCAAGCCAATATTAACTTGCTTAAACCGTACCGTCGTTTTACCTGCAGTCAGGCCATCCGCTGTGCGAAAAGTGACATCAATAGTTGGCCCCTTTTCCAGTAAGGTTTTGGCAACCAACGACAAACCAATCGCCAGAGCAACTAAAGGAATTAGCCAAACCAATGACAGCTTCCAGCGTTTAGGCTTTGCGGTGCGTGGTTCAGGAAACTCGCCTGAAGGACTTTTATTCTCAGGAGTCTCTGAGGCTTTATTTTGATCATCACTCATTTTATTGTCTTCAGTCATATCAATCTAGGCTTGTGGAATTAGGAAGTGCGACAGGTGTCGCATGGCGATAATAGTTATCCCAGATAATTCGAGGATCAAAACTTAGCGAGGCCAACATGGTCAAAACGACAACAGCGCCAAAGGCTACAGCTCCAGGGCCGGCTGAGATCGTAGCAAGGGATTGCATTTGGATCAATGCAGTCAGTAATGAGACGACAAATACATCGATCATTGACCAACGACCAATGAACTCAACAATCCTATACAGAACTGCACATTGCTCAGGTCGCCAGCGCTTTTTGTTTGAAGATTGGCGGCGTACAGCGATAAGCAGGAAAGTCAAGATCATGAGCTTCAGCATCGGCACAAAGATACTGGCAACAAAAATAACGCTAGCAACGAGATAATCATTACTTTGCCAAAAGTAAATCACCCCACTCATGATCGTATCTTCCTGACTTCCTAAAAGAGAGTCCGTTCGGGTCATCGGAAGTAAGTTGGCTGGAATATACATAATTACAGCGGCCAACATAAGTGCCCAAGTTCGATCTAAACTTGCCGGTTTACGAATATGTAAAACGGCGTGACAGCGCTCACAATGTTTTCCATTTTCAGTCAAGGCATTCAAATGCCCACAACTATGGCAAGAAATGAGCGACAAATCTTTTGCGGTATAAAAGTGCTGACGCTCAAAATCTATTTGCTCTGGGCTTGAATCATCTGATGACTTAAGATCTGGCTTAGCGATAGTCATTTTTTTCGACCTCATCCCAGATATCTGTCACTTTCACGGAGGTCACCAAAACCAGAAAAATACTTAATACCGCAAAAGACCATAAGGCAATGCCTGGAATAACCACAACCATACCGGCAAGTTTGACTAAAGTGACGAGCACGCCAATTAAGAACACTTCAATCATTCCCCAATTCCGGAAAACTCTGATCACTCTCAGTGCAAAAGCCATGCCTTGGGGCTTGGTTTTGAAGAGATTAATGGGGATTAATACATATAAAAGTAAGAGTAGCTCAAGTAATGGGAAAATGAACGTCGTTAAAAGTACGAGTATTCCGACTGGCGCTCGCCCAGCATGGAACATAGCCATTGCAGCACCGAGTAAAGTTGTTTCGGAAAGATTACCTTGCAGATCGACTTCAACAATCGGAAAAACATTGCTAATGATGAAGAAGATTAAACTGGTTAAAACTAAAGGCAATAATTCGCCAAGCGTACGTCCACGTCGGTATAATTCCGCACCACAACATACACAATAGGCTTTATCGCCTTTTTTTAGTTCTACTCGTTGATAGACCACATCACACTCTTCACAGCATGCAAGATTGGCTGTGTCTCGGACATCAAATCGTACACCATTTTGTAATGGCGTCGATGAAGAGTGTGATTGAGGCAGTGAGGTTGAGTGTTCTCGTTGCATTGTGCCCGACTTCGCCCTTAATGTTTATCCGAACCGAAGCCAGTCTAATCATTGCCGAATGCACAAAAATGAGACTGACCAGAATGATTAAAAAGGTATAAACATTAACCTATCACAAATTCATGCAAAATGTATGAATTGGCGAAGTAAATCAGATGCCTATTTCATTAGACACGATCAATTGTAAATCCAAGTGTAATCAGCTCAGCCTCTTTCGCATAAGGTGCAACAACCGAGCGACGACGTAATTCCGGTTTCAAATAGATCTGTGCTACCCGTTGTAAATCACTCAAGGTCACTGCTAACAATGCTTTACGCAGTGCACGACGCTGTTCCGGCGTACGGCCATGAAGTAACGAATGACAACTAGATACCGCCTCTCCTGCTGGAGAGCTGGGTTTATCCATGGCACCCATCAACCCCAGAATGGCCTCTTCCAGTTGATAGGCTTCTTGTGGGGTATCAAACAACCATTGAATACTGGCTTCAAAATCCACAAAAGTTTCTGCTAAACGTGGGTCACGATAACTATGGAAGCGAAATGCACACGCATTACCGTCATAACCCGCACCGCCACCATATGCACCACCCTGCTCACGCAACGCACGATGTAAGAAACCATTGCGTAAATAAGGACCTAGTACCATAAGTGGCGCCGTATCAGGATGATCAACGACTGGTGCAGGATATGCAGCAGCACAAAACTGTACATTGGTCTGAATCAACCATGCTACATCTACCACTTTCTCTTGATGAGATGTTGTCGTCACTGCTTCTGTCGTTGACGCGAACGCTGTATTTTTCCAAACGTGCTCAATTTCAGATGTTAGATCAGCCAGTTTATTTTCTTCCGCGACCAATAAGAATTGGCGGGGTAATCCAATAATCTGTTGATGCAATACAGATAAATCACTGAGTAACTGTGTTTTAACCGCATCATCTTGTTCAATTTGAGTCAGTAGATCTCGAAGCCACTGCAGCGCTGGCAATCCAGTATTTTCATATTCGTAATGCGTTAATGCACTAAGGTCCCGTGCAGATGTTTGCATCGCATAAGCATGACCTGAACCGCTGATCCGCGACTGCCAACGTGATTTACGCTGCTGAAGTAACTCAAGGATTCGATCCTCCTCATCTAAACGTAGCTTGATAAATGCATCGTGTAGAAGTGATATTGCTTCAACTTTATGTGCCAAAGATTTTGTCGACAGTACCAAGTATGAACTAATCAGTCCTTGATCATTAACCGATGTCCTCAAGCTTGCTCCGAGATTAATGCCGCCACTGACAGCAGTTTGGCGTTGCTGAATTTCAAGATAATCCAGCTCACCTGCACCGACTGAACCAACCAGAGATACATATAACGACAATAACTTTCCATTCAACAAGGATTGAGGAACTTCAATCAGTACTTGCTGATAATACAGACCATTGGTACCTGCGGCATAACAATGAATCGGTGCACTTGTATTCGCCACATGCAGTGTCTTTGTCTCACCGATCTGGATATTCAAGTCAACGGGGATATCCTCTAGTCCAACTTTAGGCAAAATGGACAAATCATCAATAGTCGCTTGACGCTCGGCCAGTGCCAAAGCATCACGCTCCAGTTTAATACGATCTTCAGCAGTTAAATGGGCTTCAATTTGATCCAGTTTTTCTTGTTCAAGCTGTTGGTCATGTGCTGTTTTCTCACTATCGGGACTCAAGATGAGACGAACACGATGCGGATTCTCTAATAGATATTGACGAACCAGATTAGGAAGGTAATGAGCATCCTTTAAGTTTTCTCGCAGTTCCGCCAACAAAGGCTCAAGCTGCCAGACCGCAAGTGGATCACCTCCATGAATCGCACTGCCTAAACCATTAAGCAATAATTGCAGCCCATAAGGATAACTGCCACCGCCGATTTCACGTTGCTGTAGTTCAATCTGATGTAGAACTGCTTCCACCTGCTCGACATTGACTTCACCTGCTGCAATGCGTTCAAGCACCGCCAAAACCCCTGCTTCAAAAGCATCGGCTTGTTCTGCATTTGATCCTTGAAGACCACAAAAAAAGCTCATCTCAAAATTGCTGTCATCCAATCCAAGCAGCGGTGAAGGTGACTCCCCAAGTCCGCAGGTCTCCACATAATGACGTAATGGTGATGCCGAGTCTTCAAGCAAAACCCCCTCCACTAAGCGAAGCGCAAAGCGGGCTTGAATATCCGTTGTTTTTGGCAATAACCAAGCCAATACTAGATGAGTGCGATTTTCAAGCGTCTCACCTTCACTGATATCAACAGCATAAGTCGCTTCAACACGCTGTGGCTCGATATAACGCACTTCTGGAACAGATACTCGCCTCTCTCCCATCTGGAATTGACTCAGTGCTTGCTCTTCAAAACGCTGCTGTAAAACGGCTGGTGACAGATTACCATACGTCATAAACACCGCATTACTTGGATGATAGTGAGAACGATAGAAGTCAACCAAAGTCTGATGCGTCAGCTTTGGAATATCCGCAGGATCACCGCCTGAATTATAGTGATAGGTCGTGGTTGGATAGAGCGTGTGTGCAAGCTGATGATAAAGCTGATCAGTTGGCGAGCTCATCGCGCCTTTCATTTCATTGAATACAATACCTTTATAAACGGGTTTCCCAGCTTCAAGTTCAATGCGAATGCCTTCTTGAGCAAAGTCCAAGGGATCTAGATTTGCAAAGAATGCTGCATCTAAATATACCGATAATAAGTTAAAAAAATCCGTTTTATTTTGCGAGGCAAAAGGATAAGCCGTCCAATCCGCAGATGTGAATGCGTTCATAAACGTATTGAGTGAACGTTTGATCATGGAAAAGAATGGATCTCTTACTGGATAGCGCTTAGACCCACATAGAGCCGTGTGCTCAAGCACATGCGCAATGCCTGTTGAATCCATAGGCTGTGTGCGAAACGCGACCATAAAGACATTCTCATCATTATCAGCCGCCAAATGATAATGCACTGCACCCGTCACCTTATGACGAAACTCAAATAACTCTGCCGATAGAGCTTCCACTGGCTCTCGTCTTAATAATTCAAAAGTTTCAAAGGTATTTACAGACGTTTTAGATGGTTCGGTAGGCAATGCAGCGGTCATAGAGACTCCAAAGGCGAAATAACACTTCGCCCAGTTAATTTGTTTAATCGATCGATGGATAATTATTTGGGCTTTGGCACGCAGATAACAAGTGCAAAATCGTGTTATTTGTCAAAGGATTTACCGATTTCTATCTTTTAAAACACGATCAAACAAGATTGAAGGTTTTGAAATACAACAGAAGACTCTTTAAATTCAATTTAATATAAATTTTTTCTATATAAACCTATCACTAAAATGTATTTCTATCATCAAATTTTTCTCTCTAAGATGAAACATCTATCCCATGTTCACGCTTGTTGGAAAATTATTAAGGAGAAAACTGATGGTAAAGCTTCGTATTATCTCACCCCACTTTACCAATGAATCCAGCGAAATCGCAGCCGATCTGAAGAACTATATCAAAGGTTTACAAAAAGACAATTTGGAAGTTTCGTACACCACATTGGTGACAGGACCCTCTTCAATCGAATGTGAATTGGATCGGGCACTGGCCACACCAGGTATTGTTCAAGAAGTCACTCGGGCAGAAAACGAAGGTATAGATGCTGCGATTATTTCTTGCTTTGGAGATCCAGGCCTTGCAGCGGCGCGCGAGGCTAGCAATATCCCTGTCTTTGGGCCGGGTCAGACATCGATGCATGTTGCATCACTCCTCGGACATAAGTTCTCGATTGTGACCGTTGTTGAATCAGTTCGGCCTATGATTGAAAACCTCGCCCGCCAGTACGCTGTGATCGATAGGCTAGCATCGATACGCGTCATTAATATTCCTGTGTTAAGTCTTTTAACCGACACCTCGGTTTTGCACAATGCTTTAGCCGTAGAGGCTGCTGCTGCTGTCATTGAAGACCGTGCCGATGTGATTGTGCTTGGATGCACAGGTTTTCTGGGTAGTGCGGAAGCGGTCACTGCTCAACTAAAAGCCCAAGGCATTCATGTCCCTGTGATTGACCCAGCACCTGTAACCATCGCAATAGCCCAAGCCATCTGCAATTTGGGATTAAAACATAGTGAACGCGTCTATAAGTTCAACGCCAGCAAACCCACCAAAGGTTACGACTCCCTTGTCGAAACTCTACGTAACAGTCGATCAAAGCAATCGATTACATAACAATCTCTAGAGGATCACCACGCTTGGTGTTAGCACTTAAATGCTCGCACCATAGCTGTTCTCAATTTAAAACTGTGAAGTTCTATCAAGAATGCCCTACTAACAACTTATAATAATGAATATAAATATCATATATTTAAAATAAATACTAAGAACAACACTCCAAATTTAAAATAAAAGTTTTTTATATAAACCTATCATTAAAATGTATTTCCATTATTTTAATAGTATCCCTATGATCAGATCTAACAGGCAATTTGTGACTCGTTTAGTACACAAATTTGCAATTTTGATCATAACGATGGTGATGCTATGGCTTTAAACAGACGTGAACTCCTGATTGGATTATCTACTTTAGGAAGCTACCCATTCCTTAGTACACGTGCCACTGCTTCCGCATCAGCAGGCACCATTGCTGACTCACCCACACCATCCTTTCCCCAAGCAGTAACACAAGCTTTAGATAAGAAGGTCATCGTAGTCGGCGCAGGGATTGGTGGACTGGTCTCAGCCTACGAGTTACAGCGTGCTGGATTCGATGTCACTGTGGTTGAAGCACGTAATCGTGTTGGAGGGCGTAATTGGACATTAAGACGGGGTGATAAAGTCGAATACACGGATGGAACAACCCAAACGGTGCAGTTTGATTCGGGCTTTTATTTCAACGCTGGGCCAGCGCGTATTCCAAGTCACCATCAAATCATGCTGAGTTATTGCCGAGAACTGGGTGTAGAACTTGAAGTTGTCGTTAACACGAGCCGCAATGCTTTGGTCAGACCTGATCTCGCTGAACCTCCATTTCAATTGCGTCAAGCAGTGAATGACGCAAGAGGCTATATTGCTGAGTTGCTCACCCAATCTGTTAAAAACGATTCAATTCCTCAAACACTGTCCAAAGCGGATCGTAAAGGTCTGCAAGACTTTTTAAAAATCTGGGGAGATCTTTCAGACAAGCAAACCTATGAAGGATCTGCACGCTCTGGCTATAAAGTACTTCCTGGGGCTGGTGATCAGCTCCCTGTGAAACGTGCCCCACTGCCGCTTAAATCATTGTTGAATCCGGCGCTATGGACTGCCTTAGTCATTGACGAATATCCAGAGTTCTCACCGACCATGTTTCAACCAGTCGGTGGCATGGATCAAATTCCCAAAGCATTCCATAAACGACTAGGTCAACGGGTACGCCTCAATAGCGAAGTTCAGGCTATCGAAAGTCAAGAAACATCAGCATCTGTGGTCGTAAAAGACCGTTTAACAGGTCAAACATCTACGCTCACGGCTGATTACGTTGTAGTCACGCTACCATTGCCATTACTCGCAAGACTACAGACCAACTTCAGCCAGCCAGTCAAAGATGCTATAGCGGCGACAGAATTTGGCTTTGCCAATAAAGTCGCGTGGCAATCGCCACGCTTCTGGGAGACTGATCTACAAATTTATGGTGGATTGTCATTTCTTAATCACGATGCCTATAGCTTTTGGTATCCCAGCGGTGGATTCCAGCAGCCTGAAGGCGTGCTGATCGGTGCCTATAACAATGGCGAAGTTGCGCGTCGCTTTGGCGAAAAAAGCCATCTTGAACAAATTGCTTTATCTAAACAAGCCGTGGAATTACTACACCCCAATCGTAGTCAATTACTCAAAAATCCTGTCGCCATCTCATGGAGCAGAATTCCCTACAGTCTTGGGCCATGGTCCTCTCATGAAGTAAAACAACCTGCCTACGACCTTCTCAATCAACCGCAAGGTCGGGTTCATCTAAGTAGTGACAGCCTAGCCCATAGCGGCATTGGGATATGGCAAGAATCCGCCGCCGCATCAGCTCGTCGAGTTGCCCATGTGATTTTACAGCAAGTAAACCAAACAGCTTCAGTGACTCAAGGAGCTGCAGCTTGACATCACCGACTTTTCATAAATTCATGTCTAACCACATATTCAGAAATCAAATGTGTCACTGATTTTAGACATTTTTAAGTTTTCTTTTCGGTTGTGGGTTCACAACCACGATTTAACCAACGGGGTATTTTTTCAATGAGCATTAAACTAATTTTTAGCAGTAGTCTGTTTGGTTTGGCACTCCTTAATAGCCAATCCCATGCGGACACGATCCAGCGCACACCATTGCCACACTCTAGCTTCCCAATTTTGCAATCCGTCACACTTGGGGTTGGTACTGAGCTCACTTATTTCAGTGGGCTATTGCCAGATCCTGCGAATGCTGGTGCACCGGCCGAAGAACTGCATGCCAGTGGAGATACTGCATCGCAAACTGAAGCCGTCCTAAAAAAACTAGATGCAGCGCTTAAGCGTCAAGGGCTGGGCTTTGGTGATGTTGTTCAGCTACGCATTTTCTTGGTGGCAGATCCCGATAAAGGAAACAAACTCGACTTTGCAGGATTGCAAAAATCCTATACCCAATTCTTTGCCACTAAAGATCAACCGAACGTACCCACTCGGACTACGGTCGGTGTTGCCAGTCTAGTACTGCCACACGCCTTGATTGAAATCGAAGCCGTCGCTGCACGCGCGCCTTCAGCAGTGAAATAGGTCGACTGATCATGACATTAACTTCTCAATCAATAAAATCAAATACACTCTCTACTCAACCAACTTTCCGTGTGTCGTTACTCACCCTCTTGATCGCAGGATTAAGTCATCAGGCTTATGCGGATTCAACAAATCTAGAGAGTGCACAAAATAGCAGTGATTCAGCATCCCCCGTTGACGCAGTCATTGTGACGGGAAATAGAGGCACGACGCAGCGCACAGTCACTAAAAGCCTTTCTCCCATTGATGTCATCACAGGCAAGCAATTAGAAGCCGTTGGTAAAGTTGGGCTACTTGAAGCGATAGCCAACTATGTCCCTTCATTCAACTTACCCGATCTTTCTGGAGGCGATAAAGAAGCCATTGTTCGTACACCGACTCTACGGGGTCTCAGCGCAGGTCAAATCTTGGTATTGGTCAACGGTAAACGCCGCCACACCAGTGCTGTACTTGGCATCACAGGTTTAAACAGTGGAACCGCTCCTGCAGATCTCGACTTTATCCCAACATCACTCATTGAGCGGGTTGAAATTCTGCGCGATGGTGCTGCCGCACAGTATGGTTCGGATGCCATTGCAGGCGTCATTAACATCATCCTCAAACAAAAGACTGGCGGTACGGCAACAACAACGGTCGGGCAAGATTTTGATGGTCAGCGCGATACAGTTCAACAAGCCATTAACTACGGCTTTGAAGTCGGTCAAGGCGGTATTTTACAACTGGCCTTGGAGACACGTTATCAAGACAACACTAACCAAGCCAGCCCTAATACTTATAAAAACCTTTACTTTCCATCAGCTAATGGCAGTCCAGATCCCCGCGAACCCAAAACGCATCAAGTGACCTATTTAGGTTATGGCCTACCGCAAATCAAGTCGACTAATCTCGCCTATAACTTTAATTTACCAATTAATGATCAATTAAACCTGTATTCATTTTCAACGCTGGGCTTTCGCCAAGGCGAATTGACCATGAACTACCGTGTCCCCAATGGTCGTAATACGATTACTGAGGGTCCTCATGGCTACCCAGATGGCTACTCCCCAGTGTGGCGAATTGAAGAACGTGATTTTCAAACTGCGATCGGACTTAAAGGTCAATGGGCGAACTGGAACTGGGATCTCAGCAGCACGTTGGGCGAAAGTCATGCAGATCAATCCACACGCGATAATCAAAACGCCTCATTTGGTCCTGCAACGCAAAATGAGTTTGATGCAGGTGGTTGGGTCTCTCGGCAATGGGTCAACAACTTCGATCTTTCACGTGCATTGGATTGGGGACTTGCAAAACCCACCTCTTTATCCATAGGACTTGAGCATCGCTATGACAGCTATGAAACTGTTGCGGGAGAATATGCCTCTTATGCCGATGGCGGATATATCTTCCCAAAAGGAAGTCCGCTAGCAGGACAAAAACCTGATGCAGGATCGCAAGTAACTGCCGGGATTACGCCTACCGATGCTGCCAAAATTAGCCGCAACAACTATGCGGGCTATCTTGAACTTGGCCTGCAACCCACGTCGGCATGGAGCATTAATCTTGCAGGCCGTGCTGAGGAATACACGCGCAATGTCGGTTCAACCGTCAGTGGCAAACTCAGCACACGCTATGAATTTACACCCAGCTTTGCACTGCGTGGCACTTTGAGCAATGGTTTTAGAGCCCCGCAACTGGCCAATGAAATCTACACCACACGCTCTACTGCATTTACGTTTATCAACGGCGTCTATCAGTCTTATAACTATGGCGTACTTCCAGTCAATTCAGCTGCCGCAAAAGCACTGGGCGCCACACCCCTTAAACCGGAACATTCCAACAACTATAGTCTGGGTCTGACATGGAATCCCATTCGAAAACTCAATATCAGCTTAGATGCATTCCAAATTGATATTAAAGATCGCATTTCGCTGAGCGGCACACTGCGCGGTGCGGAAGTCCGTCAGATTCTTGAAAAACAAGGCGTACTTGCAGCTGATGGAGGTCAGTATTTTACCAATGCGGTTGATACGCAAACCCGCGGTATCGATCTCGTCACCGACTATAAACAAGATATTGGTACTTGGGGAAGTGTGAATTGGACCGCAGCCTATAACTACGGCAAAACCGAGATCACCAATGTCAAAGATAACCCAGCCATACTCTCCAATTTAGGGGGTGGCTATCAGTTGATTGATCGTCAGGCCCGTAATCTACTAACAACAGCGATTCCAGCCAGCAAACTCATTTTAAGCGCGGACTGGGCCTATCAAGACTGGTCTTTTCTGCTGCGTTTGACACGCTATGACAAATATACCTTCGTCTACGACCCCGCCGATCCGAAGAAAGACAGTACCTTTGGCGCGAAGTGGATCAGTGATCTCGAAGGTAGCTATCGCTTTAACCCCAAACTCACACTCGCACTGGGGGCCAAAAACATCTTCAATATTTTCCCTGACAAAAATGGCTTTGTCTCAGCTTCAGGCTTTGGGCAGTACGGTCTCTATTCGCCATTTGGCTTCAATGGTGGCTTTTACTACGGCCGCTTAAGTTATAAGTTTTAAGGGGGTAACAATGAATATTAAAACAAATCCAACGCTACTTGCGGTCAGTATTCTTTGTTTAATGACGGGGACAGCCTATGCTGATGAAGGCATTACAACTCCACAAAACGAGTCGTCAGCAATACAAAGCAAGATAGAACCATCGGATAGTTCTGATGCAATTACCAATGTCGTGGTCACAGGTGTTCGTGGCGGGACGCCACGTACGGTCACTAAAAGTACCGTTCCTATTGATGTCATCTCCAATAAGCAATTGCTGCAAACGGGTAAGAGTAGTCTCAAAGAAGCGCTTGGCGCGGTTCTGCCTTCATTCAACGTTCCTACAATTAATGGCGGCGGATCATCGTATCTGGTACGTGGTCCCAGCATGCGTGGTCTCAGCGGCGACCAAGTATTGGTTTTAGTCAATGGTAAACGCAGGCACAACACGGCTTTGCTTAACAACTTAGCACGTGTCGGTGCAGCTTCCGTCCCTGTCGATCTCGATTTAATTCCACTATCGGCCATTGCTCGCATTGAAGTTCTACGAGATGGTGCTGCCGCACAATATGGTTCAGATGCTATTGCGGGTGTCATTAACATTATCTTAAAAAAAGACGATAGTGGTATTAATAGCGAATCATCCCTTGGGCAATATTATAAAGGCGATGGTGCAACGGCATCTGAAGGAATTGATGGCGGCATTAAATTAGGATCAGACGGAGGATTTGCACACTTTTCTTTAAATGCCCGTACCCAACAAGCATGGACTAGAGCGGAAGATGCGACAGGTCAACTCTATTTCAAACTCCCTAATGGCCAACCTGATCCTCGTGAAGCCAATCGCTCAGGCTGGGGCAAAGAATATGGCTTAGGGGGTGATCGTACTTTTAGTACAGCGTATAACCTTGAGCTGCCCATAGACGATAAAACTTTCTACTCCTTTTCAACGTTAAGTTATCGAGAGGCTTTTAAAGATTTAGCGCATCGCTTACCGACTGACTTAACTGCACTATCTGGAGTCGCTGGGAGCCCGTTTCCAGATGGACCACAAGCCAGACGCTTATTAACCGAAATAGACTATCAAAGCGCGGTCGGGCTCAAAGGGAAAACTCTGGGGTGGAATTGGGATGCCAGTACGACCTATGGTCGTGATCAGGACAAACTAGAATCCTCCAATAATGCTAATTTATCTCAAGGGCTAAATGGTCCGAGTCAATTTTCACTGGGTGAACAGTTTTTTAGTCAATGGACCAACAATCTTGATTTTACCCGCGCAATCAACATAGGCTTGCAAAAGCCTATTCAAGCCTCTTTTGGTTTTGAACACCGCTGGGAACAATTTGAAATTACTGCCGGAGAACCGCTCTCCTATAACCAGGGCACTTGGGTTGTACCATCGGGCCCATTTAAAGGACAACAACCACAGCCGGGTCTGATTTCTGTGTCGGGTATTACTCCTGCCGATGCCAGTACAGCAGATCGTAATGTTCTCGCGACTTATCTGGATTTAAACCTACCGCTAACCTCACGCTGGGATCTAGGGGTAGCAGGCCGTTATGAACACTATGATGGTGATGTGGGTAGCACAACCAGTGGCAAGCTGAGTACGCGATATGAGTTTATCGATGGCTGGGCGGTTCGTGGTGCTATTAGCAATGGTTTCCATGCCCCCTCACTCGCCGAAACTGCATTTTCCAGTACCAGTACGATTACCAGTGTGGTTAATGGTAATCAGGTTCGTAATTTGACTAAGCTTTTACGTGTTGACTCACCGGAAGCAAAAGCTCTCGGCGCAACACCGCTTAAACCTGAAACCTCAGTGAACTATAGCTTAGGCTTAACGGCTGAACCTATTAAGCGTCTCAAACTGACTGCTGATCTATATCAAATTGATATTGATGATCGCATCGTGCAAACAAGCATCTTAAAAGGCGCGGCCGTATCCAAGATTCTACAAGCTAATGGATTGCAGCCCAATCTGGCTGGACAGTACTACACCAATGCAGTCAACACTCGAACCAAAGGCATTGACGTCGTTGCGGAATACCTCCAACCGCTTGACGAATACGGTCAGGTCAAATGGAGCCTCGCGTTTAATCAAAATACAACTGAAATCCTTGATCTCAAAAAAACACCTGCAGCGCTTGCAAGTCTGGGCAGTGGGTACAGTTTGTTTGATCGTCAGCAGCAACTTGATCTGACCAAAGCAACACCAAAAAACAAACTTATTGTATCGGGTAACTACAGCATTGGAGATTGGGCGGTGAACTTAGCGTTTTCACGCTATGGCAAATATACCGAGGGCGCTGTGAACGCAGTGGATGACCGTACCTATGCCCCGAAATGGATTACGGATCTCGATGTCGCCTATAAACTCTCTGAAAAAGCGACCTTCGCAATTGGTGCCAACAACGTATTCAACATCTATCCGAGTGAAGTCGGTATCAAGGCATGGGCTGGCACTTATCAATACGGCATGTTCTCACCTTATGGCTTTGCTGGTGGATTCTATTACAGCCGTTTGTCACTGAAGTTTTAAAAAAGGTTCGAAAACAATATGACGATCATCAAGCCTCAATCAAAACAGCCAAAAATCTCAAGATATTTCATTCTTGGGTTGGTCATCGTGTTGATCTTGGTGATTGTCTACCTATTCACCAGCATCAATCACAAACAAAAAGCAATTGGACTGCATGTCGGCAGTCAAAAAAACTCCCTAAAAATCTTGTTAGAAGCATCTGGCGAACTTAAAAATTTGCCTTACCCCATTGAATTTGCGTCATTCCCCTCTGCGGGACAAACAGCACAGGCCTTAAGCAGCCATGCTGTCGATATCGGGGTACTTGGCGATGCCTCATTGGCATTTGCACTTGCAGGCCATGCACCACTGAAGGTTATTTCAGTCGTCCGTACTCGAGTCACACCAACTGCAGTAGCCATCGTGGTCAATAAAAACTCACCACTGCAAAATCCTGAAGACCTCATTGGCAAACGCATTACCACCACGAAAGGCTCAGTCGGTCACTACCTTGCCCTGGCGGTGCTCGATCAACTGGGTCATAGCGGCCATGATGCAGAGTTTATTTTCCTGCAACCCGGCGAAGCGCGGACTTTACTGGCCAATGGTGGGGCTGATGCATGGTCCACTTGGGATCCCTATACCAGCATGGCTGAGCTTGAAGGCAACGTTCGAGTCATTGCCAGTGGGGAAAAACTCTTTGCTGGCAACATCATGCTCACAGCCAATCAGCAAGCCATTGATACTAAACGTGCGCAATTATCTGATTTTACTCAACGCGTAACCCATGCTTACCAGTGGGTCAATCAGCATCAGGAAGAATTTGCAAAGCTTCAAGCCAAAGCAACGGGTCTTCCCATTCAAGTGCACTATCTATCTAACCGCCATGGTCAACCGCATGTCATTCCTATCGATCAAGGTGTGATTGATGACATGCAGACCAGCATTAATCTTTATGTGAAAGAAGGATTACTTCCTCAGAGCATTGTCTCAAAAACCATTTTTGATCCCAGTTTTAATCATACACAAAGTGAACAATCACAATAGGAGTTATCAGCATGTTTCAATCGCTGTCATCGCTGTCGGAGCTCAACCATGAGCACATTTTAAATGTTGTCAATGGGCAATCTTTTGGAATTCATATCAAGAATTTTTGTCCAATTGAAACCGTTGAACATGCCAAGGATGTGCTCTATCAGCATCAGTCTCAAACAATGCTTGATGCATCAACCCCCTATGTCCGTATTGGTAAGGGACTGATTGAAATCAAGAATGAAACTGACCGTGCGCACTATCACGAAGTCGCTCTGGATAATATCCGCTTAATTCGCAACTCATTTAAGCCTTATGCCTCTCCAATAGACCAACTGCGTTTATTGCTGGATGAAGTTTGGCCTACAGGTGCAAAACTCCTTCAGGTTAATGGCAAAAAATGCTTTGTCGGGATTTGTCGTTTTCAACGCGCAGGCATGGATCTCATTCCTCATACCGATAAGTTAGAGCGGAATACGCCTTCACATGATCAATCCGAGCTACTTAAGCAGCTTTCTGTGAATATTTATCTTGAAATTCCCGAACACGGCGGGGAGCTTGAAATGTGGGATATCGAGCCCTCTGAAGAAGAATATCTACAACTTCAGGGAGACCGCAAATACGGCCTTGATCGAGAAACGCTGCCCCCGCCCGCAACCTCAATCAAACCTCAACCGGGAGATTTAATACTACTTAACCCTCGCCTGATCCATGCAGTACGCCCCTCAAGCGATAGTGTACGTGTTGCATTGAGTGCCTTTGTCGGATATTTCGGCGAAAACCAACCACTGGCTTATTGGAGCTAAAGGAGAAAAGTCATGACTACAATTTATGAGATCAATTTAAAAGCTTACTTTAACAAAGGCGGTGAAGAGCACGATTTTACTGGCAAACGCTGTGTACTTGCCATCAGTGTCGGTCAGGATTATCACGAAGACCAGCATTTCTATTCGGCTATTCACTTACTCAATGAATCAGGATTCTCACACTGCAAGGTCGTAGTTGCTGACACCTTACAGCGCCACAATATCAATGCGAATAACACTGCAGAAGCGCTCACGCGCTCTATTCAAGCTGGCGAAGCATGGATTAAGCGTAATCAGCCGGCATTATCTGCATTAAAAATGAATGTCGAGATCAAACGTTGGACGGATGAGCTCTCTTCTGAAAGTTACAGCGAATGGCGCAAAAAAATAGAACATACCTTTGAGCAGTCCGCAGACTTTCGCAGTGCCGTAGAGTCCACCATCAACGTCTTTATTGATCGCTTAAAACTACGTGACCCCGATGCAGACTTTGAAGCCGCCGCAGCCAACTGTCGTGAATACATCTTCGAAGAAATCCCCGTCATCATGCCGCTATGGGCCGAGCAAGGCTATGACTACATCATCTACCCACAAAAAATGACTGATGCCATGGCTGCAAGTCGTGTGCATTTTGTCGAGCCTTTTTTACCCGATCGTGCACGTTGGCTACCCATCAAATTTAAAAAACGCGGCAACCCCATCCCTTTCATTCATCGCACCTTCGTATCGCGTTTACCGCGTTTTGCTATTGCCATTTAGGAACTACTTATGACGACATCAACTCTCGCTAGCCGTCGATGGCTCGCACTCGCAGCGGTCAGTATTGCTAGTTTTTTAGGGTGTGTGGACTTTACGGTAGTCAATACAGCCCTTCCTGCCCTACAGCAGCATTTCGGCGTATCTGTGCGTGACCTTCAGTGGGTCATCAATGGCTTTATACTGGCGCTATCCAGTACAGCGGTCTTATTTGGACGCCTTGCGGACTTATTTGGCAGGCGTAAGGTGCTTTATTTAGGTTTAATTGGCTTTGGTGCAGCATCACTGTGGGCGGGTCTTGCTGGAGGAGTCAATGAACTGATCATTGCGCGGATCATTCAGGGACTCGCCTGCTCTGTACTCTATACCGCATCAGGTGCCATTGTTGCGAATACCTTTGCACCTGAAGAACAGGGTCGAGCCTTTGGAATTCTGTTCGGTGTGAATGGTATCGGGCTTGCCATCGGTCCAGTTGCGGGTGGGCTCATTACCAATACTTTTGGTTGGCAGTGGATATTCTTAGTTAATATTCCCTTTGTTCTCTTAAGCTTGGGACTCATGCGCATTAGTGTAAGCGAGTCACGTGCCGAAACTGTAGGCCGCTTAGATTGGCTGGGTAGTGCACTACTCCTCATCGGCTTACCGAGTTTGATTCTGGTGATCGTGCAAGGGTCTACTTGGGGGTGGACATCCCCTGCAATTCTGGGTGTCTTAAGTCTATCTATTATTACATTGCTCGCTTTTATCGTTGTAGAACTCCGTGTCTCTTCACCGATTGTGGATCTTCGTTTATTTGCAAATCGCGCGTTTGTGGCCAGTGCAACTGCCAGTGCCGGCCTTGCCGTCTTTTACTGTGTAGCTTTCTTTGTCATGCCGCTCTATCTTTCTGTCGTACGTCATGAGAATGCTGCGGCGATTGGCTGGCTGTTACTCCCCACCACGCTCGGTGTTGCGCTACTGTCTCCAGTCGTTGGTCGATTAGTGGATCGCCATGGTCCAGCGCCGCTGCTCAAAGCGGGGTTATCATTATTTGTTATCTCGGCAGCTATTCAGGCGACCTTCTCCACCAACACCAGCATCTTTATTATTCTGACTGCATTTGTCCTGATGGGTATCGCATGGGCGGCCATATTAGGACCATCTACTGTACAAGCCATGAGTTCAGTACCCGCGGATGCCAGTTCACTGGCTATCGGTTCGGTCATGACTTTGCACAATATCGGTGGCGGTATTGGAATCGCGGTGGGTGTGGGAATTTATCGCTATTTTGCAGCAGGAGAGTTTGCAGGACTCAGTAACACATCAGCACAAACGCCGTGGCTACAGGATGCTATTTCCAACCCTGAACAGGCAGTTCAGCTTTTCTCCAGCCATCTGAGCATTGCACAAGATACTCTTCAACAATGGGTGGAAACGTCTTTTATACATGGCTATCAAACGGTGATGTTGTTCTTGGTCGCAACAACATTAGTCTCTCTTGCGATCGTAACATTTGCTTTACGGCAACCAAAAACTGTTCATGTGACTCAGTCTGCTGGGTCAACGACGAAGTAAATATCTTTATGAAATACCAGCCTTCCCATCTTCAATGGGGAGGTTTTTTAATAACACAGTTTCACGTGTGCTTGAGTACTTTTGGGCATAAAACTCGATTAAGGAAATCTCATGAGCCAGCGACAGAGTCACATCCGACTAGGTGGTTTTTTATCCGGTGCGGGCAGCCACTTTGCGGGTTGGCGGCATCCCAGTGCAGATCGTGATGCCGCTTTTAATATCCAGCGTTACGTCAACTATGCACAAACCTTAGAACGCGGCTGTTTCGATGTGTTATTTCTGAATGATAATTTTGAACTAGGAGATCTGGACGCGAAGGGATTTTCCAGAAATACCCATACATCACGATGGGATCCCATGACGCTATTGACTGCTCTAGCCATGGTAACGACCCATATTGGATTAGTGGCAACGGTAAATACGAGCTATAACGAGCCCTTTAATGTCGCCAGACGATTTGCTTCGCTTGATCAACTCAGCAGTGGTCGTACAGGATGGAATCTGGTTACGTCCTTAGGCGGTGGTGAAAACTTTAATCGCACTGATCATCTGCCCCATCAGGAGCGCTATGCACGTGCGGAAGAGTTTTTCGATGTGGTAACCAAACTCTGGGATAGCTGGGATGACAATGCATTTTTAAGAGACCCTGTTTCTGGTCAGTGGGTTGATCCAGCTAAACTTCATTTAGCTCAACATCAAGGCGTACACTTCTCTGTCCGTGGGCCACTGAATACTCCGCGCCCTCCCCAAGGCTGGCCTGTTATTGCTCAGGCTGGCTCCTCAGGTGAAGGACTCGCGTTAGCGGCACGTGCAGGAGAATTGATCTTTACCGCCCAACAAACCCTGCCCGCCGCACAAGCGTTTTATCGGAAGTTAAAAGACCAAGCGATAACACTGGGACGTTCCGCTGATGATGTCTTGATTCTGCCTGGTGTAGCGACGGTTGTTGGGCATAGTCGAGCGGAAGCCGAAGAAAAATATGAAGAGTTACAAGCACTGCTTGATCCCGTCATGGTCTTTAGCAGCATCATTGATTTCTTGGATTTGGGTGTAGATTTGACGAGTTTGCCTTTAGATGCCAAGGTCCCCCTCCCCAAAAATCCGCCACTCACACAAGGCCATCAGAGTCGTCAGCAACTGGTGATCGACTTGATCCAGCGTGATCGCCCCACGGTTCGAGAGCTCTTACGTAAACTTGCTTCTGGTGGCCATCGGACTCTCGTTGGTACGGCGAGTGATATTGCAGATGACTTTGAGCACTGGTTTCAAAATTATGGTGCGGATGGCTTCAATATTATGTTCACCCATCTACCCACCGCGGCAGATGACTTTGTAAATTTGGTAGTTCCTGAACTTCAGCGGCGAGGGCTATTAAGAACGGCTTATGAAGGGAAAACACTGCGAGATCACTTAGGATTAAAGCGGGTTGAAAATAAATGGGGGCTAATTAACTAACCCCATTTAAAACTTCGATCCCAGATACCACTTACATCGACATGTTGTTTTAATAAGCCTGCCTGAAAGAAGACATCGGCGACCTCCTGCTGAGATTGGATGGCTGCATCATCAACGGGAACAAGGACTCGTGGCTGACTTTGATGCTTGAATTGCTCAAGGAATAATGCCTTGGGTACCCCCATAAGCTGCTCAGTCTTTGTCGCCCACTCTTCAGGGTGCTTTTGAATCCAATTCCAAACCTGATACTCGCGCAGAATATAATCGGTAATTGCGGCATGTTTACGCGGATCAGCAATCGACTTGGCGTTAGCGGCTATCACAAAATTACCGGATAAATAACCAAGCCCTGTTTTCAAAATTCGGGCATTAGACTTTTGCTGGGCAAGCTGAATGTAGTAACCAATGCTTGACCAAGCATCAAGCTTACCGCTTTGAAATGCAGCCGAACCATCTTGTGGCGTTAATGCCACAGGGATAATGTCATCAAAACTTAGGCCTTTTTCTTTCAAGACCTTCAGCAGCAAATAATGCGAAGTCGTTGAACGTACATAGCCTACACGCTTGCCCTTCAAATCCTCAATGGAGCGAATAGTCGAATGCTCAGGCACAATAATCGCCTGATTATTAACATCCCCGCGTAGTACACCAATGATTTTCACAGGCATATGACGTTCAATACCAAAAATCGGTGGAATCTCACTCATAGGACCGACATCGACTGTACCACTAGCTATGGCTTCATAGGTAAGGTTACCACCCCCAAGTTCTGCATATTTCACCGTATAAGGAGGTGGTTTTACGCCCGCCTCTGCCATGTAATCACGCGCAGCGCCTTTATAGGTCGCGACATTTAAAGTGAGATTGTCCCAATCTGATTTTGTCTTGGACTCTGATGATTTGGAGCAACCAGCTAAACCCAATAGACTCAAAGCTGTAAATCCACCTAAAACTTCACGTCGATTCATTTCGTTATCTATCCATCAATAAAATTATGCTCAATTACAATAAAAAATCTGGTTCTTCAGCCACTACACGATCCCAAAGGGGTTGGAAGCTAAACCAACCGCCGAATTCTGTACCCACCTGACGTGCAGTCAGTTTGGCAACCTCTGCAGGAATAGGAATCGGCCTGCCTGCTGCTTCTGCAAGCAGTTGGGTATGTGCCGCATTATCGAGGGCGATAAAACGCCAAACTGCTGCTTCAACGGTGCGCCCAACAGTGAGTAAGCCATGATTTTGTAGAATCAATGCCTTGTGTGAACCCAATGTTTGTGCAATGCGTTGCCCTTCATTGATATCTAAGACAACCCCGGTATAGTCGTTAAACAATGCATGATTCTCATAAAAGGCACAGGCATCTTGCGTGAGTGGATCCAGTAAACGACCAAGACTAGACCATGCTTTGCCATATAGAGAGTGTGCATGTGCTGCCGCAATCACATCTGGGCGCGCAGCGTGAAGCGCGGCGTGAATCGTAAAGGCTGCTTGATTCAGCAAACCCTGACCTTCGACAATTTTTCCTTGGTCGTTGACCAACAATAGATCGGAGACCCTGATTTGAGAAAAATGCACCCCTACAGGGTTTACCCAAAAGTAGTCTTTTAGTTCAGGATCGCGTACCGTGATATGGCCTGCACCACCCATATCAAAACTATAACGTGCAAATAGGCGAAAAGAAGCGGCTAAACGCTGCTTGCGATACAATCGCTCTAATTCAACACTGGCTTGTTGCGGTGGATGCTCCCAACGGATGACATGATCACCATCACGGGCCAAACCATAAGCCTGCGGCTGTACGCGACTCGGTGATGATGCATTGGTTGATAAAGTCGAGATAACTGAACCCATCATTAATATCCTCGTGTAATATCAACGACATTGTCTAATGGTTGATCTAATTTAAATTTATGAAAATTCTCAGCAAATTGCTGCGCAACGCGCTGATAAATACCCTCCACCGTGGCGGATGTGTGCGGAGATAAAAAAACGCGAGGATGAGTGTATAACGGATGACCTTTCGGCAACGGCTCAGGGGTTACAACATCTAAACTCGCTCGTGCAATGTTTCCCTCATTCAGTGATTTCAGCAGCGCGTCTTGATCAATTAATGAACCACGGGCGATATTTACTAAATGCAGATTGGGCTTGGCCGCAGCGAGCACTTCTTGATCGATAATATGTTGTGTATCAGGAGTCGCCGGCGCAGCCAAGACGACATGATCGGATTCCGCAAAGAGTGCCTTGATATCTGGAACGACCCGTACATCTGCCATGTCAATCGGCTGATTGGTCTTTCGCACAACAAGAACTTTCATACCTAATGCCACTGCATTTTTTGCAAGCTGTTGACCGATCGCACCATAGCCAAAAATACCTAATGTTTGACCCGCGAGAGTTTGCAAAGGTTGACGCTGCCACTGAGTTGGCTCATGGATCCAAATCTCCGGAATGTTCTTCGCCGCGGCAAAAATCAATGCAAGGGCAAATTCTGCAAGTGCGATAGCAGTCGTGCCGCGCGAAGAGGTGACGACTGGCCCATCGAATAGCCAACGGGGATAAGCATCTATTCCTGATGAAATCAAATGAATCCACTTTAAATCAAATGGCCAACCTTGCGGCGGTTCAAGTGCCCACGTAGAAGGTGCTGCAAGAAGTATTTCTGCATTAATATCTTGGCTATATAACCCCCTTGCAATAGTCTCTATCAAGACATTACTTTGAGTTTCAGAAGCACTCAACGTATTCAACAAGAGTTCGGAAAACTCAATGTCTAATTGACTGGCAATCTTGATTCCAGCTAGCTCACTCATACCGTTGCACCGCGGGATTTTCCACTCAGTGCTGCACGTCCAGCAGCCAATAAAATCGCATCATTTTGTGGGGTATGGATCCGGCTACAAAGAACATCTCGATAATGTCTCTCTAACGCATGATGACGTGATAACCCGGGATTTCCAGTCGCGGCGATGGCTTCTTCGACCGCCTTAATTGCGTTACTTGTAACGATGTATTTGATTTGAGCTGCTGACTCAAGAGGAACTTGACCTACTGCTGCTGAATCAAGCAACACCTTATTATTTAATAATAAAGCATCAATACGACCAACAATTTCTTGGAAACGCGGCAATGTTGCCAAAGAAGCGCCTAAATTTGCAGGTACACGCCCATGCAGCCACTGGACAAGCCAATCCCTAGCTGCTTGCGCTACAGCATCATAAATGGAAGACAACAGAACACTCAGCCATAGCACACCTTTGGTATCCAGCTCTGAAGTACGATCATAACCAACAGGACGAACATCAACGGCATATTGCTCTGGGACAAAGACATCTTCAAAAATTACATCATGGCTACTGGTTGCGCGCATGCCTAAGTGATCCCAAGTCTCGACTACCTTGATTCCAGGCGTATCACGGCGCACAAGCCACGAACCGACTTTAGGCTCGGCTTCATCAGAATGAGCCCAAACGGTTAACCAAGTGAGCCCTGCTATCCCCGTTGAATAGATCTTATGACCATTAATTAGCCAGCCATCTGCGTGACGTTTTGCGACGGTTTTAGGCAAGCCACCACGAGCAGGAGTCCCTAGCTCTGGCTCAACGCGAAGTGCATTGGTTAACGCACCGTTTTTCACCGCATCTAAGGCCACTTGTTCACGCAAAGATAGGGGCCATGCTTGATTCTGCTGTAAGCGAGAATGTTGTAAATATTGCATGACCAAAACCAAAGCGGTGGATGGTTCACCTTTGGCAACAGCACTGACCACCCGCCGTGTTTGGGACAGCGTCGCACCATAGCCCCCCAACTCAGTCGGTACAGTTAGTGCAAGGAGGCCATGCTGATGTAGCCGTGTGAAGTTGGCATGTGGAAATTCGCTATCTCGATCAAACTCAGCCGCAGTCTCTGCAAAATCTTTCGTCAATTGACCAAGCAAGGCGGCAAACTCACTGGAATCTAAATAACTTACAGGCTCGGGAATAAGTGGTTCTGAGTTATTTTCTTTAATATCAGTCAGATATGTCATACCAATTATGCTCCTAGAGGCAATTTTTCTTGTATTTCTGTATTGATTGGCGGTAGTTCTACACCCAATCGTGATAGTAATTTACGGCGGAGCTGCTGGAACTCTGGGGTGGCTACATCTCTGGCACGCGGTAAATTGATAACCAACTCTTCAGCAATACGACCATCAGCCAAGACGAGGACTCGATCAGCAAGCAAAATAGCCTCATCCACGTCATGCGTTACAAGTAACACTGCAGGTGCATGGGTCTGCCATAACTGGATGATCAATTGATGCATACGAATTCGGGTTAATGCATCTAAAGCAGCGAACGGTTCATCAAGCAGTAATAACTCAGGCTCACGAACCAAGGCTCGGGCTAATGCAACGCGCTGCGCCTCTCCACCGGATAATGTACTGGGCCATGCATCGGCTCGATGAGTTAAACCAACTTCAGCCAGCGCAGCATGGGCTCTCTCTATCGCATCAGGATGACGTACCCCTAAAGCTACATTCCGCCATGCTCGCTTCCATGGCATGAGCCTTGGTTCCTGAAAGACTGCCGCACGTGCTTGAGGAATTTTTAACGTGCCCTCATCAACTTGGTCCAAACCTGCCAGTGTTCGAAGTAATGTCGTTTTACCCGACCCACTTCGGCCAAGCAAAGCAACAAACTCGCCTGCAGCAATGTTCAAATTCAATCCATCAATAACGGTATTAGCCCCAAAGTAACGACTCACGTCTTTCAGTTGCACGGCTACTGGCTTGTTCTGATCAATATGTAAAGTAGTCATCGAGAGTTAATTTCCTACAAAAGTGGTACGCCATACCAAAGCACGTCGCTCAAGCCAGCGGACCAACGCATCAATGGTCAAACCCAGAACGCTGTACACCAATAAACAAATCACGATCACATCGGTACGCATAAAGTCACGCGCATCATTGACGAGATAGCCAATTCCCGAGGTCGCATTGATCTGCTCTACCACAACAAGTCCGAGCCAACTAATACCAAAGGAATAACGCAACCCAACAAAAAAAGACGGCAAGGCTCCAGGCAAAATGACATGCCAAATTGTTTCACGTCGATTGAGCTCCAGCGTTTTAGCGGCTTCGATTAATTTATAGTCCAAATTGCGAACCCCTGAGAATAAAGACAAATAAATGGGAAAAGTTGTCCCTAGGGCAATCAATGCAATCTTGGGTGTCTCGCCTACGCCAAACCATAAAATAAAAAGAGGTACAACCGCCAAGAAAGGGAGTGTTCTGAGCATCTGCATCGGAGAATCAACGACAAGTTCACCACGACGGGATAACCCAGCGACAAGTGCCAAGATAGTTCCTATCGATACACCAATGCTTAATCCCAACATTGCCCGCTGGAGTGAAATCCATAGATGACCTGCAAGGGAACCATCCGTAATCATTTTCCAAAGTGTCTCGCCAATAGAGCTTGGTGCGGCAATGATCTGTGTGGGGAGCCAACCAATCCGTGAAGCACCTTCCCACAGCACCAGCAAAACAAGCGGACTAATCAAGCGTAGCAAACCATCTACCCATGACTGCTTGGCAAGCCACACACTTAATTTAAATGGGCGCTGTTTTTTCAGTGGCTTGTTTAATGGCAAGGACTGTATAGCTGAGGGATAATGTATATCTGTGGTCTTAGGCTGACTCATGCCGTACGTTGCTCCAAATCAAAACAATTAAAGACCAATGGGCAGACATAGAAAATAGCTCACCTTATTGGACTATATGCATAGTAACGGCTGATTTGGCTCAAACTAAATTCGTATTTATGCTATGTTAATATGCAAAATTAACATTAATGATTCATTTAAATATTTTTACTATTAATTTTATTTATATTAAAACAAAAACTATGAAGACAATGGATGAAGATTGAAACTAGGCTTTTTCCTTAAATATTCTTACAAAACAAATGATTTTTTTTTGTTCAGACAAATGCAATTATCTCAGTCATAAAAAAACCTCCCAAAAGGAGGCTATGGAAATCAAAAAGCGTTAAACGGCTACAGCTGCAGTGGTCCGAATCAATCGCTCCCCTAAACGGTCAACGACTAATTGGCCAAAGGTGCTGATTGGTGCGTATAAATTTCCTGTAAATCGGGGATGAATTAACCATAAATCAATGATCGGCTTAAAATCAGACATAGGCACAATTTCAAGTTGATTGCGATAGCGACTGCCCTCAAGCAGCGGCTGAGGGACTAGACCTAGCCCTTGACCATTGGCCACCAAACCTAACTGTAATTCAGTGCCAAAAGTTTCCATATTAATTTGTAGACTGAGTCCTTCTGCAATCAGAGCACGCTGTAGACCCGCTCTAAAACCGCATCCATCTGGATTAAGTACCCAGCCACGCTCATAACAATCTGTCAAACGATAAGAACGCTTTGGCCATTCGCCCTTTGCTGCAACGACAACCAAATTCATTCGACCCAAGGACTCTCCAACCACACCGTCGGGAAAGACCTTACCTGCAGGAAATAATACTGCGGCGGCGTCTAGCTCACCATGTTCGACTTTTGAGAGTAGGTTACTCCCCCAGCCTGTCGCGACTTTAGCTTGCAGATCAGGATAACGCTGACGAAGCTCACTCAAAGCATCCAACAGTACAGCATCACCGATCGTTTGCGGTACACCAAGTCGTAGTGCTCCACTGGGCAAAGCATGTTGAGTCACTAAATCACGCAAAGTATCAATCTCACGTAATACGGCTCGACACTTCTCATAAACACGTAAGCCCATGGATGTCGGTTTCAGCGGTTTGGTATTTCGATCCAGCAACTCAACACCCAATCCCTCTTCAAAATTCTGTACACGCCGTGTAATTGCAGGTTGGGTCAATTGCAAGGATTCAGCAGCAAGACTGATGGATTGGCAGCGGATCACGGCAACGAATGCCTCAATATCATCTATCTTCATGAGAAATAATCATAATAGGTTGGTTGAAAAATGCATATAACAAATATTATCGTTAGCGCACTACGACAGTCAACCAACTTTTTCATCGAACTATAGGAGCAAATTTCAATGTCTAACCCTGCTCTCAATTACCGGTTACGCCAGTTTATCACTGACTTTGCTGAACTTTTAACTAAAGAGTCTGCAGAATCTATTGTACTAGAACAAGGTAGTCAGCTTCTCAGGCAGCTTGTAGAACATGACGATTGGCTTCCCGCTGCATTTGCTCAGCCGCATCCTGAACGCTATCAACAATATTTATTACATATTGATTCAGCGCAACGTTTTTCAATCGTTAGTTTTGTCTGGGGCGCAGGACAGAAAACTCCAATTCACGATCATCGAACATGGGGGCTCATTGGCATGCTCCGCGGCTCTGAGCTCTCTCAACATTATCAAAGATCACAGGATCAATCGTTAATTCCTAAAGGACCCTTACATCGCTTGCAGGTTGGACAAGTCGAGACGGTTTCGCCGAACACGCAAGATATTCACCAAGTCAGCAATGCCTATAGTGATCAAACCTCGATCAGCATTCATGTGTATGGTGCCAATATCGGAGCCGTCAAACGTGCGACTTATCTGTCGGATGGAACAGAAAAAGCATTTATATCAGGATATTCAAACACCGTATTACCCAATATTTGGGATTTGTCCAAGGAGCCTGCCACATCATGAGCCAAATTAAAACACGTCAATTCAATGATATACGCCACGCTCTGCTCAATAAAGAAGAACTCGCTTTAGTAGATGTGCGTGAAGAGGCTCCCTTTGCCAAAAATCACCCGCTATTCGCAGTGAATATCTCCTTATCACGCTTAGAATTAGAGATTTATGCACGTGTTCCACGGCTCAGCACGCCCATTACTGTTTATGATGATGGCGAAGGAAGAGCAGAGATTGCAGTTGAGCGTCTGATTCGGCTGGGTTATAGAGATGTTGCATTATTAGACGGTGGTCTAGCAGGCTGGCATAGAGCTGGCGGTGAGTTATTTGAAGACGTCAATGTCCCGAGTAAATCATTCGGGGAACTCGTTGAAAGTGTCCGCCATACACCCTTCCTGACCGCGCACCAAGTCAAAACGCTGATCGATCAACAAGCCGATATTGTGGTCCTAGATGCTAGACGTTTCGATGAATACCAGACCATGAATATTCCAGGTAGCATCAGTGTTCCTGGTGCCGAACTCGTCTTGCGTGCACGTGAATTAGCACCGAATCCTCATACCCAGATTATCGTGAATTGCGCTGGGCGCACTCGGAGTATTATTGGCACCCAATCCTTGGTCAATGCTGGGATTCCAAATCCGGTAGCAGCACTTCAGAATGGTACGATTGGCTGGACCTTGGCAGGCTTATCATTACAACACCAACAGAATCGCACCTTTAGTCAGGTCAAAGACACGACGAAACATGAAGCAAGCCAACAAGCCAATCACATTGCAAGTCAAGCTGGTGTTGGCAAAATCTCATTACAGACATTGGATCAATGGCAAGACGATACTACACGAACAACCTATGTATTCGATGTCCGCACAACCGAAGAATATGAACATGCCCACTTACCCAACGCTCGCCATGTTGCGGGAGGGCAACTTGTGCAAGAGACAGATCACTATGCTTCCGTACGAGGAGCTAGAATAGTCCTTATTGATGATGAGGGTGTACGGGCAAATATGAGTGCGTCATGGCTAAAGCAAATGGGATGGGATACCTATATCATTGAGAATATTACAGTAGATCATTTCACTGAATCTGGTCCATGGAAAGCACCTCTCCCATTGCAAAATTCAACTCAAGAAATCAGTCCGGCAACATTACACGAATGGCTGTTACACGACACGACCACAACCAGTCTTTCGACAATCGTCCTGGATTTCACCTCCAGTGCTAATTATGTGAAACAACATATTCCAAGCGCATGGTTCACTCTAAGGGGTGATCTGCCCCAAATTTTGAAAATACTTCCGCCAGCAGAGCGCTATGTGTTGACCTGCGGAAGTGGATTGTTAGCTCGACTAGCTGTATCAGAACTACAAGCGTTAACCGATAAACCTGTCTATCTACTTACAGGTGGAACTCAAGCATGGGCTGCTGCAGGCTTACCGCTAGAATCCGGCGAAACACTTCTCGCCTCTCCACGAATCGATCGTTATCGCCGTCCTTACGAAGGCACTGACAATCCAATTGAAGCTATGCAAGGCTATCTAGAGTGGGAATATGGTCTGGTCGAACAATTAAAACGTGACGGGACGGATGGTTTTTTTGTTTTATAATCTATAGATAGCATGAGTAAATTTTAACAATGATGGGACAAAGTCTCATCATCGTTATCTCCTACAAATATCTTTAATAAATTATCAAACTTTAAGTTCCAAAAAAGAACTAATGTAATAAAGACCAGCTATACTATACATCATAGTGAATAAAATTCGTGCAAACCTTAATCAGTCTACGATTATTGCAAAAAAACTTATCTGAGCAATCAGAAAAATATGACTCTTATTATTCGCGAATATGAGAACTGGTCAGAATGGGATTATTCGACTAAAATATGACAAATCAGACAGGAGTGCGTTTATGAAATGGCAAGATGTTGGCGAAATGCCATGCTCGGTTGCTCGCGCCTTGTCGGTGATCGGTGATCGGTGGACGATGATGATCGTTCGTAATGCATTCATCGGTATACGTCGCTTTGACGACTTCCAATCAATATTGGGGATGACACGTCATGTTTTAGCGGACCGCCTGAATAGACTTGTAGAATCCGATATCCTGAAAAAAGTCCCTTATCTAGAAAAGCCTCCACGCTACGAATATCGTTTAACCAAGAAAGGAATGGATCTTTATCCCATCATACTCGCCCTAACAACTTGGGGTGATAAATGGATGGATCAGGGTAAAGGTGCTCCTATAGAATATTTTCATCAGCAATGTGGCTATAAATTTACCCCAACGATGGTATGTTCAGAATGCGGTGAACCCGTTCACGCAAAAAATGTGACGCCCATGATTGGGCCTGGATTCCCGGGTTATGCAGATGGAGATCCCATTAAGTCTGCATAATGTGACCGCAATAAAAAAGGCTGATTAATTAATCAGCCTTTTTTATTTAGTCCTAGGAGAGTATTAGTAACCTTCGGGGCGCTCTAATGGAAGCTTTTGCCCAATGGCTTTCTCAAGATCAGCCAGTAAAAAAGAATCATCTTCGCAAGCAAAACTTATACTGACCCCTAAAGCACCAGCACGCCCAGTACGACCAATACGATGCACGTAATCATCAGCCTGCTCTGGCAAGGTATAGTTAATCACATGGCTGACACCATCGACATGAATACCCCGTCCTGCGACATCCGTAGCAATCATAATCTGTGTTTTACCAGACTTAAATTGATCCAGCATTTTGATACGTTTATCTTGTGGAATTTCACCAGACAGCATACCGACTTTATAACCTTGCGCCTTTAATCGATCAAAGAGCTTACGCACCTGATCGCGACGATTTGCAAAAACCATCACTTTATCAATCGTTTCAGACTCAAGTAGTTCTTTAAGCAATCGCTCTTTATCACGACGACCGACAATAAATACACGCTGTTTAACGCGATCACTTGTTTTCTGTTCAGGTTCAATTTCTACTGTGACAGGCTCAAATAGCCACTGCTGAGCCAAGTTCAAAACGTCATAACTAAAAGTCGCAGAAAACATCAGCGTTTGACGATCTGCTTTAGGGGGAGCCAAACGAACAATCCGTTTTACTGAGGGAATGAATCCCATATCCAATAAACGATCCGCTTCATCAATCACCAAAAACTCAAGGCGATCAAGCCATATTTCTTTTTGTTCTAAAAAGTCAATCAAACGGCCCGGTGTGGCCACGATGATATCGACGAATCGCTTATCAAGCGCTTTACGTTGCTTGTCATAATCAACCCCGCCAAGAAGGGTAACGACACTGAGTTTAGTATGTTTGAGCAGTGCAATTGCATCACTTTCGATTTGTAATGCAAGTTCCCGTGTTGGCGCTAAAATTAGTGCGCGCGGTTCACCGCGAAAGCGCTCATCAGCTACAGGGTTTTCTAATAAATCATTAATAATACTAATTAAAAATGCAGCAGTTTTACCTGTACCGGTCTGTGCTCGACCAATGGCATCATGTCCCGCCAGAGTAAAGTGTAAAACTTGTTGCTGTATCGGTGTCATCTGGGTAAAACCAAGATCAGCAATTCCCTGCTGTAATTCAGGGTGTAACGCGACTGAGTCGAAACTCGAACTCATTATATTTGATACTCCAATACACCACGTTAAATACGCAATAAATTTAAGTTATTGTTGCGCACAATTTTACGCTCATATCACTTTATAGATTTAAAAATAATATCGCTAAAATCAAATTTACATCAATTTCAAATGCCACAAAACAAAAAACCGAAGCATGGCAAGCCAAACTTCGGTTCATTGAAACGCCCAAATCGACACTGCCCTAGGGCAATGCCGATTTAGAAGCGATAGTTAATGTTGGTAGTAAAACCTTATAGGACTCAACTACCAATCATCAATTAGTCAACTGCGCGAACTTCTTCAGCTTGAAAGCCCTTTTGGCCTTTCACAACTGTGAACTCAACACGTTGGCCGTCACGCAGAGTGCGGTGGCCGTCGCCTTGAATAGCGCGGAAATGTACGAATACATCGTCGCCGCCATTGCGTTGAATGAAACCAAAACCTTTGGTATCGTTAAACCACTTTACTACGCCTTGTTCACGTGTCGTCATGTTTGCAATCCTCTATCGAGACAACTAGAAAAGCTTGTCCGGTGTTGAATACAGCAAAGAAAACACGAA